>PHCQ01000013.1 GCA_002840835.1 Betaproteobacteria bacterium HGW-Betaproteobacteria-16 | reverse complement strand
GCACCAACGGCATAGAACCCCGCCAGCACGATGCCGGTGCGCACGATGAGGCTGAAGAGAAACCATCGAGCCGGCGTCGGCGAGGTGGCACCACGACGCACCGTCCACCACAGACCCCCAAAAAAGACGGCGCCCAGCACGCCACCCGCCAGCAGCGCACCCGCCCAGACCAGGAACCCGCTGCCGTGTTCAGGCATCGCCGTCCTCCAGCTCGTCGTGCATTGCCTTGTTTTCCTTTGACACCCAATGCCAGGCGTTCAGGCAGCCGATGGTCAACCCGGCCATCAGCAGCGCCAAGGTCCAGGAGCGACCACCGGGATACAGCTGGTCGAGCCAGAGGCCAAGCGCGGCGCCCAGCAGTGTGGGCACGGCCACAGACCAACCGATCAGACCCATCATGCCGAGGCCGAACCAGACCCCAGGCGTTCCGCTGCGACGAGCCCTGAGCTTGCGTGCAGCCTTGACTCGGACCTGATCCATCAGGGTTTGATCGCCCGGCGGCGGCACCGAGCGAGTGGGCTTCGGGTCCCGGGTCATGAAGGGCGGTCCCGCATCGACGCGAACCGGCGCATGAAGCCGGTCTCCAGCCGGGCCATCGCGGTGCGCATGGCTTCCTCCTGTGCGTCCAGCGTCAGGAACTCCTGTTCGACCGCATCGCGCAGGCGGGAAAGATCATCGCCGCGCAACGCACGCCGCGCGGAGATCACCACCATCGGGCCGGTCTTGACCAGAACGCCCTCGTCCAGCGCCAGGAAGACTTCGCCTAGGGATTCGGACTCGAAGCTCAGGATGCCCGGCACCAGGGCCGCGACGCAATCGAGCCGCTGCGGCAGCAGGCCAAACGAACCTTGCGCCGTCTCGACGACGATGCTGGTCACCCCCTGCTCTTGTGCAAAAACCTCGAAGGGCAGCAGCACCTTAAGCGTCATCGAGGGCACGAGCGTCCTCCTTGGTGGTCTGCTGCTCAGGATCGGGCTTGGCTTTCCCTTTCGCCTTGGCCGTGGCTTCATCCACCGCGCCGATCATGTACAGCGCGCTCTCGGGCAGGTCCTTGAACTCGTCGGCCAAAATCCGTTCGCAGCCGTCCAGTGCGTCATTCAGGCTCACAAGTTTTCCGGTGAGACTGGTGAACTGCTCGGTGGTGAAGAAGGGCTGCGTGAGGAAACGCTCAAGCCGGCGCGCGCGGGCCACAACTTTTCGATCCTCGGGGGACAACTGCTCCAGCCCAAGCATCGCGATGATGTCCTTCAGCTCTGCGTACTGGGCCAATGTGCGGCGGATGGCCTGCGCCAGGGCGTAGTGGCGCTCGCCGACGATGCCTGGCGTGACCATCTTCGAGCTCGACTGCAGCGGGTCGATGGCCGGGAAAAGGCCCTCGCTGGCGCGTTTGCGTGACAGCACGATGGACGCCGAGAGGTGCGAGAAGGTGTGCACCGCCGCGGGATCGGTGAAGTCGTCGGCCGGCACGTACACCGCCTGAATCGCGGTGATGGCGCCGCTGTCGGTGTTGGCGATGCGCTCTTCCAGGGCCGCCAGTTCGGTGCCCATGGTTGGCTGGTAACCCAGGCGCGACGGCATCTGCCCCATCAGGCCCGAGACCTCGGCGCCAGCCTGGATGAAGCGGAAGATGTTGTCGACCAGCAGCAACACATCGCGGTGCTCGTCGTCGCGAAAGTACTCAGCCATCGTCAGCGCCGCGTGGCCGACGCGAAAGCGTGCGCCGGGCGGCTCGTTCATCTGCGCGAAGATCATCACCATGTGGGGCAGCACGCCAGCCGCCTTCATCTCGCGGTACAGCTCCTCGCCTTCTCGCGAACGTTCACCAATGCCGCAGAAAATGCTTACACCTTCCTGGTTGCCGACCATGTTGTGAATCATCTCGGTCAGCAACACCGTCTTGCCCACGCCGGCGCCGCCGAACAGGCCCGCCTTGCCACCACGCTCCAGCGGCGTGAGCACATCGATGGCCTTGATGCCGGTCTCGAACACCTCGGAGGTCGTCGAGCGGCGCACCAGCGGCGGCGGCGCACGGTGCACCGTGCGCCACTGCATGTCGGCCAAAGCCGGCTCACGGTCGATGGTGTGGCCGAAGACGTCAAACATGCGCGACAGGATGGCCTTGCCAACCGGCGCCTGCAGCGGCCCACCGGTGTGCTGCACAGGCATGCCACGCGCCAGGCCTTGCGTGGGGGTCAGCGCGATGCCGCGCACGTGGCTTGCATCGCGCTGCGACAGCACCTCAATGGCCACCCGACCGCCGTCTCCGGCACGCAGCAGGGTGTGAATGGCAGGCAACCCGCCCTCGAACCGCATGTCCACGACGCTGCCGCGGACCGCCACGACCACGCCGGCCTGCGGGACTGTGGGTTCTCGATTCATTCGGACGGGCCCTGGGTCAACCGGTCGCACACCGACGATGTCTGCCGCACCATGCGGCCTGCCATAGGCGCTCTGACCGGGACGGCAACCAGCGGGAAATACAGCACGTTTACAGTGTGTCTTGCTCCCGCGGCGTCGTCTGTGCGCTAGCGAACGGTGCTGCAGGCGGGGATCGATCTGATGTTTCAGCTCAGCAGGTTGAGCCCGGAAAGTGTGATGAAGACCCCGGCCTCGGCGATGCATCACGAGAGGGTTGTGGCCCTTTATCGCGGCGGGTTCTATCAAGATCGGCGGCTTTTGGGACATCGCGCCAAGGTGCAGCTGCGTACGCTGACGAACCGACAGTTGAATGCGCGGTACCTAAGCTGTTTAGTAGCTCAACCCGCTGCTCGCAGCCTTTACTGTTATCCCGGAGAACCCATGAACCTTCCATCTCGAAAGATGACGCGCAACGCGCCTGAACGGGTCGCGTCCGGGGAATTCACTTCGCACGCATACGAGAGCGGTTCTGAGAGTCGTGCCTACAAGTTGTATGTGCCTGCCAGGCGTTCGGCGCGGCCCCGAACATTGCTGATGATGTTGCACGGTTGCAAACAAACCCCAGACGACTTTGCAGCGGGTACGCGGATGAACGAACTGGCCAACGTGCATGGCTTTCTGGTCGCGTACCCGGCCCAGACGTCAGTGACAAACAACGCAAGCTGCTGGAGCTGGTTCAAGCCTCTTGAGCAGACGCGGGAGGGTGCCGAGCCATCACAACTCGCGGGAGTCATCGGTGCAATTGCAGAAACCCACGACATCGACATGAACAGCGTCTTCGTGGCCGGGCTTTCGTCTGGCGCGGCGATGGCCGTCATCTTGGGCAAGACGTACCCTGACATTTTCTCTGCTGTAGGCGCGCACTCAGGGCTCCCGCTTGGTGCTGCCAACAACGTACTGTCTGCGTTCTTTGCAATGCAGCTAGGTGATCCGTTCGGTACGACGCTTCGGTTGGGCTCTCCCCCGACGAGTGCCGATAGCGCGGACTGCCATGGTGTCCCGACAATCGTTTTTCACGGAGACTGTGACCGGACCGTGGCCGTGTCCAATGGGGAGGCCATCGTCCAGCAGGCACTTCACAGCTTTCCTGAGGGCTCGGATGCCTTGGTACAAAACGCTGCCTTGCGATTGGTTTCGACAATTGGCCACGACTCGACAACGACTCGTTACGTGGACCCGGCCGGTCGCACCCGGGTCGAGAACTGGGCGGTGCATGGAGGAACGCATGCCTGGTCCGGCGGAAGCTCGGAAGGTTCGTACACGGACCCCGAAGGCCCCGATGCTTCGACGGAAATGGTTCGCTTCTTCCTGGGTCAGCGCGGACGCCGTGGCCAACAACTTTCGGGTCTTGGGCAGCATTGCTGAGCACTTCTCCGTCAATCAGGGATGTACCCAGGTTGATCCTCTTGAATGACTTGCTTGACGCAGCCAAGTGGTTGCGGGTGTCACGTGTGCAATCCAATCATTCGCTGTTTGCGGCCAATTTTTAAAGCGCCTCAGACGCCAGGACTGCAGTGAGCGCTTGATTACGAGAACCGTCGCAAGCGTCAGCCTTGAAACTCGCGCAGCGCTTGTCTTACTGCCGTGAAACTCACCTCGACGGCGGCCAGGTCGTCCGCTTCCGGCACAGCTTCCCGCGCCCCTCTGACGATCATGTCGGCATGACGCTGGAGGCAGTGCAAGTCCTGCGGGTGATGCACGTGGCAGGCGATCTGGGCGATGGCATCGAGCATGCGGATCGCCACGGCCGGGTTTGATCGGGCGCTCTGCCTGATCTGGTTGAAGGCCGTGTCGGCGATGCCTGCAAACGTGGCACCCGGCGCCACCAGCCGCAACCGTCCGTCACCATCGAACCTCAGCGGTGATGGCATGTCGCATCGGGCCAGACGACACAGGGCCGATCCCAGTCGATCCACGCAGGCGATCGCCGTGAACGGATCATTGATGCCTGGGGACAGCGCCCTCACGGCGATTTCGACCAGTTGCAGGAACGAGAACTCGACATCCTGGGTGGCTGTGCGCTGGTCGCCGAGCACGAAAGCGTCGTTCAACTGCTCCACCAGGTCCTCATTCACACGCTCGCCGGGCCAGACCATGACCATTGCCTGGCCTTTGACGAGGTAGTGCCCGGGCCGGCGCTCCAGCCGCAGCAGCAGGTCATCTTGACCCGCCAGGTTCATCAGGGCGTCGGCATCGATCAACTGGAGGTAGCCGTCTTTGTGCGCGCCCACGGGACGGGCCTCGCGCTTGAACCCCGCTGGCAGGCTTGCCTCTCCTGTCCCGTTCGCGGGCTCGGACTCAGGCTTGCCCAATTGACGGGGAAACAGCCTGTCGATCCCTTCCTCCAGTTCCCTGCCCACCCGTGCCACGACCTCATTGGCCTGAATCGAGACCGAGACGTGGTGGATGAAGTAGATCAGCACCCCGATGCTGACCACGGCCAGCATCACACCGATGCTGACAGACAGATGGGGAACAAAGACCATCTCGTCGGCGCGCCGGATGGTGCGCAGCACGAGCAGGCAGTACACGAAGGTGGCCACAAAGGTGCCCAGCACCACCTGGTTGGCGGTGTCGCGCATGAAGTTGCGCAGCAGGCGGGGCCCCAACTGGGACGAGGCGAGCGACATCGCCACCAGGGTCATCGAGAACACGGTCCCGGCGATGGCAATCATCGACCCGGCCACGGTACCCAGGAGCAGACTGGCGCCTTCGGCTCCACCGGAATAGCTCCAGCCCAGGCGCTCCAGCCAGTCCTCACCAACGGCCTTGTCCAACTCGACAGCGGCGAAGGCCAGTACCACGGCCAGGCACGCCATGGCCGCCGGCACGAACCAGAAGCTGGATCGAAGTGAATCCCAGTATTTCAGCAGCAGTGCTTTCATAATCCCCCACGCCAACCCTCGCGTCTGGTACACCTGTGCGGATCACGCGCCAAGCGAATTTTTGGTGAAGTCTGCGCTTGAAGCGCGAATTCGTCTGTTCGATATTGCACAGACGACCGACCGTGGGTCGCGCATTTTGGCAGCTCCTGCCCCCACGTGCCTGACCGCTGAACGCTGGAAGACCATGATTTGCCGATCCAAAAAACCACCGTGCCCCCGGCAGACCCGTCGCTGATCGACATTGCCGACCTCGCCCTGGCCCTGGGCACCGACCTGGAGCGCGGCCTGGGCACGGAAGAGGCTGCCCAACGGCTGCCGGCAGACGGTCCCAACGAATTGCGCGCGGTGCCTCCTGTGCCGATGTGGCGCCGTGCGCTTGCCCAGTTGCAGGACCCCCTTGTCTATCTGCTGGGAGCGGCAGCGGCCGTGGCCCTGGCCGCATGGTGGTTCGAAGGCCGTGGGCAGGCCGGTGTGGCCGGCTGGCCACTCGATGCCATCGTCATCGCCGGCGTGGTGGTGCTGAACGCCGTGCTGGGCTGGCTGCAGGAGGCCAAGGCAGCGCAGGCGGTGGCGGCACTGGCGAAGATGACCACCGCCACCTCGGCCGTGCTGCGCGATGGCGCCGTGACCCGGGTGCCCAGCGCCGAACTCGTCAAGGGCGACCTGCTGGTGCTCGCCGAGGGCGACGCCGTGGGCGCCGATGCCCGCCTGGTGCAAGCGGCCGCGCTGAAGCTGCTGGAGGCGCCACTGACGGGCGAAAGCGAATCGGTGCTGAAGTATGCCGCACGGCTGCCTGGGCCGGTGGCGCTGGGCGACCGGCTGAACATGGTCTTCAAGGGCACCGCGGTGGCGCAAGGCACCGGGCACGCCATCGTCACCGCCACCGGCATGCAGACCGAGATGGGCGGCATCGCCACCCTGCTGGACACCACGCCCGACGCACCCACGCCGCTGCAGGTCGAGGTCGCGCACCTGGGCAAGGTGCTGGGGATTGCGGCGTTGGTGATTGCAGCTTTGGTGGTGATCACGATCCTGCTCATCTCGGACATCCATGGCGTGGCCGATGTGGTCACGGTATTGCTGCTGGGCGTGTCACTGGCCGTGGCCGCCGTGCCCGAGGGCCTGCCGGCCATCCTGTCGGTGGTGCTGGCGATGGGCGTGCGCCGCATGGCGCGCCACCACGCCATCGTCAAGAAGCTGGCTTCGGTCGAGACACTCGGATCGGCGTCCGTGATTGCGTCGGACAAGACCGGCACGTTGACACGCGGCGAGATGACGGTGCAGCGGGTGATGACAGCCTCGGGGCGCAGCGACATCACCGGCGTGGGTTACGCGCCCGAGGGGCGCGCCGAGACGGCGGGTGCCGAACTGGCAGAAGGCCCCCTGCGCCAGGAACTGAAGGCCGTGCTGCGCGGCGGCGGCCTGGCCGGCAATGCCCAGCTGCAGCAGGACGACACCGGCGCATGGATCATCCAGGGCGACCCCACCGAAGCCGCGTTCCTGGTGGCCGAACGCAAGCTGGGCGACCCGGCCAAGAGTGCGGCCACGCCTGAGACAAAGCAACGGTACGAACGCATCGGCGAGATCCCCTTCACCTCGCAGCGCAAGATGATGTCGGTGCTGCTGGTGGACCATGGCGATGGCGACGCGCATGTGCTCTTCACCAAGGGCGCGCCCGATGAGCTGCTGGCGCATTGCACCCACGCCCGCCGGGGCGAGGCCACGGTGCCGCTCGATGCCGCCCTGCACGCCCAGGTGATGGCCGACCTGGAAGCGATGACCGGTGACGCGCTGCGCACGCTGGGCGTGGCACGCCGCACGATGGCGCCCGACACGCAGATCCCGGGTCAGGCGGACAAGGCCGCCGCGCTTGAGCAGGATCTGGAGTACCTCGGCACCGTGGGCATCATCGATCCGCCGCGCGAGGAGGCTGCCGTGGCCATTGCCAAGGCCCGAGCGGCCGGCATCCGCGTGATCATGATCACCGGCGACCACCCGCGCACAGCCGCGCGCATCGCGGCCGATCTCGGCATCGTTGATGCCGGGGCACCGGTGCTCACCGGCATCGAGCTCGACCAGTTGGACGACGACAAGGCCTTTTCCACCGCCGCGCTGCAGACCTCGGTGTTTGCCCGCGTGGCGCCTCGGCACAAGCTGCGCATCGTGCAGGCGCTGCAGGCCAGCGGCCAGGTGGTGGCAATGACCGGCGACGGCGTCAACGACGCCCCGGCACTGAAGGCCGCCGACATCGGCGTGGCGATGGGCCTGTCGGGCACCGAGGTGAGCAAGGAAGCGGCTCGCATGATCCTGGCCGACGATCACTTCGCCACCATCGTACTGGCAGTGCGCGAGGGACGTGGCGTGCTCGCCAACATCCGCAAGTTTCTGCGCTATCTGCTGTCATCAAACCTGGCCGAGGTGCTGACGGTATTCTTCGGCGTGGTGGGGGCTGGTTTGATTGGCCTGAAGGCCACGGCCACCGGATCGGGTGGCGCGGTGGTGCTGCCGCTGCTGGCCACGCAGATCCTGTGGATCAACCTGATCACCGACACCGGGCCCGCGCTGGCCATGGGCGTGGACCCGATTGCCGATGACGTCATGTCACGCAAACCGCGCCGGCGCAGCCAGCGCATCATCGATGCGCAAATGGGACTGGGCGTGCTGGAGGCAGGCGTCGTGATGGCGGTGCTGACCCTGCTGACGCTGGACCTGTTCCTTCCCGGCGGGTTGATCGAGCCGGTCGACCACTGGATCGGCACCGGCCCGCACAACCTGGAACTGGCGCGCACCGCCGCCTTCACTGTGCTGGTTCTGACACAGCTGTTCAACTGCTTCAACGCACGCTCGGCCTCTGCGTCGGCGTTTCAGGGGGCGTTCTCGAACCGCTGGCTGTGGGCGGCGGTGGCCTTGTCAGTGGCGCTGCAAGCGGCCGTTGTGCACTTGCCCTTCCTCAACCTCGCTTTCGGCACCGTGCCGCTCTCGGCGGGCCAGTGGGGCGTGTGTGTGGCGATGGCCAGCGGGGTGCTCTGGTTCGGCGAAGCACGAAAACTGCTGCGGCGGCGTTAGGCTTCTGACATGCAAGCAGCGTCTGCACAAGTTGAGAGATGGCGCATTCCATCCTCGGCGCTTTGGCCCTTCCTCCTGATCGCGTTCGGTTGGGCATGGGGGCTGATTGCCCTGTTTGTGTTTCTTCCCGACCAGATGACGCGGTGGTTCGGCTCACTCACCGGACACCATCCGCTGTTCATTCTGGCCGTGTATGCACCAGCGATCGCGGCGATTGTCGTCATTGGGTACCACGTGGGATGGAGCGGGCTTCGAAGCTATCTTTCGCGGGTGCTGCTCTGGCGCTGTCCTCCGGCCTGGGTGGCCTTCATCGTGCTGGGCATGCCCCTGCTCTTCTATGCAGGCGCTGCGGTGAAGGGCAATCTCTTCCTTGATCCATTTCCCTTTGAAGGCCTGGCACCGATGCTCGGTGCACTGGCGCTGACGCTGGTGATCGGCCCGGTGGAGGAGCTTGGCTGGCGCGGACTGGCATTGCCGTTGCTGCAGCGGCGTCTGGCGCCGCTGTGGGCCGGCCTGCTTCTGGGTCTGGTGTGGAGCGTGTGGCACTTCCCCGCCTTTCTCCTGAGTGGCACGCCGCAGGGTGCGTGGTCGTTCATGCCGTTCCTGATCGGCTCCACAGCCATCAGTGTGATCGTCACACCCTTGTTCAACGCTTCGCGCGGCAGCATCCTGTTGCCAGCGCTTATTCACTTCCAGGCCAACAACCCGCTGTGGCCAGACGCTCAGCCCTACGACACGTACTTCTTCGTGGCGGCCGCCTTTGTGGTGGTCTGGCTCAACCGGCAGACGATGCTCACCAGGCAGGGAGCGGTGATGATCGTCGTGCCAGCGACCGACGACGAAGCCACCCAAGTGCCGCCTCGTCTGCCTTCCAACGCCACTCATAGCGAGGAAAAGAAATGGGACTCCTGAAGATAGGACTGGCCTTGGTGCTGATCGTCGCCCTGGCATTCGTCGCACTCACCGCGTTCGGCGATTGGAAATGGCGCGGCCTGACCCAGGCCCTGGTGGAGCGGATGGAGGTGGCCAGGCTGGCGCCGGAGCCGGCGCGGTTCAATGCGCAAGAGATCGAGGGCTTGCCGCCGGTGGTGCAACGCTACTTCCGTATGGCATTGCGCGACGGCGTGCCCATCGTCGCGGCCGCCACGGTGCAACATAGCGGCACCTTCAACATGGGTGAGACGGTGGACAACTGGAAGCCGTTCACCTCCCACCAGCGCGTGGTGACACGGCGACCGGGCTTCGTGTGGGATGGCCACATCCACATGCTGCCGGGCCTGGGTGTGCGGGTGCACGATGCCTATGTCGCAGGCGAAGGCATTCTGCACCCTGCCATCCTCGGCCTGTTCACGCTGATGGACCTGCGCGGGACGGGTGAGGTGGCAGAAGGCGAGTTGATGCGTTTTTTCGCTGAAACGGCGTGGTATCCCACCGCCTTGCTGCCGAGCCAGGGCGTGCACTGGCAGGCGGTGGGCGAACAATCGGCCAGGGCCACGCTGACCGATGGCGCGCTGTCGCTCACGCTGACCTTCACCTTCAACACAGAGGGACTGATCGAAACAGTGCGTGCCGATGCGCGGGGACGAGCGGTGGCTGGGAAGATCGACATGCGGCCCTGGGAAGGTCGCTGGTCCAACTACCAGGAGCGTGAGGGCATGCGCGTTCCCCTGACGGGCGAGGTGGCCTGGCTGCTGCCGCCCGAAGAAGGTGGACGCAAGCCTTACTGGCGCGGAACGATCCAGTCGATGACCTACGAGTTCGCACCGTCGTACCGGTCAGGCCAGGTCAAGCAGCCATGACCAGGTTGCGGTGGACGAAACTGCGGGGCTCAGAGCGGGCCTTGGCTATACTCCCGCAACCATGCACCGCTGGCTCATTGCGATCTTCGCGCTCCATTTCGTTCTGAATGTGAGCGCGTTTTCTTTGGGCGAAGCCTCCATGCGAACAACGGATCAATCCACCTGGAACGCTGCGTCGGCGTCGGCTCCCGCGGCAGCAACCTGCCGCGTTTCCCGGGCAGCAACCTCTGATCAGACGCCTTCCACGCATGGGTTGCTGGACGAGTTGCCCGATCTGCCCGACACCCTGACCCGTTCGGTTTCGGTCCTCAGACAACCGGTCGAGCCTGGGCACAGCATCCGCTACCTGGCCGTGCACCACGCCTTGCCTTCGCTGGACGCGCTTCTGCGCCCACCCAGGACACCGGGCGCCTGAACCTCCGCACGCTCCCTGCCCCGCCGAGCGCAAGGCGCGCATGATCACACCACCGAGCTGCCCGGCCCACGCGGCCGGCACACCCTTCCGGTTTCCCGCCTCTCCTATTTTTCTGTGCGCCTCGCCATGAATCCAGCCCGAACGCTCGCCAGCCTCGATCCCCTTCTGACACCCACGGCGGCGCCATGAGCACCGCACAGGCATGGGCCGAAGCGGCCTTTCTGGGGTTGGTTCAGGGCCTGACGGAATTCCTGCCGGTTTCTTCCAGCGCCCACCTGCGCATCATCGGCCCCATGCTGCCTTCAGGCGGCGACCCAGGTGCGGCCTTCACCGCCATCACACAGATCGGCACGGAAGCGGCCGTGCTGCTGTACTTCCGCCACGACATCGTGCGCATCTTCCTGGCCTGGTGGCGCTCGCTCACCCAGCGCGGGGGTCCACGCGATCCGGATGCCCGCATGGGCTGGCTGATCATCGTTGGCACGCTGCCCATTGCGGTGCTGGGGCTGGTGTTCAAGGACGCGATCGAAACCCACCTTCGCAACCTGTACATCACCGCGGCCATGCTGATCGGCTTCGGGCTCATTCTCGGCCTGGCCGACCGGTTCAGCGCGCGCGAACGGCACCTGAACCAGCTCACCTGGGCTCATGGCCTGCTGTTCGGTTTGGCCCAGGCCATGGCGCTGATCCCGGGCGTTTCCAGGTCTGGCGGCACCATCACGGCCGGCCTGCTCATGGGCTACACCCGCGAGGCGGCCGCACGCTACTCGTTCCTGCTGGCCATCCCTGCCGTGCTGGCCTCGGGCTTCTACCAGCTCTACCGCAGCTGGGAACACGGCAGCCCGATTGCTCCCGGACCCACCGCGCTGGCCACGGTGGTGGCATTCGTTGTGGGCTATGGCGTGATTGTCTGGTTCCTCAAGCTGGTGTCCACTCGCAGCTACATGCCTTTCGTGGTTTACCGCATTGCGCTCGGCCTGCTCGTTTTCGGGCTGCTGGGCGCCGGCGTGCTGAGCCCGCTCTGAACATCTGATTCATGTCCTGATCCACCTCCTCTCACGCCGCCACCATCATGGAAATTGCCATACTGTTCGCGCTGATTCTGCTCAATGGCCTGTTCGCCATGTCGGAGTTGGCGCTGGTATCCGCCCGCAAGGTGCGCCTTCAAAAACTCATTGACGAAGGCGACAAATCGGCCGTGGCCGCCGTCAAGCTCGGTGAAGACCCGACGCGCTTTCTCTCCACCATCCAGATCGGTATCACCTCCATCGGTGTGCTCAACGGCATCGTGGGTGAAGCGGCGCTGGCCGCACCGCTGGCCACTTGGCTGACCGTCATGGGCGTGCCCGACCCGTACAACGCCTACGCCGCCACCGGCCTGGTGGTGGTGGTGATCACCTACTTCTCCATCGTGGTGGGCGAACTGGTGCCCAAGCGCATCGGCCAGTCGCACCCGGAAACGCTGGCCCGTTGGGTGGCCCGTCCCATCGACTGGCTGGCCATTGCCACCAAACCCTTCGTGCTGCTGCTCTCAGTGTCCACCAAAGGTCTGCTGCGCCTGCTCGGGGTGAAGGAATCAAGCGGCAGCGCTGTCACGGAAGAAGAGATCCACGCCATGCTGGCCGAAGGCACCACCGCCGGCGTGATCGAGTCGCACGAACACACCATGGTGCGCAATGTGTTCCGCCTGGACGACCGGCAGATCGGCTCGCTGATGGTGCCGCGCAGCGACGTGGTCATGCTGGACCGCGACGCACCGTTCGAAGTCAACATGGCCAAAGTGGAAGAATCGGACCACGCCCGGTTCCCTGTGGTGCGTGGCGACATGAACCAGCTGGAAGGCGTGGTGAACGCCCGCAAGTGGATGTCGCAGGCGCTGCGTGGGGGATCAAGAGCGCTCGCAGACCAACCCCTGCAGGCGCCGCTGTACGTGCCTGAAACCATCACCGGCATGGAACTGCTGGACAACTTCCGCCAGTCCGACGTGCACATGGCGTTCGTGATCGACGAGTACGGCGAAGTCCAGGGCATCGTCACGCTGCAGGACCTGATCGAAGCCATCACCGGCGAGTTCAGTCCACGAGACCCTGAAACGGCCTGGGCCATGCAGCGCGAAGACGGCAGCTGGCTGCTGGACGGACACATTCCCGTGCCCGAACTCAAGGACCGGCTGATGCTGGATGCGGTGCCCGACGAAGAGCGCGGCCGTTACCACACCCTCAGCGGCATGATGATGCTGCTCACTGGGCGCCTGCCCAAGGTCACCGACACGGTCACCTGGGAAGGTTGGCGGCTCGAGATCGTGGACATGGATGGTCGCACCATCGACAAGGTGCTGGCCACGCCGCTGGCATCGGTGGAAGACCAGATAGAGACCGGGGATCACAACGCGCCGTGAGCCGCGCTCCCGCACCATCGATCGCGGCGTTCGTGCAAGATCTCTGGCACGCACGCGTGCCGTTGCGCGTCTTGCTGTGGCGTCACGTGCTCATCATCGGTTCGCTACTCAATCTGCTGGGCAGCCTGGGGGCTCTGGCGCTGCTGGCCATGGGCGCGAATGCTGTCTGGGCCGTGGCCGTGCACTTTGCCCCACTCCCCTGGAACGGTCTGCTGCTGGCGGCGGTGTGGCGCCACCCGCAGAGTTCACCGGGATGGAAGCTGGTGACGCTGGCCTGGTTTCTGGGGATGCTGGTGCTCTGAAGCACCCCACGTCCCATCGCCGTCAGCGTTCGGCCACGTAGTGCGACATCAGCGCCCTTTCGCCGGGTGCCAGAAAGGCGCGAACCTCAACCTCGATGGCGCGGTCGGCCATGGTGGCGCGTGCGCGCTGGTGCAGGTAGTCGGCCCAGGAGGTGACGATGAAGCGTTCCACGTAGCGCGAGGGTTCACCCAGGTCTTTGTAGACGCGCCAGAAGGTGGCGCCGTCGCGCCGGCGCGGCGCCTTCATGCGCGCGATGGTGTCCAGAAACGCCTTATCTTCGCCGGGGCGGATGCGGTAGCCCACTTCCACCGCCACGGGGCCAGCCTCCGGGCTGGGTTCGGCTTCCAGGAACAGCTCGTCCCACGGCGTGCCCTGGGTCACTTCATGGTCGGCCCCCACGCGCAGCGGAAACGGCCGCACCAGCAGCAGGCCGGCAGCCATGAGCACGCCGGCGATCACCAGGGCCGGTGTCAGGCCAACGATATCGGACACCGCGCCCCAGAACGCCGAACCAATGGCGAACGCACCGAGCGCCGAGACGATGTGCAACGCCACCGCGCGCGAACGCACCCACGGTGGGGCGCTGGCCTGCGTGGCGGTGTTGAAGGTGGACATGGTGGCCATCCACGCCGCACCGCCCACGGCCATGGCCAGGTACACCAGCCACGGCAGGCTGACGAAGGCGGCCACCAGCATCACGGACGCGAACGCCACGCAGCTGCTGGCCACGATGCTGTCGAGAGAGAAGCGCGCACGCAACCGGCCAATCACCAGGCCGGACGCCACCGCACCGGTGCCCAGGCAACCCATGAGCAGGCCGAAACCTTCGGCCCCGGTGCCCAGCTGGCGCTGCGCGATCACTGGCAGCAGCGCCCACAGAGCCGAACCGGCGGCGCTGAACGCCATCACCCGCACCAGTTGCGCCAGGATGATGCGAGAGTGCCAGGCAAACCGCAGGCCGCTGAGCGTGCCACCCCACAGGCGTTCGGGCGGCAAGGTGGATGGTGGGTGCGCCTTGGGCGGCCAGCGCCGGATCGACTCCCACATCACCAGGGTGGTGAACACCGTGACCATGAACACCCAGCCTGCACCCAGCTGTGCAAACAGCAGACCGGCCAGTGTGGGGCCAATGGCGCGCGCCGCGTTGTAGGCGATACCGATGGCGGTGATGGCCTGCGGCCATTCGGCGCGGGGCACCGGGTCCACCACCGAAGAGTTCCACGCCGGCGTGATGGCCGCCGTGCAGCAACCGCACACAAACACCAGAAACAGCACGGAAGCCGGCCCACCCCAGCCCCCCAGCACCAGCACCGCCAGCAAGGCACAGGCTGCCACCTGGGCCAGCAGCGCGCCAGAGATCAGGCGCCGCCGGTCGGTGGTGTCGGCCAGCACACCGGCGGGCAGCGCCAGCAAAAACATGGGAAGGAACACCGCGGTCTGTACCAGCGCGGCCAGGAACGACGACCCGGTGAGTTCGACCATGAGCCAGGCGGCCGCCATGGTTTGCATGCCCGCCCCAATGAAGAACACCGCCCCACAAAGCCACAGCCCGCGAAAGGCGGGCTGTCGAAGGGGGCTCCAGATCGATTGGGAAGATGACATCGCCTGATTATTGAGCAGATGCTGCACAACACCCCCCCTGCGCCGCTGACGCGGCTTCCCCCCTCCGTTGCGCGCCTGAAGGCGCTTCGAGGGGGGACGCACCCTGTGGCCCGGCGAAGCCGGTTCCACGGGTGCCCTGGCATTGCTTCCCTTCGTTGACGGAGCAGTTCAGGTCCGCTCGACCTCACGCGCAACCCGCTAAGCAGCGCCCAATCCAGGGGCATCAAGGGTCCGGCTTCGCCGGCCCGAGATGCCGTCCCCCCCGAAGCGCCTTCAGGCGCGCAACGGAGGGGGGAAGCCGCGTCAGCGGCGCAGGGGGGTGTTTTTAAACGATTCCGTTGCGGATCGCATAAACCGTCAGTTCCGCATTGTTCGCCAGGTGCAGTTTTTCCAGCACGCGGGCGCGGTACACACTGACGGTTTTTGGGCTGAGCATCAGTTCTTCTGCAATTTCAGAGAGCTTCTTGCCGGTGGCGATCTTCTGCAGAGTCTGCAGTTCGCGCTCGGACAGGCTGGCGTGCAGCTCTTCGTCTTCCGGCTTGTTCAGGGTGTCCACCAGCATCTGCGCCACTTCGGCCGTGACGTACTTGCGGCCCTGCTGCACGGTGCGGATGGCCGCCACCAATTCGGCCGGTTCGCCCGCCTTGTTCAGGTAGCCCCGGGCGCCTGCGCGCAGACAGCGGATGGCGTATTGGTCTTCGGGGTACATCGACACCACCAGCGTCTTCACGGTGGACCCCTCTTCCTTCAATGCAGCCAGCACTTCCAGGCCACCGCGCCCGGGCATGTTCAGGTCCAGCACCAGCACGTCGCAGGGGTTCTTGCGCATCTGCTCGCGCAGTTCAGGATAGCTACCCGCCTCGCCAATCACCTGGATGTCCACGGCTTCAGAGATGGTGTCGCGGATGCCGCGACGCACCACCGCATGGTCGTCACACAAAATCACTTTGATCATGAGGCTCCTGTAAGTTGTGATCGGTATCGCCCGGCAGGGCATCTGAAGACAGGGGAACCGAAAGAATCAGCGCCGTTCCGCTGGGGGAAGAGCTCACATCGAGCCAGCCGCCCACTTTGGCTGCGCGCTCCCTCAACCCCAGCAAGCCGAACGACTTGGCCTTGCGCAGGGCGTCCGGGCCCATGCCGCGGCCGTTGTCGGTGACTTCGAGGGTGAGCACACCCTCGCGGTCGCTCAGGTCGATGTCCACATGGCTGGCCTGTGCGTGCTTGCTGATGTTGGTGAGCCCTTCCTGGGCGGTGCGGTAGGCCACCAGTTGCACGGCGCGGGGCACGTCGATGTATTCAGACGACCGACGCACCACCACGCGCAGGCCGGTGCGGCGCTCAAAGCTCGAGGCCAGCCACTGCACCGCCGCCACCAGCCCCTGATCAAGAATGGGCGGGCGCAGGTTCATCATGATGCGCTGGCTCGCCCCCAGGGCGTGCTGCAGCATTTCCATGGCGGTGTTCACGTGGCTGAGGGTGTCTTCATCGCGGGCGCGGCGCCCCACCCAGGCCAGGTCGAGTTTCACCGCGGCCAACGCGCCGCCAATGTCGTCGTGGATTTCCCGGGCAATGTCGGCCCGCTCCTGCTCGATGGACGCATGCAGGTGTTCGGCCAGCTCGGCCAGCCGCTGTCGGGAGTCGGCCAGCTCGGCATCGGCCTGCGCCTTGGCGCGCCGGGTCTGGCTCACTTCCAGGGCGCGCTCGATCACATGCGAGAGCCGGTGCATGCTGTCTTTCAGCAAGTAATCACTCACCCCCCGGTGCATGGCCTCCACCGCCGCCGCTTCGCCGATGGCGCCAGAGAGGATCACGAAAGGCAGGTCGCTGCCCGTCTCACGCGCGCGGTCCCAGGCATCCAGTCCGGTGAAGCCGGGCAGGTGGTAATCGGCCAGCACGATGTCGTAGTTGCCTGTGGCCAGTTCCCTCAGCAAGTCGTCCATCGTGTCCACCAACGCGAGCTCGCAGTTCAACTGGCTGCGCTGCAAGGCGAATTTCACGAGAGCGTGGTCTACCCGGGAGTCTTCCAGATGGAGGATGCGGACGGTCGGTTTGTCGCTTGTCTCGCTCATGCCGGTGGTATTGGGAGGATGAATGGACCGCCGCAGAACGCACTCAGCTGCGTCGACGTGCAGTTATGCGCAGAGATGCCGTTGAATTTGGCCGGTTATCTGCCGATACAGCAACAACCAGTTGCAGAAAATTGTACTGCCCACCCCAATGACCGAACCACTTCAGCACACCATGGACCCGTCACCGATGCCGCAGACCTTGCCGTCCGTCAGCCTGCCCGTGAGCATGGTGGCTGACCTGCAAGACGCCCTGTTCATGGCCATGACCGACCTGAATCGGCTTGAGGGCCTGCTGGATCACGCCACCGCCAATCTGCTGGACCGCTTTGGTGCAGCGGAAAAGGCCTTGGGTCATTTGGCCATGGATCAGAACGACGATGTCAGCCAGATCCGCCTGAAATTGCACCAGGCCGTGACGGAATTGCAGTTTCACGACATGGCCACCCAGCTGCTGGGACACACCGGTAAGGTGCTGGAAGGCTGCGCCTGGCGCCTGGCCGAAGAGGTCATGGAGCCCGAGGAAGACGAAATTCCGATGGCCAGCCTGAACCCCATGCCCGATCGGCCCAGTCCTGTGGCCCAAAACGAGATGGACGCCGGCTCCATCGAACTGTTTTGACCCAGAACCGTTCAAGTCCCCCCAGATTCTGTCGATATTTGTTCGAAACACGGAGTGCTCCATGCTATCGATTCTTGCCGTAGACGACTCGGCTTCCATGCGAAAAATGGTCTCCTTCACACTCACGGGCGCAGGTTTTCACGTGGTGGAAGCGGTAGACGGGCAGGACGCCTTCGAGAAGGCCCAGACCCACACGATCGATCTGGTGCTCACCGACCAGAACATGCCCCGGCTGGACGGCCTGGGCCTGACGCGCAAGCTGCGCGATCACCCCAAATTCAAGGTCACACCGATCCTGATCCTGACCACCGAATCCAGCGACCAGATGAAGCAGGCCGGCCGCAGCGCCGGGGCCACCGGCTGGCTGGTCAAGCCCTTCGATCCCAACCGTCTGATCGAAGTGATTCAAAAGGTTATCAGATGACCCCCCGCGTCGCCTTCGGCGCCACCCCCCTGGAAGGGGGGCGACACCCTGGGACCGGCAGAGCCGGATCCTCGGTGTCCCTGGACGAATACACCTCATACACGCATCTCTGCATTGCAGCCAAGGAGCTTCACCATGGGTGAAATGATGAACGAAGGTCAGGCCGCTGGCGATGACTTTGACCTGACACAGTTCTACCAGATCTTCTTTGAAGAGGCGGGTGAGAACCTGGACCAGATGGAGCAGATGCTGCTCCAGCTCGACCTGGAAAAGGCCGACGACGAAGAACTCAACGCGATCTTCCGCTGCGCACACTCCATCAAGGGTGGTGCCGCCACCTTCGGCTTTGCCGACGTGGCCGAGCTGACACACCAGATGGAGTCGCTGCTGGACAAGCTGCGCCGCCACGAACTGCAACCCACCGCCGCCATGGTTGATGTGCTGCTGGAATCGTCGGATGCGCTGCGTCTGCTGCTGGCCCGCCACCAGGGCCGCGACGTGCAGACACCCGCCACACACGATCTGGTCAGCCGGATCAGCGCCCTGGCCAACGGCGGCCCCTCTGATGAAGTGGAAGTGCTCCAGCCCACCACGCTGGCCACAGCGCCGGTGAGTGCACCTGCACCGGCTCCCGTTGCTGCGCCTGCTCCCGCCCCGGTGGCGGCCGCAAAGTCCGCCAGCTCGGCCCGCCAGCTGGAAATCCATATTGGCCCGGTGGACAACCTGTCACAGGCCGACGGCATCGCCGAGTTGTTCCGCGACATTCCCGGCCTGGGCACGATCGAGACCTTGCCCTGCGACCAGACCGACAAGCGCGTCTTCCGTGCGCAGACCACCGCCACAGACACCGACCTGCTGGACCTGTTCACCTTCCATGTGAGTCGCGAACAGATCCGTATCGTGGATGCCAGTGCGCCTGCCGGCACCGATGCCCCTGCCGCCGAGCCAGTGGTGGCGGCCCAGGAAGGCAAGGATTTCGGCTTCTTTGACGGCGCGCCAGGCGTGCCTGCCGCTGGTGCACCTACAGCCGCGGTCGCCCCTGCCCATGTTGCAGCCAGCGAAGCGGCCAAGCCCGCCGCTGCCAAGGCGGAGGCACGTGCCGTGGCTCCGCCAGCTCAGCTGGAATCGAGCACCTTGCGCGTGTCGGTGAGCAAGGTCGACCAGCTCATCAACCTGGTGGGCGAACTCGTGATCACCCAGGCCATGCTGGCCCAGAAAAGCCGCGCGCTCGACAACGGCGCCAACCAGCCGCTGCTGGCCGACCTGGCCGATCTGGACCGCAACACCCGCGACCTGCAGGAAGCGGTGATGTCGATCCGCATGATTCCGATGTCGGTGGTGTTCAACCGCTTCCCGCGCATGCTGCGCGACCTGACTGCCAAGTTGGGCAAGAAGGTCGAACTCATCACGCACGGTGAATCCACCGAGCTGGACAAGGGCCTGATCGAAAAGATCACCGACCCGCTGACCCACCTGATCCGCAACAGCGCCGACCATGGCATTGAAATGCCCGAAGACCGCCGCGCACGCGGCAAGTCGGATCACGGCACCATCACACTCTCGGCCAGCCACCAGGGTGGCAGCATCCTCATCGAGGTGCGCGACGACGGCAAGGGCCTGTCACGCGAGAAGTTGCTGAGCAAGGCGCGCGAAAAAGGCATCGACGCACCCGACAGCATGAGCGACAACGAGGTCTGGAACCTGATCTTCGCACCCGGCTTCTCCACCGCCGCCGAGGTCACCGACGTGTCCGGCCGTGGCGTGGGCATGGACGTGGTGAAGAAGAACATCACCGCGCTCAATGGCACAGTCGAGATCGACTCTTCCGAAGGTTTCGGCATGAGCGTGAAGGTGCGCCTGCCACTCACCCTGGCCATCATGGACGGCATGTCGGTGCGCGTAAGCGAAGAGGTCTACATCCTCCCGCTGGCCAGCGTGATCGAGTCGTTCCAGATCAAGCCGAGCGACATCAACACCGTGGCACAAGGGGCCCAGGTGGTGAAGGTGCGCGACGAATACATGCCGGTGATCGAGTTGGAGCGCGTGTTCCAGGTGCCTCGCTTCGAATTCAACGGCACCAGCCCGATCATGGTCGTGGTCGAGGCAGACGGCTCCCGCGTGGCGCTGATGGTCGACGAGCTGCTGGGCCAGCAACAGGTGGTCATCAAGAACCTCGAGTCGAACTACCGCAAGGTCCCCAATGTCTCCGGCGCCACGATCCTGGGCGACGGAAAGGTGGCACTCATCCTCGATACCTCGGGTCTGATCCGCCGCTCAAGACATTGATGGTCAAGGCAAGCCACCACGATGCCAGCAACAGTTGCATCCGTTCCAGCCAGCCTTCACAACAGACAGGATCCTTCGATGCTGCAGCAGACTTCCTCACCCCGGCGCGCGCCCATCGTGGCAGCCAGACAAGCCCTGGCGGAAGACGGTCCGCTGGTGGAAGGCCGTGAGTTCGTCTGGAGCGATGCCGACTTCTCGCGCATCAAGGCGCTGATCTACAAAAAGGCGGGCATCAGCCTGCATGACGGCAAGCACGCCATGGTGTACAGCCGCGTGTCGCGCCGGCTGCGCGAGACCGGTCACGCCAGCTTCAAGACCTATCTCGACTGGCTGGAACAGCACGACGGTGCCGAGTGGCAGGAGTTCATCAACGCGCTGACCACCAACCTCACTGCCTTCTTCCGCGAACAGCACCACTTCAGCATCCTGTCGGAACTGATGGCGGCAAAGCGCACGCAGTCCTGGCGCATCTGGTGCTCGGCCGCATCCACCGGCGAAGAGCCCTATTCCATCGCCATCACCGCCACCGAGGCGCTCGGTGCCAGCGGCACCTTTCAGATCGTCAACAGCGACATCGACACCAAGGTGCTGGCCACGGCTGCGCGCGGTGTCTACAAGAGCGAAGGCGTCAAGGGCCTATCGCAGGAACAGCTGCAGCGCCACTTCATGCGCGGCAAAGGCGCCAACGCCGGTTTCATGCGGGTCAAGCCCGAGCTGCAAAAGCACATGAAATTCCTTACGGTCAACCTGATCCAGGAACTGCCGTTCCGCGAGCCGTTTGATGTGGTGTTCTGCCGCAACGTGATGATTTACTTCGATGCGGCCACCCAGCGTCAGGTGCTGGAGCGCATCCACCGGGTGATGAAACCCGGCGGCATGCTCTTCGTGGGTCACGCGGAGAACTTCAGCGACGCGCGCAACCTGTTTGTTCTGCGCGGAAAGACCGTCTATGAGCGCGTTTGAGTCGGCCTCCGCCCTGGCCAGCCACCGCATGGGCAGCAGCATGCCCATGGCTGCGCGAACAACGCGGCTGGACATCTTGAAATCACGCGCCCCGAAACCGGGTGAAGCCTCGTTTTTTTACCACGACCACCACTTCCACCACGACGCGGTCAAGGTGCTGCCGGGCGAATATTTCGTCACCACAGACGACATGCTGATCATGACGGTGCTGGGCTCGTGCATCGCCGCCTGCATCTGGGACCCACGTGTGCGCGTGGGTGGCATGAACCACTTCATGCTGCCTGAAGGCGGTGGCGACACCTCCGGGCGCTACGGCTCCTATGCGATGGAACTGCTGATCAACGAGATGATGAAGCTCGGCGCGCGCCGCGAGCACATGCAGGCCAAGGTGTTCGGTGGTGGCCAGGTGATGCACACCTTCACCACCATGAACGTGGGTGAGCGAAACACCCAGTTCGTGCTGGACTACCTGCAGACCGAGCGCATCGCCATCATTTCCAAGGACGTGCTCGACATCCACCCACGCAAGGTGTGTTACTTCCCGGCCACGGGCAAGGCCATGTGCAAACGGCTGGCGCATTCGCACCCGGAAACGCTGGAAACACAGGAACGCAAGGGCAGCGCCGTCACCGTGGCCAAGTCCACATCGGGTGGTTCCGTGGACCTGTTCTAAATCGAGGGAGACAAAACAATGGCCAAGATTCGTGTGGTGGTGGTGGACGATTCCGCGCTGGTGCGCAGTCTGCTCACCGAGATCATCAACCGCCAGCACGACATGCAGTGCGTGGGCGCGGCCGCCGACCCACTGGTGGCTCGCGAGATGATCCGCGAACTCAACCCGGACGTGATCACGCTGGATGTGGAAATGCCGCGCATGGACGGGCTGGAGTTTCTCTCCCGCCTCATGCGACTGCGACCCATGCCGGTGGTGATGGTTTCCACGCTGACCGAACAGGGTGCCGACATCACACTGCGCGCGCTGGAGATGGGTGCGGTGGATTTTGTGGCCAAGCCCCGCATTGGCGTGAGCAGTGGTCTGAACGAGCTTGCTGGCGATATCGTTGACAAGATCCGTGTGGCTGCGGCCGCCCACGTGCGGCGGCTGGCGGCACCCTCTTCCAGCCAAGTCAGCACCCAGACCAGCCACAGCGGCGGTGGAAACGCCGAGCCGGTCCGTGCGCCACTGCCGCGCATGTCGACCGAAAAGATCATCTGCATCGGCTCATCCACCGGCGGCACCGAGGCCATTCGCGAAGTGCTGGTGCCCATGCCGCCCGACGCGCCCGCCATCGTGATCACCCAGCACATGCCGCCGGGTTTCACCACCAGTTTCGCGGCGCGTCTGAACGGGCTGTGCAAGATCCGCGTGGCCGAGGCACAGGATGGCCAGCGCATCCTGCCCGGTCATGCCTACATTGCCCCCGGCGGACGCCACCTGCGCATCGACCGCAGTGGCTCCAACTACGTGGCCGTGGTGGAAGACAGCGAACCAGTCAACCGCCATCGACCATCGGTGGAGGTGCTGTTCAAGTCGGCCGCCCGCGTGCTGGGCCCGAACGCGCTGGGCATCATGCTCACCGGCATGGGCGCCGATGGCGCACAGGCCATGCGCGAGATGAAAGACGCAGGCAGCTACAACTACGTGCAGGACGAAGCCACCTGCGTGGTGTTCGGCATGCCGCGAATGGCCATCCAGTACGGTGCCGCCCATGAGGTGCTGCCGCTGCATCAGATCGCGCCGGCGTTGCTGAACCGCCTGGCGAGCAACCCGTCGGCCGTGCGGCACAGGATTTGACCCTTTCGCGCAAGACGGAATGCCACTCCACGCCGCCTTTGGCGTCACCCACCAAAAGGGGCGCACCCGGTGGCCCGGCAAGGCCGGTTCCACGGGTGCCCGGGACGGCGATGAGGCAGGCCGCTGACTTTGGCCGCGACGTACTGACCCTGGGGCCTTCAAACCCGCTTGACCACCATGACGATCCGCCAATCAATCCTCGCCGCAGCGCTCACCCTGTCTGCCCTGCTTTGTGGCACTTCGTTCGCGCTGGACACCCCCACCGGACGAACCGTTCTGACCCTCTCGGGGGCCATTGGCGTCAAGAACGCCGGTGAGGTGGCGCGGTTCGACATGAATATGCTTGAAGCGTTGCCACAGCACAGCTTCACCACGCGCACGCCGTGGTTTGATCGGCCTGTGCAATTCACCGGCCCGCTGCTGGCGGATGTGCTCGCAGCCGTCAAGGCCCAAGGCGGCTCGATCCGCGCTTCGGCCATCAACGACTACACCATCACCATTCCCATGGCCGATGCCAGTGCACACCAGGTCATCGTGGCGCGTCTGCTGGACGGCAAGCCCATGGCCGTGCGCGACAAGGGTCCGCTGTTCGTGATCTATCCCTTCGACAGCGATGCCGCGCTGCGCACCTCCGTGTACTACGAGCGCTCCATCTGGCAGCTCAAGTCCCTGGACGTGCGACCGTGACTTTCCGGTGGAACATGTCGTCGTGGCGGCGCCGTCAATGGGCCATGGTCGTCGCCATGGTGGTGCTCATCACGCTCACACCACTGGCCTGGATCCAGTGGCAGCAGGCGCGCATGATGGAAGACGTTTCCCGCCACCAGTTCGAGTCCATGATGTGGCAGACCTACCAGCTCGGCTACGAGCTGAACCGGCTCGACGACAGCCTGCAGAAGGCGTCCGTTGCAGGATCGACCGTGAGCGGCGCAGATCTGCTGGAGCGCTACGAGGTGTTCTTCAGTCGCATCCAGCTGGTCACGGACATGCCGCGCAAGGATCTGCTGGAGGCCTCAAGCACCTTTGCACGGGCCACGGAGCAGGTGAAGGAATTCACCGCACTGGCCGACCCGCTCTTTGAGCAGTCCGACACCTTGCCGACCAATGCCGCAGCGCTGCAGGCCCTGCGCGAGAGCGCCGAACGGCTCAAGCCTGCCCTGCATGCGCTCACCCAGGAGTCCAACCGGGCGGTGGCCCGCTTCGTGGATGAGCGCAACCTGCAGCTCAGGCAACAGAGCATTCTCGTGATCGTCCTGTCCACCTTGCAGGCATGTCTGCTGATGGTGTTGGTCGCCGCTCTGGTGCGCCATGTGAGACGTCAGAAGCAGGAGAACAGCAAGCTCAAGGAACTCAGCCAGGCACTGGAGGTGGCACGCGACGAGGCAGAGGCAGCCAACCAGGGCAAGAGCGTTTTCCTGGCCAACATGAGCCACGAGATCCGCACCCCTTTTCAGGGTCTCATGGGCATGCTGAGTCTGCTCGACGATGCCCGGCTGAACAACCAGCAGAAGGACTACTTGCACACCGCCCGCGATTCGGCCATGCACCTGCTGGGCGTACTCAATGACATCCTGGATGTCTCCACCATGGAGTCGGGCACCCTCAAGCTCTCGCCTGGTCCGACACATCTGCGCGATCTGGTGCAGGAAGTCGAAGGCCTCATGCAGGTGGCCGCACGCGACAAGAGTCTGACCCTGCTGGTGTCGGTCGCCAACGATCTTCCCGACTGGGTACACGCAGATGCCACGCGAGTGCGTCAGATCATGTTCAACCTGCTGAGCAATGCCATCAAGTTCACCTCAGAAGGCAGTGTGATCGCAGAGATCAAGCGTCAGCGTGAGAGCACCGATGGCATTGTCATCCGGGTACGCGACAGCGGAATGGGCATGGATGCCGACACGGTACAGAACCTGTTCACGCGCTTCTACCAGGCAGACAATTCGCTGCGCCGGCGCGCTGGCGGTACCGGTCTGGGCCTGGAGATTTCGCGCAATCTCGCCCGGATGATGCAAGGCGACATTGCGGTGCAAAGCAAGCCAGGCGCCGGGTCGATCTTCACCGTCACGCTGCGCCTGCCGGTGTGCACCCCACCTGGCAACGTCGCGCTGGTTCCTCTGGTCGAAAGCCCTCACCATCGACGGCTGCGCATGCTGGTGGCCGAGGACCATGCCATCAACCTCAAATACATGAGCATCCTGCTCGAGCGCATGGGGCACGATGCCGTGTTCTGCGAGAACGGGCAGGAAGCCCTTGAACTGTTGCAAAAGCAGCCTTTTGACGTGGTGCTGCTCGACTACCACATGCCGGTGCTCGACGGCCTGGCCACCACAGAGGCGATCCGGGCGCTCAAGGGGCCTGCGGCCGATACCAAAGTGATTCTGGTCACGGCCGACGTGGTCAACGACACCCGCAAGCGCGCCATTGAAGTCGGCGTGGACGAGTTCACCAGCAAGCCATTGCAGGCGACCGATCTGCACCTGGCCCTGCTGCACTGTGGTCTGCTTGAGAAGGACGTCTCGTCCGCCGATACGGGCCTTGTGCAGGCCTTCCGCCACACGTCGCCCTTTCCGGTGTCGGCCTCGGAGCTGCCGGTCCGCATTGCTGAGGACCTTCCGCAGGAACCGCCAATTGACCGTGAGTCGTTCAACGAAATCGCTTCGCTCATGCTCGAAGAGACCTTGCTCGAACTCATGGGCACGCTGTTCGATGAGCCCCAAGGGACGATACCGGAGTTGCGGAGCGCTTTGCAGGGCGATGATCTCAGCGCCATCGCCTACAGCGCTCACAAGCTCAAGGGGACCGCCATGCTGATCGGCTTCCGGGCGATCGCGAAGACGGCCAGTCTGATCGAAGGCCTGGCCCAGAAGGGGCAAAAGCCCGATGCACACATCCTGCGTGAACAACTGCGGCGCGACAGCGATTCGACCCAGCAGGCCATGCGCAAGATTCTCGATCCCAAGGCCGCTTGATGCACACCTGGTGTGCACCGAAGCGGAGCAATCTGCTCCCTTCACGCGCCAGGCATATACAAACCACTGCATCCTCCCGGTGCCCGCTCGTACCTTCGTACTGCTATCCGTGGTACGCGAAATGCTACCCTTATCGAAGCGTTTTTCTTGTGCTGTGGAACCGGTCATGAACCTGCGGCTCTACCCTTCGCTGCCTTGTGACCTGCGGCACCCATCGGACTTTCAAGCGCCTCCATGAAACAACTTTGCCGCTGCCACTCTGCCGCCTGGCCCCGCCGGTTCCCGGTGGTGTCCGCCTGCGCGCACATCGGCGCTGCGATCGACTCGAGTTGGCGCCATGGCTGAGGTCTGGAACATGGCGCGCTGGCGGGGCCGCCACTGGGCTGCCGCCCTGGCCGTGCTGCTGGCGCTCACCCTGGCGCCATGGGCGTGGGTGCAGTGGCAGCAGGTTCAGCTGATGTCTCAAGCGTCTGGTCAGTTGATGGAGATTCACCAGCAGCAGATGCAGCGACTCGCGACGCTGGAATGGCTGCTCGTCGGCCTGATGGTACTGGGCACGACCAGCCTGGGAGCACTGGCGGTGCTTCACATGCGCCGCCAGTTCCGGCAGTTCCAGAAGCTGCAGAAACTCAGCAATCGGCTGGCGCATGCCCGTGACGAGGCCGAGCAGGCGAACCACGGCAAGAGCGTGTTTCTGGCCAACATGAGCCACGAAATCCGCACCCCGTTCCAGGGGCTGCTGGGCATGCTCGACCTGCTGGAAGAGCCCAACCTGACTGGCCGGCAGCGCGACTACATACAAACCGCCCGGGATTCCGCGCTGCACCTGCTCGGTGTGCTCAACGACATCCTCGATGTGGCAACGATAGACTCCGGCACGCTCAAGCTCTCGCACACGCCCATCCATCTGAAGAGCCTCGTTCAAGACGTCGAAGCACTGATGCACACATCGGCCCGGGACAAGGGACTGGACCTGAACGTCTACACCGCCAGCGACCTGCCCGAATGGGTACTCACCGACGCCACCCGGCTGCGCCAGATACTGTTCAATCTGCTGAGCAACGCCATCAAATTCACTTCATCAGGGAGCGTGATCGCCGAGGTCGCACGGGCCCCGAACAAGCGCGACGGCGTGGTCATCACCGTGCGCGACACCGGTGCCGGCATGGACGAAGCCACCCTTGAGCAGTTGTTCTCACGCTTCTACCAGGCAGACAGTTCGCTGCGTCGCCGCGCTGGCGGCAGCGGCCTGGGTCTCGAGATTTCCCGCAGCCTTGCCCGCATGATGGGTGGCGACATCGTGGTGCAGAGCCAGCCTGGTGTGGGGTCGGTGTTCACTGTCACGCTGGCCTTGCCGGAAACGGTGGCGCCGCCTCTGGATACGCCTGACCAGCCGAAGACGCGCAGATCCGCCTCATCCCTGCGTGTGCTGGTGGCCGAGGACCATCCCATCAACCTCAAGTACATGAGCATCCTGCTGGAGAACATGGGACACAGCGCGGTGTTCTGCGAAAACGGACAGCAGGCGCTTGATCTGCTTGAACAGGAGCGCTTTGACGCGGTGCTGCTCGACTACCACATGCCCGTGCTCGACGGGCTCGCCACCACCGAGGCCATTCGCGCCCTTGAGGGGCCGGCAGCGAGCACCAAGGTGATCCTGGTGACAGCTGATGTGGTCAACGACACACGCAAGCGTGCCAGCGAGGTCGGTGTCGACGCCTTCACCAGCAAGCCGCTTCAGGCCGAAGACCTGCAACGGGCGTTGCAGCATTGTGGTCTGCTGGAACTGGAGACCGCAGAAACTGAAGGCGCTGGACTGCACTCGAGCCTCGGCGGCCTGTTTCCCATCTCGGCCTACGAACTGCCCGTGCGCTTGCCTGACGAGCTAGACCCCTCCACCCTGATTGACTCCGAGTCTTTCACCGACATTGCCTCCCTGATGCCGGAGGACACGCTCGCCGAATTGCTGACCACGCTGTTCAAGCCTCCGGAGGGATCCGTGCATGTGTTGCTGACAGCGCTGGAGAACCGCGATCTCGCGGCAGTGGGTTACAACGCCCACAAGCTCAAGGGCACCGCCATGCTCATGGGTTTCCGTGCCATCGTGCGAACCGCAGCCCGGATCGAAGAGATGGTGCACAAGGGGGAGGACCCCTGCTCCGGCGGCCTGAGTTTCCAGCTCCGGCACGACATGGAGCACACGCAGAAAGCACTGGGTCAGTTTGGCGTGCGCGAAGTGCGCTGATGGCTGTTTGTTGACCATCCTCTGATGGCCCGGCCAAGGGTCGAGACCTCAGGTGGCAATGCCTTCACTCTGAAAGCTTGCACTGGTGCTCCATCCGAAGGCCTGGCAGGCCGCCGGGAAGCCAACGGCTTCACACCCGCTGGTCAACGAGACTGCCAGCCTCGTGAGGCGGCACGCTGCCGTTGCCGTGCTCGTCGTAGGCCACCACATCGGCCACAGGCAGGAGTTGCCCGGAACCTGGCAAGGCGGCATTGGTGTCTGGCGCGGGCGTGGCCTGTGCAATGGGTGCTGGCGCGGGCAACGGTGCCGGCAACATGGGCCGGCGAGCGGTCAGCGATGCGGCCACGGTCGACAGTGCGGACGATGTGCCCGTGGGTGATCCGGGTACCTCATTGGCGGGGTCGCGCCCGAGCGCCCGATCCACCACCGCAGCGCTGGCCTGCCACACGTTGGAGAGCACTTCCCGCAGGCGCCGATGGATTTCTTCCTTGTCGCTGGCTAGCTGCTCGGCTTCCTTCGCAGCGGCTTCCTGCGCCTCACGTTGGGCCACCACATCGCCCTCCCGACCCTGCGCAGCCTGCCCCGGGGCCGACGGATCGGCCTCTCTGGCGGTGGGTGACACGCCTTGCGGGTTGCTGCCGGCCTTGGGCTGTTGCGCTGGTTGCCGGTTCTGACCAAAACCCAGCCCGGCTTGCGCGTCGCGGCCAGCGCCCTGTGCAGGTTGCACGGGCGTGATGGGCGTCACCGCAGGCACGGCGGTGCTCTGCGGCGTCGGCCAGGACACGGCATTGGAAGCGGAAAAGTTCAACATGGCATCACCCTCGACAAGAGGCACGCGGCAGACAAGCCGGGTGTTCTGGCCGTTGTTTCGACCGAACTGGACGGAACTTGAGGGTTTGTTTTGAGCTTTGCCGCAATCTATTTCAGGTAGCAAACGCCTTTTCGTGCATCCATGCGGCGTGTTTGGGTGCGCGCTTGGTCTGGTTCCATTCGTTGAGCATGTCCCACTTCACCTCGTCGAGCCTTTGCATCATTTCAGGCGTGGCGGTGTTGGCCGCCAGTTCCAGCCGGTGACCATTGGGGTCGAAGAAGTAGATGCTCTTGAAGATGGTGTGGTCGGTCAGGCCCACCACCGGGATGCCGGCGGCCTCCAGCCGGGCCTTGGTGGCTTCCAGTTCTTCGACCGTGTCCACCTCCAGTGCGATGTGCTGCACCCATTCAGGCGTGTTGGGATCACGGCCCATGGCGGGCGAGTTCGGCAACTCGAAGAAAGCCAGAATGTTGCCGCCGCCAGCATCCATGAACAAGTGCATGTAGGGGTCTGGCGCGTGGGTGGACGGCACCTGGTCTTCGGCAATGGCAAGCACGAAATTCATGCCCAGGTGCTTCTGGTACCACTCGACGGTTTCTTTGGCGTCCTTGCAGCGGTAGGCGACGTGGTGGATCTTGCGGATGTTCATGGAGATCTCCTTCGGGTGTGGGATGTCAGATGCCCTGGCGTGCGGTCGCCATGGCCTGTTTGAGCACGGTGATGTCGCCCACCTGATTGGCCAGCAGCAGGATCAGCTTGGCGTTGAGCAACTGGCTCTGCTCGTCGCTGAGGTCGCGATGCGTGTCGATCAGGGCTTCGTAGAAGTCGTCGCCCGGCGTGAAGTCACGGAAGTAGCGCTGGCCGGGTTCGGCGAGGTTGGGCTGGCTTTGCAGGGGCATGGTGTCTCCTCGATGGGTTGGGTTCAGGCGGCGGTCGCCTCAAGGGCGGCACGCCGGGTGACGGCCGAAGCGATGTCCTGCGCGGTGGCGCGGGCCAGCGCGCGCTGCACGGCAGGCAAGTCAAACCGGCGCCAGCGGGCGGCCACATGCTGGTCTGGTCGAATCAGGTAGCTGGAGCCGGGCCGCGCGTCGAGCCGGCGGGCCATCAGACCATCGCGGTCGTGCAGCACGGTCACGCCGGCCGCATCGCCTCCAGCCTGGGCGGTGACCACCACGGTGTCCACCGGAATGGCCGCGGCTGCCAGCCCCGCCGCCTGAGCGCGCACGGCCGGGTCGATCTGCTCCACGCTGTTGGCAAAAACGAGCAGCTGAAACCGGTTGCCCAGTTGGTCCAGCAACCAGGCGTCCTGGCCGGCCACACGGACCGGCGCGTCGTCCAGTGGCGCGCCGGGCACCATGTTGCCCTCGAAGTCGTCGGCGTCGGGCGTGTTCAACGCCGAGTTCACCAGGAACGCCGGCACGCTCAGTCGCCCGGAATTCACCAGCTTACGGGCGAATGGCTGGGTGCGCGCCAGTTCCAGCGCCGCGTTGCGGAACAACTTGCTGACCGCGCTCTTGGGCGTGATGAAGTCGGTGGACCGGGTGGAGTTGCGGATGTTCTCGTCGGCCGCGTAGGTGCGGTCGGCGTCATACGTGTCCAGCAGCGGCTCGGGCGCCAGACCCTTCATCACAAGCGCCAGCTTCCACACCAGATCGTCGGTGTCCTGAAAGCCGGAATTGGCACCGCGCGCACCGAAGGGCGAGACCTGGTGCGCCGCATCGCCCACGAACAGCAGGCGACCATGTCGGAAGTTCTTCATGCGTCGGCACTGGAAGGTGTAGATACTGGCCCATTCCAGCGTGAACGGGCGCTCGTCGCCCAGCATGGCCTTCACGCGGGGAATGATGTTCTCGGGCTTCTTCTCTTCTTCCGGGTCGGCGTCCCAGCCCAACTGGAAGTCGATGCGCCAGACGTTGTCACTCTGTTTGTGCAGCAACACGCTCTGGTTGGGATGGAACGGCGGGTCGAACCAGAACCAGCGCTCGGCGGGATAGTCGGCCTCCATGATCACGTCGGCAATCAGGAAGCGGTCCTTGAACACGTGGCCTTCGATGTCCAGACCCAGTTGCCGGCGCACATTGCTGCGCGCACCGTCAGCGACGATCAGCCAGTCGGCATCAATCTCGAAGGCGCCATCCGGCGTTTCCACGCTCACCCGGGCGCCATCCTTCAGCGGCTGGACGCCGGCCACCTTGTATTTCCAGCGCAGGTCCACGCCGAGTTCGGTGGCGCGCTTCACCAGCGCCTCTTCCAGGTGGTACTGCTGCAGGTTGATCATGCCCGGGCGCTTGTGGCCGGGTTCGGGCACCAGGTCGAAGTGGTAGACCTCCTCTTCGCGCAGAAAGGTGCGGCCCACGTTCCAGCCCACGCCCTTGTCGACGATGGGGTCGCCCACGCCCAGACGGTCAAGGATCTCGAGCGCACGCTTGGCGTAGCACACGGCGCGCGAACCGAAAGACACGCTGTCTTCTTCGTCAAACAGCAACACATCCAGACCGTGAAGCCGCGCGTCGATAGCGGCGGCCAGCCCGACCGGGCCGGCGCCAATCACCACCAGCGGCTTGCGCTGGGGAGCGGCCTGCATGAGGTCGTGGGGAGGATGGTAGGGGAAGGTGGGGTAGGTGTACGTGGCCATTTGTGCTCCTCTGGGAATGGCGCAACTGTACCCAATAATTCACTATTGGTAAATTGATTTCTCTATTCGTAATGTTTTACTCGGGATTTGAGGGCCGGTGTGCCGGCGGTCAGTGCAGATTCCGCGAATGAATGAGCCAGAAACGACTTGGCCGGACTGCGTCCGGCCAAAACAGGAAAAACCCGGGGCGCCTCGAGGGCGAAGCTCAGTCGTCGGCCTCAGCGTCTTCCGGTGGCTTGACCAGCGTGACAGGCACCGGCGAGATCTGCACCATTTCCTGCGACACGGAACCCAGCACCGCCGCTCGAAGGCCTCCTCCCCGCGTGCTCATGATCACTGCATCACAAGCGTGCCGCTCCACCGCCTCGACCAGCATGTGGGCCGGATCGCCGGTGCTCACGTCCGCCTCCACCTGCTGGGCAGCAGCGGCCAGAAGCCCCATCGCCTGACGCACCAGATCTCGCCCCGCACCCTCGCTCACCTTCTGCAGCACATTGGGATCGTGCGCCACCACCAGCTCGTACAGCGTCGCACTTTCCTGAACATTGGCCACCACGAAACGCGCCTTCAAACCCGCGCCTACCAGCCTGAGCGCATGGTGCACGGCCAGCAAGGCGTGTGGGGAGCCATCGGTGGGAATGAGAATTTTCAACATGCAGGGATCCTGGAAATGAATTGAACCGAAGCCCGTTCATACCACGTTTGTTCTGAGTGAGCGCCCCCTCGCCGTGTGGTCGGGCTGAGCAGTGCAAGGTCGCCCTCCGGAGCGAAATGCCCCATCAAGCAACACCCAGGATCCGGCTCCGCCGGTCCAAAGGTGTGCCCCCTTGAGGGGGTCGCGCGAAGCGCGGCGGGGGGGAGCCTCTAGTACGGCCTCTCGTTGAGCACACACCAATAAAGCTCGATGTGATCCGCCACCTCCATGAATTTGCTGAAGCTCACCGGTTTCTCGATGTAGGAATTCACACCCAGATCGTAGGCCGCCTTGAGGTCCCGGTCTTCACGGGATGAGGTCAACATCACCACTGGAATACGGCGAAAACGCTCGTGTGCCTTGAGCTGGCGCAGCACTTCCAGGCCACTGACCTTGGGCATGTTGATGTCCAGCAGGATCACCGCCGGAACCGGATCGCCGCCTTCCCACCGCGCAAGAAAGGCCAGCGCCTCTTCGCCATCGCGCGCGACGAGGATGTTGTTGCCGAAGCGCTTCTTGCTGAACGCCCGCAGCGTGAGGTCGAGGTCCATCGGGTTGTCCTCGACCAGCATGATGGGAGGCATTTGGGGAGACGGGTTCATACAGGAAACTCCAGATAGAAAGTGGCTCCCTGGCCCAGTTCACTTTGGGCCCATACACGGCCGCCCATGCGCTGCACCGCTTTGGACACCAGCGCCAGCCCAACGCCGGTCCCGGGGTAGTCTTCGGCGCGGTGCAGCCGCTGAAAAATGCCGAAGATGCGGTCATGGTATTGCATATCGAAGCCCACGCCGTTGTCTTTGACCCAGATCAGACAGCATTGGCCGCGCTGGCTTGCGCCAATCTCGATGAGCGGGGCGGCGGCGCTGCCGCTGAATTTCAAGGCATTGCCGATCAGGTTGCGCAGCGCGAGTTTCAGGCCCTCCCGGTCCAGCCGCAGGATGAGGGGCTCGATCTGCTGCGCCACTTCGACACCATTGCGTTCGATGTCGGGCGCGTACAGCTCCAGCAAGCGCTCGATCAGGGGCTGCACCTCCACCGCATCCGACCCCATGGTCCGGCGATCCAGGTGGGAGTAGTCGAGCAGGTCCGAGATCAGCTCGCTCATCTGCGACACGCCGGCACGCACACGCTCCACAAAATGCCGCCCCTCTTCGTCCAGTTGCTGCCCGTATTCTTCCAGCAGCAACTGGCTGTAGCCATCAATGCCGCGCAGCGGCGCCCGCAGATCGTGCGACACGGTGTATGAAAACGCCTCCAGCTCGTGATTGGCGTCACTCAGCTGGGCCGTGCGCTCTCTCACACGTTGCTCCAGCGCTTCGTTGGTGCGCCGCAGCATTTCTTCGGCCTGCTTGACCGGCGTGATGTCGAGCAGCGTCCCGGTGTAGAGCGGCAACTGGGACACGTCGCGCTCCTGCCTGCGCACGGTGCCCTGGAACCATCGCACCTCGCCGAGAGCAGGATTGGTCCGGAACACGACATCGTCCACAGACTCACCGCGCATCATGCGCTGCAGATCGCCGGCCCCCGTCGCGCGATCGTCCGGGTGCAGACGCTCCAGAAACACATCAAAGTCGGGGGGTACGCCATCGGTGGGCTCCAGGCCCAGGTTGTGGAACATCTGGGAAGACCACCATCCTTGCTGGTTGTCGGGGTCGAATGTCCAACTGCCCAGGCGCGCCAAGGCCTCAGCACGCTCCAGCCGATCCCTTTGTTCACTCAGTTGCGCATTGGCGCGCAGCCGGTCGGTGATGTCCTGGACGGTGGTGAACAGGTGAAGAATGCTGCCGTCCGGATTGCGCAGGGGTCTGACGTTGATCTCGGTGTCCACCACGTCGCCGTTCTTGCGCACGAACCGCTTCTGCATGCCGTAGCTGTCGATCCGGCCTGCTGAGAGGTCTTCGAACAGGTTCAGGTTTGGCTTCAGATCGTCCGGGTGGGTGATGTCGGTCCAGGGCAGCTCGAGCAGCTCTTCGCGGGAATAACCAAGAATCTCGCACAGGCGATCGTTCACCTGCAGCCACCGCTTGTCTGCGGTGGAGGAGATCGCCATGCCGATGAACGGCAACTCGTAAAACAGCCGCAACGTCTGGGCCTGCTCCTGCTGGGCCAGTTGGGCCTCCTTCTGCGCCGTGATGTCCAGCAAGATCCCGCTGATGCGCACCACTTCGCCTTCGGCATTGCGCTCCAGAGCCGTGCGGTCGTCCACCCACACCCAGCGCCCATCGGCACAGCGCAAGCGGTATTCCTGCTGGTATTCGTCTGGCCCTTGCGCAAAGTAGTGAGCGATTTCAGCGTTGACGCGCTCCACATCGTCGGGATGAAACAGGTCGTTGTATTGAATCCGGCCCCCCATCAGGTCTGCTGGCGCATAGCCCCACAGGCGCAGCGAATCACTCACATACGACACCGGCCAGCCCGGCGCATTGCGCCACTCGATCACCACCAGCGGCGAACGGTCCACCACCTGATTCATCTTGCGCAAATGCTCCCGATCGGCGCTCAGCCGCTCGGCCATGCGGTCGGCCTGCGCACCAATGAGCGCCAGTTCGTCGCGCCCAGAAATGCCCGTTCGCACCGACAGATGCCCCGAGCCGATCTCGCCGAGCGCCTTCGCCAGCCTTTCAGCCCGACGGAACCAGACCCAATGCAGAAGCGCCGCCAGCAGCGCCGCAGCCGCCAGCATCAACAGACCTTCGCGCATCAGTTCCGATTGCACCGCCGCGCGCCGGACTGCGAGCGACCGGGACGCGTTCGCCACCACCACAAGGCGGTCGCCCGTCTCGATGGGCACCAGACCCGTCAGGATGGGCGCATCGCCGAAGCGCTCGACTTCGATCACCTTGCTGGTCGGCCGGGTCAGCACGTGGCGCAGCGCCTGGTCGACACCATTCATCCGCTCCAGCACCTTTTCAATGGGCAGTCCCAGGTCGCGCCGGGCGAGCGATGCCAACACCCTTCCGCGCTGATCCAGCATCAGCGCATGTTCGATCCCGCTGTGAAGCCCCAGCCCTCCCACGACCCGGCGAAACAGCAGATCCCGTCCCAGGCTGGCCTGACGGTCCAGGCGGGTCTGCTCGGTGTTGAGCCGCTCACGCAGACGCAATGTCTCCTCCGCCATCACAGACGCTTCCGCCTGATCCATCTCGTGCCCATAGCGCAACGACAAAGCCGCCAGTGCCGCCAGCAGCAGGAACAGCGGCACCAACCAGCGCGCGGTCAACGGCAGAAGCCAGTTCGAAAGACTCAAGACGGTTTCCCCGCATTCATGACACGCCGCGCCGGCTCAGGATCGATGAGGCGCCCCCAGTCGGGCGTCTGGTCAAGCAAACCCGTCGAAATGAGGGTCTGCACCAGGCGTTCTGCACCTTGCACCAGGGGGGGGGGCTGACCCGAGAGCTGCTCCAGTGAGGCCGCGGGCTCGTAGAAGGCGAGTCCATTAAGGGTGTCCAGGTATTCCTCGGGCGTCATGCCACTCCCTCTGGCCATGTCGGCGGCCACCGCTGCCCGGTCTTGCGCCAGTGCCCTCAAGCCATCGCGCCATCCCGCCATCAATGCGTCCACCTGACCAGGCCGTTCTTTCAGGGTGCTGGCGCGCACCACCAGGACGTCGAACAGTTCGTCACTCAGACCGGCGCTGTCAAAGATCACGCTGAAGCCGGCTTTCTTCAAAGCCCCGGCCAGTGGCTGGTAGGAGATGGCTGCCACCGCCCGGCCATTGCGCAGCGCGTCCAGGTGCAGACTGGCTTCAAGGTTGAGCACATTCACGTCGGCCGGCTGCAACCCGGCTTTTTGAAGCAGCCGCGTCAGCATGAGCGCGCCCACAGCGGATCGCTCCACCGCGATCGTCTCGCCCCTGAGCGCCTGCAGCGTGTCAATGCCTGGACGGGCCACCACCGCATCCGCGCCGGCAGACGCGTCAAGCAGCGCGATCAGGCGCAGGTCCTGTCCTTCGCCGGCCAGTCGCAGCGCCTCGTCCAGGGTGAGGGCGGCCGCGTCGATCAGTCCGTTGCGAAAGCCACGCATGGCCTCTGAACTTGAGGAGAGCTCCACCACCTTGATCTGCGTGGTGTCGATCATGTCGCGATCACGGGCCAGCACCAGCGGGTCGTACCCGACCCAGCTGTTCATGCCCAGCACCAGGGGCGGAGGCGGGGGCGATTCACAGGCGCCCAGGTGCAAGGTGACGGCGAGTAACGCCAGCGACCCGACACGCCTGGCCCAGACACCCACGATAGAGGTGGGCGGGCTCTGATCCCGCCACGTTCTCACCTCCCTGGATACCCGCTCCCCCGCAGGGAACGCTGCCGATTGCAACATGTCCAGCCCTCTGTGTTCGGTTGCATTCTGTCACCACTTCATCCTGGCAGGCTCTTATCGCGAGCGGTGCCCTTTGACTTCGTTCAGGTGATATTTCCCTTGCAGGGCGAAAGATCCTCGCCTTGCAAGTGAATCCCCTCGTCGAATGCCACGTGAACATCCTCCACGATTTGCCGGGGGACTGAAAGGCCCAGCCCCTTCAAATGGGCCCATTCTGGCGAAAACCGCACTCTGTGCGCCTGAATATGAGTGGCCTGAGGTCGTCCATCAGCTCAAGTGACAGGCCCCAACCCGCAGACACACGAAAAGGCCGCTTGATGCGGATTCAAGGATGGAGCGACAGGGCACGCCTGCGGAGGTACCTGACCGCAGTCGGAGAACACGATGAAGGTTGTGTCCAGGATGCAACCGCAAGCGGAAAATCGCTGATCCGGTTCAGGCAGGTTGCAGGGGCGTGGGCGAAGCGCCCACTGAAACAGGGCGCAGCGAACCGTAGAGGTCCTTCGGGTCGGCCAGCCGGGGAATCAGGTCGATGCGCTGACCCAGGCCCAGGCGAACGGCGCTGTCCATCATGAAGCGCAAGGCAGAAAAATCTTCCAGCGCAAAACCGACCGAGTCGAACACGGTGACCTGCTCGGCACTGTCGCGTCCACTGCGTTCACCGACCAACACCCGCCAGAACTCGGTGACAGCAAAGTCCTGTGGCTTGTGCTGGATCTCGCCTTCGATGCGCGATTGAGGCTCGTACTCGACAAACACCTTGGCGGTGTCCAGGATGTCGCCGTGCAGTTCCGTTTTGCCGGGGCAGTCGCCACCCACGGCATTGAGGTGCATGCCGGGCGCGATCATGTCGGGGGTGAGGATGAGGGCGTTGCGCTTGTCGGCCGTCACCGTGGTCACGATGTCGGCACCGGCCACCGCCTCCGCCGTGCTGGCGCACACCGTGACCTGCAAGCCGCTGCGCTGCAGGTTGAACACCAGCCTGCCGGTCGCGGCAGGGTCCACGTCGTACACGCGGAGCGAGGCAATGCCCACCAGATCGCGGAAAGCCAGGGCCTGAAACTCGCTCTGGGCACCGTTGCCGATCAGCGCCATGGTGCGGCTGTCCGGTCGGGCCAGCACCTGCGCGGCCAGAGCCGACATGGCGGCCGTGCGCAGCGCCGTGGTGAGGGTGAGCTCACTCAGGAACAGTGGCGCGCCGCTGTCCACATCCGCCAGCACACCAAAGGCCATCACGGTGGGCAGGCCGTGGCGGGAGTTGCCCGGGTGGCCGTTGACGTACTTGAAGCTGTAGCGGTGGCCGTCGGCCACCGGCATGAGCTCGATCACCCCGCCATGTGAATGCGAGGCCACGCGAGCCGTCTTGTCGAAATCGGCCCAGCGCAGATAGTCGGCGCGGATGTGCTCGGCCAGGCGGCCCAGGCAGTGGGTCAGTCCCAGGCGCCGTACCAGCTCTGCGGCTTCGGGGGCACTGAGGTACAAGGTGCCTGTTGCCGCGAAACGCGCCAGGTCGGCTCGCGAGGTGGGGTGCAGGGTGTGCGTGGATGCGCTTTTCATGGGGTTTTCCGGTGTCTCAAGTTGCACTGAGGGCGGCGCCAAGGTGTCCAGGCCCCAAATCCGCTCAGGCGTGAGAGCCAGTTTGCCGGTGGCGCGCGGCAATGAAAAGTGCCAAATAAGTAGAGAAATGACAGAAAATCGAGCAGAACGACAACACTATTTGGCGTTTTGCACATGGACCAGCTCGACCAGCAACTCATCGCCACCCTCCGCCAGAACGCACGCCTTTCTGTGGCCGACCTTGCCCACAAGCTGAAGGTCTCGCGTGGCACGGTGACCAACCGGCTGCGCAAGCTGGAAGACAGCCAGGTGATCGTGGGCTACACGGTGCGCCTGCGACCGGAAGCGCAGCCCGAGCGCATCCGGGCCTGGATGGGGGTGCTGGTGGAGGGCAACCAATCCCGGCGCGTGCTGGCCAGCTTGCTGGGCGAGCCGGCCGTGGCCGGCCTGCACGACACCAACGGCCGCTGGGATCTGCTGGCCGAAATCGAGGTGGGTTCCATGGCCGAACTGTCACAAGCGCTGGAGCGCATCCGACTGATCAGCGGCATCCGTGGCACGGAAACCAGCATCCTGCTGACCAGCTACCGTTGATGCGATCTCAGGTGTGGGGCGGCATGCCGCCAGCGCGCGCATCGGCTTCGGCCTGGCGTTCCTGCAGCTCGCGCCACATGATCTTGCCGGTGCCGGACTTGGGCAGGCTGTCGGCGAAGCTCACCACCCGCGGGCTCTTGTAGGCCGCCATGTGTCCGCGCGCCCAGGCCACGATGTCCTGCTCACTCACCCGGCCCTTTTCCGCGGGCTTGAGCACCACCACTGCCTTCACCGTTTCACCGCGCTTGTCGTCCTGCGCGCCGATCACGCAGACCTCGTGGATCGCAGGATGGCCATACATCAGCGCTTCCACCTCGGCCGGCCACACCTTGTAGCCGCTGGCGTTGATCATGCGCTTGAGCCGGTCGGTCATGAAGAAGTAGCCGTCTTCGTCCACCCGGGCCAGGTCGCCCGTGCGCAGGAAGCGCCGGCCATCCATGTCGATGAACGCATCGGCTGTGGCCTTGGCATTGCGCCAGTAGCCCTGCATCACCTGCGGCGCGTGCACCACGATCTCGCCGGTCTCGCCCTGTGGCACCTCCTGCAAACTCACGGGGTCGAGGATGCGGGCGTCCACCCCGAACACCGGAATGCCCAGGCACTGCGGCTTGGGCCGGTGCGGCGGGTTGATGTGGGTGGCGGCCATGGTTTCGGACATGCCATAGCCTTCCACATAATCCAAACCGGTCAGAGCCTTGAGCTTGTGGGCCACTGCCTCAGGCATCGCCGCCCCCCCGCCCCGGATACCGTTGAGGGCGGACAGGTTGAACTCAGCAATGCGGGGGTTGGCCAGAAAGTCGACCACCATGGTGGCGATGGCCTGCCAGCTGGTCACCCCGTGGCGCTGCATGAGTTCGGCCGCGGTCTCGCGGTCCCAGCGCGACATCAGCACCACCGAGGCACCGACCAGCAAGGGTCCGTTCATGCCCCCGGTCATACCGGTCACATGGAACAGCGGCAGCACCGAGAGCATCACGTCGTCCTGCGTGCGGGCGAACCATTGCATGCCGCCCATGGCCGTGCACATCACGCTGCGATGGGTGTGCATGCAGCCCTTGGGGTGGCCGGTGGTGCCTGATGTGTAGGGCATCACGCACAAATCGTCGGGCCCGGCGGCGTGCGGTCCAGGCACACGCTTGGCGGCCAGCGCATCGTGCCAGGCGTGCAGGCCCGCACCTTGCAAAGCCCGGCGGGGCTCGGTCACGAAGTCGGGCAGGCGCAGGCCTTCGGGCTGACCCAGGTAGTCGCTGTAGGTGGCCACCACCAGGTGATCGATGGCGGCCTCGCCCGTGGCGCCGTGGGCCCGGTGGTACGGCAGCGCCTGCGGCAGAAGGTCTTGCGCCACCACGGCCACGCGGGCGCCGCTGTCGGCCACATAGTGCGCCAGTTCTTCGCTCATGTTCATGGGGTTCACCGGCACCACCACCGCGTTGGCTCGCAGGATGGCGTAGTAGCCCAGCATCCATTGCGGGCTGTTCTGCAGGTACAGCAGCACGCGGTCGCCGGCCTTCACGCCACACTCAATCTGCAGGTAGCCGGCCAGGCGCATGGCCTCATCATGAAAGCGGGCGAAGCTCAGCGGCTCGCCGTAATACAGCAGAAAAGGCTTGTGCGGAAAACGCCGGGCCGACACCTCGGCGTTGTAGAACAGGCTGGTCTCAGGCAGCGTGAGCCGGCGCGGCAGGTTTGGCGGCCAGTGGGGATCGTGCGGCATGGGCATGCGGCATTCTGGACCCGGGGCGTGCTCCTGGCTGTCTCCGGCGTGCACCGTTTCCTTCATACTTCGCCTTTTTCCGTCGCTTTTGCCGTCCCTCTTTCACCGCCATTCCGCACCATGAACCTTCCCTCACACCAACTGACCATGACCGTGCTGATGACGCCCGACATGGCCAATTTTTCCGGCAAGGTCCATGGTGGCTCCATCCTCAAGCTGCTGGACCAGGTAGCCTACGCCTGTGCCAGCCGCTACGCTGGCCGCTATGTGGTCACACTCAGCGTGGATCAGGTGATGTTCAGACAGCCGATTCAGGTCGGTGAACTGGTCACCTTCCTCGCCTCCATCAACCACACCGGCAACTCGTCGATGGAAGTGGGCATCAAGGTGGTGGCCGAAGACATCCGGGTGCAGTCGGTGCGCCATGTGAACAGCTGCTTTTTCACCATGGTGGCGGTCGACGACGATGGCAAGCCCGCCTCAGTGCCTGCGCTGACGCCAGCCACACCCGACGAGCGCCGCCGCCATGCGGCCGCCGAGATTCGCCGCGAGATGCGGCGCGAGACCCAGCGGCGCTTCGCCGCCATTCACGCTGGCGACTGAACCCGGAAACACCCCCGCGCCGCTTCGCGTGCCTTGCAGGCCGCAACGCAGGGCCGCCCCAAGCAAGGTCAGCCCCCCTGGGGGGCAGCGACCCGCGCAGCGGCGGAGCGTGGGGGAAAGAAGACCGCAGCGCCGGGCCGCCCCAAGCAAGGTCAGCCCCCTTGGGGGGCAGCGACCCGCGCAGCGGCGGAGCGTGGGGGCCAGTGCCTATGGCAACGGCAGGTCGTCGTCGTCGTCCAGCACCTGGCTCACCATGTAGGGAAGCACCTGCTGGATGAACACCTCGCCCACCCAGTGGCGAAGGTCAGGATCGGCGAGCCCGTTGGCCGAGGTCAGCACCATGCTGCTGAAGCTGCCGATGCCGTCGTCCATGGCAATGCCTGCAGGCACGGGTGAGGCAAACAAGGCGCCGCCACGTGGGGATGTGGTTTCCCTTTGCCAGACCCGGTCGAAGCGGTCGAAATAGCCCACCGTTCCGCGGCGCCAGACATCGGCCACGTAAAAATGCCACGCATCTCCGTGCTCGGCCACGAAGCCCCACGAGAACTCATGCACCTGCGCGGGCGCCACGTCGAACACGCCGATCTCGATCACGTCTTCCCGGGCGGCGTACTCGGCATACAGGGGCCCTGGGCCACCCGGCGCCGCATTGATGAAGCGCTGGATTTCTTCAGACAGCGAGCTGAAATGCGGTTCAGGCTCGCCCGGTGTGCGCTTGGCGCGCCGCAGCAGCCGCGCCGTAGCGTCCACGGTTTTCTGGGCGGCGATGATGCGGTCCATGAAGGTCTTGCGACCCTCGGGCGTGGACAACATCTCCACCGTTTCGTCGAAGGCCGCGTCGTCCTGCAGGTTGCCGTCTTCGCGCAGGCGCAGGGCGATGTCGAGCATGGCGTTGCGCGTGACGTGTTCGAGCATGTAGGCCATGTCGCCGCCCTCGTAGTCGATCATCGACTGCCGGACCCAGGCCACGGTTTCTTCCTGCGACAGGCCTTCCGGCGCGCGCGGCATGTCGTTGAAGAGTGCCCTCAGCACCCTGACCGTGTCCAAATCGCTCGCCATGTGTTCTCCGCCGGTGGAATCCGTCAATTCGGTCGCGCTGGCATCAGCCTTGCCCCGCCACACGCACTCCGCCAAGCATAGTGCGGTTCGGCACCCGCTTGAAGCCGTCCGACGCCAACTCCGTCACACAAGGGGTCTCCCCATGGTCGCAGGCGGCCGCGCACTGCGGCCTCATGACCGGGTGCCGGCGCGCAACATGGTCAGCCGCGCCCGATGTAGGGCATGTTGGTGGCCATGACGGTGGTGAACAGCACATTGGCCGACAGCGGCAGGCGCGCCATGCCCATGAACGTGTCGACCACCGCCTGCAGCTCCATGCGCGGCTCGGGGCGGATGCTGCCGTCGGCCTGGGGTACCCCGTCTGCCATGCGGGCAGTGAGCTCGCTGGCGGCATTGCCGATGTCGATCTGCCCCACCGCGATGCCATAGGTTCGACCATCCAGAGCGGCGGTCTTGGTCAAGCCGCTGACCGCGTGCTTGGTGGCGGTGTAGGCGATGGAACCCGGGCGCGGCGCGTAGGCCGAAATGGAGCCGTTGTTGATGATGCGTCCGCCCATGGGGGTCTGCTCTTTCATCAGCTTGAAGGCCTGCGAGAGGCAATAGAACGCGCCGTTCAGGTTCACGTCGACCACCTGCCGCCATTCGGCCGCGCTCACCAGGTCGGGCGTCTTCGCGCCCAGGCCGCCACCGGCGTTGTTGAACAGCAGATCCAGCCGGCCGAAGCGCTCGCGCACCGCAGCAAAGGCGGCGGCCACCGCCTCATCGTCGGCTACGTTGCAGGGCAGCACAAAGGCGTTGGCGGCGTTGGCGCCAGCGGCTTCGGCGGTGGCCTGCAGCGCGTCGGCCCGCCGGCCCATCAGGGCCACGTGCCAGCCTTCGGCCAGCAGCCCCAGGGCACAGGCACGGCCAATGCCGCTGCCGGCGCCGGTGACGATTGCGTATTGGGTCATGGAGCGGATTCCTTCAGATGGGATGAAAAGATGAGGCACTGTGCCACAGCTGGCTGGCGCGGAACAGACTCATCCCTTGCCCAGAGGCGGCCGGCCGAACAGGCTGGACCCGTTGCTGATCGGGCCCAGTTCGGCGGCCGCTGCCAGCAACGAGGGCGCCAGGGTGTGCATGCGCTCATTGGTGAGCCGGATCCGCGGCCCGGCGATGCTGAGCACCCCGATCGCTTCGCCCCGGCGCATCACCGGCGCCGCCATGGCGCTCATGCCGGGGGCAAACACCTCGTCGATCATGGCGTAGCCGCGCACGCGCGCGGCATGCAGATAGCCCAACAGGGCCTTGACGGTGGTGGGCGCCTTCGGGCCGTACTCGGCGGGCGAACCAAACCCCTGGCGCGTGACGAGGTCGAGCGCACGCTCGTCGCTCAGCGTCAGCAACCAGGCGTGGCCCGACGCCGTGCACGACAGGCGCGCGTCCATGCCCATGTCGGGGTCGTAGCGCAGGCCCTGGCGCATGCCCTGCGCCTTTGCAATCCATGTCAGGCGGTCGTCGTCCACGATCGACAGCCTCACCAGCTCACCCGAGCTGTGCGCGAGCCGTTCCAGCAAGGGTTCGGCAATGTCGACGATGCCCGCCGTGCTGAGATAGCCCAGCCCCAGCGAGGCCAGTTTGGTGGTGAGAAGGTAGTCGCCCTGCGCGCGCACCTGCCGCACATAGCCGCGGCGCTGCAGGTCGTCCAGCAGGCGATGGCAGGCGCTCAGCGGGATGTCCAGCTCGGTCGCCATCTGGGCCAGCGGCAAGCCACCGGGGTGTGCCGCCATGTGCTCCAGCAGGGAAAGTCCACGGTCCAGTGCAAGGTTCATCTCTGAATATTTCTTATGACGGAATCGGTTTCCAGTTTGGAAAGTCTTTCCTGATACGGGTCAAGAATCGGCTGCAACAACAACACACCCGTTCCCGCAGAGGGCTTGAAAACCAGGGCCCCCAATGTAGGCGCAGTGAAGGGGATTGAACAGCATTGAGACCGCCGCAGCGACCCGTTTGAAACAGGCATTGCCATGACCACAACCATCCACATCCTCAACGGACCCAACCTCAACCTGCTCGGCGTGCGGGAACCCGCGCTCTATGGCTCCACCACCCTGTCCCAGGTCGAGCAACTGTGCCGCCGTGTGGCGGCCGAGCTGGGGCTGGGTTGCGAGTTTCGCCAGTCCAATCATGAAGGCGTGCTGGTGGACTGGGTGCAAGAGGCGCGCGAGCACGCAGCCGCCGTGGTCATCAACCCGGCCGGGCTTTCATTTCGCTCGATCCCGCTGCTGGACGCGCTCAAGGCGCTCGATCTGCCCATCGCCGAGGTGCACATCACCAACATCCACCGCCGCGACGAGCTGTACCAGAAATCCCTGGTGTCGCTGGCGGCCACGGGCGTGATCTGCGGCTTTGGCGCGTTCGGTTACGAGCTGGCGATCCGCGCCGTGCATGAGCGCCTGTGCGCCGCAGCCCCGGCCGCCACCTGAAGTTTTGTTTGTTTGCTTTTCACCCCAACCTAGAGGAGACATTTGCCATGAATCGTCACATCAACCGCCGTTGTGCCATCGCTGCCGGCGCCGCCCTGGCCTCCGCCGCGCTCGTGCCCGCCTGGGCGCAGGGCAACACCCCGTTGCGCTTTGCCGCTGTGTTCTCCGATCGCGACATCCGCGCCGACATGATGAAGATGTTCGGCAAGGACGTGGAAGCCGACTTCAAGCTGGAGGTCTACCTGAACTCCACCCTGTACCGTCAGGGCACCGAACTGGTGGCCCTGCAGCGCAACAACCTCGACATGGGCAACATCGGCCCGCAGGACATCGCCAAGCAGGTGCCTGCCTGGTCGCTGCTCACCTCGGCCTATCTCTTCCGTGACGCCAACCACCTCGGCGCCTTCTTCGCCAGTGACATGGGCACCGAGATGAAGAAGATGGTTGAAGACCAGTTGAAAGTGAAGATCCTGGGACCGACCTTCTTCGGCACACGGCAGGTTGGCCTCAAGCCCAAAAAGAAGATCAACACCCCAGCCGATCTGGCCGGCATCAAGCTGCGCATGCCACCCGGTGAGAGCTGGGCCCTGCTGGGCCGTTCGCTGGGCGCCAACCCCACGCCCATGGCCTATGCCGAAACCTACACCGGCCTGCAGACCGGTGCCATCGACGGCCAGGACAACCCGCTGCCCAATGTGCAGAACATGAAGTTCTTCGAGGTGATGTCGCAGATCGTGCTGACCTCGCACCTGGTGGGCTACGACCTGCTCACGGTGAACATGAAAATCTGGGAAGGCATGACGCCTGCGAAGCAGCAAGCCTTTCAGGCCGCCGCCGACAAGGCCATCGCCTGGAGCACGGCCGAACACCTCAAGCGCGAGAAGGAACTGGCCGACAGCTTCAAACAACAGGGGCTGGACGTGTACACACCCAACATCGACGCATTCCGCGAGCACGCACAGAAGATCTATCTGGCCTCCGCCGAAGCCAAACAATGGCCGGCGGGCATGCTGGAGAAGATCAATGCGATGAAGTGAACCGTTGTCATCGCGGGCTGACGGGCATGCGCCGTCAGCGCAGCGCCAGCGACAGCTGCTTCCACCCGGTATCGGCCCATCGGTTGAAGGCACCCAAGGCATCCGGTCTGAACGCGATGCGTTCCGGGGTCAGTGTGTCAAGCCTCACCACTTCGAAGCGACGGATGGTGCGGCCTTCGGCCATGGCTTCCCGGGCCATGAGCATGCTGTTTCCGCCAGGCACCCAGCCGGCAAACTCGGCGAAACCCACACCCGGCAGCAACGCCGCCGGTGGCTGCACCAGCACCTCCCAGCCCTGGCGCGTCTGACGAAACACCCAGAGCTCGCGCCAGCCGTCGATGGGCTGCACCGCCAGCACGATGGCGTTGCGCTCCCGGTTGCGCTGTGCCGATGCGGCCCAGACCTGCCCCCAGGTGCAGCGTTGGGCGAGCGTTTTCTGCGCGTTCTTCTGTTCGTGCAGTCGCACACAGGTCTGACCGTCAGCTTGGGTCTCGACCGCCAGCGGCACACCTGCCGGCACGGTGGTGGCAGAAGGCACAGCCGCCCAGCGAACCGCATTGGTGCGCAGCACGGCCTCCCGGTGCTCGCGCCGGTCCGCCTCCGAGAGGTCTTCGGTCGCGGCCGAGGTCAAGGCGTCCATGGCCAGGCGGGCGGCCGCGCTGGCGGCCACAGCGTCACCGCGGCGCACAGCCGCAAAGGCCAGGCGGCTGAGCACCTCGGCCTGGCGGATCTGCAACCGGGCCGCCCAATGCGGGGCCAGCCCATCGGTTGGCGCCTGAGCCAGCAACGCGTCGCGCTGCTGGTCCAACGCTTCACGTTCTGCGGGTCGAAGCGGTTCGGTCACACAGTTGGGCTTTGTGAGCGCCAGCACCGCGCGTGCGCGCTGCTCGGGGGTGGCATGGCGATTCGTCAGCAGCCTGCGGTACGCGTCGCCCTCATAACAATGCACCACGGCTTCGCCAGCGGCCACGCTGAGGAAACGAACACCGTGCCGCGCAGCGATGTCCACATGCGCGGTCAAGGTGGTCTGGTCGCGGCTGCGCTCACCGGCGCCGCGTGTGATGCGTTCGCCGAGCCGTTCGGCCTGGCGCCCGATGGCGTCGAGCACGACGGCCTCGGCGGGGCCATGCAGGTCTTGCGGGGGCAGTGCCTGCACCACGGCGGCCGCCAGCGCCAGACCCAGCGTCTCGTCGCCCGGCTGCTGGCTCACAAAAGCCAGCAGGGCCTGCAGACCGGGCAGGTCCGTGGCCGAGGTCTGCAACGGGTGCAGTTGCTCGCTCAACACGAAGCCGCCCCGTTCGCGGTGATGGTCCCAGACCAGCGCGTAGTCGCCCCGCAAGCCGCGCACCTCCAGCAGCTCGCCGCGCCAGAGCACGCTGGAGCGCGCGGCCGACGCTGCCGGTGCGGCCCGCAGCGGCGTCATGTCGCGCGTGACCACGGCCACTGTCTGTGGAGGTTCGGGTGCGGCGGCCATCGAGACCGCGCAGGTAAACACCAGGACCAGGGTCAGCGCAACCGCCACCCACTTTGAATTTGTGCATGTCATTTCCTTGGCTCCGTTGCGAATCAAGCTCATCGCTCCACTACCCTGTGTTCGTCTTCCAGGTAGGTGACCTGCCGGCCACGCGGTGCGGCTGCGGTTGTGGTGCCCAGCAACTGGTCACCGATGAACCCCCCGCTCTGCGGTGGCGAAGCGATGATTACCTGCACCTTGTCGCTCAGGCGGTCGGCCATGGTCTTCTGGATCAGCAGCGGGTGGCGGGTGATGAGCGCGCCCTCCACCGCCATCTGCTCGGCCTGCACCTTGCCCAGGCTGGCCTGGCGGTAGGCTTCAGCGTCGGCCAGCTTGCGGCGCGCATCGGCTTCGGCCTGCGATTCGATCTCGCGCGCCTCGGCGTTGGCCTTGGCCTGCTGCACCCGTTGCACGCGGGCGGCTTCGGCTTCGAGCTTGCGCTGCTCGATCTGGCGCTGCTTGAACGGCAGCACGTGTTTCATCGCTTCTTCCTGCGCCTTGGCGGCAATGATCTGTTCGCGTGCAGCGGCCTCAGCAGCGATCTCGCGCCGTGCCTTGTCGGCATTGGCTCTCAACTCGCCTTCGCGCACCTGCTTTTCGCGCAGCTCCAGCGTGTAGCGCATCTTCTCGGCCTCCAGGCCTTCGGTCAGCAGCACCTCCATGCCGCGCCGGTAGTCGGCAGGCAGGTCGATCTGGCCGATGTGCAGCGAGCGCAGCACCAGGCCATCGCGCGCCAGGCGCGTGCCGATCTCGCGCACCATCGCCTCCTCGATCTGGCCGCGCTGCGACGAAAAAATCTCGCGCACCGTGTGCCGCGACACAATCTTGTAGACCGTGGCCTGCACCGCCGGCTCCACGATCTGCTGGTCCAGGTTGGCGGGCAGGCTGTGCAGTTGCGCGCCCGAACGCTGTTCCACATCGATGGCGTAGCGCAGCTTGAGCGCAATGCCGATCGACAAACCCTCCACCGTCTGCGCCGGCTCCGACCCGTCGGCGCGGGCCATGGCCGTGGCCTCCCAGTGGCGGTCGTTCAGGTCGTGCACCGTGACGCGGTGGATGCCGGGCCAGGCCCACAGGCTGCCGCTGCGCCAGACCGTGGTGTCGCCGGTCAGCTGGTTGCTGCGCACCGCCAGTTCCCCCGGCACCAGTTGCCGCACCGGCGGGTACTTGACCATCACCCAGGCGGCTCCAGAAACCAGCGACACCACCAGCACGCCCACCACCAGCGGCTGAAGATCCACCCGGGGCATGGGCATGGGGCGGTACGGCCTCGCGTTCGCTGGAGCAGGGGTGCCGGTCGACGGTGCAAATTCGGTTTCGGGCGCATCTGCCTCAAGGTTGTGGCTCTTGCCTCTGAGGCGGCGCCAGGCGCGGGACAAGGCATCGAACATGGGCATGGTGGTTTCTCCTGCGTTGGTGGGCGCCACCCCCAACGGGCAGCACCATGATCACAATGGTCCGCACATGCCCCGGAAGCCGCCAGGGTGCCCGCGACTGTGTTTCTGCCCGCCCGGGAAGAAAAACTCACAGGGTAGCCTCAGCCGCCCCTCGATAATCCGCGCATGGACAAAGTCGCCGTGATTGAAGACGACCGCCCGACCAGCAACCAGCTGTGCGGCTGGATCCGTGCGACCCGTCCGCACATGCAGATCGACCAGTGGTTCGACCGCGACAGCGCCGAAGCCGCGCTGGCCCGCGAGCGCTACGACCTGGTGGTGCTCGACATCGAACTGGGGCGCGAGCGCCACGCCGGCGTGGCCATCATCAACACCATCAACAAGCTGCACCAGGGCACACCGGTGCTGGTGGTCTCGGCCATGCCGGCGGCCATCTACCGCAGCATCATGAAGGCGCTCGATGCCTGGGACTACCTGCAGAAGACCACGTTTGAAGAAGCCGAATTCGTCGAAACCTTCCTGGACATCCTGCGCACCGCGCGCCAGCGCCAGATGGATGCGCCGCCCGTGCCGGCAGAAGAACTCTGCCTGGACCCGCTGTGGCAACGCAGCCCCACCTGGCGCGGCCAGCGCATCAACTTGCCCCTGACCGCCCAGCGGATCCTGGCCACGCTGGTCCAGCGCAAGGGCGAGGTGGTGAGCTACGAGGATCTATTTGAAGTGGTCAAGAGTGGGCGCAACCGCGACAACGTGCGCAAGCACGTGAGCAGCATCCGCGAAGCGTTTCGCGACGTGGACCCTGGCTTCGACTCAGTGGAGAACGTACCCATGCGCGGCTTCCGCTGGAGTAGATGAGGCACCCCCTGCGCCGCTTCGCGTCTTCCCCCTCTCTCGCCTTCGGCGGGAGGGGGACGCACCCTGTGGCCCGGCAAAGCCGGTTCCACGGGAGCCCTGGATTTGAGGCACGCGCTCCGGGAAATCGGTGGCTCCCCCTGCGCCGCTTCGCGTCTTCCCCCTCTCTCGCCTTCGGCGGGAGGGGGACCGCACCCGCGGCCCGGCAAAGCCGGTTCCGCGGTGCGCCTGGAATGGGTCAACTGCGCACCGGAGGCTCCCTATGAAATTGGGTCCGCTGGACGTGCCTGCCCTGCCCCCGCTGGCGCTGCCGCGCCTGCCGCTGGCGGCGTTCCGGCGGCGCCTGGTGTTTCATGGCGCTTTTGTGCTGCTGGCGCTGGCCACGCTGGCACTGGCCGTGACGCTGCTGACCGAAGAACGCCAACGCAGCCGCGACCGTTACGAAGCGGGCTTTCACCAGCGCCTCTCCAGCATCAGCGCGCAACTGCGCCACCCCACCGGACAGCTCGCGCTGATCAACGCGCACGCACCGGTGCTGGTCAACGGCGACATCACGCCGGTGGTGCTGCCGTTTTCGGCGCTGGATTTCGGCGACCCGTTCAAGGCTCGCCAGGCGGTGGAGATGAGCGGCTGCGCCTTGCGCTGGCCCGACGGCCACCAGCTTTGTGTGGCGGTGGGTAGCCAGGCCTACGCAGGCGCTTTTCTCTATCTGGTGGCCGATCTGGTGCTGCCGCCCGGCAACCCCCGCAAGCGCGGCCAGATCGACCTGCTGCCGGTAAGCCGGGCGCGGGTCACGCTGACCGTGGACGGCAAGTCGCACGAATGGGTGGCGCCGTTCGAGGCCGGACGAGGCGTGCCGGTGGATGCGGGGCGGGCCGGCCTGCGGGGCCGGCTCACCGGCTTTGCGGGCGACGGTGCGGCGTTGCACCGGCTGGCCCGGCCGGTGCGCGATTTCCGCGGCTGGCTCTGGCAGGACGGTGAATGTGCCGAGGCCACCGACAGCCTGCCCGGCTGCAATCGCCGTTCGCTGGTGTCGATTCGCCTGCCGGTGGAGGCTTGGCGCGACCAGCTGTTTGCCGAAGGCCGGGCACCCTGGCCGCCGGCCAACCTGAACGCCACGCGTGTGCGCCTGCAATGGTTGCCCGAAGGTGAAACCCCGGTGTTTGACAGCACTGAGGCCGGTGCGCTCAAGCCTTTTTCGCTGGACGAGTTGACCGGGGCCCTGGCGCCTGGTGAAGTGCTGCGCATTGAGCGGATGCGCAGCGCAGGCAACCGCCCCGTGACCGAACTGGCCGGCCTGACTCAGGACGAAGAAGCGGTCGCACCCTGGATCACCCGGCTGATGCAGCGCCTGCCGCCGGTAGACGACCGCGCTGCCAGCGTGCTGCTCAGTGCGCAGGACACAGTGACCACGCCGGCCGGGCGATACCGGCTCATCCTCACCGGCGACCCCACGAGCGTGGACCGCCACCTGGGCGCCACCGCCACCCGCATGAGCTGGTACGTGGGCGCCATGCTGGCGGCCATCGCGCTGACCTGGCTGTTGATTGAAGTCGGGCTGATGCGGCGCATCACCCTGCTCACACGGCGCGCGGCCGCGCTGCGTTACAACATGCAGGACCCTCAGGTGGACCGCAGGCTGGGCGAACTCGATGTGAAAGACCTGGGCGGCAAGGACGAACTCGGCATTCTGGCCAACACCCTGGCCACGCTGCTGGAGCGGGTGAAAGACGGCGTGCGTCGCGAGCACATTCGCGCCGAACAGGAGCGCGACATGTGGCACGCCGTAGGGCACGAGATCATGTCGCCGCTGCAGTCGATGATGGTGCTGCACCCCGATGCGCAAGACCCCAGCCACCGCTACGTGCAGCGCATGCAGCAGGCGGTGCGCGTGCTCTACGGCACGGCGTCGCCCAGCGAGGCCTTTTCTGCCGCGCCACTGCAACTGGAAACCCTGGACCTGAACGCGTTTCTGGCGCTGGTGGCAGGGAATGCGCCGCACGCCGGCATTGCCGATGTGGCGTACGAAGGCATGGCCACGCCGGTGTGGGTGGGTGCCGACGAGCATTCGCTGGAAGACGTGGTCACCCACGTGTTGCGCAACGCAGATCGTTACCGCACACCTGGCACGCCGGTGAAGATCCAGTTGCGCACCGATGGCGCCATGGCGGTCGTAGCAGTCATCAACCAGGGGCCGCCGATCGACGCCGCGCTCATCGACCGCATCTTCGAATACGGGGTCTCGGACCCGAACACGCCACAGACCGGCGAACAGCGCGGTCAGGGCCTGTATGTGGCCCGCACCTACATGGCCAAGATGGGCGGCACGATCCTGGCGATCAACACCACAGACGGTGTCTGCTTCGAGCTTCGGCTGCCGCTGAGAACTCCGGTCACTGCCAGCTGATCGACGCACCTCGCGGGCGCATGTCATGTTGGCAGGGTGAAGGTCAAGGCGACCCGCATGACGAGTTGAACGGCAATCATCCAGCAGACCAGCATGCCAGCCATGTACAGCAGCGCACGCCATGGCTGCCAACCACGCAGGTATGCGAACGTGTGGAGGTAGCGCAGCACCACATAGGAGGTGAACAGCCACTGCACCGACGCCATGGATGCGCCCAGCAAGGTGTAGGTCAATGCAAGCAAAAGGAACAACGGCAGGTTCTCCGTGTCGTTGCGCCACACGCTTGCACAGCGTTGCACGAAAGGGGTCTCCGCCGCTTGCGGGCGAACACCCGCCAGGGCCGCATCTTCCGGCAGCAGGAAGGCACGAGAACGGAAGCGGCAAACGACCTGCAGCACGCTGGTCAGGGTCACTTTCGCAAACAGCGCGACAACGGCCATTGCAAACGCTGGAAAAGCTGGGTACTCGGACATGGTTTCTCCTGAAATAAATGCTCTGGGCCACGGTCGATGCGTAAGCAGCATTCGACCGTCTGACCTGGATTCTCTGCATCGTGGTGTGTATTCGCCATTGGCTGAATAGACAAAGTCATGTTGAAATCCGCCACATGGCGAAGCACATTCCATCCGTCCGTATCGGCGTTCTTGTCTTCCCCGGGTGCCTGAAGAGCGGCGCAATGGCCCCCATCGACGTGTTCAAGGTCGCCAATACGGTCGCACAGTTGCGCCCTGCCAAACAACGTGTGCACTTCGAGGCTTTCTGGATCAGTGCGCGCAAAGCGCGCGTGACCAACATCGATGGTGTGCAGTTCCCAACCAGCCGCTTTGACGAGGCCACGCTCCAGGCCCTGGTGGTTCCGCCCATCGATCACGACGCGCCACCACAACTGACTGGCCTGCTGGAGCAGCTCACACCGGAGCGTCGCGCGCTGCAGGCATATGCCGCCACTGGCGGCCTGATGACCGCCAGTTGTTCAAGTACTTGCCTGCTGGCGCATGCCGGCCTGCTGGGCGGTCGGCGTGCCACCACGAGTTGGTGGCTCGGCGCGTACTTCCGCCAGCGCTTTCCAGAGGTCGAGCTCGATGCCGAGCAATTGATCGTGCATGACCGCAACATCGTGTCCTCCGGCGGCGTCACGTCTTATTTCGATCTTGCGCTGTGGCTGGTGGGTCACTATGGCGGTGACCCATTGCGACAGGCCGTCGCCAAAATCCTTGTGATGGACGCCAGCCGCAGATCGCAAGCGCCGTACATCACCTCAGCACTGATCCAGAGCGACGGTCACGCCATCATCGAACGCGCCCGCCGCTGGCTGAACCAGCGCCTCGACCAACCGTGGGCGATGGCGGAACTGGCCGCCTACTGCAACACCAGCCCACGCACCCTGTTGCGGCGTTTTCAGGACGCCATCGGCATGAGTCCTGTGCGCTACACACAGCAATTGCGCGTCGAGCGTGCAAAGGCGCTGCTGGAGTCGACTCAACTGTCGCTGGAAGACATCACGCAGCGCTGCGGCTATGCGGATGTATCCACTTTCAGCAAAGTGTTCAAACAATGGGTGCAGTCAACGCCACGCGACCATCGCTTGAGATTCGGACTGAGACGATGAGAATGATTTCGTGTGCGTCGACGTGATCGGCCGATCTGACCTCTGGCCTCTGGCATCTGGCATCACGGTCGCGATGAAACGAAACCATCCACCGAACATCGGACACGCCTGCGACGAAGCCTCGTGAAACGGGGCCACCGGCACCCCTGAGACAAGACGCGCCGATATTCGGATAACCTTGCAGGTCACGACATCGGTCGGCAGGCTGGTCATGGGTTTCATGGCAGCCGATTGCCCATCGCCACCCCGCCACAGCACCATGAAAAACCACTACTCCCTTGCCACCCTTGTTGCCGCCGCCCTGGCCTTGAGCGCTTTCACGGCCCATGCCCAGACCACGGCCCTGCCCGCCGACAAGGTGCTGCCATCAGGCGTGGCGATGAAATGGACAAAAGCAGGCAACGGAGCCCAACCCAAGTCCACCGACACGGTGCAGGTGCACTACCGCGGCACGCTGCTCGATGGCACCGAGTTCGACAGCTCACACAAGCGCGGCCAGCCGGCGAGCTTCCCGCTGAACCGCGTGGTGCCGTGCTGGACGCAGGCGGTACAGGAAATGAAAGTGGGCGATACAGCCGACCTCACCTGCCCACCCGCCACCGCCTATGGCGAACGCGGCATTCCTGGCGTGATTCCACCCAACAGCACGCTGAAGTTCCAGGTGCAGTTGCTCGCGGTTCAATGACACCAATGCGTTCATGAGCACCGACACCAACGAACCCGTGCGCGAAGACCGCGTGTGGAGCGACGAACACTGGACCGCCCGCGTCGTCAAGAACGAAGACGATGACGGCTGGGCCGTGGCCATGTACCTCGACGGCGAGGCCGAGCCCGCCCTGGTGGGGCCCTGGACCATGGGGCGCGACAAGAAAAACCCCAAGCCACTGGACACCGCCGCCTTCAACACCCTGGTCAAGACGGCCAGGGAGGTGATCCGCCGTTCCGAACAGCAACGCCATGCCGAACTCAACAAGAACGTGAGCGTGTCGGTCGACGGCAAGCGCATCCGGGTGGAGCTGGCCATCGTGCCCGACGAGGAAGGCGCCACCGCCACCCTGACCGCCGTGGACGAATTCGAAGAGCCGGTAGCCAGCGTGCCCGTGCCGCCCACCTTCAAACTGACGGTGAACAGCGCGCAGGCCTGGATCGCTTCAGGGTTTGAGAAGCCAAGATGATGCACGCGCCCCACCATCCTCCTCTTCAGCTGGAACCAGGCAAATGATTGACGGATTGATCGCAGGCCGCCTGATGGGCGATGCCTCCCGGCGCGTGGACAAGATGGGCCGCTCGTTCATCGTGGCCAGGGTGCTGGCGCGCAACAAGGCCGACGAAGAACACATCGTCAACGTCATCGCCTTTGATGATGCCCCCTGCGTCGCGTTGCTCGCCCTCGCCGATGGCGACGCCATTGCCCTCTCAGGCTCTCTCACGCCCAAGGTCTGGACGGACAAACAAGGCAACCACCGCCCCAGCCTGGACATGATCGCGGTCCATGTGCTGACGGCCTACCACGTGGGCCACAAGCAGGCGGCGATCGGTGGCGGCGGATCGGAACCGGCCTGAACGAAAACGAAAGCACCACCACGTTTTGCGTGCTCCGTCACGGCGTCTTCCCGCCAGTGTTTCACCGCCACTTTCCATCCCTTTTGTGAGTCCCTCCGGGCCGTCACTGCTTTCGACCGTCACCGGGGCTCTTCAAGGCACCGGTTTGCCGCCCACCCGGATCGACTCCACCGTTCCGGCGTAGCGCCCGAGGCCCTCCAGCAGCACTGCTGCGGCCTCGGGGCCTATCTCGGCGAACAGTTCGCGCTCTGCCTTTTTCACCGCTTTGCCAAAGGCAAGCAACCACACACGCCCCGCTTCGGTGAAGTGCACCGTCCGGGCGCGCTTGTCGCTCGCGTCCACTTCGCGCACCACCAAACCCAGGGTTTCGCATTGATCGATCAATTCGGTCATGGCGGCATTTGTCATGCGGGCGCGGCGAGCCAGCTCTGTGATGCGTGTGCCTTCCAGATCCAGGTGGCGGGTCAGGTTCACATGCGAGAGCCGCGTCTGGCCATGACCGGAAGCGGCCATCAGCTCAAGCACCCGGGCCTCAAAACGCGTGAGCGCATCGCCCAGCACACGGCCCGCGTTGCCCAGCCGCCAGGCGTCACGTGTGTGAAAGGATTTTGACAAAGCCGGCATCATGCGTAGAATGATTTTACTAAGGTAACCTAAATAAATAGACAGAGACATGCCAGACGACACCACCACAAGTGAAGCCACAAGCAAGCTGCAGACCTGCCAGGGCAGCGAGCTGCAGGTGGATGTGCTGATCGCCGGGGCGGGTCCCTGCGGGCTGATGCTGGCCAATGAACTCGGCCTGAGGAATGTAGCCTGCCTGGTTGTTGACCCGAAACCAGGCACGGCCTTCAATCCGCAGGCCAATGCCACCCAGGCCCGCACCATGGAGCATTTCCGTCGCATCGGCGTGTCGCAACAGGTGCGTTCGCTGGGCCTGCCAGGCGACCACCCCACCGATATCGCCTACTTCACCCGCTTCGCCCGGTACGAGCTGGCCCGTCTGCGCCTGCCCACCGCCGCGCAGGCCACGCAGCAGATCAAGCAGATGAAGGGCTCCTGGAGTGCAGCCGAGCTGCCGCACCGGGTGTCGCAGAAATACGTGGAAGCGGTGCTGCGCGAACACGCCGAACGCCGCACAGGCCATCGGATCGAATTCAGCTGGCAGCTGCAGTCCTTTGAAGACACGCCGGACGGTGTGACGGCGCAAGTGAACTCCGCCACAGAAGGCGTCAAGCCGGTCACCGTGCGCGCCCGCTTCCTGGTGGCAGCCGATGGCGCCCGCAGTCCTGTGCGCAGCGCACTGGGCATTCGCATGGGGGGTGCAACCGGTCTGCAGCGCCAGTTCATGGGCGGAAAGATGTTCGCCATCTACCTGCGCGCACCGGCGTTCTACCAGCAGTTTCCGCATGACATGGCCTGGATGTATGTGTCGGTCAACCATGAGCGGCGGGTGTTCATGGCCTCGGTGGACGGGCGTGGCGAGTTCGCCTTCCACGCTGCGGTGCATCCGCACGAGACACCCGAAGACTGGACCCACGAGGACGCGCGCCGGATCTTTGCCGAGGCCAGCGGCATGCCCGATCTGCACATTGACATTCTGTCGACTGGCATCTGGATCGCAGGCCATTCCCTGGTGGCCGAACGCTTCCAGCAAGGCAAGGTGTTTCTTGCGGGCGACGCAGCCCACCTGTTCACGCCCACTGGGGGCCTGGGCTACAACACCGCTGTGGGTGACGCCGTCAATCTGGGCTGGAAGCTCGCGGCCGTGATCAAGGGTCGGTCACACGCCGCCCTGCTCGACAGCTACGAACAGGAGCGCCGCCCCATCGGTCTGCGCAATACCGCCTATGCGCGTCAGTTCGCCGACTCAGTGGGGCTGTTCGAGGCCACGCCTGCACTGGAATCCGAAGGCGCCGAGGGCGAACAGCAGCGTGCCCATGCCAGCACGGTGCTGGACGCGCATGTGCGAAGAGAGTTCAACATTCCGGGTGTCACCTTTGGCGAAAGGTATGACAACTCGCCACTGGTATTCAGCGACCCGGACCATGTGCCGACCGATCAAGCCAATGAATACGTCCCCACCACGAACCCTGGCGGGCGCCTGCCTCACTGCTGGCTGGGCGGCGAACACTCGCTGTACGACCTGCTGGGCTTTGAATGGACCGTGCTGGCACCCGACCCCTTGCAGGCCGAAGCGCAAGCCCTGGCAGACGCGGGCGGCGCGGCAGGGCTCGATGTGAAACTGCTCGTGCTGGCTGCTGATCAGGTTGGCGATCCGCTGGACGGGGGCCTGTTGATCGTCAGACCCGATCAGGTGATCGCCTGGCGCGGCACCACCGCCCAGGACGCGGCCAGCGTCTGGACCCGCGTGGCCAGCGTTCGACCTGAGGCGGCTTGAACGCAAGGCTCATCCGAGACCTGGCGGTGCCTGGGGCGTCGTCCTAATTGAGTGTCTGCACCCGTGCGAGGAATTCGTCGCGCGTCTGACCGCCGAACCATGGATGCCAGCGCCGCTGCTCGAACACGTTCGACACCACCCTGCCCCGGGCGGCATGGCCATAAAACAGCAGCGTCTCGCCCGGCAAGGTAAAGACCTGGCGCGACACGCTGTCCCACAACGCCTCTGGCAAGGCCGGGCGCGGCTGAAAGGGGCAGGTGTCCACAGAGAGCAGGCCGCCGCAGAACAACCTGTCGCGCCAAAGGAAACTCAGACAACCGGACGTATGGCCTGGTGTGGACATCACCTTCAGCAGTTCATTGCCAAAGACCAGTGTGTCGGCTTCTCCACCCGGGCACATCGGCTGGCTGGGCATGCGATGCTGGATGCGTGGCGCACCCAAACTGTCCAGCGCCGCTGCTTCACCGGAGAGCTGTTCGTCGTGTTCGTGGGTGCGCAGCAGCCAGCGCAGACGCAAATGGTGCTCGGCCAGCATGGCGGCCAGCACCGGCGCGTCGGTGCTGCGCGGGTCCACCAGCACGGCCTCGCCGGCTTCCATGTCGGCCAGCAGATAGCTCATGCAGCCGTGGGTTTCGTCATGAAGGATGCGGAAGTACACGCGGCGTCCTGGGTTGTGGGGCTGAACGTATGTGGTTGATGAATGGGTGCGTGCTGAAGGCACACCTCCTCGACGGTGCTGCCACTGATCAACGGAAGGCCGTTCAATGCTTGCTCGCAAGGTGTCGTGGCGCATGGCTTTCAAATCCCGTGCCAATGACCTGAAAAGAAAGAACCCTAATCAAATCAATCGTTTGGTCACATCACGTCCGCAGTGGTTGTGTGCCTTTTGCGCCAGCACCACGCCCTGTCTGCCAAACTGGCAGAAGGATCTGGCAGGCGGCACCCGGTAGATCGCCGCCGGCAGAAGGCTTGAATATCAGCGTAGACTGATGCTGAAAGCATGCTTGATCGCTTCGGAGCTGCGGCCCAGGCGTCCGTGAAACCTTGCCGAAAGACCGAATCGATGGCCCATGCGTTGCCCGAACTGGTGTCGTACCTGGAAGCCCTGCCCGAGCCGCACATTCTGCTGGACCGCCAGTACCGGATCATTGCGGCCAACGCCGCGTACCGCAGCCAGTACAGCGCGCGTGCCTCGGTGATCGGGCGCACCTGCTACGAGGTGTCTCACCGCTTCAGCGTGCCATGTGACCAGGCCGGGGAAAGCTGCCCGCTGGGGCGCGCCCGCGAGTCGGGCCAGCGCGAGCGGGTCCTGCACCTGCACCACACACCACAGGGCGAGTCGTACGTGAACATCGAGCTGGTGCCGCTGCGCGATGCCAGCGGCGAGCAGGCCTATTTCATCGAAAAGATGGAACCCCTGCGCGTGGCGCAAGGCCGGCCCGCCGGGCAGGGCCTGGTGGGACGATCGGCGGCCTTCCAGCGCATGCTGGAACTGGTGGCCCGGGTGGGGCCGTCGCAGGCCAGCGTGCTGCTGCTCGGGGAGTCCGGCACTGGCAAGGAACTGGTGGCGCAGGCGGTACACGATGCCAGCCCCCGCGCGGCCAACCCGCTCGTGGTCGTCGACTGCGCGAGTCTGCCGGAGACCCTGTTCGAGAGCGAACTGTTTGGGCATGAGCGCGGCGCCTTCACGGGGGCCAACACCAGCAAGCCCGGGCTGGTGGAAGCCGCCAGTGGCGGCACGCTGTTTCTGGACGAGGTGGGCGACATTCCGCTGGCCATGCAGGTCAAGCTGCTGCGCCTGCTGGAGAGCGGCACCTACCGCCGCGTGGGCAGCACCGAGCTGCGGCGCACCGACGTGCGCGTGGTCTCGGCCACACACCGCAACCTGCAAGCCATGGTGGCTGATGGCCGCTTCCGTGAAGACCTGTACTACCGCCTCAGCACCTTCCCCATCGTTTTGCCGGCGCTGCGGGAGCGGGCAGAAGACATCCCGCTGCTGGCCGTGGCGCTGCTGGACCGCGTGGCGCCACAGCGGCGACTGAGCCTGTCTGCCGGCACGCTGGATCTGTTGAAGCGTTACCCGTTTCCAGGCAATGTGCGCGAACTGCGCAATGTGCTGGAGCGGGCGGCCCTGATGGCCGACGGCAACAGCATCGACCCAGTACACATGGAGCGGGCGCTGGAAACCGCAGTGGCATACCCTTCGGTGGAAAGCCGAAGTACCCTGACAGCGGAGCCAACGCACACCGCACCGAGCCCGGGCTCCTCCTTACGCAACATGGCGCGTGCCGCCCTGCAGGCCGAACTCAAGGCCCACCGCGGCAGCCGCGCGGAACTGGCACACAAGCTCGGGATCAGTGAGCGGTCGCTCTACCGCAAGCTGCGGGAAATGGGCGAGGACCCCGACGCCGCCTGAGGCTTCTGCCCCATGGGCATCGGGGGCAACCGCTCAGAGCGGGCGCGTGGCGAAGTACCAGTCCTTCATGGCGTAGCCCTCGCCTTTTCGGGTCTCGATCGCCGCAGGCGTCTTGGGCGGCGGGACGATGACATCACAGCCTGGCGTCCAGCCTTCAGGCGTGGCGATCTTGTTGGCATCGCTGGTCTGCATGGCGGTGAGCAGGCGCACGAATTCGTCGATCGAACGGCCGTTGCTCATGGGGTAGTACACCATGGCGCGCAGCTTGCCTTCGGGATCGATGAAGAAGGTGGCGCGCACGGCCTGGGTGTCGGCCGCGCCGGGGTGGATCATGCCGTAGGCGCGCGCCACGTCCATCTTGATGTCATCGATGATGGGAAAGGGAATCTCGATGCCGAAGTTGTTCTTGATGCTCTGCATCCAGGCCAGGTGCGAGTAGATGCTGTCGATGGACAGGCCCAGCAGTTCGCAGTTCATGCTCTTGAACTTGTCGGCGGCCTTGGCAAAGGCGATGAACTCGGTGGTGCACACCGGTGTGAAATCGGCGGGGTGCGAGAACAGGATCAGCCACTTGCCTTTGTAGTCGTCCAGGCTGCGTTCGCCATGGGTGGTGGTGGCCTTGAAGGCCGGCGCGGGTTCGTTGAGGCGGGGGAAGCTGGATACGGTTTCCATGGGGAACTCCTTGAGAAGGTGAATGATTGAACCGAGCAGGACATCCCTGTTCGATGACTTCAGTGTCAGACCCCCACCAGGTAGCCCGCATGACATGGATCAATGCGCCGGTTGACTTGCACTATGCCGCTGATAGCCGGATACGCATGACCGTGTCAGTTGCCCGCTGATGGTTGCAGCATGGCTTCGTCCACGATGCGGTAGAGGCGCCCCTGTTTGTCGATCGGCTGAATGGCTCCAGCCTTCACCAGGGCGGATACCTCGCGGCTCACCGTTTCGAGCTTCAGGTCCATCATGGCCCCCATGTCTTCGCGCGAGAACAGCGTGGCGATGCCCGGGTCCGTGGCGTGGCGCATTTTCAAGATGAACTGGCACACCCGCTGACGCGCCGTGCCGAAGTTGATGGAGGCCAGCCAATCGTCGGCCTCGCGCAGCGTCTTCTGCCATTTGTTGAGCAGGCCCGCGTGCATGCGCGACGACTGCTGGCTCAGCCGGTGCACCACCTCGGTGGGAATGCGGCACAGCGTTGCGCTGGTGAGAGCGGCAGCTTCGCTGTCGTAGCGCCCGGTGGCCAGGGCTTCCAGACCGACCACATCGCCCGGCCGCAGCAGGCGGAGGATGCGCCGACGACCGTCTCCCGTGACGCGCGACAGTTTCAGCATGCCGGAACGCAGCGTGAAGATGCCGGTGGCCTCTTCCCCTTCGCTGAAGATGACCTGATTCACCCGGTAGGCCAGGTCGTCGATCGGCGCATGAATGTGGACGAAGTCTTCTTCATTGAGGTTGGAAAACAGCGCCAGTTCACGCACGGCGCAAGACCGGCAATCAGAGGTGCCGCGCCAGGCGGATTGGGTCTGGATGGGGATCATGTCGGGTCCGGATCGGTTTCGCGTTGAGGAGCAGTGTCTGGATGGTCGGTTGGCGTCAGAACAGCCAAGGCAGGAACCGCCGCGTGCGCTGGCGGTAGACGGCGTAGGCGGGATGCGCCTGGACCATCCAGCGCTCCTCGAAGACGGCCTTGACCACCAGCACAACGACGAGCGCGCACAATGCCAGCCAGGCCAGCCAGTGACCGCTGGCCCAGGCACAGGCCACACCCACTGCGATCACCGAGGTGTACATCGGGTGGCGGATCCAGCGGTAGGGGCCTTGCTGAACCAGCGTCCCCCCTGCGCGAGGCGCCGGCCGGATGTTGAAATTGCCCAGCCGGTTGCTGGACAAGGCCCACAGGCCCAGCAGCACGCCCAGCATGGCGCAGATCCAGGCGCCGATCGGTGCACGTGCCGCAAAAAATGCCGGCAGAGCCAACCACGCCAGAAGCACGATCCAGATGAACTGCAACGCAACCAGGACGGTGCCCAGGTGGCGCGCAAAGCTGTCGTTGCCGGTCATGTCGTTTTTGTCGTTCTGTCATTCATGGGGTATCAGCGTCGCCGCGCCACCAGCCCGATCAGCGCCGAGCGGCCATGGTGACCGCTGCCTTCCGCCAGGTCCGCTTCGTATTCGCGCAAGCTCACGATGTCGAGTTCGGCGAACGCTTCGCGCAACAGGGCCTCGGTGTAGAGGTGCGACGCCAGTGGCGGCCCGCCGGTCTTGTATTCCAGCTGCTGGGGCGTGTAGCCCTGCAACACCAGATGACCGCCGGGTTTCAGCGCGCGCACCATGCGCGCGAACAGCCGCTCGCGCAGGGCCGGGTCTGCAAACTGCACGAAGATGGCCGCCACACCGTCGCAGGCCGCTTCGGGCCAGGCGTAGTCATCGCAATCGGCCACAGTGAAGTTGACGGTCACGCCCCGCTGCGCGGCCAGGTCCCGTGCTTTAGCCACGCCGATCTCGGCGATATCGAAGGCATCCACCGTGAGCCCCTGTTCCGCAAGCCACACGCTGTTTCGGCCTTCACCATCTGCCACACACAGCACCCGGTCGCCTGGTGACCAGACGGATGCGTGCTCACGCAGCCAGGCATTGGGCGCTGAACCGAACAGGAAACCGGACGCGGCAAAGCGCTGGTTCCAGGTCTGGGCAGGTGCGCTGAACGGTGAGGTCTTCTTTGTGTCTGTGTTCATGGGGTGACGGTATTCATCGGGTTGGGCGAAGCTGGCGCAGGCGGCTCTCCAGCGCGGCGGCGTTGAGAAGGCCGAAGTGCGCATCCACCTGTCTGCCCTGTGCATCGTAGAAGAGTGTGACGGGAATGCCGCGTGAGCCAATGGCTTCACCTAGCTTCGATCCCTTGTCGAGCAGAACCTCGCGCAGGGGCAGGCCTTCCTTGCGCAGGTAGGCCTGCACGGCGGCTGGCGACTCGCCCTGGTTGACGAAGAGGAAGCCCACCGCCGCCTCGCGCTGTTGCGCGGCGGCCAGCATGGGCATCTCGACGCGGCAGGGTGCGCACCAGGTCGCCCACAGGTTGACGACCACCGGCCGCCCCCGGGCAGCCTGTGAAAGGGTGGTGGATTCGCCTCCTCCCAGTGCGGCCAGCTCCACAGCCGGCATGGACGGCGAGCCAGCCAGACCGATCGCGGTGGATGCGAGCCACCAGACGGTCACACCGACCAGACTGCTCACGAGCCAGGCTTTTTTCAGCCTTGGCCAGCGCAGGCTGCGCCATGCCAACCACGCCAAACCAGCGACCATTCCCGCAGGTGCGTACCAGCCGCCGTCACGCACATCCAGCGCCGACAGCGGCGACGCGAGGTAGGCATCGGCGTGGATGACCAGGTAGGCCAGGCGCGCTGCCAGCAAGCCGACCAGCGCGGCGTGGAACACGGTGTTGCCAGCCACTTCGCTCTGAGCCGCGTCTTCGCTCTTGCGCGCGAGGCGAGAAGCGAGAAAGGAGGTGCCCCATACGGCGCACAACAGCACCAGGGGTGCCACCGGCAGTGCGATCGGACCGAGTGAGAGGGACAACATGGATCAGTCGGTTCCGCTGTGGGGCTTGTCAGTTGGCGTTTCGATGGCGTCGCGCAGAAACGCCACCAGCGCAGGGGCATGGGGTGCCAGGGCCTCGCGCAGATCGTGATCCCCCTCCACCAGCATCAACCGCGCCTTGAGGGAGACCGCCTGCAGGCGGTGGGCATCGTCCACCGGGACCGTGCGATCAGACAGGCCGTGCACCAGCAAGGTGGGGCAGCGCACGGCCGCCAGCGTGCGCAGGGGCGCGATGTCGTCAAAGGAGGTGCCAATCACTTTCTGCACATGGCGAAGGACGTACCAGCCCAGCAAGGGATACGGGACTCGTTTTTCAGCCATGAACCGCCGCATCACCTCTTCGGGGTGTGCGAACGCAGACAGGCTGACCACGGCGCGAACGTCGTCATGCTGCGAAGCGTGCAGCAAAGCGGCGGCCGCGCCAACCGAGTGGCCCAGCAGCGCCAACTGGTCACCCGCAATGGCGGGCTGCGTTCTCAACCAGGCAAGCCCCGAAGCCATGTCCTCCGCGAAGCGCGGCATCGAGGTGAAAGTCTCGTCATCGCTGTGCCCGTGACACCGCGCGTCCATGAGCAGCACGGCAAAACCGGCCGCATGCAGCGGCGGAACAACCGGCCACATCATCGCGGCGTTCGAACCCCAGCCGTGCATCACCAGCACGGCTGGCAGGGGTTTCCCGGTGCTTTGCGACGGCATCACCAGCCAGGCCGACAAGCGCTTGCCGCCAGTGGTCGGGATATCAACCTCCGTGACCTGATCACGCGGCAGGCCTGAGGCGTCCGATCCAAGCGCATGGCTGACGCGTGGTGCACGCAAACCCCTGACGATGCCCAGATGGGCACACTTCTGCAGCGCCCACAGACCACCGACGGTGGTCAATGCGCCCACGATCATGAGCCGTTGCCCTCAGACATCCTGATGTCAGCTCTGGTCATGCAGAGTGACACCTTCTGCGTCGACCACGGTGACCCTCACCGGGATGGCCTGGCGGACGCTCTGGGTGACCGTGCAGAATTCTTCGAACTGCGCCAGTGCCCGCTCCAGATGTTCCAGCGCGCTCGCAGCCACGCCCAGGTGGATGGTGGCGTGGAGGCCAAGAATCCGCAGCCGGCCTTCCGGGTTGCGCCCCACCTCGGCCTGCACTTCGGCATGCAAGGGCTCGGGCGCCTGCTTGAACTTGCGCAAGGCAAACAGCAGCGAATCGCTCAGGCAGTTGCCTACCGAGGCACACAGCAACTGGGCGGGCGAAGGCCCCTCGCCCTTGCCCAACGGAGCGGGTTCGTCGGCGATCAGGGCCGGGATGTTGTCGCCAAAATGAATCTCGAAGCGGTAGTCGGCCTGCTGCTTGAGCGAAACGGAAACGGTGGTCATGGTGCTGCCCTGGGTGAATGTGGGTGGTGGATCAAAGTGCGTTCAGGGGAATCTTCAGGTAGGCCACGCCGTTGTCTTCCTTGGGCGGCAGTTCGCCGGCACGGATGTTGACCTGCACCGCGGGCAGGATCAGCGTTGGCATGTCCAGTGTGGCATCGCGCCGGGTGCGCATGGCCACGAAGTCGTCCAGGCTCACGCCGTCGTGCACGTGGATATTCTTCGCCCGCTGTTCGGCCACTGTGGTTTCAAACGCCACCGGGCGGCCTTCCGGCGGATAGTCGTGGCACATGAACAGCCGGGTTTCAGGCGGCAGGCTCAGCAGCTTGCGGGTGGAGGCGTAAAGCGTGCGGGCATCGCCCCCAGGAAAGTCGCATCGCGCGGTGCCCACATCGGGCATGAACAGCGTGTCGCCCACAAAAACCGCATCGCCAAAGCGGTAAGCCACGCACGCAGGCGTGTGGCCGGGCACACACATCACCTCACCCTGCAGCGCGCCCAGCGGAACGGTCTCACCTTCTTTGAAGAGGTGGTCAAACTGCGAGCCATCGGGCTTGAACCCAGGCTCCAGATTGAAGAGGCCCTTGAACACCTTTTGTACCTGGGTGATGTGGCCCCCTATGCCAATCTTGCCGCCCAGCTGGTCGCGCAGGTAGGGCGCGGCGGTGAGGTGATCGGCATGGGCGTGGGTTTCCAGAATCCACTGCACCCGCAGGCCGTTGGCCTTCACATAGTCGATCACCTTGTCGGCCGAGGCGTGCTGTGTTCGCCCTGACTTGGGGTCGTAGTCGAGCACCGAATCGATGATGGCGCAGTCCGTGCCCGGGCCACCGTGCACCACGTAGGTCACGGTCCAGGTGGCGGGATCGAACATGCCATGCACCTGGGGTTGTGGGGTCTTGCTGGGCGTTGCGTTCATGAAATCCTCCGTTCACACATTCAATAACAATATATTGACAAACAATATATATCTCAATATATTGTTTGTCAAACCCACCAATCAACCCGATGAACACGCCGATGGAAAAAGTCTCGATGAATCTGGAAGAGATGCAGTCAGCCGCCGGGCGAGCCTGCCGGCTGATGAAGGTGCTGTCCAACCCCGACCGGCTGCTGATTCTGTGCCAGCTGTCTCAGGGGGAACGCCGCGTGGGCGAGTTGGAGGAGCTGCTGGGCATTGTGCAGCCCACCTTGTCGCAGCAACTCACGGTGTTGCGCGACGAGGCCCTGGTGAGCACGCGCCGCGAGGGCAAACACATCATCTATGGCCTGACCAGCCCCAAGGCGCTGGCCGTGATGCAGGTGCTGTACGAACAGTTCTGTGTTTGTGAAAGGCCGTGAAGCATGGCCAACGATGAGGCGGGCTCACGCAAGCCAGTTGACGCAGCCCGCGTGAACCCCAGGCCGGCCTGGCAGCATTGGCTGCCTTCCCTGCCCGTGCTGCACTGGGGCCGAAGCTACAACCGCGCCACTTTGCTCAGCGATGGCGTGGCGGCGCTCATCGTCACCATCATGCTTATCCCGCAGAGCCTGGCCTACGCCATGCTCGCAGGCCTGCCGCCCGAGGTGGGGCTTTACGCCAGCGTGGCCCCGTTGATTTTTTACGCCATCTTCGGCACCAGCCGCGTGCTGGCCGTGGGCCCCGTGGCCGTGGTGTCGCTCATGACGGCCGCGGCCATCGGCCAGCATGCCGTGCCGGGGTCAGACGCCTACTGGGCGGTGGCCATCACGCTGGCGTTTCTGTCGGGCCTTCTGCTACTGGCCATGGGGCTTCTGCGGCTGGGGTTTCTGGCCAACTTCCTCAGCCACCCGGTGATCTCGGGGTTCATCTCGGCTTCGGGCATTCTGATCGCGGCCAGCCAGCTCAAGACCTTGATGGGCGTCCAGGCCGAAGGCCACAACTTCTTCGAACTCGGCCATTCCCTGCTTGCTCAAGCGGGAGCGGTGCATGGGCTGACCCTGACCATCGGTTTGCTGACCATGGCGTTCCTCTTCTGGGCGCGCAGTGGGCTCAAACCGCTGCTGTTGAGCCTGGGCCTGAACCCGCGTGCCGCCGACATCGTCACCAAGGCCGGCCCGGTGCTGGCGATCGCGGTGACCACCTTGCTGACCTGGCGCCTGGACTGGCAGGCGCAGGGCGTGAAAATCGTCGGGACCGTGCCGCAGGGCCTGCCGCCCTTGACGATGCCGGTCTGGGACCTGGGTCTCTGGCAACAGCTGATGCTGCCCGCGCTGCTCATCAGCGTGGTCGGGTTCGTGGAATCGGTATCGGTCGGGCAGACACTGGCGGCCAAGCGCCGCCAGCGCATCGAGCCTGACCAGGAACTGGTGGCACTCGGCACGAGCAATCTCTCGGCCGCTTTCACGGGAGGCTTTCCCGTGACCGGTGGTTTCGCCCGTTCGATCGTGAATTTCGACGCAGGTGCACAAACGCCAGCCGCGGGCGTGTTCACCGCCATCGGCATCCTGCTCGCCTCGCTCTTTCTCACGCCGGCGCTCTTTTATCTGCCCCAGGCCACGCTGGCTGCCACGATTGTGGTGGCGGTGCTTTCGCTGGTGGATTTCAGCATCCTGCGCAAGACATGGAACTACGCCAAGTCCGATTTCATCGCCGTGGTGGCCACGCTGGTGGCCACCCTGGGCGTGGGCGTGGAAACCGGGCTGGTGGTGGGTGTGGCTGTGTCGCTGGCGCTGTACCTGTACCGCACCAGCCGCCCCCACATGGCAGAGGTGGGCCTGGTCGCGGGCACCGAACACTTCCGCAACGTGCTGCGGCACACGGTGCTGGTCAGCCCCAGGGTTTTGAGCCTGCGGGTGGATGAAAGCCTGTACTTTGCCAACTCGCGTGCGCTGGAAGACCGCATCAATAGCGCAGTGGCCAGCCGCCCGGGGCTGGCGCACGTGGTGCTGCAGTGTTCGGCCATCAACGAGATCGATGGCAGCGCCCTGGAAAGCCTGGAGGCCATCGACTTGCGCTTGCGCGACGCCGGCATCCAACTGCATTTGTCCGAAGTCAAAGGACCCGTGATGGACCGGCTGAAGGCGACCGAGTTTCTGCACGCCCTGAGTGGCAAGGTGTTCCTCACACACTACCAGGCCATTCGCGAACTCTCACCCGAAGTCGGTTGACGAAGCCGGGCCAGGCGCCTGCGATATCCTGCCGCTCATGTGCACGCGCTACATCTCCCCCGACCAGGCCTCCATCGAACGCGAATGGCACATAGGACGTGCCAACAGCGATCCCTGGCTGACCAAGGTGTTCGCGCAGGAGTTGTACCCAAGGCAGCAGGGGCCGTTCGTGCGCAGGTCGCGGGAAGATGCAGGCTATTCGCTGGAACTGGTGGCCGGTCGCTGGGGGTTGATCCCGCCCTTCTCCACCACACCCGAGGTGAAGTTCGCCACCTACAACGCACGATCAGAAGAAATGGCGGGCAAGGCGAGCTTTCGTGATGCGTGGGCGCGGGGCCAGCGCTGCATCGTGCCCGCCACCGTGTTCTATGAACCGAATTGGGAAACCGGCAAGAACGTGTGGTGGCAATTCAAGCGCACCGACGGCCTGCCCTGGGGACTGGCCGGGCTGTGGAACCGCTGGGTGGACCGCCAGACCGGCGAGGTGCACGAGTCGTACACCATGCTCACCCTGGGCGCGAACAGCCACCCCTTGATGAGCCGCATGCACAAGCCGGAACGGGACCCGGCCACGCGGGAGCCGCTGCCACTGGCGCTGCAGGACAAACGCAGCGTGATCCCCATTGAACAAGGCGATGCGCACCAGTGGCTGGCGGGCACGGTGGCGCAGGCGCAGGCCTTGCTCAAGTTGCCGCAGGCCGACCTGTTCGATGCAGAACCGGAGCAAAAGGACGGTCTTTTTTAGAAGGCGCCCATGCTGTGGGGTCACGGCCACAGAAACTCGGCCCGTGAGGCGGAAAGTCTGTGCGGCGGCTCACAAGCGCTTCGGTTGATTAAGTCGTTCTGGGCATTGCTACATCTGTTGACAATTGCTCGCGCCTCTGGCGGGGCGGCGGACCTAGCATCGCGTTCCCCACAACAGTCTGGAGAACAACACATGCGTCCGCAACTCTCGAAGCTTCTTCGCGCCCTCGTCACGGGCGTCGCATTCACCAGTCTGGCTGCCACAGCCCAGAACTTGATGGTGGTGGTTGACCCGGTCGATCCTGTGACCGAGCCGGTGATCCAACCGAAGAAGAAGCCGACCTTCACTTCCCTGATCGCCGCCGAAAGCCTGGCGCAGCAAAGCGTGACCGACCCGAGCGACACGGAACTGGGCGCGGCCGAAGCGAATGTTCAGGCGATGCGCGACAGTGGCATGGGCTGGGGCGAGATTGCCAACTCCATGAACATCCGCCTGGGTGATGTGGTGAGCGCCGCGAACAAGTCGCCACGCGCCATCAAGACCAGAACGGACGCCGACACTGAAACCACGGCGGAACGCACGCAGCGCACCCTTTCGGGCGACAAGCGACTGGCCGCAGCGGGCGACACCACCACCGCGCGTGGTCTGGGCGCAGGCAAATCAGGGAATCAGGGCGGCGCCAGCAATGGTGGCTCAAGCGGTGGCGGCAAAGGCGGTGGTGCCGGCAACAGTGGCTCCGGCGGTGGCGGCAAGGGCGGCGGCGCTGGCAACGGAGGTTCCGGTGGTGGCGGCAAGGGCGGTGGCAACAGCGGTGGGGGCCGGGGCGGCGGCAATGGAGGTGGCAAGGGCGGCGGAAACGGTGGCGGCAAACGCTGACCAGCCGCCATCCTCCCGAACCTGAGTGGGGCCACGACCCCTGGGTGACCCCTCTCAGGAAACAATGTAGGCCCCAGCCCCCGTCGACAACAGCTTGCCGTCCGCCCCCCGGAACTCCATGCGTGTGCTGGCCACCCGAGAACCCAGGCGCATGACTTCGGCGTGCAATTCGAAGTACTCGCTGATGCCGGGTCGCAGGTAGTCGATGCGCAGATCGATGGTGCCGAGCTTGGCGAAGCGGTGCAGGCGCTGCTCGGGCGCTTCGTCCATGTGGCGCGCACCGATGGCGGCCATGCAGGCCAGGCCGCCCATGGCGTCGAGGCAGGCGCTGATGACGCCACCGTGCACACGGTTGTGGCTGTAGTGGCCCACCAGTTGGTGTTTCATGTCGATGCGCCCGGCGACGCGGTCGGGCAGCAGGCTGGTGATCTTCAGGCCCAGCACCTGGTTGAACACAATCTTTTCTTCGAAGATGGTTTTGAGGCCGTTGATGAACTCGGCTTCGAACTCGGCGGGTGGCGCGGTGGTTTTGCTCATGGTGTGTTGATTGTGGGGGACGGGGCCGAGGCGACTGCCAGGTCGCGGCTCAGCCCAGTCCCAGCTGCCTGGCGGCAAGTTCTTTCATGATCTCTTCGGCACCGCCGCCGATCATCATCACCTTCACTTCGCGGTAGACCCGCTCGCTCACGGTGCCGCGCATGTAGCCCATGCCGCCCAGGGTCTGCACGGCGGCGTCGGCGCAGAACTGCATGGTCTGGGTGGCGTGGTTTTTCAGCAGGCACACCGACGCCACCCAATCTGGTCTGGTGTCACCCGTGTCGGCGCGTGCACCCAATGCATCCACCCAGCACTGGGTGGATTGAATACGCATCTGCATGTCCATGAGCTTGTGGCGGATCACCTGGTGTTCCACCAGGGCGGCGCCAAAGGTCTGGCGTTGCTGCGCCCATGACAGGGCTTCGTCGAAGCAGGCCTCGGCGAAGCCCAGTGCCATGGCCGACATGGCCAGGCGTTCGCCGTTGAAGTTGCCCATGATGATGCGAAAACCCTTGCCCTCTTCGCCCAGCAGGTAGCGCGCGGGCACACGCACGCCGTCGAATCGCAGGTGGGCGGTGTCGCTGCAGAGCCAGCCCATCTTGTGCAGCTTCGTGCGCGAAATGCCGGGCAGGTGGCAGGGCACGGCGATCATGCTGATGCCGCTGGCGCCTTTGCTGTTCAGGTCTGTTCGTACGGCCAGGGTGATCCAGTCGCAGCGCATGCCCGAGGTGATGAACACCTTCTCGCCATCGATCACGAAATCGTCGCCGTCCCGTCGCGCGGTGGTGCGCAGCGCGGCCACGTCCGATCCACCGCCCGGTTCGGTGATGCCCAGTGCCGCAATCTGCTCGCCGCGCAGCACGGGTGGGATGATTTCGCCTCGCAGCTCGGGCGTGCCGTGCGCCAGCACGGGCGGCAGCCCGATGTTGTGGCTGAACAGGCTGGCCATGAGACCGCCACTGCCACCGAAGCGGGCCAGCGTTTGCGACATGGCGTTGCGCACGCTCCAGGGCGCGGGCGTGCCACCCAGCGTTTCCGGGTAACCCAGGCCGAGCAGGCCCAGCTCGGCTGCCTGCGGGTACAGGGTTCGAGGAAACTCACCGGCTTCGTCCCATGCACTCACGTTCGGTGCGATGGCTTCGCGCGCGAAGCGCTTCACCGTGTCAATCAGTGCGGTGCGGTCTTCATGGGTGAAGTCGGGGTGATCGGTCATCTCATTTCTCAAAGGTGACGAGGATCTGACCGGGCGCGACCTGCTGCCCAGACGCCACAGACACCGCGTCAACGCGCCCGTCGCGTGGGGAGGTGATCTGGTGTTCAAGCTTCATTGACTCGATGACAAACAGCGCTGCCCCTTTCTGCACGTCGGCGCCAGCCAGTGCATGCACGGCGATGAGCTTGCCATTGAAGGGTGCGCGCAGCTCGCGCGCGGCAGAGGCACCGCCTTCGCGCTCGCGCGGTGTGTGGCAGAGGTCTTGCAGCGACAGCGTGTGTGCCCCTGCTTGAATCTGCCAATGCTCCCCGCTCAGGCCCCCGCCGAGTGACACGGCATTCACCCGCCATGTCACGCCGTCGATGGTCACGTGGCCTTGTGCCACACGCGCCTTGGCGATGCGCTCGCCCATCACCACGGTCAAGGCGCCCTGCCCGTGCTCCTGCACCGCCAGTTCCAGCGCGTGCCCGGCGTGCTGCCATCGCAGGGGGCGCGCAAAGGGGCATGGCAGGGCCGTGGCAGGGATCAGCGCATGGAAGGTGGCAGCAAGCACCCCTGCCAGCACCGCATCGGGTGGCGGCTGCAATTGCTCGCGCAGCGCATCACCGTGTTCGGCCAGAAAGGGAATGCGTGCCTCACCAGCACCGAACACCGGATGGCGCAGGCAGGCCGCCAGAAAGGCCCGGTTGGTGGGCAGGCCCAGCACCGTGGTGGCGTCCAGCGCGTGGGCCAGGCGCTGGATGGCCTCCAGGCGGGTGGGCGCGTGGGCGATGAGCTTGCCCAGCATGGCGTCGTAATGGGGCGTGATTTCGCTGCCGGTTTCCAGGGCGTGATCAAAGCGCAGACCAGGGACAGATGGTGGCTCGCCGAACAGTTGAACGGTGCCGGTGTGTGGGGTGAAATGTTCGTCTTCGGCGCACAGGCGCACTTCGATGGCGTGACCGTTGAACGTGATCTGGTCTTGTGTGCGCGGCAGTGGTTCGCCCCGCGCCACCCGGATCTGCCACTCCACCAGGTCGAGCCCGGTCAATGCTTCGGTCACCGGGTGCTCCACCTGCAGCCGCGTGTTCATTTCCATCAAAAAAAATCGGGCTGAGGCGGAGGCTTCTCCAGACTCTGCCTCTTCAAGCAAGAATTCCACCGTGCCGGCCCCCACATAGCCCGCCGCCTGCGCCTGCGCCAGCGCCACGGCGCAGCGGCCCAGCTCTTCGCGCAGATCAGGCGACACCGCAGGACTGGGGGCTTCTTCGATGATCTTCTGGTGCCGGCGCTGCACCGAACAGTCGCGCTCGCCCAGGTGCACACAATGGCCGTGTGCATCGGCAAACACCTGCACCTCCACATGGCGCGGGCGCAGCACGGCGCGTTCGATCAACAGGTCGCCGTTGCCAAAGCCGGCCAGCGCTTCGGAGCGTGCGCTCTTCAAGGCAGCGGGCAGGTCTTCCAGTCGCTGCACCAGTCGCATGCCACGCCCGCCACCACCGGCCACCGCCTTCACCATCAAGGGCGTGCCGATGCGCTCGGCCTCGGCCAAGAAGGTGGCGTCGCTCTGATCGGCACCAAAATAACCGGGCAGCACCGGCACGCCGTGCCGAAGCGCCAGCGCCTTGGCGGCCGACTTGCTGCCCAGTGAGCGGATGGCCGTGGGTGGTGGGCCAACCCAGGTCAGCCCGGCGTCGATCACGGCCTGGGCGAAGTCGGCGTTTTCGCTGAGGAAGCCGTAGCCAGGGTGCACCGCGTCGGCGCCGGTGGCGCGTGCGGCTTCCAGCAGACGGTCGATGCGCAAATAGGAATCGGCCGAACTGGTGCCGCCGAGCGCGAAGGCCGTGGTGGCCTCACGCACGTGCAGGGCGCGGGCGTCGGGTTCGCTGAACACCGCCACGGTCTCTATGCCCATGGCATGCGCCGTGCGGATCACCCTACGGGCGATTTCGCCCCTGTTGGCGATCAGCAGCCGCTTCATGGTTGTTTCAGCCATGGCGCCGGCAGCTTCTTGGCGAACGATTCCAGACCGGCAGCCGCTTCCGGGCTTCGCAGGGCTGCGGCAAAGGCATGTGCTGCTTCGTCTCGCAAGTCGGGCATCTTGTCGCGCAGGCGGTGAAGCAATTGCTTGGTCGCTGCCACCGCGCCTGGCGCCGCGCGCATCAATGCCTGCGTGGCTTCGGCCACAGCGGTGTTGAGCGCGTCGTCATCCACCACCCGATTCACAAGGCCAGCAGCTTGAGCCTGCGCAGCGGTCCAGCGCAGGCCACCCAGAAGGCAATGCCTTGCAGTGGCATCACCCAGGCGCTGCCAAACGAAAGGCGCAATCTGCGCCGGTGGCAGGCCGATGGTGACTTCAGGCGTACCGAAGCTGGCGCGCTCGGTCGCCACCACGATGTCGGCACAACACACCAGACCAAATCCGCCCCCCATGGCCGGGCCGTCCACTGCGCACAGCAGCCACTGTGGCAGTTCGGTGAGGGCATGCAACACGTCGCCAAAGGCACGGTTCAGGTCGATCAACGGATCGTGCTCGCCGGGCGGCAACGGCTGGCCAATGACGCCGGCAAAACCGCTCAGGCTGCCACCGGCGCAGAAGGCACCGCCTGCACCGGTGAGCACGATGCCGCGCAGCGAGGTGTCGGCCTTGGCGCGCACACAGGCTTCAAACAGGCCGAGCACCATGGTGTCGGTCAGGGCGTTGCGGGTGGCGGGGTCGTTGAGCGTCCAGGTTTCGATGTCGCCCTGGCGTTCGATGATGAGAGGTGTGGTCATGGTTGGAGTCCTTGGCGTTGTGGATGGCGGCCCGCGTGAAGCACACTCACTTCGCCGACTTCTTGGCGATTCCCATGGTCTTCGAAAGAATGCCCAGCATCACCTCATCCGCACCACCTCCAATCGACGCCAGCCGCCCATCGCGGAACATGCGCGAAACCTTGTTTTCCCAGGTGAAGCCCATGCCGCCCCAGAACTGCAAACAGGTGTCTGGCACGGTGCGATTGAGACGGCCGGCCTTGAGCTTGGCCATGGTGGCCCATTCGGTCACGTCTTCGCCGGCGATGTAGCGTTCACATGCCAGGTAAGTCAGCGCCCGCAGGGATTCGATTTCGGTCTTGAGTTCGGCCAGCTTGAACTGCACCCATTGCTGGTCGGACAGGCTGGCGCCGAACAGTTTGCGTTCCTGCGCCCATTCGACCGTCCATTCGATGCAGTTGGTGAGGCTTTGCAAGGTACTGGCGGCGCACCACAGGCGCTCTTCCTGGAACTGCTGCATCTGGTAAATGAAGCCGGCGCCCTCCTGACCGATGCGGTAGCGCTGGGGAACGCGCACTTCGTCGAAGTAGATCAGGCCGGTGTCGCTGCTGTTCATGCCGATCTTGCGGATCTTCTGCGCCACCTCGATGCCCTTGGTGAGCTTGCCGTTCTCGCGCATGGGCACCATCACCAGGCTCTTGTTCTTGTGGGCGGGACCCTCGCTGGTATTGACCAGCATGCACATCCAGTCGGCCTGCAGGCTGTTGGTGATCCACATCTTCTGGCCGGTGATCACGTAGTCGTCGCCGTCCTTGCGGGCCACGCTCCTGATGGCCGACACGTCGCTGCCGGCAGCGGGTTCGCTCACGCCGATGCAGCCCACGGCGTCGCCGGTGATGGCGGGCGCCAGGAACTGGGCCTTGAGCTCTTCGCTGCCAAAGCGGGCCAGCGCAGGCGTGGCCATGTCGGTCTGCACCCCGATGGCCATGGGCACGCCGCCACAGTGGATGTGCCCCAGGGTTTCGGCCATGGCCATGCCATACGAGTAGTCGAGTCCGGCACCGCCATGGGCCTCCGGTTTGGTGAGCCCCAGCAAACCGAGCTTACCCAACCCCTTGAAGATCTCGTGGGCCGGCATCATCTCGGCCGCCTCCCACTCGTCGACATGCGGGTTGATGTGCTCGTCGATGTAGCGCTTGAGCGTTTTCTGGATTTCGCGGTGTTCGTGGGTGAATTGCATGGTTTGTCTCCTGGTTGTTCGCTCACATGCGCGCCACGCCAAACGGCAGCGGTCGCGGCTGGTGTTGTGCGGCTTCGGCACAGGTGTCAAGGCAGAACGCGAGCACCGCTCGTGTGTCGCGCGGGTCGATGACGCCGTCGTCCAGCACCAGACCGCTGGTGTGGAAGGCATCGGCCTGGCTTTCGAACACCTGGACGATCTGGTCGAACTGCCGCTGCATTTGGCCCTCGTCGGGCGTGATGCCTTTGCGCGCCATGCCGGCCTCGGCCACGATGCGCATGGTGCGCGCGGCCTGTTCACCGCCCATCACGGCGGTGCGCGCATTCGGCCAGTTGAACAAAAAACGTGGGTTGAAGCCGCGGCCGCACATGCCGTAGTTGCCGGCACCAAATGAGGCGCCGCACTGGATGGTGATCTGCGGCACGGTGGCACCAGTCACCGCCTGGATCATCTTGCTGCCATGCTTGATCATCCCGCCCTGCTCGCTGTCCTTGCCCACCATGTAGCCGGTGGTGTTCTGCAGGTAGACGATGGGATGGCCGAGCTGGCACATCCACTGGATGAAATGCGTGGCTTTGTTGGCACCGGCCACGTCGATGGGGCCGTTGTTGCTGATGAGGCCCACGGCATGGCCGCCGATGCGGGCCTGTACGCACAGCGTGGCGGAGCCGTACAGAGGCTTGAATTCGAGCAGGTCAGATCCGTCGACGATGCGGGCCATGACCTCGCGCATGTCCACCGGTTCGCGGTGGTGCGGGGGCATGAGGGAGAGCAGGTCGTCGGTGGAAAGCTTGGGTTCGCGGACGCCCTCACCCCAACCCTCACCCGCACGCGGGAGAGGGAGTGAACTGCCCTTCGCGCCGAGTGCGGTGCCTTGCTCCCTCTCCCGCGTGCGGGTGAGGGTTGGGGTGAGGGTAGCCACCACCTGCCGCGCCAGGCCGAGCGCCTCGCGGTCATCCTCGGCCAGATACTCACCCAGGCCAGACACACTGGTGTGCATCTCTGCCCCACCCAGTTCTTCCTCGCTCGCCACCTCGCCCGTGGCCGCCATCAACAACGGTGGCCCTGCCAGAAAGGCCCTTGAGCGCCCGCGCACCATGATCACCACATCACTCAGGCCCGGCATGTAGGCACCGCCCGCCGTGCCGGACCCGTGCTGCACGGTGATCACTGGTAGGCCGGCCGCAGAATGCCGCGCCAGGTTGCGGAACAGTGCGCCGCCGTGCACGAAGCCTTCGACCTTGTATTTTGTGAGGTTGGCGCCTGCGCTTTCCACCAGATGCACGAAGGGCAGTTTGTTGTCGAGCGCCAGTTCCTGCACGCGCAGGATCTTTTCAAGCCCGCGCGCCTGGATCGCGCCGGCCTCGATGCCCGAATCGCTGGCCACCACCATGCAGCGCACACCGCTGATGAACCCGATGCCGGCCACCACGCCGCCGCCGGGCACGGATTTTTCAAGGTCCTTCGTGTCCTGCCCGTAGCCGGCGAGCGTGCACAGCGGCAACCAGGGAGCGCCGGGGTCAAGCAGCAGCGCAATGCGCTCTCGCGGCAACAGCTGGCCACGCTTGTCGAACACCGGTTTTGATTGGGCCGATTTCGTGGCCGCACGGTCTTCGAGCGCGCGCAGTTCGGCAATACGGTCCAGCATGGCAGCGCGGCGCTGCCGGACGGCTTCGGTGTGGGCGTTGAAGGCGGTGTTGAAGCTCATGCAAAGACTTTCGGCACCACATACCGATGAAAGCCCTCAAACGGCTTCACCGCGTCACGTCCCTGCACCTCCACCGGCGCTGCCACCTGCCCCCAGCCCATGCGCACCTGGGGCCGCGCCCCGTCCACCCGCAGCACGCTGCCGCTGATGAAACTCGCGGCAGGGCTGAGCAGGAACACGATGGCTGCGCTGGTCTCGGCCTCGTTGCCGAAGCGGCCCAGCGGCACGGTGGTGCGCATCTCGCGCAGCATGGGGCCGGCTTCTTCGGGGTAATGGTCCATACCGCTGGATGCGATGTAGCCCGGCGCCACCGCGTTCACGCGCACGCCACTTCTGGCCCATTCCAGCGCAGCGGTTTCGGTGAAGTTCACCATGCCGGCGCGCGCTGCGCCACTGTGGCCCATGCCGGGCATGGAGCCCCACATGTCGGCCACGATGTTGACGATCGCACCGCCGTGCTCGGCCATGCTCTGCACATAACACTCACGCGCCATCAGGAAACCGCCGGTGAGGTTGGTGTCGATCACCGCCTGCCAACCCTTGGCGCTGATCTTTTCCAGTGGCGTCATGTACTGGCCGCCCGCGTTGTTCACCAGACCGTCAATGCGCCCGTGCGCCACCACCACGGCCGTCACCAGGGCCTGCACCGCGGCCTCGTTGCGGATGTCGCAACTGTGGAAACTGGCGCGACCACCATCGCTCACGATTTCAGCGGCCACGTCCTGCAGCTTCTGCAGGTTGCGCCCCACCAGCACGACGTGCGCGCCCAGGCTGGCGAGTTCGTGCGCCGTGCAGCGGCCGATGCCCGAGCCACCGCCCGTCACGACCACCACACGACCAGCCATCAGGCCTGGCGCAAAAATCGATCGGTATCCTTGATGAGGTGAATTCGATGGGCTCATCTTGTCTCTCCAGGGTTGTCAACCAGAGCTCCCGCAGCACAGCGGCGCAGGGGGTCAGGACGTTGTTTTCAGAAAGAGCTGCAACACCGACTGCGTCAGGTCGTCCAGCGTGGCCTGGCGCGCCGGGTCGTACCACTGCACCGACCAGTTCAGCGCACCGAACAACATCATGCGCGCCAGCCCCGGTTCGCCCTGCAGTTCGCCACTGGCGTGCAAGGCCTTGAGCACCGGCACCCACACTGCCTCGTAGCCGTCCTTGAGTCGGTTGACCTCACTGCGCTGCGCCGCAGACAGCGAGCGCCATTCGTACAGCATCACGGGGATGAAGTCGCTGTCGGGGCCGAGCAGCACTTCAAAATGGCTGCGCACCAGCACTTGCAGGCATTCGCGTGCGCTCAGCGTGTGGCCCTGCGCGGCTGCCTGGGCAACCGCCGTGTCCATGGCTGCCGCCTGGCGTTGCAGCGCACTTTGCATGCCCTCCCGCATCACGGCCGCCAGCAGGGCCTCCTTGTTCTCGAAATGGTAGAAGGGCGATCCAGACCGCATGCCGGCGGCGGTGGCGATGTCGCGCGTGCTGGTGGCATCGAAGCCTTGCTGGCGAAACAGCCGCGCCGCGGCCCGAAGCAACTCCTGGCGGCGATTGCCGTCGTCGCGCTCATGGACGGCCTTGCGGGGTCTGCCCCGGGTGCGGCGCACGGGCTCGGGCAGTGAGGGTTCTGACAATTCGGTGGCGATGCTCATGGCTTCGCACCTTAGCAGGCTGGTTTATTTTCAGCAAGCAAGCGCTTTGTAAAAATAGGACGCGTTGTCGCTTCGAGGACAGAATTAGGTCGCGCGTCCAAAGCGAAGCCGCTTCAGCGGCGCAGGGGGACGAGCGAAGAGCTTCTGGAGAGAAGTGCCCCCATTCCAGGGGCAGCGAGGGACGGCTCCGCCGGCCCAAGATGCCGTCCCCCCTCCCAGCGCCGCAGGCGCGTCAGAGAGGGGGGAAGCCGCGTCAGCGGCGCAGGGGGGAGTTACCGCCGTCGACTGATACCCGTGGCGTACAAGGGCGGGTCAGTCACCATCCGCGTGAGCGCCGGGTTCGCCTTGAGGAGAGCTTCAATGCCAGGGCGGGGCCGGCGTGTGGCGGCGTCGGCCTGGAAGGCCTGCTCCATGGCCTGCGCGGCGGCCAGCAGGGCGGCGTCGCCGCGCAAGGGGCCGATCACCTGCAGGCCAAAAGGCATGCCTCGCGAATCCACACCGCAGGGCAGCGAGATGGCGGGATTCGTGGCCAGCGTGACCACGTAGGTCAGCGACAGCCACTCGTAGTAGTTGCGCATGGCTTGCCCGTCCACACGCTCCGCATAGAGCTGGGTCCAGGGGAAAGGCGACATGGGCGTCACTGGTGCCACGATCAGGTCGCAACGCGACAGGGCGTGCGCAAAATGGCGGGCGATGCGGGTCTGCTCCAGGTGCGCCCAAGCGCGGTCGGCCAGGGTGAAGCTGGCTGCCATTTCCACATTGGCTGCCACATTGGGGCCGACCGTTTCGGGCGCCGTTTCACAGGTTTCGCCGAAGGCGGCCAGAAAGGTTTCGGCGCGCATGATGTCGAACGCACGGTGTGCGTCCTGCGTGAGACCGAGATCGATGGTCTCGCAACTGTGCACCTGCGTCGACAGGCGCTTGACGCGATCGCGGAAGGTCTTGCGGATGTCTGGCTCCACCGCGCAGATGCCGAAGTCTTCCACCACACCAATGCGCAGGGTGGACAGGTCGACCTCTGGCAGCGGCCAGTAGGCATCGCCGGAGACGTCACGGCTGATGGGGTCGTAGGGATGTGAACCCACACTGGCGGCCATGAAGAAGGCGGTGTCCTGCACACTGCGGGCCATGGGCCCCAGCACCGACAGGGCCGACCAGCCCAGCGCCCGGTGGTCGTTGGCGATCAGGCCCGGGCTGGGGCGCAGGCCCACCACCCCGCACAGCGAGGCCGGCAGGCGCAGCGAGCCGCCCGTGTCGGAGCCTGTGCACAGCGGCAGCATGTCGGTGGCCAGCGCCGCGGCCGAACCGCCCGACGAGCCACCGGCATTGAGCTGGTTGTCGAAGGGGTTGCCGGTGGCGCCCCATACCGGGTTGCGGGTGTTGCCACCGGCGCCCATGTCGGGCACGTTGGTCTTGGCGGTGATGATGGCGCCGGCATGGCGCAGCCGCGCCACGAGGGCCGTGTCTTCGGTCGGCACATGGCCACGCAGCCCCACGTTGCCACAGGTGGTGAGCAGGCCGGCGGTGTGTTGCAGGTCCTTCACCCCGACGGGCAGGCCGTGCAGCAGGGGCAAGGGCTCACCGCGCATCACCTGCGCTTCTGCCTCGCGGGCCTGGGCCAGCGCGCGGTCGAAGTCGGTGGCGGCGATGGCGTTGACACCGGGGTTCAGCGCCTCGATGCGATCGATGCACGCCTTCATCAGCTCGACGGGGGAGATTTCGCGCCGGCCGATGAGGCGGCGAAGTTCAAGCGCGGAACGCGCGGTCAGGTCTTTGTGTCGCAATTACTGCACCGGAATGTTGGCTTTGTGAACATAGGCGCGCAGCAGCGGCAGCTCCCGCGCGACCTGATTGTCATAGACCGAACCGGGTTGCCAAGCCACATCAAGGCCAGTCTTTTGTAACGCTTCGCGTACCGAAGGGTCAGTGATCACCGCCTTGAGCGCATCAGACAGGCGCTTGCTCACGGCTGGCGGCAGGCCACGCGGCGCGACCACCACCACCCACGGCACCATTTCGTAATCGGGATAACCAGCTTCAGCCACAGTGGGCACATCGGGCATGGACGGTGAACGCTGGCGCGAGGTCACCGCCAGGGCTTTGACCTTGCCGGCGGCGATCTGGGGCATGGCCGCCACATTGGTATCGAAAGTCAGTGGGATCTGACCGCCGATGAGGTCGGTCATGGCGGGCGCACTGCCCCGGTAGGCCACGTGCAGCAGGTCGGTGCCGGTCATGACGTTGAAGATTTCGCCCGCCAGATGGGCCGTGGTCCCCGCGCCAAACGAGCCAAACGACAATTTGCCAGGCTGTGCCTTCGACAGGGCCACCAGCTCTTTCACGCTGGACGCCTGCACCGAGGGATGGGCCAGCAACACCAGCGGCGACGTGCCGATCAGGCCGACGGCTTCGAAGCTCTTGAGCGGGTCGTACGGCAGGCTGCGCTTGAGCGCGGCATTGACGGTGAAGGTGGTGTTGGAACTGATGAGCAGCGTGTGGCCATCGGGCTCGGCCCTGGCCACCGCCGTGGCACCAATGGCAGTGCCGGCGCCGGGCTTGTTGTCCACGATGACCGGCTGGCCCAGGCGCTGGCCCAGGGCGGTGTTCAGGATGCGGGCCAGCGTGTCGGTGGCGCCACCCGGCGGGTACGGCACCACCAGGGTGATGGGGCGATCGGGGAAGTCCGCCGCGTGCACCGGGGCCGACAAAGTGCCCGCGCCAGCGAGTGCCACGATACCCAGCGCCATGGCCACCGCGCGGCGACGGGCACTGCGCTGCTGGCTCAGAAATAGGGTGCAGGTGAGCGTCATGAGAGCCTCTTTTTGCGGAGAAAGGGGATGCCCGAAGACGGTGGCTGGCACCGTTCAACCAGCAGATCGATCAGGGCTTCAAGCTGTCCGGCGGCCTGGGGGTTGTCGCCAAACATGCGGATCAGGCCCAGCCCCCGCAGCGCACTCAGGATCAGGCTCACCTGGGTCTGAGCGTCGGCGCGGCGGGCCAGCTCAGGAAACGTGTCCATGAACCGGTCCGCAATCAGCTTGCCCGCCGCCGATCTCATCTGCTGCATGCGTTCAAGCAGCACCGGATCTGTGGCGCAGCCGAAATACACCTGCCAGGCCACCAGAAAGCGGTCGGGTTCGTACACCGCGTGCCACAGGCCCTCGATGGTGGCGCGGGCCCGCTCGGGCAATGGCCGAGTGCTGTCGGGCCAGCGCATGGTGCCCAGCTCGTCGCCGCGCAGAATTTCCTCCACCACTTCCATCATCAGCTCGGCCTTGGAGCCGAAGTGGTGCTGGAAGGCGCCTGCGGTGACCCCTGCGGATTTGGACACCTCCGCCACCGAAGCACCATGAAAAGACCGATCCCTCACCACGTCAATGGTGGCGGAGATCAGTTGCTGCCGGGTCGTTTCGCTGCGGTCCGCCTGGGTGCGCCGGGCGACTTTGTCGGGGAAGATGCGTGGGCTCATGGGGTCATCGTTTCACATTACAACCGTAATGTAAATTGAGGTGAAACCCGTAGAACGACCTCAGGCCCATCCAGCACCTGCCCACCCGGTGGGGTCGACAGCGGTCAGCGCATCACCGCGAGGGCCGCAGGCCGACGCTCACTTGCGCTGGTCGGAAATCCAGTCGGCCAGAGCGAACAGCAAACCCGAAACCACAAAGGTCAGGTGGATCGCGATCTTCCAGCCCAGTTGTTCACCGGTCAGCGTGGTGCTGACGAGAAAGGCCTTGAGCAGCTCCACCGCTGAAATGGCCACGATGGCGCCGATCAATTTCATCTTCAGGTCCGAAAAGCCCACCTTGCCCATCCAGGCCGGCCGGTCTTCGTGGTCGCCGATGCTCAGCTTGGAGACGAAGTTCTCGTAGGAACTGAACACGATGATCAGCAGCAGAACGGCGATCAGCGCCGTGTCCACCAGCGTCAGGATGGAAATGACCGTGTCGTGTTCGATGATGCCCAGCGCACCCTGAATCAGCAGCCCCATCTCCTTGAAAAACTTGATCAGCAACACCAGCATGCTGACGATGAGGCCGAGAAAAAACGGCACCAGAATCCAGCGGCTGGAGAAGATGAATTTTTCCAGTGTCAGTTCGACTTTGTTGGGCGTGGGGGGCATGGTGTGAGAGGGCGAGCGGGGTTGGGTGCCAGTGGGGGGCCGGGCGCAAGGATAGCGGAAGTCAGGTCTTCTGCTGGAACGCAGAGAAGTGGTTCGCCAGGTGCATGGCATGCGCTTGCTCGTACTCGGATTTGTTCAGCTCGCCATAGGCGAAATGGGGTCGAAGCGGCGCATTCCATTGTGTGAATGCCCGCACCGCCCGCTTCAAGCGTTCCACGGCTTCTTCGGTGTTGCTCGCCTCCAGCGAAGGCGCACCCGGGATGGGTTCACCGAGATCGTGCGTCATTCGGCCGCGCCAGGCGAACACCTTGAACGCGGCCGTGCCCACTGTGCCCTGGAACACCTGGGATTTTGCCTGCGGGAAGCCGATCATCGAGTACTCGATGCTCTGCGCACAGTGTGCCAAGGTCTGTGCCCAGCCCCAGGCCGTTGCCGGTGGCAGCGCTTCGGGCTGTGTCAGGCGACCGAGCTCGCCCAGCGCCTGATCCAGTGTCATGAAGACCAGGCGCCGATCATTGGCTGGCGCCTGCGAACACCCGGCCGCACCGGCGGCGAGCAAGCCGACAGGCGCCACACTGGCGGCAAGCATGAGATGGCGCCGACGGGGGGAGCCGAGTGGTGGGTTCACTTATATGCCTCCTTCAGGTCAACGGGGCGAGCGCCCGGTGCTGGGGTGAGATGCGCGCGTGCAAAAAAAGCGGCAGGCCGGCGACCATTGTCGCTGCACCTGCCGCCCCTACCCGCCTTTCGGGCGGACACGCATCTCGTCCCGAGGATCAGTCCGACGTGCCGTCGTTGTGTGTCTCCGCCTTGATCTTCTTGAAGTTCACATAGCGGCTCACGAACAGGGGGGCCACAAACCCGACCACCGCCACCGTGAGGAAGCCGACCGCCAGCGGCGATCCATAAAGAATGGACATTTCGCCATCGGAGATGGTCAGCGCACGGCGCAGGTTCTTCTCCATCAACTCGCCCAGCAGCACGCCCAGGATCACCGGCACCATGGGAATGCTGAGCTTGCGGAACACCCATCCCAGCACACCGAAGCCGATCATCAGCATCAGGTCGAAGGTCGAGTTGGTCAGCGCGTAGATGCCGATGAACGAAATCATGGCCACAGCCGGCATCAAATAGTACGGTGGCACGCGCAGGACGCGGGTGAACATGCCCACCATCGGGATGTTGAGCAGCAGCAGCATGATGTTGCCGATGAACAGCGCGGCGATCAGGCCCCAGACCACGTCGGGGTTGTTCGTGAACAGTAGCGGTCCGGGCGTGATGTCGAGCGCCAGCAGCATGGCCAGCAGCACGGCCGTGGTGCCGGAGCCGGGCACACCGAGCGCCAGCATGGGCACCAGGGCGCCACCGGCTGCGGCGTTGTTGCCTGCTTCAGGCGCGGCCACGCCGCGCGGGTCGCCCTTGCCGAAGTAGCCCTTCTTGCCGACCCATTTTTTCTCCAGCGTGTACGCCAGGAACGAGCCCAGCGAGGCGCCGGCACCCGGCAGCACACCAGCGATGAAACCCAGTACCGTGCTGCGCCCCATGGAGCCGCTGGTCTGCTTGATCATGGACCACGGCGGCGTGACGCGACCCAGTTCGGTCACGGGCTGGGTGCTGTGGCTGTGGGCCTTGCCGCGCTCTTCGATGAACACCAGCACTTCAGAGAGTGCAAACATGCCCACGATGGCGATCAGGAAGTCGATGCCGTCGTAGAAGTGCACGTTGCCTCCCGTGAAACGCGGCACGCCGGTCTGTCCGTCCACGCCCACAAACGCCAGTGACAGGCCAATGGCCGCGGCGAAAGCCGCCTTGGCCTGGTTGGAACTGGTGACGCCGCCCAGCGTGGCAAAGGCCAGGGTGAACATGGCGAAATACTCGGCCGGGCCGAACAGCAGGGCCACGTTCACCAGCTGAGGCGCCAGGAACACCAGACCCCAGGTGGCGAAAAAGGCGCCCACAAAGGACGCGATGCCCGAGATGGCCAGCGCTTCGCCGGCCTTGCCCTGGCGTGCCATGGGGTAGCCGTCGAGCGTGGTCATGAGCGCCGGCTCGTCACCCGGGATGTTGAGCAAAATGGACGAAATGCGCCCACCGTACATGGCGCCGTAATACACGCTGGTGAGCAGGATGAGTGCGGGCGTGGCGCCCAGCCCCATGCTGAACACCACGGGAATCAGAATGGCCACGCCGTTGGACGGGCCCAGGCCTGGCAACGCGCCGATCATGGTGCCGAGAAGGCAACCCACGAAAGCCAGCAGCAGGTTTTGCCAGGTCAGCGCAACGGCAAAGCCATCGGCCAGAAGGTTGAGACTTTCCATGTCGAATTCCTGTTGTCAGAAGCCCCACGGGCCTTTGGCCAGGTTCAGGCCCAGCATGAAATGGAAGACCACGTAAATGCCCACCGCGATGGCGATGCCACCCACGATGGCCTGGCGCGGTTGACCGCCCAGGCGCCACACCAGAAAGGCGGTGGCAAAGATGGTGGCGACCACAAAGCCGGCGATGGGCAGCATCTGCGCGTAGGCAATGAACACGCCCACGGTGGCCGCCAGTTCCAGCACCTTGTACAGGCCGGGCCATTCGGGTTCGCTGTCGGGTTTGAAGAACATCACCACCGCCGAAATCGCCATCACACCGGCAATCACCAGCGGAAAGGCCTTGGGGCCCAGCGGGTCCTGGATGAAGCTCTCTTCGATGAGCGTGGCGGCCCACATCATCAGCAACGACACCGTCAACACGATGCCGGCAAAAATTCGGTCGCTCATGACCACTCCCTCGATCAGGTGCCTGGAAAACAGAAGGTGCCTGGCGACGGCTGCATTGCAGACGTCGCCAGGCCAGGGAACGGACGCGGCACACGGCCCGCCCCTGGCACGCACCACTTACTTGACGATGCCGATCTTTTTCGACAGGTCCTGGATCTCATCCACGGATTCCTTGACGAACTTCTCGAAGGCTTCGCCGCGCAGGTTCAGCGGGGCCATGCCCTGCTTGGCCATGATGTCTTTCCATTCCTTGGAGTCGTACACCGTGCCGATGCTCTTGACCCAGAACGCGTAGGCCTCGTCGCTCATCTTGCCGGGGGCATAGAAACCGCGCCAGTTGGCGCCCACGGCGTTCAAGCCTTGCTCACGCGCGGTTGGGAACTTGGCAAAGTCGCCATCGAGGCGCTCGGGCGCCAGCACGGCCAGTACCTTGATCTTGCCGGCGTCGACAAAACCCTTGGCTTCTGAAATGTCGCCCGTGAAGGCCTGGATCTTGCCGGCCAGCAGCTGGGTCACGGCTTCGCCGCCGCCATCAAATGCCACGTATTTGATCGTGCGCACATTGCTGATGCCGGCCTTCTGTGCCGCGATCAGCACTTTCAGGTGGTCCCAGCCACCCACGGCAGAACCGCCCGCGAACGAGATCGAGGTCGGATCGGCTTTCACCTTGGCCATGAGTTCCGGCAACGTGTTGAAAGGCGAGTCGGCAGCGACCGCGATCATGCCGTAGTCGGCGCCCACGGCCCCCACCCAGCGCACCTGCGTCATGTCGTTGCCGGGGTAGGCGTTCTGGCCCAGGCGGGCAGCCGTCGCCGTGGAGGCCGCCACAATGAGGTTGTTTTCGGCGTTGCGCTTGTTCACCACTTCGGCAAAAGCCGCGCCGCCACCGCCGCCGGCCTTGTTGAGCACCTGCATGGTGCCGGGAATGAGCTTCTGGTCCTGCAGGGCCTTGCCCACCAAGCGGCAGGTCATGTCCCAGCCGCCGCCTGCGCCAGCCGGTGCGATGCACTCGGTGCTGCCGGGCTGGAAAGCCCATGCCGGGCTGGAAAGCACGGCCATGGACAGACCGGCGGGAGCGGCCCAGCGGGCCAGGGTGGAAATGCGTGTCATGAAAGTCTCCTGAGTGAACCCGCTTTTTGTCGTGCGGGTGGTGGGAACATGGCCAGGGGCTTTGACAGCAAAATGCAAGGCCTCAACCATTTAATGGCCGAGAGACTGGAAGCCGCCGGGCACGTGCCAATGGTGGCCAGCCAAACTGTCAAACGCCTGTCCACCTTCCTAGGGTTCTCCCTAGGTTCATCATGAAACTGCTGCTGATCGAAGACGACCCCACCCTGCAGGCCACGCTGGTGCGCAGCCTTTCCCGGCGCGGATTCGACATCACCACCTGTGGCGATGGCGGCGAGGCCCTGGATCAGTGGGCGGCGTGCCAGCCCGACGTGGTGGCACTCGACCTCACCCTGCCTCACATGGACGGCCTGCAGGTGCTCACGCTGGCGCGCCAGCGCGGCTGGAAAACACCGGTGCTCATCCTGACGGCCCGGGGCACCGTGGGTGACCGGGTTATCGGCCTGAACACAGGTGCCGACGACTATCTGGCCAAGCCTTTTGACCTCGATGAGATGGAGGCCCGGCTGCGCGCACTGGTGCGCCGCAGCGCACCGGCGGCCACTGAAGGTGACATGGCCAACAGCCACATGCCTTCCATCGGTGCGCTGCAACTGGACCGCGAGAGTGGTGCGGTGCACTGGGGCGAGCAGGTGCTGGATCTGCCACCCCGTGAGCTGGCGCTGCTGCAGGCGCTGATGACCCGCCCGGGTCGGGCTGTGTCCAAGGAGCGCCTGTTCGAGCTGGTGTTTCCGGGCGAGCAGGACGTGCAGTACGAAGCCATCGAGGTGGTGGCCTACCGTCTGCGCAAGCGCCTGACGGGCACCGGCGTGGAGCTGGTGACCCTGCGCGGCCTGGGGTACCTGCTCCGCGTGCAAGGCGCGGGTCAGCCATGAGGTTGGCTGAACGGGCGCCTGCGCCATCGACCGGGCCACCGCCACGCACCACCTCCCTGCGCCGCTACCTGCTGCTGGGCATTCTGTTGCCGGTGCTTGGTCTGGTGGGCATCAATTCGGTCAGCCACTACCGCGAGGCACTGGAGGCGGCCAACACGGCCTACGACCGCACGCTGCTGGCGTCGGCCAAGACCATCAGCGAGCAGCTGGACGTGAAAGGTGTGGACAACGAGGCCCAGCTGATCGCGCGGGTCCCCTACGCCGCGCTGGAAGCGTTCGAAGCCGACAACCAGAGCCGCATGTACTACAAGGTGTCCACACCCGGTGGTGCCCTGGTGTCGGGCTATGAAGACCTGCCTGAATGGCAGGGCAAGGTACCGCTGCACACACCGTATGCCGCCCTGGTGGACTTCTACGACGACCAGTACCGCGGGGAGCCGGTGCGGGTGGCGGCGCTGCTGCAGCCGGTGGCCAGCATCGGAGGCCAGGGCATCGCGCTGATCCAGGTGGCCGAAACGCTTGAGCTGCGCGAAACCCTGGCCCGGCAGCTGCTGGTGAACACACTGTGGCGACAGGGCCTGCTGGTGCTGGTGATCGGCTTCGTGGTGGTGATGGTGGTGCAGCGCGCCACCTTGCCGGTGCGCACCTTGTCTGACCGTCTGCGCCAGCGCCCGGAAAACGACCTCACCCCCATCGAGAGCGATGGCGCACCGCGCGAGCTGTGGCCACTGATCAATGCCACCAACCAGGTCATGGCGCGGCTGGCCCATTTGCTGGAACACCAGCGCCGGTTTGTGCGCGACACCTCGCACCAGCTTCGCACGCCCCTGGCGGTGCTCAAGGTGCAAGTGCAATCGGCGCTGCGGGGCGACCAGGCGCCGGAGGTCGCACTGAACGAGATTGAACACACGGTGGACCGCGCCACCCGCATGGCCAACCAGATGCTCGCCCTGGCCAAGGTGGAACAGCTGCGCGATCAGGCTCAGGTCAGCGCCACCAGCCTGAACGCCGCGGTGCGCGAAGTGGCGCTCGATGTGGCTCCGCTGATCGCTGAAAAAGGCATCGACTTCGACATCGACACCGAACCCACCTGGGTGCGCGCCCATGAATGGATGCTCAGTGAACTCACGCGCAACCTGCTGCACAACGCGGTCAAGCACACGCCACGCGGCGGCCGCCTGAGCGTGAAAGTGCAGGTGGACGCTTCATCGCAAGGCTTGCTGCGCGTGAGCAACGACGGCCCGGCCATTTCAGACACCCAGCGCGAGCGCCTGTTCCAGCCGTTTGCCGCCATGGGCGGCCAGATGGGCGCCGGGCTGGGCCTGGCCATCTGCCGCAGCATCGTCGACGCCCTCGACGGCCGCATCGATGTGCGCAACCGCGAGGCCCAGGCAGACGACCCCGGCGGCGTGGACGTGCTGGTGTGGTTGCCGCTAAGAGGCTGACCGTTCGTGCGTCTTGAGGTGGGATGGCACGAAGTGTTTTTGAGATCTTCCGGAGCGAAGTGACTCCATCCAGAGATACCGTGGAACCGGCTTTGCCGGGCCACTGGTATCGCCCCCTTGAGGGGGTGACGCGCGAAGCGCGGCGCGGGGGTGTTTTTTAACTTAATCCGGCCTTGACCAGCACGGCGCGCATGCTTTCGAATGCGGCGGCCACAAAGGCCTCGAACGGCTCACCCAGCAAGGGTTCCGACATCCAGCGGTGCTGAGCCAACGAGGCGTTCCAGCTCGGGGAAGCCAGCGCCAGGCGCACGCGCTCGATCAGGGCCAGACGCTGCTCGGCCGTGAGGCCGATCGGCGCACAGACGCCGCGCCAGTTGCCGATCACCACGTCCTGGCCCACTTCCCGCAGGGTGGGTACGTCCAGACCGGGCAGCCGCTCGGGCGAGGTGAGCGCCACCGCGCGCATGCGCTTGCTGGTGATGTGCGGCAGGAACTCGCTCAGACCGCTGCCGCCGACGCTGAGGTAACCGGCCATAAGGGCGGCTGCGGCCTCGCCGCCGCCCCGGAACGGCACATAGTTGATGCGGCGGGCATCGACACCCAGGGCACGGGCCAGCATGTGCACCGCCACGTGCTCGGTGGAACCGCGCGAACCGCCACCCCATTTGATGCTGCGCGGATCGTTGCGAAACGCCACCAGCACCTCCCGCATCGAAGCGAAGGGTGACTGGGGCGGCAGCACGAACACGTTGTATTCGTTGGTCAGGCGGGCAATCGGTCGCACCTTGGACAGCCCCACCGGCGGCTTGCCGGTGATGATGCCGCCCAGCATGACCGCCCCCATCACCATCAGCGCGTGCGGGTCGCCGCCGTAGGCGTTGGCAAACTGGGCCAGGCCAATGGCACCGGCCGCGCCGCCGCGGTTCTCGTAGCTCATCGAAGCGGCCTGGCCCGAGCTGACCAGCGCCTCGCCCAGCGCTCGGCCCGTGAGGTCCCAGCCCCCGCCCGGATTGGCGGGAATGAGGAGCTTGAGAACCGGCGGTTCGGCGGAGCGCACGGGCAAAGCGTGCAGCAGGCCGCCCAGGAGCAGCGTTTTCAGAAAGGCATCGCGGCGCATGATCGGGCGACATTACCACGGCTGATCGACCGCGCAAGGGGGCTGTGCGATGGGCCGACGCGCGCTCCCCCCACGCTCCGCCGGACAGAATGCTCAGAGAATTTCTGAGAACATGAGCCATGCACACACTTCGCCAGCGTCCTTTTAATCTCATTGTTTTTGGCGCCACCGGGTTCACCGGCCGGCTGGTGGTCGAGTACCTGCACAACAGCTACGGCGTTAGCGGCCCGGTGAAGTGGGCCATCGCCGGGCGCAGTGCGCGCAAGCTGGCCGCCCTGCGCGACGAACTGGGCATTGCGGCCGAGCTGCCCTTGCGCGTGGTGGATGCGACCGATGCCGACGCGCTGGATGAACTGGTGACTCAAACCCGGGTGGTGATCACCACCGTGGGGCCGTACCAGTTGCACGGCCAGACCCTGATCAACGCCTGCGCGCTGGGCGGGACCGACTACGTGGATCTCTGCGGCGAGCCCGGCTGGATGGCGAAGATGATTCCCCTGCTGCAGGGCCCGGCGCAGAACAGCGGTGCGCGCATCGTTTTTTCCTGCGGCTTCGACTCCATCCCCTTTGACCTGGGCGTGCTCTACGTCCAGCACCACGCGCTGCAGAAGTTCGGCAAGCCCCTGACCCGGGTACACGGCCGGGTGAAGGTGATGAAGGGCGGTTTCTCTGGCGGCACGGCGGCGAGCCTGCTCGCCACGCTTGAACAGGTGCGCAAGGATCCTATGCTGGCACACGCGCTGGTGGATCCGTTTGCCCTCACGCCTGGCTTCCGTGGACCGCCACAGCCGGACGACGAGAGGGCCGCCTGGGACAGCCTGGCCGAATCGTGGACCGCGCCCTTTGTGATGGCGCCCATCAACACCAAGAACGTGCACCGCACCCACGCCTTGCTTGGCCACCCCTGGGGCACCGGTTTTCTCTACAGCGAGCGCACACTCACCGGCAAGGGCACCGCGGGTGAACACCGCGCCAGGAAGCTGGCCCGGCAGCACTGGCTGCAGAACGCCATGCTCGGCTTCGCCCCCACCCGCGCCCTGATAAAGCGGTTTGCCCTGCCCAAACCAGGCGACGGCCCTTCGCTGGAGCAGCGCGAACACGGGCACTACGAACTGCAGTTCGTGGGCCGCACCGACGATGACAAGGTGCTGAGTGCGACCGTGACGGGTGACCGCGATCCCGGCTACGGTTCCACCTGCAAACTCATCAGCGAGACCGCCTTGTGCCTGGCCCAGCAGGTCGACCTCGACCAGACGCCGGGCGGCGTCTGGACACCCGGTGCCGCCATGGGCATGACGCTGATCGAACGGCTCCAGGCTCGCGCCGGCTTGACGTTCGCACTGGACGGCACTGACCCGCCCCCCTGAGCTGAGCTTCGCAAGGGCCCGCCATGGGCTGAGCCCTTTCGCCGAAAGCACCCACGCTTGCCCGCCAGGCAAATAAAGCTTGCATCCGACGCTTGATGCAAATACATTTGCACAAAAATGATTTGTGCAAATTTAAAGTGCACATCGCCGTGCATCCGGGCGGTTCTTCCGGTTGCGTTCACTTCCCTTGAAAGGCCAGTCATGAAGTCCCCTACCGTTCGGTTCATCGCTTCGGCGCTGATGGCAGTCTCCCTCTGGGGCGGCGCTGCACAGGCCCAGACACTGGTGGTCGCGACCGACACCGCGTTCGTGCCCTTCGAGTTCAAGCAAGGCGACAAGTACGTGGGTTTCGACATCGACCTCTGGGACGCCGTCGCCAAGGAAATCGGCGCAAGCTACAAACTGCAGCCCATGGATTTCAACGGCATCCTGCCGGCACTGCAGACCAAGAACGTGGACGTGGCCCTGGCCGGCATCACGATCAAGGACGAGCGCAAGAAGGTCATCGACTTCTCCGACGGCTACTACGACAGCGGCTTCATGCTGATGGTGGCGGCAGACAGCCCGATCAGCGGCGACAAGGACCTCAAGGGCAAGAGCCTCGCGGTCAAGACCGGCACCTCGGCAGCCGACTACGCCAAGGCCAACTTCAGCGGCACGGAATTACGCCTGTTTCCCAACATCGACAACGCCTACCTCGAACTGGCCACCGGCCGCGTGGATGCGGCCATGCACGACACACCCAACGTGCTTTACTTCGCCAACACCGCCGGCAAGGGCAAGGTCAAGGTGGTGGGCACACAGATGATGGCGCACGAATACGGCATCGGCTTCCCCAAGGGCAGCCCGCTGGTGCCCAAGGTGAATGCCGCCCTGGGCAAGATCAAGGCCGACGGCCGCTACAACACCATCTACAAGAAGTGGTTCGGCACCGAGCCGCCCAAGCGCTGACCTGACCCATCGCTCGCCAAGCACATCGCCATGGAATTCGACTGGTCGGTCATCATCGACGCCATCCCCGCCCTGATGCAGGGCGCCCAGCTGACCGTGTTCATCACCGTGGTAGGGCTGCTGGGCGGGACGGTGGTCGGGCTCCTCTTCGGTCTCATGCGGGCCTATGGGAACCGCATCGTCGACGGCATCGCTTTTGCCTACATCGAGCTGGTGCGGGGCACGCCGATCGTGGTGCAGGTGATGTTCATCTACTTCGCTCTGCCCGTGCTGGTGAACGTGCGCGTGGATCCCATGACGGCTGCGGTCACATCGATCATTGTGAACTCGGGCGCCTACATCGCAGAGATCGTGCGAGGCGCGTTTCTTTCCGTACCGCGCGGCCTGCGCGAGGCGGGCCTGGCGCTGGGCATGCCGACCTGGCGCGTGCTGGCCTTCGTGATCGGGCCGGTGGCGTTTCGCCGGATGACACCGCCGCTGGGCAACCAGTTCATCGTGAGCCTGAAGGACACCTCACTGTTCATCGTCATCGGCGTGGGGGAGTTGACGCGCCAGGGCCAGGAGATCATGGCGGCCAATTTCCGCGCGGTGGAAATCTGGTCGGCTGTGGCCATCATCTACCTCTGCCTCATTGGCACCCTCACCTTCGCCCTGCGCACGGTGGAAAAACGGATGCGCATCCTGTGAGCAACGTCCGGCCGCCCCAAGGGGCCCAACACCGCAGCGCCTTGCGCGGAGGCGCCGCATGAGCATGGTCGAATTCAGGCAGGTCCAGAAGAGCTTCGGCAAGACCCTGGTGCTGGACCGGGTGGACCTCAGCATCGAGCCGGGGGAAGTGGTGGTGCTGATCGGTCCTTCGGGCTCCGGCAAGTCCACGCTGCTGCGTTGCATCAACGCGCTGGCGACCATCGATGGCGGCGACCTCATCGTCGACGGACGCAGCGTGCGGGGTGGCAATACGACGGTCCGCGAAATTCGCCAGGAAGCCGGCATGGTATTCCAGCAGTTCAATCTCTTTCCCCAGATGACGGCGCTGGAGAACGTGGCGTTCGGGCCGATGCAGGTTCGTGGCACGCCCCGCGCCGAGGCGCATGAACAGGCCGCCGAACTATTGCGCAAGGTGGGTCTGGCCGAACGCAAGGACCACTACCCCAACGAGCTCTCGGGCGGTCAGCAGCAGCGGGTGGCCATTGCGCGTGCGCTGGCGGTTCGCCCCAAGCTCATGCTGTTCGACGAGCCCACCTCCGCACTCGACCCCGAGTTGCGCCAGGAGGTGCTGCGCGTGATGCAGGCACTGGCCGAAGAAGGCATGACCATGATCGTTGTCACACACGAAATGGCGTTTGCCCGCAAGGTGGGCACCCGTCTCATCTTCATGGAGCATGGCCGGATTGCCGTGGACGGCCCTCCGGTCGAACTGACGAGCAACCCCAGCAACCCCCGCCTGAAAGAGTTTCTTCAACATGTCGAGTAGCCGCGCATGCTGTCGCATCTGAAATGCCAGGGGAGCGCATTTGAAGTGGGTCAGGCCCTGGGCCGTTTCGGTGCGGCGGCCGTCCACGAGGTGCTGCTGAACAGCGAAGCCTGGGCACAGGTGATGCGCTGGCGCAGCAGCACGGTGCTGCAGTACATGGCAGGCCTGGTTCAGCAGCGCCTGCCGGCCATCTGGCAGGAACTTCAGGGGCTGGCCAGCGGTCTGGAATTGCCGCTGGACGACGTGTTCGCCTGGAACTGCCGCGGCGATGTGTGGGCCATGGCGCCCGACGGCTGTACCACGGTGCAGCTGCCCGGCACGGCCTACCCTTCGTTTGCCCACAACGAAGATGGCAACCCCGGTCTGCTGGGCCGGTGCGCCCTGGCCGAGATCCAGGTGACCGGTGGTGGCCACTTCGCGGCCGTGGTGTACCCGGGCTCACTGCCCGGCCACACCATTGGTGTCACGCAAGGCGGACTGGCGATCACGGTGAACAACATTCGCACGCTCCATGCAGCACCGGGCCTGCCTCGCATGGTGCTGGCGCGCGCGCTGCTGGACCAAGCTTCGGCGGCCGCCGCGATCGAGTTGCTGAAATCGTGCCGGCGATCAGGAGGCTTTCACCTGACGCTGGGTCAGGCTGGCATCGCCGAACTTTTCAGCGTCGAGTTCAACGCACACCACTGCTCGGTGGTCACCATCACGCGCCCCTCGGTGCATGCAAACCACATGGTGCATGCGGCCATGGCTCACCAGCCCCAGATCGTCACCGGCTCTTCTGGCCACCGTCAGATCCGCGGCGAACGCCTGCTGGACGAGGCTTGCCGCCAGGGACAACCGGTGGATGCCCTGAGCATTCTTTTTGACCAGGGCCACCCGAAATTCCCGATCTTCAGGGACGACCCACGCGATACCGACCGGGAAAACACCGTGGCCACCGCCTGCATCGAAGTGGGGGCGGCGTCGGTGAAATGGCAGGTGCATACTCAACGCTCGCTGACCCCCCAGTACCGGTTGACCAACGGGGAGCTGTCTTAACCGAAAGCCGAAACACCCCTCGCATGCCCCAGGCCCGCCCGATCGTCCCTCGCACCGTCGAACAACTGCGTGAGCTGACCACCGCCATTGGGCGGGGTGATGCGCCGGTCACACTCGGGGCCAAAGCGCACGCGGTGCTAGCCAAGCTGGTGGCCCGCCCTGAAGATGTGGCGTTTCGCAACATCACCGAACTCGCAGAGACCCTGGGCGTGAACCCGTCCACGCTCACCCGCCTGGCCACGCGACTGGGTTACACGGGCTTCGCGGAATTCCAGGGCGTGTTCCGGGACAACCTCAGCCAGAACTCCCGCCACTTCTACACCCGTCAGGCCCACCGCCTGATCGATCCCGTCGAGACCCGGCCGCCCAGCAACGAGCTGAGCGTGGTCGTGCAGCTCGCCCAGGAGTCCATCAACAACGTGGAGGGCTTTCTCTCGCAGCTGGTGGAAGAAGATCTGCTGGGTGCGACCCACCTGCTCGCCCATGCCCGTCGCGTCCGCATCCACGGCCTGCGCCAGATCCATTCACTGGCGAGCTTTTTGACCTACGGCCTGGGCATGATCCGGGCCGATGTGTCGCTGCTCGACGGCCCCGGACTCGGCGTGGCCGAGGGGCTGGCCCAACTGGAGCCCGGCGATGTGCTCGTGGTGTCAAGCGTGGCGCCCTACACCCGCAGCGTGGCGGAGGTGGCGCACGCCGCTGCACAGGCCGGCATCGAAGTGATCGCCCTGACCGACACACGCGCCTCACCCCTGGTGGCGCCTGCCCGGCACGCCTTCTTCATCCCCCACGAAAGCAGCTTCATCAGCAACAGCATGGGCGCCTACCTGGTGTTCTGCGAATGCCTGCTGAACCTGGTGGCGCGTGAATTGGGCGAGGATGCGCTGCAGGCGCTGGAGCGCCGTGAACGCTTCATAGGCCAGCTCGGAATCGAGGTGGGGTAAGCCCCGTCCACACCACCCTTGTTCCTGCGCATCCGGCCTGACGCCTTCACACACCCTGATCGGTCGCCGCCGCGGCGGTGATTCAATCGAGCCGGAACACCGCCACCGCTGCGGCCAGCTGGCGCGCCTGTTCCCTGAGGCTGTCGGCAGCGGCAGAGGTCTGCTCCACCAGCGCGGCGTTCTGCTGCGTCATCTGATCCAGCTGGGTCACGGCCACGTTGATCTGGCCCACACCCCCGGCCTGTTCGGCGCTGACCGCCATGATCTCGCCCACGATGCTGCTCACCCTTCGGGCGTTGTCCACCACTTCGGCAATGGTGCCACCGGCTTCATGAACCAGGCGCCTGCCGCTCTCCACCTGGGCGTTCGAGGTCTCAATCAGTTGTTTGATTTCCTTGGCAGCCTGCGCGCTGCGCTGGGCGAGACCGCGCACTTCGCCGGCAACCACGGCGAAGCCCCGGCCTTGTTCGCCGGCACGCGCGGCTTCCACGGCCGCATTCAGTGCAAGGATGTTGGTCTGGAAGGCGATGCCATCAATCACGCCAATGATTTCGCCAATGCGGCCGGACGACTGGCTGATGTCGCCCATGGTCTGTACCACCTGGCCCACCACCTCGCCGCCGCGGCGGGCCACATCGGCCGACTCACCGGCCAGGCGGTTGGCCTGGGTCGCCGAAGAGCTGGACTGCTGCACCGCGGTCGTCATTTCTTCCATGCTGGCCGCGGTCTCCTCCAGGTTGCTGGCGGCCTGCTCGGTTCGGTGGGACAGGTCCTGCGAGCCTTTGGCCACCTCATTGCTGGCGGTCGCAATCTGGTCGGACGCCTGTCGCACGGTGCCCAGCACCTCGCGCAGGCGGGCGGCCATGGTGTCGAGCGTGCGCAGCACACGCTGGGGTTCGCTTTCTCCCCGGGCCTGCAGGCGCAGCGACATGTTGCCCGCAGCCATTTGCTCCACGGCCCGCAGCGCTTCCTGGCTGCTGCCGACCAGGCCCCGTGTGATGGCGTAGCCCAGCCAGACCAGCGACAGAATGGCAGCCAGACCCAGTGCCGCCACCCATCCCATGGCTTGTTGCGTGCCGGCCAGCAGGACATGGTGGTCCTGCTGCGCGTGCTCTGCCTCGAACAACAGCAAGGCGGCCACGGCACCATCCAGGCGCTCCAGCAGGGGCCGGCACTTCTCGATGATCAAGGCAGCGGCCTGGTTCAGATCGCCACTGGCCGCGATCTGCGTGATGTTCAGGGCCGCCGGCCCGTAGTCGGCTTCAGCCGCCACCACCGCGTCCAGCAGCCGCTTTTCATCCGGCCCCCCATTCACGACGAGCTGCTGGAGTTCCGCCAGTGCCGCCTGCGTGGCCTCGTGGGCCTGCTTGACCCGGGCAAGCTCGACACTGCGCACCTCGGGGTTCGTGGCCAGTGTCAGGTTGCGCGCTGCCACTGCGCGGGCATTGACGGCCTGGATCAGCTCGTTGGCCATACGCTGGCGCGGCACATTGATGTCGTTGCTCTGCCGGGCCATCTCGGCACTGTGCATCAGGCCCCAGGCACCGACACCCGCCACGCAGGCCAGGAACAGAACGGCAACCGCCAGCATAGCCGACAACTGCGTGCGAATGGGACGCTGCGAAAGCTGAAACATGGACCACCTCACCTGAGAAATTATTTGTGAACACCTGCGGATCGGCTGTCTGCGGAAGAACTTGACGAAAAAAGTGAGGATTACCCAAACCTGAGGCGAAGCGCGTCCGACCAGCGGCGGCCAGCATGGCTTCGGAAGGGGATCGCAAGTTGGCATTCAACTTGCATGTGATCTTGTATCCAAGATGGAATGCCTAAACATGGTGCAAGAAACAACCCCTACTGCAGCGACCCTTTCTGGCGCTCCCCAGCCTGTACCGGCCGGGGCCGAAGCCCCCGCGCTGGCGGCCCAGGCCTGGATCCATCGCCCTGACGAACCCCTGGCAGGCGCGGCGACCGGCCCCCTTGCAGGCCTGCGCTTCGCCGTCAAGGACAACATCGATGTGGCCGGATGGCCCACCACGGCCGCCTGCCCGGCGTTCGCCTACACCGCCAGCGCACACGCCAAAACGGTGCAGTTGCTGCTCGAAGCTGGTGCATCGCTGGCCGGCAAGACCAACCTCGACCAGTTCGCCTGCGGCCTGAACGGCACACGCTCCCCGTATGGTGCGGTGCCCAACGCCATCAACCCCCTGTATGTATCGGGCGGCTCCAGTTCGGGCTCTGCCTATGCGGTGGCCACCGGCCAGGTCGACTTCGCCCTGGGCACCGACACCGCCGGTTCTGGCCGCGTGCCGGCCGGGCTGAACAACATCGTGGGGCTGAAGCCCTCGCGCGGTCTCATCAGCGCGCGTGGTGTGGTGCCGGCCGCGCAGTCGGTGGACTGCGTGTCCATCTTTGCCACCACGGTGGCGCGCGCGGCGCAGGTGCTGGCGGTGACCATGGCGCACGACCCGGCCGACCCGTACTCGCGCACCCTCCCCATGATCACGGAGCCCTTGGGCCAGCGGTTCCGTTTCGGTGTGCCCGACACCCTCAGCTTCTTTGGCGACGATGCCGCGAAAGCCGCCTTCGACCAGGCCGTGGCGCAACTGGAAGCCATGGGCGGTGTGGCCGTGCCCGTCGACTACGCCCCCCTGGCCGAATGCGCCGACATGCTCTACGGCAGCGCGCTGGTGGCGGCGCGCTACGCTGCCGTGCGCGACTTTGTCGATACGCACGAAGACGCCCTCATTGAACCCGTGCGGAGCATCCTGGCATCGGGCAAGCAGCACAGCGCCGCCGACCTGTTTGTCGCCCAGACGCAGTTGGCCGCACTGGCGCAGCGGACCAACCTCATGTGGCAAGGCATCGACCTGCTGGTGGTGCCCACCGCACCCACGCACTACACCATCGAGGCCATGCAGGCCGACCCGGTGGCGCTCAACCGCAACCTGGGTGCCTACACCAACTTCGTCAACCTACTTGATTACGCTGCCCTGTCGGTGCCCAGCAGCCTGCGCGCCGACGGCCTGCCGTTTGGCATCACGCTGATTGGCCGCTGCGGCAGCGACTGGCAACTGGCCGAACTGGGCCAGCGCTTCCACCATGCCACTGGCCTGCCGCAAGGTGCCACCGGTGTGCCGCTGCCACCGATGCAGACCATCCCCGGCCTGAAGACCGATCCCTCGCCCAGCGTGCGCGTGGCGGTGGTGGGCGCCCACCTCTCCGGCATGCCGCTCAACGGTCAGCTCACCGAACGCGGCGCCACCCTGGTGGCCCGCACCCACACCGCCGCGCTGTACCGCTTGTACGCGCTGCCCAACACCACGCCGCCCAAGCCCGGCCTGTTGCGCGTGGCGCCCGGCGAAGGCGAAGCGATCGAGATCGAGGTGTGGGACATGCCACTGGCCCATTACGGCAGCTTCGTCACGCTGGTGCCCTCGCCGCTGTCCATCGGCACGCTGCAACTGGCAGACGGCAGCGGTGTGCAGGGCTTCCTGTGTGAGCCCCTGGCGCTGCAGGGCGCCACCGACATCACGCCCCTGGGCGGCTGGCGCGCCTACATCGCCTCCATCACGCCGCAGCAGATCGCCTTCCCCTGATCCGAATGTCCCTGATCCGCCTCCATTTCCTCTTCTTCAACCTTGCAGGAGTTCCCATGAAATCTTCCCTCGCCACCCCCACCAACGCCACCTCCCCACGCCGTCGCAGCGTGTTGCAGATGGGCGCCGCCAGCGCTGCCCTGGGCCTGCTGGGTGCGCCTGCGGTGCTGCGTGCGCAGACCGGCCCAACGATTCGGGTGGGCTACTGGCCCATTGCCGCCGGCCTGCCGTTCTACTCTGCCGTTGAACTGGGCTACTTCAAGGAAGCCGGCCTGAACGTGGAAGTGCTGAAGTTCGCCGGCGCCCAGCAGATCATGGAAGCCATGCTGTCCGATCGTTGCGACGGCAGCGCCAACGGCACCGGCTCGGCCAACATCGCCATCGGTGAACTCGCACAGCCCGGCACCTTCAAGATCTTCTGCTCCAACCCCAGCAACGTGGACAACGTGCTCGATGAGGTCATCGTGCCGGTGGCCAGCACCGCCAAGACCATCGCCGACCTGAAGGGCAAGCGCATTGCGTCCGGCCCCGGAATCCAGAACGTGACCCTGGCCAAGACCGTGCTGGAGCGCGGCGGCGCCACCGGTGCCACTGTGGTGGAACTGCCCATTGGCCAGCACGTGGCGGCACTCGCGGCCGGCCAGATCGACGGCGCCTACACGCTCGAGCCCACCGGCACCATTGGCCGCCTCAACGGCACCAGCCGCGTGCTCGAATCCGGCGTGATCGCGCACTACGTGCTGGGCGACCCCAAGGCCCCATGGTTCGGAGGTTCGGCCTCACTCACCAGCAGCTTCATCAAGAAGCACCCGGAAGAAGCAAAAAAATTCATCGCCGCCTACGGCAAGGGCGTGGCCTATGTGCGCAGCAAGGCCACCGAGGCACGCCAGTTCCTCAAGACCTACACGCCCATCGAAGGCCCACTCACCGGTGAGGTGCCGCTGGCGGCGTACACCATGTACAACGAATTCACCCCGGCCGACGTGGCGCACTTCCAGAAGTTCTTTGACCTGTTCTCGGACAAAGGCATTTTCAACAAGCGCCTGGTGGTCGACACCATGCTCTACAAGGGCTAAGCATGATTCACCACCCCCGCGCCGCTTCGCGTCACCCCCTCAAGGGGGCGGCACTGGCCGTCCGGCAAAGCCGGCCCGGCGGTGCCCCTGGAATGGACCGTTTCATGCGACATGGGTGGCGCTCCGGCAACACGGAACAACCAAGCTCAAACACATGACCACACCGAATACCACTCAAGGTGCACCCACCGCTTGGGCGCCACCGGCCTCCAGCGATGCTTCTGCCGCGCCGCGCAAGGCCGACTGGGGCCGCGCCCTGCCCTTTGTGGGCCCGGTGGTGCTGTTCATCATCTGGGACCTGGTGGTGCGCCTGGGTTTCATCAAACCCATCCTGCTGCCCTTGCCCATGGACGCCCTGGGGGCACTGATCACCGGCCTGGCCGGTGGGCCGCTGCTGAACGATTTTCTGGTGACAGTGTGGCGCACGGTGCAGGCCTTCATGATCGCGGGCATCGTGGGCATGCCGCTGGGTGTGCTGCTCGGCAGCAACGAGAAGGCCTACCGCAGCGTGGAGTTCCTGATCGACTTCTTCCGCTCCACGCCATCGTCCGCCTTGATCCCGCTGTTCCTGATGATCTTCGGCGTGAGCGACATCAACAAGGTGGCCATCGCCGCCTTCGGCGCCCTGCTGATCGTGATCTTCAACAGCGCGTATGGCGTGATCAATGCGCGCAAGCAGCGCGTGATGGCAGCCAAGGTGATGGGCGCTTCGCGCTGGCAGGTGTTCAAGGACGTGCTGATCTGGGAGAGCCTGCAACCCAGCTTCGTGGGCCTGCGCTCGGCCGTGTCCATGGCCCTGGTGATCGTGATCGTGGCCGAAATGTTCATCGGCGCCGACAGTGGCCTGGGCAACCGCATCATCAATTCGCAGCAGGTGATGAATGTGAAGGACATGTACGCGTCGATCCTGGCGGCCGGTGCGCTGGGCTATGCGTTGAACGTTCTCTTTCTTTTGATCGAACGCAAGATTGTTCACTGGAGCGGAAGATGAACGCAGCGCAGAACCGCTTCAAGCAAGTTCGCTCCCCCTTGGGGAGCAGTGCAGGCACGCAGTGCCAAACGTGGGGGTCCAAATGACCACTGTTCTGAATGCCCCCGTGTTCGCTGACGTACCCGTGCCCGAATTCAAACCCGGCCCGGCCGGCACCCACATCACCATCCGCGGCCTCACCAAATACTTCGCCGGCTGGCCGCTGTACGAGAACTTTGATCTCGACATTCCCAAGCACAAAATCGTCTCCGTGTTCGGCCCCAATGGCTGCGGCAAGAGCACGCTGATCAACATGATCGCGGGCCTGGTGCCCATCGATTCGGGCGAGATCCTGTTCGACGGCAAGTCGCTCAAGGACACCAAGATCGGTTACGTGTTCCAGAACTACCGCGAAGCGATGTTCCCGTGGATGCGCACCATCGACAACATCGCCTACCCGCTCAAGTTCGAAGGCAAGAGCAAGGCCGAGGTGGACCGACGCGTGGCCGAACTGGTCGCCAGCTTCGATGTGAAGTTCGATCTCAACCGCTACCCCTACGAACTCTCCGGCGGGCAGCAGCAGACCGCTTCCATCATGCGCGCGCTCGCACCCAACCCGGAAGTGCTGTTCCTGGACGAACCCTTCTCTGCGCTGGACTTCGAGATGACGCTGTTCATCCGCGAAAAGCTGCAGGAGGTGTTCATGCAGACTGGCACCACCATGATGCTGGTCTCGCACGACCTGGAGGAAGCGGTCTACCTGGCCGACCAGGTGCTGCTGCTCACCAAGCGGCCCACCAAGGTGGCCGAGATCCTCCCCTACGACGACCCTCGCCCACGCACCGTGGCCACGCTGTCCGAGGCCAGCTTCATTGCGGCGAAGAAGCGCAGCCTGGAGGTGTTCCAGCGCGAAGTCCGGCGGTGAGGGGATGGCGATGAACGAAGCACAGACCCTGGCCTACGTGCACGCCGCCGCCGTGGCGGTGGACATGCCCCTGGATGGCGCCCAGGCTGCGCGCGTGGCGGTGCACCTGCAACGCACGGCCGCCATCGCCGCCGTGATCGACGCCTTCCCGCTGGCCCCGCACGACGAGCCCGCAGAGCTGTTCCACCCAGCTCCCTTCGACCAGCCGCGCTGACCGGAGACCAGCCCATGCCCACGCTTTCACTTTCTCAAACCGCCCAGGCTGTGACCAGCGGAACACACAGCGCGGCCGAGGTGCTGGAGACCTGCATCGCCCGCATCGAAGCCACTGAAGCACGCGTGAACGCCTTCACCGGCACCCGTTTCGAAGCCGCGCGCGCGCAGGCACAGCGGGTCGACGCCCAGCGCGCACGCGGCGAACCGCTGGGGCCACTGGCCGGTGTGCCGTTCGCGGTGAAGAACCTTTTCGACATCGCCGGTGAAGTGACGCTGGCCGGCTCCAAGGTGAACCGCAGCCACCCACCCGCCAACGCCGACGCGGTGCTGGTGCAACGCCTGCAGGCGGCTGGTGCGGTGCTGGTGGGCTCGCTCAACATGGACGAGTACGCCTACGGTTTCACCACGGAAAACACCCACTCCGGGCCCACGCGCAATCCGCACAAGCTGGACTGCGTGGCGGGTGGTTCTTCCGGCGGATCGGGCGCGGCGGTGGCCGCAGGCCAGGTGCCGCTCACGCTGGGCTCGGACACCAACGGCTCCATCCGCGTGCCCTCCTCGCTGTGCGGCGTGTGGGGCCTCAAGCCCACGTTCGGCAGGCTGTCGCGGCGGGGGAGTTTTCCCTTCGTGCACAGCATCGACCATCTGGGCCCGTTCGCCAGCGACCTGCCCGGCCTGGCCCTTGCCTACGACGCGCTGCAAGGCCCCGACCCGCTGGACCCGGGCTGCTTCGTCACCACCGTCGAACCCGTGTCCCGTTCATTGGGTCAGGGTGTGCAAGGCCTGCGCATCGGCGTGCTGGGCGGCTACTTCACAGAACATGCCACGGCACCTGCACAACAGGCGGTGACACTGGCCGCCGAAGCCCTGCGGGCGCACACTGCCGTGCAAAAAGTCGTGGCATGGCCCGACGCGGCGCAAGCCCGCGCGGCCGCTTTCATCGTCACCGCCAGTGAAGGCGGCAGCCTGCACCTGCCAGCGCTGCGCACCCACGCGGCCGACTATGAACCCCTGTCGGTGGACCGGCTGATCTCAGGCGCCCTGCAGCCCGCCACCTGGTACGCCCGCGCACAGCGTTTCCGTCGCATTTACCGCGACAAAGTCAATGCGCTGTTCCGTGATTGGGACGTGCTGATCGCGCCCGCCACGCCGGTGGCCGCCACACCCATCGGCACCGAGTGGATCGAGATCAACGGCACACGATTCCCCTGCCGCCCCTCCATGGGCTTGTTGACACAGCCGATCTCGTTCGCCGGCTGCCCGGTGGTGGCCGCTCCCCTGTGGCCTTCGGGCACGGACGGCCTGCCCATTGGCGTGCAACTGATTGCCGCCCCCTGGCGCGAAGACCTGGCACTGCGGGCAGCACAGGTGTTGTCGGCGTCGGGTGTGGCCCACCTCAAGGAAACCCTGCCATGAGCGAATCGATTGAAATCAATCTGCCCGAGGTGCTGGCAGAGGTGACGGCCGCCTTCGAGCGCTACGAAGTGGCCCTGGTCACCAACGACGTCGCCGTGCTCGACGAACTGTTCTGGAACAGCCCGCACACGCTGCGCTACGGCGCCACCGAAAACCTTTACGGCTATGACGCGATCCGTGAATTCCGCGCCAGCCGCCCCTCCACAGGTCTGGACCGCACGCTGGGCCAGACCGTCATCACCACCTACGGGCGCGACTTCGCCACCGCGAATACCGAGTTCGTTCGCGCTGGCAGCGACCGCACCGGTCGCCAGAGCCAGACCTGGCTGCGCACGCCGGACGGCTGGCGCGTGGTTTCGGCCCACGTGAGTCTTCTTGCCTGAATCCCCTTTTCCTCCCGTCCCTTCCACCCACCCCCAGGAGCCTTCCCATGAACCTCGCATTCCCCAACCGCCGCGACACCCTCAAGACCCTGGCCGCGCTCGGCGCTGCGGCCTCCAGCCCGCTGGCCTTCGCCCAGAAGGCCATCACCGTGGGCGTGATCTATGTGGGCCCGCGTGACGACTACGGCTACAACCAGGCACACGCCGAAGCGGCGGCCATGCTCAAGAAAATGGCCGGCGTGAAGGTGGTGGAAGAAGAGAACGTGCCCGAAACCGCCGCCGTGCAGCGCAGCATGGCCGGCATGGTCGCGCAGGACGGCGCCGAACTGGTGTTCCCCACCTCCTTCGGCTACTTCGACCCGCACGTGCTGGCCGTGGCCGGCAAGTTCGAGAAGGCCCGCTTCGCCCACTGTGGCGGGCTGTGGACCGAGGGCAAGCACCCGGCCAACACCGCCAGCTTCTTCGGCTACATCGACGAATGCCAGTACCTCAACGGCGTGATCGCCGGACACATGAGCAAGAGCAAGAAGATCGGCTTCATCGCCGCCAAGCCAATTCCGCAGGTGCTGCGCAACATCAACGCCTTCACCATGGGCGCGCGATCGGTCGACCCCAGCATCACCACCAACGTGATCTTCACCGGTGACTGGTCCATGCCGGTGAAAGAAGCCGAAGCCACCAACAGCCTGGCCGACCAGGGCGTGGACGTGTTCACCATGCACGTGGACGGCCCCAAGGTGATCGTGGAGACCGCGGCCAAGCGCGGCAAGATG
>PHCQ01000099.1 GCA_002840835.1 Betaproteobacteria bacterium HGW-Betaproteobacteria-16 | reverse complement strand
GGGCCCCGGACTTCGGCTCGCCTTTCTTTGGCCTACGTTTCTTTGGCGAAGCAAAGAAAGGTAGGTCGGCCGCCGGGCCGAGACCCGGCCAAACCAAGCTTCCGGCGAAGAAGAGAACTGGAGCGCAGAGGCCCATCACCCCAACCATCTCCCCAGCGGTGCGAGGGAGCAAAAAAGGGGTCCCCGCACCGCTGGAGCCCCGATCAAGATCCTCAATGTGAGATGGTCGTCCGCGTCACCACCGGCTGCCCCGGCGCAGCCAGCACGAAAAAGCCAGGCAAACCATCGGTGCCAAAACGCGTGGCCGGGTTGCGCACAAAGGTCGAGTCGCTCAGCGTCATGCGCCCCGTGCGGTTGTTGCTCACGAAGAACACCGCACTGCCGCCTTCGGATGCCGTGTTGTCGCTCACCTGGCTGCCAAAGATCGACAGCGTGAAGGCATTGCCGTCGTTGTAGATGGCCCCGCCACTGCCACCGCCGGGGGTGCCGGGTCGTTGCGGGTTGGCGCCGTTGCCCAGTGCGGCGTTGTGTGTGAGCAGGCTGTTGTAGATGCTGTAGGACACGCCAATACTGCTCAGTGCGCCACCGTTGGAACAGCTGTTGCCCAGGCCGGCGCCGCCACCAAAGGTGCTTTGCACCACGTACACCGGGCGCCCCTGGAAGATGCTGAGCACGCGCACCGCGCCGCCGCCCATGTCGGGTCCGGTGGGTTCGCAGCGGTTGTTGGTGAACACGCTGTTGACGATTTTGAACTGGCCGCCCCGCACGAAGATCGCGCCACCGCCACCGCCGTCGGTCAGTTGGCCAGTCGAGTTGCCGTTGGCGAAACGCATGTTCTGCACGGTGAGGCGTGGCGTTTCCTGGTTGTCGCAGCGCGAGGTGGTCCAGACCTGAGCCGGGTCGCAGGTGTTCTGGTACAGGATGCGCACGCGACCACCGCCATTGAGCGTGATCAGGCCCTGCCCGTCGAGCGTCACGTCAGGCCGGTTGTTGAACACCTTGGCCGTGCTGCTAATGTTGATCGTCACCGGGTTGGGGCCGCAATTGAAGCGGATCTTGCCGCCCTGGGCCACCGCGTCCACCACGGCCTGGCCGGTACAGCTCGCTGGCGTGCCGGTGCCCACCACCTGATCGGGCTGGCTGGTGTCCACCGCCTGACCGGCTGCGGGCACGGGCACCTGGCCGCCGGGTGTGCCCACGCTGGCCGGCCCTTCGGGCTCATCGGACGAGTCGCCTCCGCCACAGGCCACCAAGCCTGTCAAGGCAAAGGCAAGGGCGCTGGCGCGCAGGACTAGTGGCAGGCGAATCGAGGATAAAGGCATGGTTTTGTCGGTCATGAAAGGGAATGAAATCGGGCGTGCGGCGCGTGATGAAGTCAGCCAGCGGGCTGGCACGATCCGTGCTGAACCTCACGAGCCAGACCGGCTGCCAATGTAAGCACCGGCGCCCCCATCAGGCAATGCGGCAATGTGCAACGGAGTGTGTGCTTGTTACACCTTGCTTCCCGCTGCGCCGCCATCCATTGAGGACAGACACCGCCATGACATCCATCTCCCGCAGCGCCTACGCAGACATGTTCGGCCCCACCGTGGGTGACCGCGTGCGCCTGGCCGATACCGACTTGATCATCGAAGTGGAAAAAGACTTCACCCTGGGTGCGGGCGGTTACGGCGAGGAGGTGAAGTTCGGCGGAGGCAAGACGATTCGCGACGGCATGGCCCAAAGTCAGCGCACACGCGCTGAAGGCGCCATGGACACCGTGCTCACCAACGCGCTCATCATCGACCACTGGGGCATCGTCAAGGCAGACATTGGCCTCAAGGACGGCCGCATCGTGGCCATCGGCAAGGCCGGCAACCCGGACACCATGCCCGGCGTGGACATCATCATCGGCCCCGGCACCGAGATCATCAGCTGCGAAGGCAGCATCGTCACCCCCGGCGGGATCGACAGCCACATCCACTTCATCTGCCCGCAGCAGGTGGACGAAGCGCTGGCCTCCGGCGTCACCACCATGCTGGGCGGCGGCACCGGCCCGGCCACCGGCACCCTGGCCACCACCTGCACCCCCGGCCCCTGGCACATCGAACGCATGCTGCAGGCGGCCGACGGCCTGTCCATGAACCTGGGCTTTCTGGGCAAGGGCAACACGAGCAAACCCGCACCTGCGCGTGAACAGATTGAAGCCGGCGTGATCGGCCTGAAGCTTCACGAAGACTGGGGCACCACGCCCAGCGCCATCAGCAACTGCCTGGACGTGGCCGAAGAAATGGACGTGCAGGTCGCCATCCATTCCGACACACTCAACGAATCCGGCTTCGTGGAGGACACCATCGCCGCCACCAAGGGCCGCACGCTGTGTGCCTTCCACACCGAAGGCGCCGGCGGTGGCCACGCGCCCGACATCATCCGTGTGGTGGGCGAGCCCAACTTCCTGCCCTCTTCCACCAACCCCACCATGCCCTACACCGTGAACACACTGGACGAGCATGTGGACATGCTCATGGTGTGCCATCACCTGGATGCATCGATTCCGGAAGACCTGGCCTTTGCCGAAAGCCGCATCCGCCGCGAAACCATTGCCGCCGAAGACATCCTGCACGACATGGGCGCCATCAGCATCATGAGCAGCGACAGCCAGGCCATGGGGCGTGTGGGCGAAGTGATCATTCGCACTTGGCAGACCGCCAGCAAAATGAAAGCCCAGCGCGGCGCCCTGCCTGAAGACTCCGCGCGCAACGACAACTTCCGCGTCAAGCGCTACATCTCGAAGGTCGGCATCAACCCCGCCATTGCCCACGGCATCTCGCACGTGGTGGGCTCCATCGAGCCCGGCAAGTGGGCCGATCTGGTGGTGTGGAAGCCCGCCTTCTTTGGCGTGAAGCCTTCGCTGGTGCTGCAGGGCGGCAGCATTTCGCTCGCTGCCATGGGCGACCCCAACGCCTCCATTCCCACACCGCAGCCGGTGCACTACCGACCCATGTTTGGCGGGTTTGGCCGCTCGCTGGCGCGGGGCAGCCTCACCTTCCTGTCGCAGGCCGCGCTGGCAGCCGGTGTGGCCGAGCGCTACGGGCTGAGCAAGGCCACCGTGGCAGTACAGAACTGCCGCAGCGTGACCAAGGCCGACATGATCCACAACAGCTACTTGCCCAAGATGGACATCGACCCCCAGCGCTACACCGTGCGCGCCGACGGCGAACTGCTCACCTGCGAACCCGCCACCAAGCTGCCCATGGCGCAGCGCTACTTTCTGTTTTGAACCCCATGCCGCAAGTGTCCGATTTCGTCATTCAGCTCGATGACCTGAGCGATCCGCAGGTGGCCGACTTTCTGGCCGCTCACATGGAAGACATGCGTCGCGTCTCGCCACCCGAGAGCGTGCACGCGCTGGACATCGAGGCCCTGCGCCAACCCGAGGTGACCTTCTGGACCCTCTGGCACGTGACCGACGCACAACAATCGCTGGTGGGCACGGCCGCGCTCAAGGCGCTCACCCGTGAACATGCCGAGATCAAGTCGATGCGGGTGCACGGCGGCTGGCGCGGGCGCGGGCTGGCCAGCCAGCTGGTGCAGCATGTCATTGCACACGCGCGCCAGAACGGCGTGCGACGCCTCAGCCTGGAAACTGGTACACAGGCCTTCTTCGAGCCTGCCCGCACGCTGTACATCCGGCACGGCTTCGTGCCCTGCACGCCGTTTGGCAACTACCACGAGGACCCGTACAGCGCCTTCTTCACGCGTTCCATCTGAAACCTCCCACCGAAGTCATTGAATCAACAAGCAAGCTTGCTATCCTTTTTACTTCTCCGTTTTCAGTCATTGTTTTCATGCTTCAGGTTTCCAAGTTGATACCCCAAGGCCAAGGCCTTGCCCAAGTGCTGGTGCGCCGCGCTGCACAGCTCGAACTCGACTGGGATGTTCGCCAGAAAAGCCGCTTCGACGCCACCGCGTCCGACGGCCGCCAGGTGGGCGTGTTTCTGCCGCGCGGCACCGTTGTTCGGGGTGGCGACGTGCTGCTCACGCAAGACGGCTCGTTGTTGCGTGTGGTCGCCGCGCCGCAGGCGGTGCTGCGCATCACCGCCTGCAACGACCACACACACGACCACGGCCACGACCATGCTCATGACCACCATCACGACCATGATCACGGCCACAACGGCGCCTTCGACCTCATGCGCGCCGCCTACCACCTGGGCAACCGCCACGTGCCCATCGAGCTCAAGCCCGATCACCTCAAGATTGAACCCGACCACGTGCTGGCCGACATGCTGCGCGCCATGCACCTGAATGTGGTCGAAGTGCGCGAACCCTTCGAGCCCGAGGGCGGTGCCTATGGCAACCACGGTGGCGGCACAGGTCACACACATGGTCATGGCCATGCGCACGATCACCACCACAGCCATGGCCACAAGCACCCCGCAGGCCCTCGCGCTCACGGACACGATCACGCCACCGGTCATGGCCCCAGCTGACCTGGCGCCTCTCACCGAGGCACGCCCTGCCGCCGGCCTGCTCCAGATCCTCTGGCTGGCCTCGCCCACCCTGCCCGTGGGCGGGTTCTCGTATTCAGAAGGGCTGGAGGCTGCGGTTGACGTGGGTGCGGTCAACGACGAAACCACCGCAGCCAGTTGGTTGGCCGATCAACTGCACCTGGGCCTGGCACGCAGCGACCTAGCCGTGGTCGCCCAGGCCATCCCCGCCTGGCAGGCCAACGATCTGCCACGCATCCGGCAGCTCAACACCTGGGTGCTGAACACCCGCGAAACGCAGGAATCCCGTCTGCAGACCGAGCAAATGGGCCGCTCGCTGCTGGAGTGGGCGCGCAGCCTGAGCGCCCTCGACGCCGCCGTGGGCAGCGTTTTTGAACAATTGCAGTCTGCCCAGCTCGCACCCCCCACCTACCCTGTGGCCATGGCCTGCGCCGCCGCCTGTGCCCACACACCCGTGCGTGACAGCCTCATCGGCTACGCCTTTGGCTGGGCAGAAAACATGGTGCAGGCTGCCATCAAATCGGTACCCTTGGGCCAGAGCGCCGGGCAGCGCATACTCGCCCGCCTGGTACAGGAAATCCCGGCGGCGGTAGACCACGCCATGGCGCTCACAGACGACACACGCCAGGCCTTCACGCCACTGCTGGCCATCCTCTCCGCCCGCCACGAAACCCAGTACTCCCGCCTTTTCCGTTCCTGACCCCGCCTTGCCCCCTCTTCCCTTGGGGAGAGGGCTGGGGTGAGGGCCGCCGCACGAGCCAACATCACCCAATGGAGACAACCATGACCGCCCTGCACCACATCCCCAACCGCACCAAAACCCTCCCCCCCCTGCGCGTGGGCATCGGCGGCCCCGTGGGTTCCGGCAAAACCACCCTGCTGGAAATGCTGTGCAAGGCCATGCGCGGCCAATACGACCTGGTCGCCATCACCAACGACATCTACACCAAGGAAGACCAGCGCCTGCTCACCGTGAGCGGCGCGCTGCCGGCCGACCGCATCATGGGCGTGGAAACCGGTGGCTGCCCGCACACCGCCATCCGCGAAGACTGCTCCATCAACCTCGAAGCCATCGACCGCATGCTGGGCGAACACCCCAACGCCGACATCGTGTTCGTGGAAAGCGGCGGCGACAACCTGGCCGCCACCTTCAGCCCGGAGCTGAGCGACCTCACCATCTACGTGATCGACGTGGCCGCCGGCGAAAAAATACCGCGCAAAGGCGGCCCCGGCATCACCAAGAGCGACCTCTTCGTCATCAACAAAACCGACCTCGCCCCCCACGTGGGCGCAGACCTCGAAGTGATGAAAACCGACACCGCCCGCATGCGCCCAGACAGCACCCGCCGCCCCTGGGTCATGACCAACCTCAAGACGCAAGACGGCGTGGCCGAGGTGGTGCGCTTCATCGAAACCCGAGGCATGCTGCGCCAGGAACCGGCACCCCATGCCGAAGCCGCCACCTCAGCCTGAGCACTCAAACGGCTACAATGCATGCCTCCCGGAGACGTGGGAGAGTGGTTTAATCCAGCGGTCTTGAAAACCGCCGACTCGAAAGGGTCCGTGAGTTCGAATCTCACCGTCTCCGCCAGAACATCATGAAAAACGGGCCCTTGTGGCCCGTTTTTTGTTTTCTACCCATCTTTCAACTCCACTATGCAATTGCTTCGAGAGCATGTGGCACCAGTGCAAGGCAACGAAAGAAGGTGGAACGCGTCCATCGCCGAGATTGTGTTCAGCATGTCAGTAGGGCTTCGGCTTTTTTTCTTTGTTCCCGATTGAATATCGGTCACACATGAATTCACTAGGCCATCAAATTACATTTGGAGTCCCTTCCAATATTGCCTGTCAGCAGAACTGGGGTCGAAGGTTTAGCCTCTCGTAGGCTGATCTCCAGGCAACTTGAGATCAAACTCCATGTGCTCCCCTGGACCATCCCCACGAAAGACGACCTTCATGCATGATCCTGGCTCCGGATACATCGTGGGCACTTCACCAATATAGGAGTCGAGAATCGGAGGCTTTCTGTACCTATACCTGACACCTGGGGCATACGGGCAGTCAAGAAACCCTTCATCAGTCATGGGATCGTTGGCAGTCTTTTCTAGCAATATTGCTGCCTGCTTGTCGCACTGTCTGATCAACAAGTTCGGCAGCTCCTTTCCGGTGTCAGCGCTCGCGTAGATGAGGTTAAATCCTTCAGGTAGCAAGTGCCCCTCATAGATCGGATCAGTGCGTGCGACGAAGGCCTTGTGCTTTCCTAGTTCCGAGTCAGTGATGAGCGCAATCCCGCTGCTGCCTGCGCGCTGCGCCGCTTCCATGTTTGCTTGGGCAATGAAGTGCAGCGCCAGCAGTTCAGGATTGCCGTGAACATCATGAAACTCGAATACGTGAGCGTGGGATTCAAGTGCACGGCAGACGGCTTTGCCACCTTCAATTGACACCTTTACCGCCAAGAAGAACGTGATCGACACTCGCCTGCCATGCATGCTCCGGGTGTTGGTATCAAGCACAAAGACGCAGTCATGCCTTGCGAGTTCTAACAGGCCAGACATAGAACCGTATCCGTTTTTAGAGATGGTCTCTGTTTGGTGCTTGATTTTGTTCGGCCGCTCGTAGAATACGGTCCGGGTATCCGTCGCTGGTTCAATCACCCGATCATCCGAGCCAAAGATGATGACGTCCCCTTCTGCGGTCACCCGAAGGCGCTTGGCTATGCCAGCTTCCGACAAAGTGATCTTGCGAGTCAGGTGCCGCTGTTTTCCGTCATCCTTCATATATTGATCCTGGTCGGTAGATGAAGTGGCTATAGGTACTGCGCCAGCGGTAAAACTCCTTCGGCAAGCGATACGGCGGCGGAATTCATTCGGCTGCCTTTGCAGCTACGGTTTGACAGGAGAGGATTGGGCGTCTCGCGCAAGACGAACTACCTACCCGCGACTGCCAGCAACGCCTTCGGGTTGGTGCTCGCGATGGCCAGCAATGTGCGGGCCGCTCCACTGGGCTGTTTGCGGCCTTGCTCCCAGCCTTGTAGCGTTCGAACAGAGACGCCCATGAGAGCCGCAAAGTGAGACTGAGACAAACCGGTCTTTTGGCGTGCCTCGATCACAGGCGAGGACACGACATGTACTTGGCCCGCTTTCATTTCCTTCACGGACTGAAGAAGCTCAGCCGCGAGGTCGCGCTTGGCTTCGTAGGCTGCGAGTTCAGCGTTGGTCAAGGGTTTACTCTTCGAGGGCACGGCGAATCTCCTTCAGCTTGGGACCAGTGAGGTTGTCTGTTTTTGCTTTGGCATAGAGCGTGAGCAAGACAACTTCACCTTCAGCGGTACGAGTGAAATAGATCACCCGAACACCGCCCGACTTGCCCGAACCTGCTCGTCCCCAGCGGACTTTGCGAATGCCGCCGGATTCGGGCACGACATCTCCGGCAGTAGGGCGCTCCGCGATATAGGCAGCGAAAGCGCCTCTTTCTTCTTCGGTCCAGTACAAAGGCCATTGGCGCTGGAAGAGGAGCGTTTCAACCACGGTGAGCATCGGCAAACTATACGCCTTAGGCGTACTATTGTCTAGCACACCTCGAGACGCCTCATCCACAGCTCTAACGCCCAATTAGCAGAAAAGTAGAAGGTTCTGGATGCGACCGATCTTCGAGGCGGCATCCGCTGCTCGGCTTCAAAACGCAAGCTCGGCCATCACAGTCACCCATGTGGATCGGGCGTCGGAAAACGAAGGCATCCTCACAACCTCAGACAGGCTCGACAGCGTGGTCGACACCCATTCCGCCCGGAGCAACACCCCGCCTTCAAGACCCCACTGCCCGCCGAACGCCAGCGTGCGTCCGGGCGAGCTGGCAGAGGCCACCGCAGCGTCTTGCGAAGACAGTCGACTGACGGTCATGTAGGGAGACATCGGACCCATCAGGTGCCCGCCGGTCAGGTGAAGCACCGTGCGTTCGCCCACCGCACTGCCGTGCTGACGCACCACGTGCTCGGACGCCATCTGCACATAACCGTTGTCGTACTGCAACCCGACGCCGGTCAACACATCGCGCCCGACGGCGTTTGAAAGACCGACATCGGCGGCCATGCCGGCATTTTCCGTGCGCCCCAGCCGGGCGCTCAAGTCTCCACGTTCGAACACCAGATGGAGCGAATGCATCCCGTCGAAGCGACGGTGAAGGTTCGGTGAATCCGTCACCCTTGCCTTGGCTTTGCCGGCAGACCAGCGCAAAGTGCCGCTGGCGCCGAGCCATTGCGCACTCGCCACCCCTTGAAGTCCATCAAATGCAGCCAACGGCAACACACCGTAGAACGCCTGTGGCGTAGACTGCCAGTGCAATGGCTGGGCACCTTGGCGCCCGAGGAACAGGGGAAGGACCATGCGCCCAGCACGCAGCTTCAGCCCACCGAATGGTTTGACCTGCCCGTACAAGCCTTCCAGCGACGCGTTTTGGTGGGCGTCGAACGGGCTGATGAGCACATGCGCAACGCCCGAAACATGCTCATTCGGTGCGATCTGGCGACGGACTTCAATTCGTTTGCCGGCATCCCAGTCCGTGGGCTGGACCAGCCCCTGCGTGCGCGCGCCAGCGCCGGAATCGACGATGGCCCAGGGGGGTGTCTTTGCCTCGGAAAGAGAATCTTCTACCGCCCGAGTGGTGGCATTCAACCCCAATCCATCGGCCTGGGCAGCGAACCCCAGGCTGGCCGCCAAGGCAACTGCCCATGCGTGGCGAAAAGGCTTTTTCCAGACAGCAGGCATGGCGGTGGGTGGTGGAATCCATACAAACCAGAACGGGACGGGGCACGGGCAAACCGATCCCGAGACTCAGCGGGTTCAATGTGTTCGCTCCCGCCATTGCGCAACCTTAAGACATGGGGTGCGCAGCCTGCCCCGCTGTCTCGACTGAAGGCAGCGGTACCGTGATCGACGGACGCCCGCGCCTCACGGCAAGACACCGGGACCACTCCCGAGGGTGACTATCGCTGCTGCCGTTGGACCCTTTTCTGGCATCGCGCGAGTGGCAGCTTCTGAGCTCCGGCCGTGGCCGGTGACTGTGAGTTTGTTGGTTGTGTAGAAGCGCGACCAGGTGCCTGCACATCAGGATTGAGGGGCCGAGCATCCTGCGCAACAATGAGGCACCGCAACCACCACCTTGGAGGGAACGCCGTGCATCTTGAGGGCTCATGCCATTGCCGCAAGGTGAGGTTCACCGTCGATGCGACGGAGCCCGTCCCTTTCATGCGGTGCTATTGCTCCATCTGCCGCAAAACCGCAGGTGCCGGGGGCTACGCCATCAACCTGGGCGCCGCCACGCACAGCATGAAGGTGACCGGCAAGCGCTATTTGCGTATTTACCGGGCTCGCCTGCAGGACGGCACGGAAACAGAGGCACATGCAAGTGAAGCGAGGCGCTATTTCTGCTCCCACTGTGGCAGCGCACTGTGGGCCTGGGACCCGAGGTGGCCGGAACTGGTGCATCCGCACGCCAGTGCGATCGACACCCCGCTCCCGGCTGCGCCAGAGAGCGTGCACATCATGCTGGGCTCAAAAGCCCCATGGGTGAAGGTCGAAGGTGGCAGCAACGACCCTCGTTTTGACGAGTACCCGGACACGACACTGGCGCAATGGCACGAGGCGCGAGGCCTGCGTTCTCTGCCCGGTGATGAGACTGGGCAACGCTGAGGCTTCGGCGGACTCAGGCTGACAGCATGGCGTCCAGCTTGCGCAACCCAGCCACCGTCAACAAACAGGCTTCGGCCGCCTCCGTGCCTTTCACGGCAAAGTGCCGCATGAAGTACTTGCGGTGTTCGGCATGTTCGTGGAAATGGTGTGGTGTGAGCACGGCAGAGATCATGGGCACGCCGGTGTCAAGCTGCACGTCCATCAGCGCCTGCACCACGGTTTGCGAGACGAAGTCGTGGCGGTAGATGCCGCCGTCGACAACGAGCGCGCTGCCCACCACGGCGGCGTAGCGGCCTGAACGGGCCAGGCGCTGGGCGTGCAGTGGTATCTCGAAGGCGCCGGGCACGTCGAAAAGGTCAATCGACTCTGCCGGAAAACCGCCAGCGGCCATGGTGGCGAAGAAGGCATCGCGTGCCTGGTGAACGATGTCGGCATGCCAGGCGGCTTCGACGAACGCGAAGCGCAGATCGCTCGGCAGAGCGGGCACGGGAAGATTGACGACGGGAGACTCGGTCTGATTCATGGTGTCCTCAAAGAAGGAGGGGCCAAAAAATCAGGGCGCACAAGCGCAAGCGCCGCCCATGGCGCAGACGCACCGGGCAGGCACAAGGCTCGCGCTCTCTTTCATCCGGACTGTGACCGTCGGTCCCGGGATCTCACCGGGTCTGCTGACCCTTCGCATCAATGAAGCCGCGAAGGCGCTCGCGGCACTCGTGCGATCGTGTTGCCACGCCGCCATCACCGCCGGTGGGGAGTTTCACCCCGCCCTGAGAACGCTTGTGTCCGGCACGGGGGCCGGACGGGGTGATTGTAGGCATGCGGCCCGCATGCGCGCTGTCACGCTTGCAATGCCCTGCGACTCGCGGGCAAAGCGAATGCCTCCTGCAGCTGTGCAGCCGTGTCGAACGATCAATCAAACCGAACGCATGTGGTACGTGGCATCGTTTTCCTCCACCACGACAAACCCCAGACGGTCGTACAACTGTTTCGCCGGATTGCTCTTGATGACTTTCAGGTCCAAGGACTTTCCTTCTTTCCTGGCACGAACGACTTCTCGGCGCAGCAACGCTGAGCCGAATCCTTGGCGTTGAAACGACGGCAACAGGAAGATCATTCGGACAAAATTGGAGGACTTTCCAGTTTCCACGTGCATGGCGCCCGCATTCACTTCCCCCACCGAAATCACCTGAAAATCGGCGAGTGGAAGATGCGTCCAAAACCCATCACGCTGAAAAGTCTCATTCCAGCCCCATGCCCACTCCACGTGCTCCCGAAACGTCGCCTTGTAGCTTTCGAAGATGAATGGCCGATCGTTTTCGCGGGCCGGACGGAGTTCAGGCAGGACCATGGTTTAGCTTAAGGCCCGCTGCGGGGCGTACGTCAAGCGCTAACGATCCAGCCTTCAATTGGATCAAAATCGGGCAAACCCCAGCGCGGATGACCAGCCTGGTGCTGGCTCAGTGCCCAGGCAGCCTGCGCCATGCAGAGCACAGCATCAAGGCTGTCGCCGCTGGCGTCGTCGGCCAGGGTGTCGCGCTGGCCGTGGGTGAGTTTCAGGCGCACGCCGGCGGCCAGAAGCAGCGGGGCCTGTCCGTTTTCCAGGGCGTTGATGAGGGTGCGGCGGGCGATCAGCCGGTCGGGTGTCTGGCGGGCCTTGTCGTCGCTCTTGTAGGAGGCGGTGCCCAGCACGCTGCGCGCCAGCAGCCCGGGGTAGGCTTCGAGCGCGGTGCGTGCCGGGTCGCCTTCGCACAGACCGGGCAGGTTTACACCGGCCTTGATCAGCCGGGGCACGCCCGCGTGCAGCATGAACGCCACCGGTGGGTTGACCCACTTCATGCTCGGGCTGGATCCGGCCGGGCCGTCGGTGGCGCGGTGGGCGAATTTGCCACCCACTGGGCGCGCGTTGCAAAAGGCGGCGAAGGCTTCTCGAATGTCCTCGCGGCTCATGCCGGCATAGTGCGCCATGCAGGCGCGCCAGTCGGTGGGCCAGCCAAGGGTGGTCACCAGTTCGCGCGACAGGCCGAATGGCAGGTCGAAGCCGCCGACCCAGGCGCCGGGTGCGGCCAGGCGCTCGCTCCAGGCGTCAAGCGTTTCGAAGCGCTCCAGCACCTGCAGCAGCAAGCGGCCCCGGTCTATGCGCCCCACCGCGAGCGTGATGGGTTTGCGGCGCGACGGGGCACTGGTGAAGTCACAGCCCAGCAGCAGTGGGGGGGCGGATTCAGGCACGGAGGGGTTCATGGATTCAGCCTAGCGCAAGTGCCGTCACACCTGCGGCAATGCACAGCGCACCCAGCAGGCGGGCCACGCGATCGCCCTCGCCCAGCAGGTGGCCGCCGATGAGGGCGGCAAACAGCATGGACACTTCGCGCGCTGGCGCCACGTGCGACAACGGCGCTTCTTTCATGGCGTACAGCACCAGCACATAGGCCACCGGGCTGACCACGGCCACCAGCAAGGCGTAGCGCCATTGCTGGCGCCACAGTTGGGTGGCGGTGGGTAGGTCGCGCAACACGGAAGGTGCGAGCAGCGCCACGCGCACGAAGTTGCCCATGTAGTCCACCAGGATGGGTGACATCAGCAGGAACTTGACCGCATAGCCGTCGACCACCGTGTACGACGCAATGAAGGCGCCGGTGAGCAGGCCGTAGCGCATGCCCTTGAGCACCCGCAGGCGCGCCTGAGGGTCTTGCGCGGCGCGCAGCAAGCTGGGGCCACCCGCGATCAGGAACACACCGCCCACCACGCCCGCAATGCCCGCCACCCCCAACAGCGACACACGCTCGCCCAGCAGCGTGATGGCCACCAGCGACGACAGCAACGGCCCGGACCCCCGCGCCACCGGGTACACCACCGTGAGGTCGGACTTGCGGTAGCCGCGCAGCAAGATGACGTAGTAGAAGACATGCAGCACACCGCTGGCCACCACAAAACCCCATTCGGTGGCGCCCCAGAGCGGCACTTCGGTGCGGCCCAGCCACCAGCCCAGTGGCGCCCAGAACAACATCATCAAAAAGGCGCTGAAAAATGCAAAACGCGCATCGCCTGCCGCCTTCTTGGCAGCGATGTTCCAGCCGGCATGGATGAGCCCGGCGAGCACGATGAGGGCAAAGGCGGTCAGCGACATGAGATCAACACAAAGGCAGCAAAGACTGCCGGGCGACGGCAAATCTCATGCAACGCTGTTACCGCCTCAATGGCCAATCAGAACTCACTGGAGAAATAAACGAGAGCCGCCGAAAACGGGAGCCACGACGCTCCTCGGAGCAACGTGCCTCATTCCAGAGATACCGTGGAACCAGCTCCGCCGGGCCACTGGTTTCGCCCCATCGAAGGGGGTCGCGCGCAGCGCGGCGGGGGTGGGCGCGGTCAGGCTCTTCCGATGATGCTGGCGGTCGCCATCAGTTCTTCAAGCAAGGCCAGTGACACCCTGCCCGACACCGCGTAGGGATCGAACTCGGGCTTTTCGGAGTACTTGAGCACGATGGAAATGTTGAGCTTGCTCAGGTTGACCTGCCCCATGGTCCAGCCACCGAACCGGCGTTCGGTAATTTCTTCGTAGTGGAGCAGCTCCACGTCGGTGTGGCGCTCATCGACGACGATGTGGTTGTACAGCTTGTTCACCGACTGTCGCCCACCTTCAATCGCCTGCAGGAACACGCCCCCGCCGTAACAGAGCACACCGGTGATGCCGTTGCCCATGTTGTGGGCGCGGGAAGATTCGAGGATCGACTCGATCGCTTTGGTACTGTCTTTGTTGACAGCGCGGCTGACGTAGAGCAAACGGACCAGCATGGTTGGTATTTCCGGGTTTCAGCGCTGAATCATCGCGGAATGAGCGACAGGAATTCGCGGCGCAGGTTGGGGTCTTTGAGGAACACGCCTCGCATGACCGAGTTGATCATCTTGCTGTCCATGTCTTTCACGCCGCGCCAGCCCATGCAATAGTGGCTGGCTTCCATGACGATGGCCATGCCGTCGGGCTGGGTTTTTTCCTGGATCAGGTCGGCCAGTTGCACCACCGCCTCTTCCTGGATCTGCGGGCGGCCCATGATCCATTCGGCCATGCGCGCGTACTTGGACAGTCCGATCACGTTGGTGTGTTCGTTGGGCATCACACCAATCCAGATGCGGCCGATCACCGGGCACAGATGGTGGCTGCAGGCGCTGCGCACCGTGATCGGCCCGACGATCATCAGCTCGTTGAGGTGCTCGGCGTTGGGGAATTCCGTGACGCCCGGGCCTTCCACATAGCGGCCGTTGAACACCTCCTTGAGGTACATCTTGGCCACGCGGCGCGCGGTGTCGTTGGTGTTGTGGTCGTTCTCGGTGTCGATCACCATGCTGTCGAGCACGCCCTGCATCTTCTCCGTCACTTCTTCAAGCAACAGATCAAGTTCACCTGGGCGAATGAACTCGGCAATGTTGTCGTTGGAGTGGAAACGCGCGCGGGCAGCCTTCACGCGTTCGCGAATCTTGACGGACAGGGGCACGCCCTGAGCATCGTCCTGAGCGGAATCAGAAGCCATGGGTGGATCGGTTTTCATGAGCATGCGGCATGCTAACACCGGCCTTCAAGCGCTTGAATGGCCGGCAAATACCACGAGCCGCCCTGGGGTCTTGGCCCCTGGCGCTCGCGCGGTTGCGTTTCATTGTGCTCCCGGTGTCAATAGCGATGTCCCGTGAGAAACAGCGTCGCGCGCATTAAACCAAAGGCCAGGCGGTCCAGCACCCGCTGGTACCGCGGCCTGCGGCCCAGGGCCTGGGCGTCGATCCGCTGACCTGCCTGTCGCATGATCTGGTCCAGGCGCCCGTGCAACTGGCGGGCGAACCGC
>PHCQ01000012.1 GCA_002840835.1 Betaproteobacteria bacterium HGW-Betaproteobacteria-16 | reverse complement strand
GGCCGCCACCTTGCCGAACAGGTAAGGGTCGTCGATGAAGCTGCGGAAGAAGTCCACCGTGTGCACCATGGCCTTGCCGGGTGGCACGCGCACCACGGCTGCGTCGTCGGGCGCGTGCAGTCCGATCAGCACGTCGTCGCGTTCCACCGGTTGCAGGTGACCCAGTGCGCGCGTCAGGATGCTGGCGCCCACCTTGGCGCCGCAGCCACCGCAGCGCATGGCAATGGCCGAAATGGCCTGGCGCGACTCTTCGGCGCTCAACGCCAGGCTGTTCGCGGGCGCCGCCGCGGGCGCCGCCGCGGGCACCGCACCGGGTGCCATGGTGGGCAGTTCGGTGAATTTGCGCATGAAGCGGCGGTCGATCCAGTCCTTCCAGGTCCAGACCCAGGCGCCGGCAAAACCCAGGCGACCGCGCGATGCCACGGCGTAGCGGTCGCCGGTGGAGATCAGCGCCAGCCAGCTGCGCTGGGGCTTGTAGGCCACCAATGGCTGGCCACGCAGATGCAAACGCAGGTTCTTCGCCAGTGGCGCGCCCATGCGCACCGCGAACACACCGGCCTTTTCCAGCGGACGCGCCGTGAACGAGGCCACGTCGCCCGCAGCAAACACCTTCGGATCGTTCAAGGCCTGCAGTTGTTCGTTCACCTGGATGAAGCCCTGCTTTGCAGCCACAACGGCCCGCCGGCCTGTGTGACCCAGAGGGTTTCGTCGGCGTCGAAGGTGCGATCGTCCTGCGTGTGCAGGCAGCCGGGCGAGACCTCGGTCACCTTGGCGCGCGTGTGCACCGACACATGGCGCGCCTGCAGCACCCGCAGGAAGCGCGCGCGCACCGATGGGTTGTGCGTCGGCAGAATGCTGTCGTCGGCAGTGAGCAGAACGAAATGCAGCAGATCCGGGCTGCGGCCCAGCTTCTGCAACTCCTGGCGCAGCCGGTACTGCATCGACAGCACCAGCTCCACCCCCCCGGCACCACCACCCACCACCGCGATCGTGAACCGGCTGTGCAGTTCGCGCACGCGCTCCAGCAGGCGCAGCCAGCGCTGGTTGAACTGCGCAATCGGTTTGACCGGCACGGCGTGCACCTGCGCGCCTTGGACCTGGCGCACATTGGGCGTGGAGCCGGTGTTGATGGACAGCAGGTCGTAAGGCACCGAAGGCCGGTCGCGGACCAGCACGCGCTGGTTGGCGCGGTCCAGGCCGGTCACTTCGCCCTGGATGAAGCGCGCCCCGGCAAACGAGGCCAGGCGGCCCAGGTCGATGTGCACATCGTCAAAGCTGTAGTGGCCCGAGATGTAGCCGGGCAACATGCCGGAGTAGGGCGTGTCGATATCGGTGCAGATGAGGGTGATGCGCAGGCCGGGTTCGGGTTGCATGGCCAACATGCGCAGCGCGACCACGTGACTGTGGCCACCGCCAACTAGGACCAGATCGCGCAGGATGGGTTGTTCGGACGGTTGCATCAGGGCAATTAGGGGATGGAATATTCATCATAGGAGCTGCGGGCTCCATTGCCCCTGGTCAGCGCCAAGAAGCACTGCGGTCAGACGGACTCGAACACTTGCTGCTCGCTGATCCAGTTAAGCCGGTGAAAATCGAAGCCAGTATCCAGCGTGGGCTTGATCACTGCGAAGTACGGCGACACGTCGAAGTCTCTAGGAGCAAAAAGGCTGTGATGGCGCACCCGCAGAATTTCTTCCATGCAGCCAGGGCAATCCGGGCTGTCACGGCTGATTGAGCTGATCATTGGCAGGATGGGATATCGAATCGACTGGAACGCCTGGGCGATCAAGGTGGAACAAATGGCTCGCGTGGGGTCACCGCTGCCCAGCGACAACATGCGTCGTCGAAAGCGTGACGGTACCGGCGGCGTCGGAAAGAGATAGCGGGCCAGATCCCATACATTGCGCAGGTCGTACTGGTGGCCTATTCGTGCCACCGCGTACGTCACCACTTGCCCGATTTCTTCCGCGCTCAATCCGACCGGTCGACAAATGCGTGTGTGGTAGCTCTCAAACATTTCCGCCGACACGCTGCGTACGCCATCTGAGACGTCGGCCTCCACGAAGCAATGTTCAGGCGCAGCACGCGTGGTTGCCAATGCCTCTTTTCCCACGTACAAAGCCGCATGAGACCAGGTGGACTGGGTGAGATACTTGATGGCTGTGCTGAAACGGCTGTGACCCTCCACCAACAACACGTCGCCTGGTTGGAGGGTGAACAGCAGTTGAGCGGCCCGGGTGGGCGGCGCGCTGCCGCACTGGTGAACTTCGGTGGAGAGGTAGCTGGCCAGCCGCGAGCCTAACCAGCCAGTCACCGTTCCCATGATCAGCTCCTGCCCGGGCGTGGCTCAGCGGCTGTTGCGGCTGGCGATCCAGGCGTCAATCGACAGCTTGCCCGGTCCGTGGGCCATGAGGTAGAGCAGCACAGCTGCCCAGGTGCCGTGAGTGGCGTAGGCGTCAGGGTAGACAAAAATCTGGATCACCATGGTCATGACGAGCAGGCCCAGGGCCGAGAGGCGGGTCGCCAAGCCGAGCAGGATGAAAATGGGCAGTATGTGTTCCCCCAGTGCCGCCAGTGCCGCCCCCAACTCGGGCGACAAGAGGGGGAGCTTGTATTCCTCCTTGAACAGGAACACGGCGTTGTCGGACAGTCGGGGCATACCCAGCGTAAAGGTCCCATTGACGATGTCGATGGCCAGGCCTTCGATCTTGGTCTGGCCCGATTTCCAGAACACGGCGGCGATGGAAAACCGGGCGATGAAGGCCAGGAGGGTGTTGGGTAACTGGCCCATCGCGCTGTGGATACTTTGTAGCAGCGCGGTCAGGCGCGCCATCAGACTGCCGGTTGCGACACCTTGCGTAGTGGCTGTGTTCATGGTGGTCTCCTGGGTTGAATTGAGAGGTGCAGAACGGTCGTTTGCCGATTTGGGGTTCAATGAAGACGCTGTGCGCCGATCAACATTTCGTGACGGATCAGAACGGCCAGCGCCTCTGAAAGATCAAATCCGGGTGCAGCGCCAGAAGCTTGCTCAATGGCCTCACCAAAGGCGGTGCGAACCTGCAGGGCGCCGACCAGTGCGGCTAAGCCGGGATCTATCTGCATCACCATCACATCCAGGCCGCTGCGAAAAATCAGGGCCGACTCCGGCTGGGTCACATCCACATCGTCAAATGCGACACCGCCTTCGGGTTGATGGGCCGCCCAGAGGGATACGACCGCATGAGAGGACTGCAGCAGTTGCACATCAGGCGCCAGTTGCCAATGCAACGTGGGCAAAGCATTTGAGTCCTGCAGAAAAATGGCAATCGCCTCGCGATCAAGGGGCGGTGCGTCGGCAGCATGCAAAGCCTGCAGGCGGAGCCACTCCAGTTGTGCCACCTCGGAGAGATACGGCAGACCGGCTGCTGGCGGGAACCCCTTGATGAACCCGACCAGTTCCTCGCCATAGCGCGCGAGCACCCGCGTGCGGGGTGGGTGGGCACGCACGAAAACCTGAGCCATGGCGCGGAAGAACGGCTCACCCACCAGTTGCAGCGTCACCGGGAAGGTTTGGGCCAGCGCATCCACCAGCGAGACCATCACATTGTTGCGGTAGACGGCCAGGCGCTTCTCCGTGTCGCTGTGGTTCCAGGTGGTCAGGCCTGTGGGAGCTCCCAGGGTGGGGTCGAGCAACGCATGAGACCAGTGTTGCAGCGTGCTCATGCGGCAGCCTCCTGTGTGGGTGCATATCGCGTCTTGGTGTGAGGGCAAGGCTTGTATGCCTTGACTTCGGCCGCAATGACTGACAAGTGTTGTTCTGCCAGGCGGGCCTCCTGTTGCAGCACCTCGAAGCCTGGCAGGTCGTTGTCGCGCTCGATCAGGGTGGGCAAAGGGCCGGTGATGGTCAGCGCGGTGTCGTACAGCGCCCAGACCGCTTCGGCCACTGGCGCACCGTGGGTGTCAATCAGAAGGCGATCGCCCGCAGCATCCACGTCTTCTGCGAAGCCGGCCAGATGGATTTCGCCAGCGGCGTGACAGGGCAGTTCACACAGGCTGCGCTGGGGGTCGCGACCGTGGTTGGTGCCGGATACATAGACATTGTTCACATCCAGCAGCAGGCCGCAGCCGGTGCGGTGGATCACCTCGCGCAGAAAGTCGCCTTCGCTCCAGGTCGAACTGATGAATTCGACGTAGGTGGACGGGTTCTCCAGCAGCAAACGGCGCCCCAGACGGTTCTGCACCTGATCGATGTGCTCACACACCCGTTGCAGTGTGGGCAGGTTGTAGGGCAGGGGCAGCAGGTCGTTGAAGAACACACCACCGTGGCTGGACCAAGCCAGGTGCTCGGAGAACACTGCGGGCTGGTAGCGATCGACGAGGCGGGCAACGGCGTCCAGATGGTCGACATCAAGAGGCTCCTCGCCACCGATGGACAGACCCACGCCATGAATGCTCAGCGGGTAGCACTCGCGGATGCGGGTGAGGTGGTGGTGCATGGGACCGCCGGCCACGAGGTAGTTCTCCGCGTGCACTTCGAAGAAGCCCACATCTGGCTGGTGTTCGTGGATGTGGGCGAAATGTTCGGGTTTGAGCCCGAGTCCCGCCCGCTGTGGCAGGGGTCGGTGATCGGGTGGGGCGTGGTTGGCGAGCGTGACCGGCGGAACACAGGCGAAGTCTGACGCTGGATTCGATTTCATCTCGGAGGCTCCTGCTTCTGTGTCCGACGGTCGCGCTCAGGTGGTCAGGCCTTTTCCTTGAATTCCTTGAGTTGGCCGAACCCGGTAGGCGACTTGGGTGAAGCGGTTTTCTCGCACGTGCCCTTTGGCACGAGTGACCATGCGTTGCCCTGGTAGTCGACCTTGGATGTGCCGGCGCAGGTCGTGCCAGGGCCTGCGGCGCAGTCGTTCTTGCCTTTGAGGGCGACGCCGAAGCATTTCTCCTTGTCGGCACTCTGGGCGGCAACAGGGCTGGCTGCCAGTGTCAATGCGGCGCCCATGGCCAGCGCGAGGGCAGCGCCTGAAGCAATTTGTGCGGCATTGCGGCGGGTGATGCTGTGATTCATGGTGATCTCCTGAAGGTGGATGAAAGTTGAGAGGGAAGGGTGCTCGCCAACAAGCTGGGCTTGCACCATGTAGTCGTTGCACGATTGAAATCGTTACAGCATCTCAGCCAAGTTTTTTTGTGAGTTGTGAGAAGGTGCAGGGGGCAGAGAGGGGTGCTGTGTCCTGTGTAATGAATGGCGCTGTGGATGCGACCAAGTCTGTCAATACACACGGAGTTCCGGTATGGTCCGAAAGCGGTTTCGATGGGCACTTTTGCGCGCGGCGTCCGGGCGCTGCGGTTTCTGCGGGAGAATCGCGTCCGGCGATCCGGCATCTCGGCATGGCGTCAGGTCCCACCCATCATTCGGAGCAGAAGATGCAGCGATTTCTTGGCACGGTGTTTTCCCGGCCCATCGTGGTAGGCGCTTTGCGGGTTTCTCTTGTCGTGGGCTGCGTGCTCAATCTGATCAATCAGGGCGAGGCCATTTTTGCTGGCGAGGCCATCGCCTGGGGCCATGTTGTGCTGAACTTTCTGGTCCCGTATGCCGTGTCAAGCTACAGCGCGGCGCGCAATCAGTTGTCGAACAAGGCCCCGCGATGAGCGCCAAAATTTTGAAGGCGCCAGGCTCGCTGGACGGTGATCCGCAGGCGCAGGAAGTCGACCCGGCGGAGCTGACCGCGTTGCGGGGCAAGATGGTCAAGTTCGCCTCCATGCAGTTGGGAGACCAACAGTTGGCCGAGGACGCGGTTCAGGAAGCCCTGATGGGCGCCTTCAAGAACACGGCGGCCTATGCTGGCAAGGCCACTCTCAAGACCTGGGTCTTTGCGATCCTGAAGAACAAGATCACTGACATCCTTCGACAACGGCAGCGTCAGCATCTGGTGTCAACTCATCAGCACATGGAGGATGCCGACGAGGAGGCCGACCTTACGGAGCTTTTTAATGGTCGAGGCATGTGGGAGTCTGATGAACGACCCGCCACATGGGGAAACCCGACCGAGACCTTGCACGACAAACAATTCTGGATGGTATTTGAGCTGTGTCTGGAAGGTCTTCCAGGTCAGCAGGCCAAGGTATTCATGATGCGCGAGTATGTCGGCCTCGATGCGCGTGAAGTCTGCGCCGAAGTCGGTATCACGTCGACCAATCTCAACGTCATGCTCCATCGGGCTCGGTTGCGGTTGCGCGAATGCCTGGAGGACCGCTGGTTTGCCCGGCGAGGTGCAACATGCTGAACTGCCGTGAGGTTACCCGCCTGGTGTCCGAATCGCAGGAGCGCCGACTGTCTGTCGTCGAGAAGATGTCGCTCAACCTGCACCTGATGATGTGCGATGGCTGCAAGAACTTCAGCCTGCAGGTGCCATTCTTGCGCAGGGCCATGAAGGCCTACTCCGAGCGACTGGAAGAGATGATCGAGGATCAAGGAGGCGAAACGCCTCAAAATGCGGAAGACAAGAGCAAGTGACGAGCAACAGCTCACTCGCGAAATGGATGAGCGACTTCTTGCGCCCGCCGCATCCATGAGGTCAAGCTATTTGCAAGCTGCGCGTCTCGGCTGACAGTTGAAACCTCACAAGGACTCCATATGAATGCGCTCAAAACCAACGCCAGTCTGTTCCTTCTTCTGGGTTTGTGCGCCACGTTCTCTGTGCAGGCCGCCAGTGTCCGTGTGGCCAATCAGGGCGATGTGCTGTCGTTGGATCCGCACTCGCTCAACGAAGCGGTACAACTCTCGTTCCTCAACAATGTGTTCGAGTCTCTGGTGACACGAGGCAAAGATTTGAAACTCACGCCGTCCCTGGCCGTGGCGTGGCGCCTCAAGAGTCCGACGGTGTGGCAGTTTGACTTGCGCAAGGACGTGGTGTTTCACGACGGTGCATCTTTCTCTGCCGATGACGTCGTGTTCTCTCTGGATCGCGCGCGTGGCGAAGGTTCCGATGTGCGTTCGCAACTTGGAACCGTCAAGGGAGTTCGCAAGACCGGGAATCTGCAGATCGAGATAGACACCACAGTCCCCAATCCCATATTGCCGGATGTGATCACCAATATTCTGATCATCAACAAGGCCTGGGCAGAAGCCAACAACGCCACTCGTCCGGTCGATAGACGGCGGGGGATCGAGAACGCAGCCTCGTTTCGCGCGAATGGAACCGGTCCGTTTCGTGTGCGTGAGCGCCAGCCGGGTGTGCGCACTGTGCTGGGTGCGCATTCGCGCTGGTGGGGAAAATCCGAGAGCAATCTCGATGAAATCGTGTTCATGCCGATCACGAACGACAGCACCCGAGTTGCCGCACTGCTGACCGGCGAGGTCGATGTCATCGACCCGGTGCCATTGCAAGACTTGACGAGAGTGAAGGCTGCACCGGGCCTGGGCATACAACAGTCACCCGAATCGCGCATTGTCTTTCTTGGGTTTGATCAGAAGCGCGATGGACTGCTGGTCTCAAACGTCAAGGGGAAGAATCCGTTCAAGGACCAGAGGGTTCGTCAGGCGGTTTATCAGGCCATCGACATCGAAACCATTGCAAGCAAAGTCATGCGAGGCCTGGCCAAGCCCACCGGTTCGATGGTGGCGCAAGGCATCCGTGGCTATTCCGCTTCCATGGAACCGAGGCTGGCCTACAACCCAGATGCTGCGCGCAAGCTGTTGGCCGAGGCCGGCTACCCTGAGGGTTTCGAGGCAGGCTTCAACTGCCCTAACGACCGCTACACCAACGACGCAGAAATCTGCCAGGCCGTGGCCGCCAACTTGGCACGCATCGGTGTGCGGCTGAAGATTCAGGCTGAAAGCAAAACCACCTATTTCCCACGAGCGCTCAAGCGCGACGTCACCATGTTCATGCTGGGCTGGTCACCTGCGGGGTACGACGCCCACAACCTGCTCTACACCGTGCTGGCAACTCCCGAAGGCGCTCAAGGGCAATGGAATTTTGGGGCTTACAGCAACGCCCAGGTAGATGCTCTGACCCAGCGTATCCAGATCGAAACAGACGACAAGGCCCGCAACCGGCTCATATCGGAAGCATTGGCCCTTCACGCAAAGGACATTGGACATGTGCCCCTGCATCAGCAGATGGTGACATGGGGGATGAAGTCACACATCAAGGCCTACCAGCGTGCCGATGGCTTCATGCTGTTCAAGTGGATGACAGTGGAAAAGCGCTGATCTTTTGTGGCAGGGCGCTTCACCAGCTTCATCGAGGTCGAATCTGGTCCAGCGCGCTCAGCAGAGCGTCCAACTTGCCCTCTCGATCCAGCGCAATGAGGTCATCAAATCCCCCCACATGGATGACGCCTATGAATATCTGGGGGACTGTGTGGCGCCCGGTCAGTCGGACCATTGTCTCCAACATGTCCGGGTCGCGATCCACTGCGATTTTTTGCCAATGGTTGACCCCTTTTCGACGCAACAGATTTTCGGCTGCATTGCAGTATCCGCAACCTCCTGCGCTGTACAGAGTGATGGCTTCCATGGATGGCCCTTGGCGTGAGGAGCACGATTTCATCTATTGCATGCCAATGAATGGGAGTCGATCAAGCGGAGGTCTTTCAACGCACTTCGATCTTTAGGGGATCGGCGGCGTCATCCAAATCAAGCGCGCCGAGTTGCGGCGTCAGCTCTCGCAGCATGCCCATTTGCTTCTCGACCTCCTGGCAGTTGCCGCACATCTTCAGGTGGATACGCAATCGCATCTGATCCGCGAGGTCCAGCGGTTCGTCAAGCGCCTGGGACATGAGCTCGGCGGCCCGCTCACAGGAATGAAAGATGTTCATGCAGCGCTCCTTGCGGTGTGGCCATGTGAGGTCATGCATTGGCGCAGGCCCGTTCTTGCGCGGTGCAGCACCATACGGCAGTTGTCGGCGCTCAGTCCGAGTCTCTCGCAGATTTCCGAAGTCTCGAAACCCAGCCACTCTCGCATCATGAACACGCGACTGGTTTGGGCCGGCAAACAGCGTAAGCAGGATTCAAGGGTGTGCATGATCTGGCGTTGGGCTTCTCGGCCGTCGGGTTGCTGCCAGACGGGAACCGCTTCCAGGTAGCTTCCCTGTTCGTTGAAAAGTCCTTCGGTCGGGTCGGTTTCGTCATCGTCGGCGGCGTTGTGAACCCGACGTCGCTGGTGCGGTGATCGGTACCAGTCGGCGATCTTGTTTTTCAGGATGGCGGTGGCCCAGGTGGTGAGCGAGGCTTCGCCTCGGTGAGCCTGCGGGCTCTCTAGTACGCTGATCAGCGTTTCCTGCGCCAGGTCTTCAGCGAGTGCGGGCTCATGCACCACCATGCGGGCGTGGCGAACCAGGCGCTGCCGCAAAGGTGTCCAAGGATCGTTCAGATTTGCAGGGTCGATAGCATCAACGGTTGGACGGATATCAGGCTGGAGCGTCATGTGGCTGTCCCTCGATAAGGGTGTGTCGTTGATCGGCACAGCATGGAGCTGCCATGTACAGTCGTTCGACAAGCCAATGAGTTACATGTCCGTCCCTTGCCCTTGATGTGGTCTGACCAGCGGATGGGGTACCAATGAGGTACCGCCATCCGCGTGATCGCACAGCATCACCATCAGAACCGCGCACTTCCGCGTTCGCTATGGACTGGCAACTGTCCAGCCCGGCGAAGGGCCTGCACTTCTTCCCGAACTTGACGTCGTGTCAGCGTCGAGGTCAAAGATGTGGCGTTGGAGGTTGGCGTTGCTTCGCCGTAGGCGATCGTGCCGTTGGCTTGTGCTTCGCGGAGCTCTGCGATGACCTGAGCCCGAGTCAGACCGGGGCCGCTGCTGACAGCGTCCTGACCCCAGGCTTCCCCGATGTTCGAGTTGGCCATGGCTCCAAGGGATGTGACGGCCATCAGGCCTGCGACGATTAGGTTTTTCATGATGCTTCCTTTCGGGTTTGCGGCGCTGCGAACTGCAGTGCCGTCATGACCTTGGTCGCAACAGCCTGAAAAAACGTGACAACTTTTTTTCAGGGCACCCCGTGCAGCTCGGATCAAAAGCCCTTATGGGCTGATTCCCATTGAACACTGTGTGCCTGACCGGACTTTGCGCCGAAATGCCTGAAGCCCTGTCATTCAGATCCGTCGTGGCGCTCTGTCAGCTGGGTTGGCGCCTTCCATTCACTGAAGCGAGTTCGACACGGTGCGAGAGGCGACGTCAGATTCAAGCGGTCGTGCCGCGCACACTAGGGCCGGGAAGTTGCTCTGTGTGTGTGTTCGGCTGCCAAGCTCCATGCGCCTATGTATCAACCGCAGTGCATCAATGTCCGGCGGCAGTGACCAGTTCAGTTTGAACCAAGGCCTGCCCGTGCAGTGTCTGGTGCACCGGACATTTGTCTGCAATGCGCAGCAGGGCTTCTTGCTGTTCAACCGTGAGTTCCCCTTCCAGTCGAATGCGTCGCGTGAACACGTCTACCTTGGGATTTCCGGCGCCCAGCTGCTCGATGTCCTCCAGGTGAGCCTTGTTGTGGGTCACGTCACAAGTCACATGTGTCAAGGGAATCTTTTTGAGATTGGCATACATGCGCAACGTCATGGTGGTGCATGCACCAAGTCCTGCGGACAAGAGCTGATAGGGACTTGGCCCAAGATCGGTGCCTCCCACGCTGAGGGGCTCGTCAGCCACCAGCTGATGCCTTGCATTGATGGTGACATCCTGCTTGAATCCCCCCGCTTGCGACTCGGCCACCCGTACCACACCCTCAGGGGCGCCCGGAGCAGACGTGGCAGGCGCCGGATCAAGATAGCGCGCGGACCAGCCCGAAATGACCTCGGCCACGTACTCGGCGTCCTCTTCCCTGCTGACCAGATGATCCGCAGTGTCGAGTGACACAAAACTCTTTGGATGTTTTGCGGCCATGAAGATTCGGGCTGCTTGGTCGATGCCCACTGTCAGATCGTTGGGCGCGTGCATCACCAGCAGGGCCGCTCGCAGATTGGTCAGTGCCGTCTCGATCGAGTGCGCGCTGATGTCTTCCAGGAATTGCCGGCGTATTTCAAAGGGTCTTCCGGCCAGTTGCACCATGGCACTGCCTTCGCGCCGGATATGTTCCACCTGATCCGCCATGTGGTGCACCACGTGCGACGGGTCAGCGGGAGCACCCACCGTGACCACGGCTCGCAGACCTTTCACGTCAGGTGCCGCCTTCAACACGGCCGCTCCGCCCAGGGAGTGGCCGATCAGCAGTTGGGGTGACATGCCGCGCTTAGCCAATGCGTTCACTGCCGCATGCAGGTCTTCCACGTTGGAACTGAAATTTGTGTTGGCGAATTCGCCACCGGAATGACCCAAGCCAGTGAAGTCAAACCGCAGCACCGCGATGCCGCGCGCTGCCAAGCGACCTGCGATGCGCCGTGCAGCAGGAATGTCTTTCGAACAGGTGAAGCAGTGCGCCAGTATGGCGCTGGCGCGCACCGGGCCCTCGGGCAAGTCAAGCCGCGCGGCCAACAGAGACCCATCGTGACCAGTGAATTCAAAGCGTTCGGATTGCATGACCTTGGCCTGTGTGGTGGCGGTGAGCGTCGCAGGCTACCCGATGCGTACTCAATTGAAAAGGTCTCGGCAGTTATTCAGGGGTTGTGTAACGGTTGAGGCACCGGGAGCGACTGAGGGATACAAGCGATATGGCTTGCGTTCGATTCAGACTGGAAGTACTCATGCCCCCTCCGTCCGCACTCCTCGGCAAAAAGACCGCGCTCGTCACCGGATCTACCAGCGGTATCGGGCTGGGCATTGCGACCGCTTTGGCCGCTGCAGGACACGACCTTGTGCTCAATGGCTTTGGCGAGGCTGAAGAAATTGAACTGTTGCGTTTGGAGCTGGAGAAACTTCACGGCGTGCGTGTTCGCTACAACCATGCAGACCTCTCGGATCCGGTAGCGACGCACGCCATGATGGAGCAGGCCCTATCAGAGTTCGGCGCGATCGACATCCTGGTCAACAACGCAGGTATCCAGTACGTTGCGCCAGTGGATGAGTTCCCGATTGAGAAATGGAACGCGATCATTGCGATCAACCTGTCCGCTGCGTTTCATACCACCCGCATGGCGCTGCCCGGCATGAAAGCAAAGGGGTGGGGGCGGGTGCTCAACGTGGCTTCAGCTCACGCGCTGGTGGCCTCGCCTTTCAAGTCCGCCTACGTGGCGGCCAAGCATGGCATCGCTGGCTTCACCAAAACAGTGGCGCTGGAGGTGGCCACACGGGGCATCACGGCCAACTCGCTGTGCCCGGGCTATGTGTGGACACCGCTGGTGGAAAAGCAGATTCCCGATACGGCAAAGGCGCGCGGTTTGACCGAGCAGCAGGTGATCGACGATGTGCTGCTGCACGCACAGCCCACCAAGCAATTCGTCGCCATTGAGCAGGTGGCGGCCTATGCGGCATTCCTTTGCTCTGACGCAGGCGCCAGTATCACAGGCTCTGTGATGCCCATCGACGGCGGCTGGACGGCGCAGTGAGCTTCGCCTCAAGGAGCACAAAAAACATGAAAGTCGAAGACATCTTGCAATTGCCGTCCATGCCGATGGCATCGCCTTCCTATCCAAAAGGACCCTACCGCTTTGTGGATCGGGAATATTTGATCATCACCTATCAAAGCGACGCTGGGGCCATTCGCGCTGCGCTGCCTGAGCCGCTGGAGCCCGACGGCTCGGACACGGTGCTGTTTGAATTCATTCGCATGCCGGACTCCGCCGGATTTGGCGACTACACAGAGTCGGGCATCGTCATCCCGGCGCGCTACCAGGGTGAAGCTGTCAATTTCACGGCCCAGATGTACCTCGATGACGAGCCTCCCATCGCAGGTGGTCGGGAAATCTGGGGGTTCCCGAAGAAATATGCACATCCCAGGCTGTGCGTTGAACAGGACACGCTCACTGGGACGCTGGCATACGCCGGCGTGCAGGTGGCCGTGGGCACTATGGGCTACAAGCACCAGCATCTGCTCTATGACGTGGATGGCAAGAAGGCCTGCAGTTCCGAGGCGATATTGCGCAAGATGGAGAAGACGCAAGTCAACTTGAAGCTCATTCCCCATGTAGACGGTCAACTGGCCATTGCCCAACTGGTTGCCTACAACCTGACAGACATTCAGGTCCAGGGGGCATGGTCTGGCCCGGCGCGGCTGCACTTGGTGCCGCATGTGAATGCGCCGGTGGCGGATCTGCCCATCAAGGGCGTTTTGGGCGGTTTGCATTTCATTGCCAACCTGACCCTGCCGTATGGCCGGGTTCTGCACGACTACTTGAATCCCAACGCTTCAAAGGTGGATTGACATGGCGACACGTTCGAGAATTACCGCCTCCAAGATCCAGCGCAAGCCCAACACAGGGGGTGCAGTTGAAGGCAAACTGGCCTCGAGCAAATCTGCGAGTCGGCGTGGCAGGGCTGCGGTCTCGACGATACAGCGTCCGCCACAGCAGAAAGTGATGGTCATGCAAGGCGGCGGGGCAGTCGGCGCATTTCACCTCGGTGTGTACCAGGCACTACACGAGGGTGACAAGGAGCCCGACTGGGTCATTGGTACCTCCATCGGCGCAATCAACGCGGCGCTGATCGCCGGCAATCAACCTCATCATCGGCTGGCCCGCTTGCGCGCATTTTGGGAGCGCATGCACGCGCGGCAGGCCGTGCATGGCGGCTTCGCCATGTGGCCATCGATGTCGGCGTTGGTGCATGCGCAACACCGCCTGGGGGTTGTGACCCAAGGAATCCCCGATTTCTTCAAACCCCATTGGCCTGCATGGTTCAACGCACGGCAGTCGCTCGGCATTGAGAAGGCCGCCTACTACGACACCCAACCGCTTCGCGATACGCTCGCCGAATTGGTGGATTTCGACTACCTCTCGCGCTCGCCCATTCGCATCACGGTAGGCGCTGTCAACGCGCGCACAGGACAGATGCGGTACTTCGATAGCCGGGACGAACGCCTCGGCGTCGATCACATCATGGCTTCTGGAGCACTGGCGCCAGCCTTTGGCGCGGTGCGCATTGAGGGTGATCCGTACTGGGATGGAGGGCTGTACTCAAATACACCAGTCGAGGTGGTGTTGGATGACAAGCCGCGTCGAGATTCCCTCATCTTTGCCTGCCGCCTGTGGGAGCCGCACGGCGATGAGCCACAAAGCATATGGGACGTGCAAGGTCGCCTGAAGGACATCCAGTTCGCCAGCCGAGCCGAGTCACACATCAAGCGCCAACGACAGTTGCATCGGTTGCGCCACGTCATCCAGGAGTTGGCGCAAATGGTGCCCGACAGTGCTCATGCTCGCGAACTCGGCGCCTGGGGCTGCAAGACCGTGATGCACGTGGTCAGCCTGATGGCGCCTCACCTGCCAGGCGAAGACCAGACAAAAGACATCGACTTCACGCCCAGGGGCGTGCGTCTTCGCTCAGAAGCCGGATTGCACCTTGGTCGAAAGGCCCTGGCAGAAATGCCCTGGGAAGTTGAAGTGGATCCGCTCGACGGCGTATGCGTGCATCGGGTTGAACTTGAACCCACGCCATAGGGTGAAAAGACGGTGGATCTGAAAAATCGGCAGGCGGCTGTAACCATTCTCCGTGTCCATGCGACTTCGCAAAGGTCTTCTTCCTTTTCCTGGAGTTCCCATGCGTTTTCGCCACTTTCTGTCCGCCTTCTTCTTGGTGCTGGCCAGCTTTGCCGCACATGCTATTGAAATCAAGCCCTTTACTTTGGAGGCATTGACCCAGGCACAAACCAGCAACCAACCGGTCGCGCTGCTGTTTCATGCCGACTGGTGCCCTACATGCCGCGCACAAGACAAGGTATTGCAGTCTTTCAAGAATGAAGCTGGACTGGAACTGACGGTGCTGATTGCCAACTATGACACCGAGAAAGAGCTCAAGAAGCGCTTCAACGTACGCGCGCAGTCCACGTTTGTCGTGCTGCGCGGACAGAAGGAGTCGGCGCGCCTGATAGGTGATACCGATCCTGCTGTTATTCGGGCCGCATTGAAATCTGCGCTCTGAGCACGCTGGCCTATGTCAGCACTGGTTTCTCTTCCGCAGCTGGGCTTTAGCCTGGCTGCCGGCGGCCTGACGACACTGTCTCCTTGCGTATTTCCCATGCTTCCACTTGTGGTTGGTGGCGCATTGCAGGGAAACCGGCTGGGGCCGGTGGCCATGGGCCTAGGCATGATTTTTTCGTTTGCTGGCATCGGCATGCTGCTCGGTGCGCTTGGACCGGTTCTGGGGATCGATGGCGATTCCGTTCGCTTTGCTGGGGCAGCCATGCTGATTGCCTTTGCGGTGGTGATGCTGGTGCCAGCGCTCAGCGAGCGCTTCGCTCGCTGGATGCTCCCGTTGGCAAATTCGGCCCACGCCGCCTCGTCAGGGATTCAGGGTGGCTCGCTCACCGGCGCTTTCCTGCTGGGTGGAGTGCTGGGTCTGGTCTGGAGCCCCTGCTCGGGGCCCTTGCTGGGTTCTGCACTCACCCTGGTGGCGAGTGAAGGCGGTCTGGCGCGGGGCGGGTTGATTCTGGGTGTCTTTGGTCTTGGCGCTGCTATCCCATTGGTAGCTGTGGCCTATGCTTCCCGTAGCGGTTTCAATCGCTCGCGCGACTGGGTGATGGCGCGCATCGAACGTGTGCGCCACGCCTTTGCCGTGCTGTTGGGCCTGCTCGGAGTGGCCATCCTGATGGGGTGGGACAAGCGCCTCGAAGCGTGGATGGTCCAGTGGATGCCGGACGCCTGGGTGAATCTCACGGTCGGCATCTGAAAGGCTGATCAAGCTTGACCGGTTCATTGACGTTCGGACCAAAAGTGACGTCGATAAGCGTGCGGTCGACGTCAGCTGAATCTCAGAGAGGCAGTATGTAAGCCTGAGAGACATTTATGCAGGCAGCCTCAGAAAAGACGCTCCGAATCAAATCCCGCGCCGGATCGTTTCGGCCTGCAATGCATCAAGATCGGCGGCCCAGTCGACACGTGACTGGCTGAGCACCTCTCTGTGGCGGTTGTTCAATGCTTCCGCCAGCGCGCCGCAGCTCGCCAAGCGGGCATCCCGGCGATGCAGCAGATCGGCAATCAACGGGCGGTACATCGCCAGAAAGTGGCTCAGCCAAGCGCATGAATTCTCATGCCCAGGCACCGGACCGAGGCGGCATCGGTCCAGACAGGCGAGGGTGACTGCGGCATCGAACCAGTGTCCTTCGGTCACCCACAGGTTGGTGGTGAACAGCTTGACGGGGAGGCCGCGGGCATCGAGCGCGATGGCAAGCATGTGGGTTGGTGCATGGCGCTTCCATACCTTGCGACCTTTGTTGGGTCGGCTGCGTCGGCCGGTGGGTGTTGCATGCCAGAACACATGAACGTGCCCATGCTCATCGCCATGGGTACGGTGTGCGTGGTAGTAGAACTGCGTCCCGCTCTCCAGATCAATCACGTCGGCAGGTGGGTAGTGTTCGTACTCCACCACCTCGGCGCCTTGGACCCAGCTTTGCAGCAGGGAGCCCGAGGCTTCCGTCGCATTGGCGAAGGCTTCCACACTGGCTTGGCCGTGATGGAGGGCGGTGGTCAGTCCGGTCAATGAGGCGGATCGCCAGTGGCGGAGCAGTGTGACAGATGCGGGCATGAAAGCGGGTCAATGAAACGAGCCCGGAGCAGGGCGCTGCTCCGGGAAAGCGTGAACCAGCTCGGTTGCTTACTTCTTGGGGGCGCAGGCGCCGCACTTGGCTTTACAGGCGCCGCACTTGGGCATCATTTTGGAGGTGCCGCATTTGGCGCCACCGCAGGCTCGGCAGGCCATCGCGCAGCCACCCAGTGCGGCGGTGGTGACAACGGCTGCAGCCAGGCTCAAGGACAGACGAGATGAAAGTGATGACATGGTGGAAACTCCAGAAGTTTGAAAAATGCCAGGGTCCTGTGCGCAGCCTCAAGCGTGTGTACAAGCACTGGTCGCTGTTTGTCGTTCAACGAAGGTGAATCGTTACAGCGATCGTTGTAACTCGCACGCGCTGAACAGCGACCAAGGTGCATGTGGCTGAGCTTTGTCCTGGTCTTCTTCATCGGTTTCGCTGCGCACCGCGCCAGTCTGTGCACGGTGCGCGCGGTGATGCAGTGGCTGGAACAGCGCAGATCCAGTCTTCTGGTGAGCTTCTTCTATGCCTCACTTTGGGCCAGCCTGACCACTGGTTTGTTCGTCTGGGCGGGGATTCCAATCACCGGTCGTCCCGTGCTCAGCAGCGGCTGGTTCTACAGCGTGGCGGGCGGCCTGCTTTTTGGCATGGGCGCTGCAGTAAACGGTGGGTGTTCGCTGTCCACCCTGCAGCGACTGGCGGATGGAGAGGTCCGTATGCTGACCACACTGGTGTTTTTTGTGTTGGGTAGCTTCGGTGTGGTGTTGCTGCAATCAGTGGCTGCGGTGCCTTTTCCCCGCGTTGATTCACTTTGGTGGAGTGCCCTCAGCCCGTGCACCCTGAGGGCACTGGTCCTGATGCTGCTGATCTGGGCGACCTGGCAGCTCACTTTGCTATGGCGTTGCGCAGATCTTCAAAGGCGGCCCGACCAGTGGCTCCTGGCGCCGAGGTACCGGCTCTCTTTGGCTGCTCTGGTGCTGGGCCTCTGCAGCGGGCTGCTGTTTCTGCTGGAAGGCGCGTGGACCTACACGAACTACTTGCGTGAGTTGGGCGTGTCCTGGGCCGTGGGTTCGGCTGCTCCAGGTTGGCGTAGATTCATCTTGGCTGTCTGCCTGTTTGTTGGCATGGTTGCATCATCAGTCCAGGGGCGGAAGTTTGTGTGGCGGGGCGCAAGACCCTTGGGAGGTTGGCGCAACATCCTGGGCGGTGGACTGATGGGCATGGGAGGTGCATTGGTGCCCGGAGGCAATGACACTGTTCTGCTGGTGCTGATGCCCTCTCTTTCATTGCAGGCACTCGCCAGCTTTGTATCCATGCTCCTTGGCATATTCGGGATGGTGAAGTTGATGCGAGTGATTGAGGATGGCGGATTCGTTCGTTGATCCTGTTGCCATTTGCGAAGTGCCGCAGTAAACAGCTTGGCGTCAGCCGGCGCAACACGATAGCTGTCTCACGTCCTTATTGAAGGTCTGCGCGCAGAGCTTCAGGCCCTCGACCATCGTTAAGTATGGGAACAGTTGGGTAGCCAGATCCTCCACGGTCATGCCTGAACGGATGGCCAGCGCAGCCGTCTGGATCAGTTCGCCTGCTTCCGGCGCGACCGCCTGCACGCCGATCAGTCGTCCCGAGTCAGCTTCAGTCACCAGTTTGATGAAACCACGGGTGTCGAAGTTGACCAGCGCGCGGGGGATGTTGTCCAGGGTCAGCGTGCGACTGTCGGTCTTGATGCCTTGCCGACGCGCCTCGACCTCGCTCAGGCCCACCGTGGCCACTTGCGGGTCGGTGAAGACGACGGCCGGCATGGTGCTCAGGTCGAGCGCGGCATGGCCGCCTGTCATGTTTATCGCGGCGCGCGTACCCGCCGCCGCCGCCACATAGACAAACTGCGGCTGGTCCGTACAGTCACCGGCCGCATAAATTTTGGGAGAACTGGTGCGCATGCCTTTGTCGATGACGATGGCCCCTTGTTCATCGACGACGACCCCCGCCGCTTCCAGGGCCAGGCTGCGTGTGATGGGTGTACGACCGGTCCCGACCAGCAGTTGGTCGGCACGGATTTCACCGCGTTCAGTGGTCAACACGAACTCACCGTCCACATGGGCAACTTGGAAGGCTTGCGTGTGTTCCAGCACCTCGACGCTCTCGGCACGGAACGCGGCTGTGACCGCCTCGCCGATGGCCGGGTCCTCGCGGAAGAACAAGGTGTTGCGAGCCAGGATCGTCACCTGACTGCCCAGGCGGGCGAAGGCCTGCGCCAGCTCCAGCGCCACCACCGACGAGCCGACAACCGCCAGCCGTGGCGGAAGGGTCTCGCTCGCCAGCGCTTCGGTCGAGGTCCAGAAGGGGGAGTCCTGCAAGCCAGGGATCGGCGGCACGGCCGCGCTGGCTCCGGTGGCGATCAGGCAGCGATCGAAGGCCAGTTCGCGTTCGCCGCCTTCGTTCAGGCACACGACAAGGCTGCTGGCGCTCTTGAAGCGCGCCTCACCGCGCAGCACGGTTATGGCCGGGGCGTTGTGCAGGATGTTCTCGTACTTGGCCTGGCGCAATTCATCGACGCGTGCCTGTTGCTGGGCCAGCAACAGGCCACGGTCGATGGTTGGCCGCGACGCGGACATGCTCGCGTCAAACGGACTTTCCCGCCGCAGGTGCGCGACATGGGCGGCGCGAATCATGATCTTGGACGGCACGCAGCCGGTATTGACGCAGGTGCCGCCGATCATGCCGCGTTCGATGAGCGTGACTGTTGCGCCTTGCTCGACGGCCTTCAGCGCCGCCGCCATCGCGGCCCCTCCGCTGCCGATGACGACGATGTGCAACGGCGCTGCTCCACCGGTCGTCCCGGAGCCATGACCAAGCAGCTCAGGTGCGGTGTCCAGCATCAAACTTGCGCCTTTTGATCGACCTGGCAGCGTTTTCAACGCCTGTTTGGCGTGCATCGCGCGGGACATGCCTCTGTTCACCGCTGGACGCTGGAAGGGTAGCCGGCGGCCTCGGTCGACTGAGTGAGCTTCTGCACGTTGGTTTTCGTGTCGTCGAAGGTGACAACGGCGGCCAGTTTCTCGTAGCTCACCTCGACCTTCTGCACACCGTCGACCTGGACCAGTGCCTTCTTGACAGTAATCGGGCAAGCGGCGCACGTCATGCCCGGCACGAACAATGTGACGGTCTGGGTGGCGGCCCACACAGGCGCCATGACGGTGGTAAGCACTAGCGCAAGGGCAGAAAACAGCTTCTTCATGGTGAGCTCCTTTGATCAATAAAACAGGGGTGCGACATAGGGAAATCCGAGCGCCACCAGAATCAATGCGGCCACGACCCAGAAAAGGAACTTGTAGGTGGCCCGCACTTGGGGAATCGCGCACACATCGCCCGAGTTGCAGGCTTGTACCGGTCTGAAGATGCTTCTCCAGGCAAAGACCATGGCGACCAGTGCCACGCCGATGAAAATGGGCCGATAGGGTTCCAGCACCGTCAGCTTGCCGATCCATGCCCCGCTGAACCCCAAGGTGATCAGCACCAGCGGACCGAGGCAGCAGGTGGACGCGAGCAGGGCGGCGAGCCCGCCGCTGAAGAGCGCGCCGCGCCCGTTGGGTGCTGCAGACATGGGCTATTCCTTTCGAATCTGTGTGGAATGGCGTAAGCTTATTTCCGTAGTCATGTACGGAGTCAAGCGCTATGGGGAAACATCTTTCGAACCTGAGCATCGGCGCCTTTGCCCAAGCGGCCGGCGTGGGCGTGGAGACCATCCGCTTCTATCAGCGCAAGGGCCTGTTGCCCGAGCCTGACAAACCTTATGGAAGCATTCGCCGCTATTGCAAGGCGGACGTCTCGCGGGTACGTTTTGTTAAGTCGGCACAGCGGCTGGGCTTCAGCCTCGACGAAATTGCCGAGTTGCTGCGCCTAGACGACGGCACCCAGTGTGAGGTGGCGAGCCGACACGCCGAGGACAAGCTAAAGGATGTGCGCGAGAAAATGGCTGATCTGGCACACATGGAAGCTGTGCTGTCTGAGCTGGTGCGCGCTTGCCATTCACGAAAGGGGAAGGTTTCGTGCCCGCTGATTGCGTCACTGCAAGGGGAAAATGGCATGCTCACTGCCGAGGCTGGCTGACCAGAATAGTAAAGCTTCGAAACAACGGGGCCGCCATTCAATGGCCAGCTGCCCCCCCCCAACGTGCACAAGGTATTCGTCGCCCACACAACGTCAGAGCATCGGGGGAGTCGCAGAGATGTTTTTGATAAGAACGGCTTCACTGTGCAGCACTCCTACTCGAGCAACGTCGATCCCGGGGTCTGGCAGTGCTTGGCGCGGCGCTGGTCTCCAACGACAAGTAGCTCCTTGTGAAATGCGCCAAGTGCGGAATGCCATCAAACATTGAACTAATCAAGCTCCGTTCCTAGGAGTACATCTGACCTTAGATTTCGGCTGACGGTCTCGTTGTTCCGGCGACTGCTTTCCTGTCGCCCGAACTGGTGATGCCGCCCCAATACTCAGTTTTCGATTGGAGTCCCCGAACGGGGTGAGTTGAGCTCACACCTGTTTTGCGAGATTGCTGCTGGCCGGCTGCAAAAACACCCGCGCTTTCTTCGGCGACACCACCAGCTTGTCACCGTCCTTGAAACCCAGTTCCCGGAAGCGCTCTGCGGATATCTGGGCTTCGATCAGAGGGTCGTGCCCCGCCGGTGAAGCGGCATCCACCGGCAGCAACTCCAGCCGAGCAATCGGTCCCACCACTATGGCGCGCTGCAGTTCGGCCACGATGCCGCTCAAGCCGGGCTGGTAGCGCTGCACATCCAGGTCGTGCGGGCGCACGTAGGCAAAGGCCTTGGCGTCTTGTGCCTGCGCGTGTTCGGGCGCTGCCACCGAAACACCGTCCAGGTGCAGCAAGCCTTCGTGGGCGCGGCCGTGGAACAGGTTCACATCGCCCAGGAAGCCGTACACGAACGGGCTGGCGGGGTGGTCCCACACGTCTTGTGGTGTGCCCACTTGCTCCACCTGGCCCTGGTTCATCAGCACCACGCGGTCTGATACTTCCAGCGCTTCCTCCTGATCGTGCGTGACGAAGATGCTGGTGACGTGCAGCTCGTCGTGCAAGCGGCGCAGCCAGCGGCGCAGTTCCTTGCGCACCTTGGCGTCGAGGGCGCCAAAGGGTTCGTCGAGCAGCAGCACCTTGGGCTCCACCGCCAGGGCACGCGCCAGGGCAATGCGCTGGCGCTGGCCGCCGGAGAGCTGCGACGGATAGCGATCAGCCAGCCAGTCGAGCTGCACCAGGCCCAGCAGGTCGTGCACTTTCTTCTTGATCTGCGCTTCGCTGGGGCGCTCGCTGCGCGGCTTCACGCGCAGCCCGAAGGCCACGTTCTCGAACACGGTCATGTGGCGAAACAGCGCGTAGTGCTGGAACACGAAGCCCACGTTGCGTTCGCGCACATGCACGTCGGTGGTGTCTTCACCGCTGAAGTGGATGCTGCCGCTGTCGGGCGTTTCCAAGCCTGCGATGATGCGCAGCAGCGTGGTCTTGCCGCAGCCGGACGGCCCGAGCAAGGCCAGCAGCTCGCCGGAGGCGATGTCGAGGTTGACGTCGTTCAGGGCGCGGAAGCTGCCGAAGTGTTTGTTGACGTTGCGGATTTCGATGCTCATGGGTGTCTTTCTTTTTCTCCCTCATCCCTCTGGAGAGAGGGGGCAGGAGAGGGGCTCGCACAAAGGGGCTTGGCAGAAGGGAGGGCCCTCAGACCGGAATTCTCCAGGCCTGGGTGGGAGCAATGTGCGGAACAGAAACTGCTGCGTCGGGGGCAGAAGTGTTGGGCCGCTCCGGTGGCAGCTCGGCCAGCGCCTTCATCTCGCTCTCCATGCGCCACTCGGCCACTGACTTGATCACCAGCGTGACCAGCGCCAGCAAGGCCAGCAGCGACGCCACGGCAAACGCGGCCACCGACTGGTATTCGTTGTAGAGCACTTCCACGTGCAGCGGCATGGTGTTGGTCTGCCCGCGGATGTGGCCGGACACCACCGACACCGCGCCGAACTCTCCCATGGCGCGCGCATTGCAGAGAATCACGCCGTAGATCAGACCCCACTTGATCTTGGGCAGCGTCACGTACCAGAAGGTCTGCCAGCCGCTGGCGCCGAGCACGATGGCGGCCTGCTCTTCGTCGTTGCCCTGCGCCTGCATCAGCGGAATGAGTTCGCGAGCGATGAAGGGAAAGGTGACGAAGATGGTGGCCAGGATGATGCCTGGCACGGCAAAGATGATCTTGATGTCGTGCTCCATCAGCCAGGGACCGAACCAGCCCTGCGCGCCGAACACCAGCACATAGATCAGACCGGCCACCACCGGCGAGACCGAGAACGGCAGGTCGATCAGCGTGGTGAGAAACGACTTGCCCCGGAACTCGTACTTGGCCACACACCAAGCCGCCGCCACACCGAACACCAGATTCATGGGCACGGCCACAGCGGCGGTGAGCAGGGTGAGCCGGATGGCGGCCCAGGCGTCGGGTTCCTGCAGCGCTTCCCAGTAGGCTTCAACGCCCTTGCGCAGCGCTTCGGTGAACACGGCGGCCAGCGGCAGCACCAGGAACAGGAACATGAAGGTCAGCGCCACACCGATGAGCGTGAAGCGAACCCAGGCCGCTTCGGTGGTGCCCTTGCGCGCGCTGCGCACGGAAGAAGACGTGCTCATTGGTTGTTCCCACCCGAACGCTTGCGCTGCCAGGCCTGAAGGCCGTTGATGATCAACAGCAGAATGAACGACACCACCAGCATCACGGTGGCCACGGCGGTGGCGCCGGCGTAGTCGTACTGCTCCAGCTTGCTGATGATGATCAGCGGCGTGATTTCCGAGATCATGGGCATGTTGCCGGCGATGAAAATGACCGATCCGTATTCACCAACGGCGCGTGCGAAGGCCATGGCAAAGCCGGTGAGCAGCGCAGGCGCAATGGCCGGGAAGATGACGCGGCTGAAGGTCTGCCAGCGTGTGGCGCCCAGGCAGGTGGCGGCTTCTTCCAGTTCCTTCTCGGTGTCTTCCAGCACGGGCTGCACGGTGCGCACCACGAACGGCAGGCCAATGAAGATGAGTGCGATGACCACGCCATTGGGATTGAACGCTAGCTGGATGCCCAGCGGCTCCAGGTACTGGCCAATCCAGCCGTTGCCCGCCAGTAGCGCGGTGAGCGAAATGCCGGCCACGGCGGTGGGCAATGCAAACGGGAGGTCCACCAATGCATCGATGATCTTTTTGCCCGGAAAGGTGTAGCGCACCAGCACCCAGGCCACCAGCAGGCCGAACACGGCATTGACCGAGGCCGCGATCAGCGAAGCGCCAAACGTGAGCCGGTACGACGCCACCACACGCGGCGAAGACACCGCCTCCCAGAACGCCGGCCAGGTCATCGTGAACGACTTGAACACCAGCGTGGACAGCGGGATCAGGACGATCAGGCAGAGGTAGAAGAGCGTGAAGCCCAGCGTGATGTTGAAGCCCGGCAGCACGCGGCGCGAGGGGCGACGGGTACCGGCAAGGGGAGCCGCAGCAGAAGGCAGCGAAGCGGTAGTCATAAAAACTTCATGATCAAAGAGCGCCGGGAAAAAGGAGGGGGAGCGATCCAGGGGCAGCAAGGGACGGCTCCGCCGGCCCAAGATGCCGTCCCCCTCCAAGCGACGGAGCCGCGCCAGAGAGGGGGGAAGCCGCGTCAGCGGCGCAGGGGGGTGTTCTCTATCTCACCGTATAAAGCTGATCAAACTTCCCACCATCGTTGAAGTGCACCTTTTGCGCTTCACTCAGCGAGCCAAAATACTCGGCCACGGTGAACAGCTTGATCGGCTTGAAGGCCTGGGCATACTTCTTCAGCACCTCTTCGTTGCGAGGGCGGATGTTGTGCTTGGCCGCAATCTCTTGGCCCTCTGCGCTGTAGAGGAAGTCCAGATAAGCCTTGGCCTGCTCGGCGGTACCCTTCTTCTTCACGGTGCGCTCCACGATCGCCACCGGGTTCTCGGCCACGATCGAGGCGCTGGGGTGCACCACATCCACCTTGCCTGCGCCGAACTCGTTGTTCACAGACACCACTTCCGATTCGAATGTGACGAGCACGTCGCCGGTGTTGCGTTGCAGGAAAACGCCGGTGGCATCGCGCCCACCACGTGCCAGCACCGGCACGTTCTTGTAGAGCGCGCGCACGAATTCGGCGGCCTGTTCGTCGGTGCCGCCTTTGGCGCGCACATGACCCCAGGCAGCCAGATAAGCCAGCCGGCCATTGCCACCGGTCTTGGGGTTGACCACCACCACCTGCGCGCCGGGCTTGATCAGATCGTCCCAGTCCTTGATTCCCTTGGGGTTGCCCTTTCGCACCAGGAACAGCATGGTGGACGTTGTGGGCGATGCCCCGTTGGGGAAACGCTGAGCCCAGTCGGCGGCGACCACGCCCTTGTCGGCCAGGAACTGCACGTCGGTGGTGGTGTTGAAGGTCACCACATCGGCTTCCAGACCGTCGGCCACGGCACGCGCCTGGGCACTCGACCCGGCGTGCGACTGGTCCACCTTGATGTCCTTGCCGGTGGTCTTCTTGTAGTGCGCTGCAAACGCGACGTTGAACTCCTTGTAGAACTCACGCGCGACGTCGTAAGACACGTTGAGCAAGCTGGTTTGTGCCGATGCGATGGAAGCCACAGACAGTGCCAGGGCACCGAGGGTGAGTTTGAAGGTGTTTTTCATGAAGGCTCCGAGTTCGGGGAATGAATGGATTCTGGGTGTCGTTGACACTTGAACAAACGACTTTGTTTTTCTTTCCTTATGCCCTGGGGGAATAAGAAAGTCCGATCACCAGTCACATCACGGCATTTCGGCCACATGTGCGCGCTCGGTCACTTCTGCCCCCAGCGACTGCAGCAGCGCGAGACCCAGTGGCCATTCGCCATACCCGGAATCGACATTGATGTGTCCAGCTTCGCTGAGACGGACGAACGCCGAACCCCAGGCACGCGCATACGCACCTGCCAGGCGCACTGGGCAATAGGGGTCGTTGCTGCTGGCCACCAACACACTGCGGTACGGCAGACGCTGATATGGCACGGGGGCAAAGTCGCACAGGATGCCCCGGCGTTCAGGGTCAGCCGGCGCCACCAGCAACGCGCCCTGTATGCGGTCGACCACGTCGGCAGGAAGGTGCGTGGTCGCAATGCAGCCCAGACTGTGCGCCACCACAATCACCGGGCCAGGCGCCAGCGCGATGGTTTCACCCAGACGCTCTACCCAGGCGTGCTTGAGGGGCGACACCCAGTCGTCCTGCTCTACGCGAATGCAATTGGGCAGGCGATCGGACCACAGGGTCTGCCAGTGCCCAGGACCGGAGTTGCGCCAGCCCGGGACGATGACGACAGTTGGTGCGGTCATGCCTACCACTGCTCACTTGCGGGTGTAGATCTGGTCGAAGCTACCGCCGTCGGCGAAGTGCACCTTGGCGGCGTTGTCCCAGCCGCCGAAAGCGTCTTCAATCTTGAACAGATTGAGTTTGGGCAACTGCTTGGCGTACTTCTCCTGCGCCTTGGCCGAGGTGGGGCGGTAGAAGTGCTTACCGATGATGTCCTGCGCCTCTTCGGTGTAGAGGTACTTCAGGTAGGCCTCGGCCACTGCGCGGGTGCCCTTCTTGTCCACGTTCCTGTCCACCACCGTCACTGCGGGCTCGGCCAGGATGGATAGCGACGGATAAACGAAGTCGACCTTGTTGCCGAACTCCTTCTCCAGTAGGTAGGCCTCGTTTTCCCAGCTGATGAACACGTCGCCCTGGCTGCGCTGCGCGAATGAGACCGATGAGCCGCGAGCGCCAGTGTCGAGCACGGGCACGTTGCTGTACAGCTTGGCGACAAAGTCCTTGGCCTTGTCGTCGCCACCGTATTTGCGCTTGGCGAATTCCCAGGCGGCCAGGTAGTTCCAGCGCGCGCCGCCAGAGGTCTTGGGGTTGGGGGTGATGACCTTCACATCGGGACGGATCAGATCATCCCAATCCTTGATGTTCTTTGGGTTGCCCGCGCGCACCACGAGCACGATGGTGGAGGTGTAGGGCGAGCTGTTGAGCGGCAGGCGCTTTTGCCAGTCTTTGGGAATCCAGCCGCCGTTGGCATGCAGCGCGTCGGTGTCACCGGCCAGGGCCAGCGTGGCCACATCGGCGTCCAGGCCGTCGATTATGGAGCGAGCCTGACGGCCCGAGCCGCCGTGCGATTGCTTGATGGTCACGTCCTGCCCGGTCTGGGCCTTCCAGTGTTTGGCGAAAGCGGCGTTGAACTCGACGTAGAGCTCCCGCGTGGGGTCGTACGACACGTTGAGCAGCGTGACTGCGGCAGGCTGGGCCTGCGCAAAGGTGCTGGCGAAACCCAGCGAGAGCACGCTGAGGGCCTGGATGAGATGGCGGCGGGTTGTCATGAGGATCCTCTGTAATTGGTGGAAGACCGTCGAATGATTCCCGTAAACCGTGAGCAATGGAACGAATGGATTCTTCCTTGCTTATTACAAAATCATCTGAGCATCCTTCTGAAGCTGCATGTCGGGCTAGACCTCGGCTCCGTCGAGATTAGGGGGCAGAAAGTAACGTGCTGCCTGTCGGGCCTCATGGCGTCTGATCCTCCGGACCCTATGCGTCAGATCACCGCAGAGATGTTCTTGATAGGAACAACTTCGCTACGCAGCACTCCTACTCGAGCAACGTCGATCCCCGGTTCTGGCAGTGCTTTGTGCGGCGCTGGTATCCAAGTACCACGGCAACGGACTGATGGCCAGTCATCGCCATAGTGTCAGCGATCGGAACGTTTTGCGCGGAGGCTTCCGTCACGAAGCCGGATCGCAGCGAATGAGCAGAAAACTTCCCCTCAACCCCTGCCAACAAGCATCGAGTTTGGACGATGTCGCGCACAGCTGCCGCTGATAGCGGACCACCCAGGTTTCCGCCTTTAAGTACCCGACGGAAGAGGGCGCCCTCACGGATCCCGCTCACCGATAACCATTCCTCCAGGGCGGCACCCGCAGCACCCAGCACGGGCTTGTGGTTCTCCGGCCGATCGACGCCACTCTGGTTCGTCTTTGAGAACGCGAGTTCGTAAGAAAACTCACCCGGCCCCAGCCGCTTCAAGAACTTCATGTCCGCTACAGCCACCTCGGAGCGCCGACGCCCACCGCTGGCCCAAGCGAAGAGGAGGAGGGCGCGATCACGCTTGCCTTTCAGGGTCTCATCGCAGGTGGCCAGCACAAGCTGCAGCGGGTCTTTGGTCAGCGCGTCTTTTTTCTTTGGCAACTCGCCGCGCTTGGCGTAGGCCTTGCGCGTGCGAGAGAGCAGTTCGCGCACTTTGGGGTCCTGACATGGGTTTTTCACTTCACGCATCTGGTGGGCCTTGGAGAGCACCGCCAGGCGGTGCACCAGGGTGTTGTGCGCCATCGGTCCCGGCTTTCCCTTGTAGCCGGCCTCGACCAGCACAGCGTCGATCTCGGCCGGCAGTTCGTGGACCAGGCCCTTGGGCGTGGTGCGCTGCGCGTGGTCGACGATGAACTGCAGCACGCACGCGCTCGGCAGCGGAAGGCTGATCTGAGCGCCGTAGCGGATCCCATACCAGGCGGCCCAGTAGCGCAATGCGCTGCGGTAGCTCAGCTGCGTGTTGAGTGATTCGCCCTCACGCAGCAGGTCGGCAATGGCCTGCGAAGTGACATCGCTCAGCTCATGCGGCTGCAGGGCGGGGGTTTTCTGGAGCGTAGGCAGGCGCATTGTTCAGGACGAGGTGACGGTATGATATTTATCTAACATACTATGTATGATTTCATACGATTGTCGGTGTTTAGTCCCGATAACAATCTCTTATCGTTGGTAATTTACAGTACGAAGTAGGGCGATGCAAATGAAAAGTTCGAACGACACCGAAGACGACATCCGCCGCCCGCGTGGCGTGCAACGCGAAGACGTCTGGGCCGCCGCCGATGCCGTGCTGCTTGAGGGCCTCAAACCCACGATCGAGCGCGTGCGTCAGCGACTGGGGAGCGGGTCACCGAACACAGTGGGGCCACTTCTGGAGCAGTGGTTCAAGCATTTGGGGCGGCGCATCCAGGACCCAGGTGCCTTCGCGGCCCCCGCCGGTGTGCCCGAACCCGTGCTGCAGGCCGCCCAACACTTCTGGGAGACCGCCCTCGCCCAGACGAGAGGGGACTTTGACGAGCGGTTGCGCGATGGGTTGGCCGATGCCGTGGCCAATGTCGAATCCGAGAAAGAGCGGGCCGATCTGGCAGGCGCGGCTGCCTTCGAGGCGAGTGCCAAGGCCACCCGGCTGCACAGCGAACTGAAAGAACAAAGACTACTCCTTCAGCAGGTACAAGAGGAACTCGCAGCCGAGCGCGCGCGGCTCGAGGAAGTCCGCTCGGCGTTGGAGTTGGAGAGAGCTCGACTTGTCGATGAGCGTCAGCGCGCCGCCGAAGAGGTGGCGGAACTCAAGCGACAGTTGGCTTCTGCCGTCGAGCGCGCAGATGGCGCGGACCGTCGCGTGGCCTTGGAGCTTGATCGCGAGCGCACTGCCCGAGGCAAGGCCGAGCGCCAGGTCGAAGCGCTGCAGAAAGCCGTCGAAGCTGCGCACGAGGCGCAGGCGGCCTTTCAAAGACAGGCTCAACAGCAGTCGGAGGCGGCACGCCAACGCGAAGAGAATTTGCACACGCGCTTGGCCCTGGCGGAAGCCGAATTGGTGGCTCGGCAACGGCTGCAGGACCTGCGTGACATCGACGATGCCAAAAGCGCAGAAGTCACCGCCGCCGCGACGGAGGTCGCCGGGCTGCGAGCCTCTGTGGAGCGTCTGACTTCTTTGATCGATACCACCGGCGTACGAGAACCGGCGCCGCGCAAAAGGTCAATGAAACCGTCACCACGCTCAGGGAGTTCGAATTCGTAGCCATTACGAGGCGGGCTGGCACCGGCGTCAGTGAGCGATTCGTCGGGCTGCTGGAACTGCGTGCTCGATAGTTGTTGACGAAAAGAAAAATATGCACAAAAATCGCGTTGACGTTTTTCAGGATTTGCACAAATGAACCTGCCTCTGCCCGCGACGTTTAATCCCGTTCTCACCTCTGAGCGACTGCATATGGTCGCCAACTGGCTGCTCGAAGAGCTCTATGCCACGGAGGACGACCTCTCGCGCTTCACGGATAGCGGCTACACGAGGGGGTGCACTACCTTCGGCCGTCAGCGCGAGCGCATCATCAAGGAAGCGCTCTCGACCAAGCATGATTGGCTGGAACTGTCCAACAGCAGAAACGACCTCGTGTTCAAGATCGGCGGTGTGCCGTGCCGCTTCAGCAACGACGATCCGTCGAACCCGACCAAGGGGGCGGTGACGACGGCGAATCGCTTCCAGACGGATTTCCTGGAGTTTGCTGAGAAAGGCGAGCCTGGCCGGTTCTGCTTTGTCGTCGATCGTGGTGTGAACGAGGCAGAGTCGCCCCGTGTCGAGTTCTTGGGCTTCTCGCCAAGTGATTCTGTGGTCTGTCGTTGGGTGTCCGACACAGTTCGGGTGCTGAGGATCGAGGGCAATCCGTCGCTCGCGCCCAGCGTGCCTGTGGCCAAACCCCAAATTGGGCCCAAGCGTCGCGACGAGGGCGATGCGGCAGCAGAAGCGGTGCGATGAGGGCGTTCATTGGTAGCAACCTTCGACTCATCCGCCTCTTTCACGATCTGTCACTCACGGACCTGGGAGAGCAGGTAGGTGTATCCAAGCAGTATTTGAGCCGCGTCGAGACAGGGGCGGAACCTGTCTCAACTCAATTGGGGGAGGTACTGGCAGATGCGCTGCACGTGCTGCCCGAATTCTTCCTTGAGGTCGACGCCAACCCGATCGCCGATGAGCAATGCCACTTTCGCCGACAGTTGACGACCAAGGTCGCCCAGCGCCAGGTGGCGCGTGCCCGGGGTGAGGTGCTCAAGCGCTTGGTTGGCGTGCTCGACGAGCATGTTGAGCTTCCAAGGTATCAAGTGAATGCCACGGACGCGGAGACCAATGAGGCCATCGAGAAGGCTGCGGAAGCGTTTCGCGGGCAGTTCACGTTGGGACTCGGTCCGTTGAGCAACGTCACGCGCATCGCGGAGAACGCGGGCGCAGTGGTTATGCGAGTTCACGGCCTCGCTCATGAGATCGACGCAATCTCCTTTGCCACGAAAAGACCACTGATCGCGCTGAACGACGACGGGAGATCAGCATGCCGTGAACGCTTTGGTGTTGCTCATGAACTGGGACATTTTTCGATTCACATCGGCGTGTTGACCGGGGACAAGCTCACCGAGGCCCAGGCCAATCGATTTGCCAGCGCGCTGCTGATGCCCAGGTCGACATTCTCGTCCGAATGCCGCCTGGCTCTGCGTGGTTCGCGCTTGAACTGGAGCGGCTTGTCGGAACTCAAACTGCGTTGGGGCGTTTCCAAAGCCGCGATCATTTTTCGCGGTCGTCAACTAGGCATGTTTACTGACGATCAAGCCCGCTCAGGGTATGTAGGACTGAATCGCCATGGGGAGGCGTTGAAGGAGAGCGAAGACCATCTGGTAGTCCACGAGGAGCCCGAAGTCGTCTCGGAGAGCCTCAAGGTCATGCAGGACCACTTTGGGCTTCCCCTCTCTGCAGTAGCGCGCGAGATGCATGTGCAACCCAGGTTGCTCCTGGAGCTCTTGAAAGCTCCTCAGTCAGCTTCGACTTGCAACGTCATCGATCTACATCGACAGCCAGGCCTTATGCCTTTTGGCACGTCGTCCAAAAACTAGCGGGCTGCAGACATGAATTACGTCAAAGAGCTTCAATTTCTTCACAATATCTCGTCGTGGGGCGTGCCGTGACGCCACTTGGAGCTGAATCGATGGTGATCACACGCACTGCTCTTGTAACGCGTTCAGCTAGCAGTCACCTCGGTGATTCGTGGATAGACCATGTCATCGCAATGCCACTTCTTGAGCAGCACGATCTGGCCGTCAAAGGCATTCTGATTTCACGACTGAACAAGCTTCATGGCAGATTCACCCGACTGACCGAGGCAGACATCGCAGTCATGCTGGGAGTGAGCAAGCGGGCCATTCAACGTCGAAAGAGGAGTAGGCTCACTCCGGAGGAGTCGGGAACACTGCTCGATTTGCTGGCATTGCGTCACTTGGCTACCGACGTGCTCGGCGATCAGGATGCCGGCGAGACATGGTTGCTGCAGCGAGCTGTTGCCTTTGAAGGGCGGCGCCCCATCGAACTGCTTGCAACACGCCAGGGCGCCAAGCTGGTCAAGGAACACCTCACACGCATCGAGCACGGGGTGTACGTCTGACTGGATTGCCAGCGGTGCTGGTCTACGGGGCGCGGCTCTTTGGAGGTGGACCGGCTGGCTCTAAGAACGCAAAACATTTAAGTTGCAACTCAACATTCAAGTCGCAACTGAAGTTACATGGGGTCGAACATGCGTCGCGGCCAGACGCTGAGGAGCAGTAACGGCATGCTCCTCAAAACATCACTGTTATTCCGAGGGGAATTGTGTCGGACTGACTGAGGCGACAGAAAACCCCTTGAAAGTTACGCAAAGGTCCTGGAAGGGGCTTGCTGTCGCAAAACTTGGCTTCCAAAGGGGGAATTTGTGTCGGCTGACTACTACCGATAACAACTTTACTGGTCTTGATCGTTACAAGTTTAGTTGTCCAGACGAAAATGAACGGCTAATTTTTTTCACCTTATGTTCCGCATCATAACAATCATTATGTTTTGAGGTGAAAAAATCAAGGTTTTCGTGAAAAAATCAAAAAATCCTTTTGAATCAAGAAGATAGAGAACACGTGATGAAATGGGATAAATTAACGAACTAGTTCGTTATGAGTCTATAAACATGAACGCCGGTCAATCAACGGTCCTGACTCGGACTCACGGCGCTGGCATGAGGAGGTCCTGGAGTCGGTGGCCAAGGTGGCGTCACCAGGATATTTGCCCCAGTCCTGTACCAGGCGGTTGGAGGGCACCACGATGGCGCGGCTCAGCTTGTATCGCTGGTGCACGATGGCGTGTGGGACCTCTGCAGCCGATATATCAGACGGAAGCCCACGCTTCTGCGTGAGCCTTGCTGTGCGTGGCGGGTCGCCAAGATCGGTCAGTTCCTTTGAATAATCTGGGTCGCGACAAAAAAACCCCTTCCATGGTTCGCCAACCTCATAGGAGGGGGATTTCTGTCGCAAAACTTGAATTCCCAGGGGGGAGTTTGTGTCGGCTGACTGTTGCCTGCATGCTTCTGCAGTCCTGGGGTTACACCTTGGCGGAAGATGCAAAGTGCAACCATTGCACTATAATGGAGTATGGCAACACTGGCTCGCCTCACGAAGTGCAAGCTCTCCATGTACGCTGGAGATCACAACCCACCTCACTTTCATGTGTTGGCTCATGACGGAACAGAGGCGTTAATTGACCTGGCCTCTCTTCGCGTGCTCAATGGTTCGTTGAGACCGCCTGTCCTGAAGGAAGCGCTTGCATGGGCCGGCCAGAACATAGGGCTGCTGGCAACCAAGTGGAAGGAACTGAACCCATGAGACCAAAGCAATTCACAATCACCAGCATCGAACCAACGGATGCTGCAGGCGTGCTGCTTCGCTTTGCAGATGGCGAGCAGTTCTCACTCAATCTTGCTGAGGTGATCGAGCAACATCCTGCCCTGATGCGGCTGAAAGTTCCCGAGGTGTTCAGCTCCGTCAAGGTCGGTGACCACGGCGCCTCTGTGGTCTGGGCAAACGATGATGACTTGGAGCTGGCTGCCGACAACTTACGCGCACGTGCAGTCGAACAGGCGGGTGGTGTATCGCATGAATTCATTTGGACTTGGATGGCCAGGAACAATCTGACCCTCGATACAGCGGCAGCAGCGCTTGGCATTTCTCGCCGAATGCTGGCCTATTACCGCAGCGGAGCGAAACCCGTACCACGGACAGTCGTACTCGCCTGCATAGGCTGGACGAACGTCATGAACGCTGCATCCGATGAGAGATTCGCTCTGGCCGCGTGAGCACACCAGGCTCCCTGCCTCACATCGGTTCAAGTGGGGCCTACGATTATCGGAAGGGGTTTTCCAAGCTGTGCAAAATGCTCCTTGAATCCGTGGTTGCAATAGTGATGGGTCAGCTGTGCGTTGCCCGGACCTGAATGCCCGCCTTCGGCTCTGCGCTCAATGTGATCATCACTCGCGTGGGCAAGAACCAGTCGCGCCTTGCAAATGGCGCAACGAGGCGCCGTCGCCAAGCTTGCTCTGATTCGCGCCGCGCTTCGCGTCTCCTTCCATGCATCTGGACGGTCGGCCGAGTCTTGTGAGGAACTAGAGATGGCCGTCGAAAAATCGCTAAGTATTTCTGACTCAGGCTGGCCTGCAGCAAGGCCATCAAGAAGCTTTCTCAAAAGCGTTTTGATCGGTTCGAGACTGCGTTTCCAGCCCCCGTATCGCGTTAATATTTGCTGGCCAAGGTTGCCTCGGCCGACCAACATCTCTTCCAATGCGGCCCTGTGCATGGTGAACTTTACCAATTCGTTCGTTGCGATCAGGTCTTGGACAAACGACACCACCGCCAGAAACATACTGGGGCGATGATTTCCGGTGGTCCCCCAGAAGTAGATGGCTGGATGCAAGCTTAGGGAAGCCGGCTCATCGCCTGCGACGTACTTGACCACACCCCACACCTTTGCAAGGACTCTCGACGTTTGGCTGCCATCGTGGTCGTGAGGCACGTTTTTTGATCGTCCTGGAGCCTTCGTGACGATGTTCACAAGCTCGAGTGCCATGCGAAGGCCGTTTGCGGTCTGGGCCATACCAGCAGGTTGCAGATCCGCGTGCGTATGGGGTTGGGCACTCTCTGGCTCGAAGATCGCGTCGTAGATGCGCTTTGCATAGAGCTCAATCTCCTCAACATGTGCTGGCGCGAAAGCACCCCAATACGCGTGGCCGCGCCCAGCACTAACCAAAGCTCGCGCAGCCACCACGTTTGGTGCTTTGCGTTCTTCGATCATGTACCGCTCAGTAGGATCAATTTCAACTGACCGCTGATTGATGTCCAAGAACGATTGCAGCGCAACGTCAGCGTCGCCGACAACCCACTGAGTTTCGACGGGCTGAGCGATGTTCGTGCTCCATTCCAGTTGCTCTGGAGTCCGGGTTGGCAGCCTCGTCAGTTTCTGCAGCTCGGCATACTCTAAGCCTTCAGCTTTGATCTGGACGCGGCATTTATGAGCTGCATCGCGCTGTGTCTTTGGGATCTGGTGCTTGAAGAAAGCTTGGGACAGAGCACCATCACCGTAGTCGTCGTTGACCCATGCAACGAAGACGCTAAGGCGGTGAGCGCCATCAATGACAAATGTGGAGCCGTCAGCGGACCACAGAATGACAGCTGGGATCAGATGGCCGTTGCGAAAGCTACGAATCAACGAGACCACATTGTCTACGCCCCAGTCATTCGTCTCACGCTGAAACAAAGGCTTTTTGAGCAACCCGTAGAAGTGACGGCCCAGTTCCAGCTCTGTTACCTGAATGACACCCTTCCCAGACTTCGGTTTTTTCGCCTCCACGTCGTCTCTTGGGATCAGTGCGTCAAGGTTGACGGTCTCCCTCTGCTTGGTTGACATGGATTCCCTTAAAAATGCATCCCTTGATGAAATTCTTGCAGTATGTGCTTCATCTATTGGGAAATCGGTGACTGTCTCACTCCCTCGCCCCGACGAGGTCCTGACCTCGACCAACCTGGCGCCGTGGTAGTGGTTCTCGGTTTCTGGTGTCGGCCTGCTCTAATCAGCAGAAGGAAAGCTCAAGCTGCGGACAAAAGTGGCGTTGCTCTCTGGGGATAGGCCTTCGTTCGTTTGACAACGACGATGTCGCGGTTGATGCTGAAATCGGTGAGCAGCTCCACCTTCACCAACGTTTCCAATGCCAATCTAAGGCGGGCGCGAAAGTTCGAGAGCTTCTTGTCATCTGACTTTGAGAGCTCATGGAGCTTTGCTACGCTGTACGGGATGCAGTCGGTGTGAGTCGAAAAGAAGGAATGTGCCCAGAGAGCGAGCGCCGCCCTGGTGCCGATCTTCATCCGCTGCTCCCACTCAATGAGGGTGGTTGTGTCCGAGAGGAACAGCTTTGCGATAGCAGGCTCGAGGCGGACAACCCAGCAGTCTTTGCCTTTTTCATCGACCTCGTCAAACGCGAAATCTCGCACCAGCGAACCGGTGTAATGTGACTTCTTGTCCTTCCTGGAGATCTTCACGCTGGTGAACTTCAGCCGCTCTATGCACTGGCGGATCGCCTCATAGGTCTCGCTGTGATGCCGCCATTTCATTTCTTTGATGAGTCGATAGGCTGTGAACCTGATCGGCTCACCCAAGGGGCGCTCGCGGCCCAGGTGGACGATGGCCATCCAGATGGTCAAGTCGTTTTGCCGCAGCTCGTCACCGCTGTAGACGATCTCTGTGTTGCTCAAAGATGCAACACGTTCATCCCTCATCGACTTTCTCTTCGTCGACAAACCGGAGGTGAAAAGGCCACTGCGGACGATGTCGTTGGGTATGCCGCGGCGTGTCTCGTCCCACATGGGGAACGCCAGCTGCAGGACGCCTTGCTCTGTTCCACTGATGCGCGTGAGTGCTTCCTGGGTTTTCGCCTTGAGGAAGGCTTCGCTGTTTGCGGGACTCCGTCTGACACGGCTGCCCAATGACTTTTTGACTGGGGCCTGGTCGGTGAGCTGATCATCCGACGGGATCGTTTCGCTGGAGGAGTCGATGCTCACCTCGTCGTGCGCACCTGGTGGGGTGAACTCATCGATGGTGAAGGCCGGTGGAAAAAGGTCGTGAATTGGGCGCATAGATCGGTCTGGTCGAAGTAGTGTCCCGATCTGTGGTGAAGCTTGTCAAGCGTGTTTAGTAGCGCTACGGATTCGAATTTCGCGGCCGCCTTTGGGATGGGCGTGTTCTCGGAGCAAGGGACTTGGTTGTTCGTCTTTTTTTCAGACCTCGCTCTTTGATGATTAAAAGAAAAAGATTAAAAGAAGGAGATTAGCAAACTGCGTTTCTCCAGCATCCATGCGGGCTGCGGCCTGTGCATAACATCTCTTCCGCTACTAGCTGAACCTCCAGAGCGCTACTAGCGAGACAGCTTCACCGCTAGTAGCGCGGAATCTGTTCCGCTATTAGATTGTGGACAACTACATGGCTGCTGTTCCTCGGAGGAAGTCCTGTTCCTTCCGAGCAACAAGAGAATCTGTTCCGCTATGGTTTTCTCACTCTCATCTACGTCATCTTGTCTGAACCTGTCCCACGCCTTGGTGTTTGGTCAAGTGCGGATGGTTGAGCGATCTGAGGGCTTCTTGTGGTGTCGGTTGGGTACTTGCACCCTCCTCCACCTTGTGCCCAGGCGTCGGTGCTTTGAAAAGCATCTGTTCCGCTACTAAATCGTGCCCCACTGAAATCTGTTCCGCTATGCTTTTTCCCTCGGACCTTGGGGTACCACTAGCCTGGCGAGCGTCCTAGGTTGATTTCGGTGGGCTCTCATTGGCCACTTTTTGGGGCAATAGCGGCATCTGATCTGCAGAATGCCCCTTGACGAAGTTTGCCTCACGGGTTTTGTAATTTCGCTCGCAGCAAGACTCGTTCTTTATTAAGTGAGTAGGCGCTAACTACGGCGGCAGATGGCATAAACAGATGGCTTTTGAGAATCTCTGAGTTGGTGAGATATTGAGCGCTACTAAGGAAAGATGCTCGACTTGCAAGGCTCACCGCCCTCCTCCACCAGACCATTGCTCTCCGGTGCCCTTCTACGCGCGCAGAGAGCTTCTGTCTGATATCCAGGGGTACCCCCGCACCTGTCTCGGTTGGGGTGTCTGGCGAGCCAATAGAAAGCCTACGCCGCAGCGGATGGGGCTGGGTCCAGCCCAGTCTCGCAAATGCTCTCAATGCGATCGCGCAGCTGATTGACCTGATCAGCGGTAAGCCCTTGCATACTGAACTCGATCACTCCTCTGGAAGGGCTCAGTTTCAGAACACCAGGAGCAGACCCCATGGTGACTCGCCGCACCTCGTTGCGCTGGCGTTGCTTTGGCCCCTGCCGTTTTGCAGCGACCAACGTAACGACTTGGTTTCCTGAGAGATCCTTCTTGACAGCTTCTTCGATGATGGCCGTCGCCAGTTCTACCGCGCCCTCCTCGCCTTGTTTGCTCTCCGTTGAGAAGAGTTGGCTAATCGCGTAGAGCGCGTTGATGCTTTCTGTGATCTTCGTGTCCTTGAGTCTGCGCATCACCCGCTCCGGGATGGCATTGAGGGACATCACTTTGGAGATCATGGACTTTGACATGCCCAGTGTCTGCGCGAGTTCGTCTTGGTCTTGAAAGTGCTTGTCTTCCAAGAGCATTTTGAATCTCACCCCATCGTCCAGTGCTGTTTGTGAACTCCGTTCCTTGTTGATTCTTCGAGAGGCCAGGTACACATCACGCTCTTTCTCCGGCTTCTCACATACATCGGCCACGAGTGTGTCCAGGCCTCCCGCCTTTGCCCCACGCAGCCGCTTCTGTCCGTCGATCAGGATCAGGTTATCCCCTTCGATGTACCCCTTGACGGCCAGCTCCTGGCCATTGGTCGTGAGACTGGTCGCCATCTCGTCGACCTCTTCCGTCGAGTAGAAGACCCGCGCATTCATAGGGCTCACCTGAATGCGGGACACGGGCCAAACCTGTTGCGTTCTGTGCTGAGCACCATCGTTTGCAGCGGCCACCACCGGCGCAAGAGGGGCGACGCTTGATTTGGGCGTCGGCATGACATTTGATGACGCGAGTGCGGTTTGCATCGCTCCGGTGTCGGAGTTTGCTCGGATGATGCTCGAAAGTGGAGGCGGTTTTACAGCAGAAGGCTTAGCCATGAAGACTCCTATTAGTGTTTAACGTGGTGAGACAGTGCTTCTGCAAAGAAAGCATCAAACTCTTCGATCGCTTTCAAAGCTTCGCGTGCTGGCATCTCGGTTATGCCAAGTCCCAGTCGTCCTGAATCGCGCCAGGCTTTTCGGTCCTTGATGTAGGACTTGAGGATCACCAGCTCAGGACATTGCTCGGCCAGAAACTCTCGCGCATCAATTTCTTCGCTGGTATTCCAGGAAGAAGGCACTTTGTTGAAAACACTCACCAAGGGAATTCGCTGGGCCTTGTGTTGTGAGTGCTTGCGAGAGAACTCTTCGTAGAGCTGGATGGTTGCACTCAGGTCTGGTTGCCCAATTCCAAGAGGCGCGATCCAAAGATCACAGATCCGAGCAAGGGGCGTGAGGGTGTCGATGTCGCGAGCACCTACGTCCACAATTACCGCGTCATATTTCTTAGAGAGTTCAATGATCACCGGCACAGGAGTCTTTAGCTGCTGAACGACGGGCACCGAGGGTGTTCTGCCCTCCCCTTCTCTAATTGCAAACCAAGTTGCAGATGTGCTCGTCTCATCGACATCAACAACGACTGCACTCGCCCCGCTCTGCACGATCTTCGTTGCGAAGCTTGTCGCGATGGTTGACTTTCCAGTCCCCCCTTTGATATGCCCAGATACGATGATTGACATAGTTATCCCTAAGTTAAGTTGATGAAATGTAGCTGAGTTGCCGCTACGAAGCAATACATAAAGCAATCAAAATGGTTGCCAAGTGTTTGTGGTCGCCAGTTTCATCGGTGAAACTGGCAGGTCTGGTCCAGGCTGGTAGGGCTGCTCAAGGCCAAAAAACTCTTCAGGAGGTCAGTTTCACCGGTGAAACTGGGTCTTCTCCCCTACTCTTCTCGGCCATGGGTTGCGACCTCTGGGGCGAGTTTCATCGGTGAAACTGGGTTGAGTTCCCGTGGACTTAGAGGGCTTCCCTCCAAGCTGAGGTGGGCCTGCTTGCCTGCCAATGGTCGACCTCAATCACCTCCTCTCGGCCAAGGTCGGGCCAGTGGTTGACGGATGAGCAAGCTGCGAATCCGCTTAGCGCCTCCTTGTATTTGCGCCCGCCGTTTTCGATGTATGTCTCGCCTGCAGTAAACCGGCTTACGCTGTGCGGCGGGGTGCTCTCGCCCACTACAAATATGAATGGGCGCGGGCTGGGTTCACCGTAGAAGAGGCTGACGGCTAGAGAGTACATGTAGGCCTGCATGTCGTAGTTCAGGCTCAAGCCATGGCGAAGCCAAGCGTCTCGCTCTGGATAGGCCGTTGTTTTCAAGTCAAAGGTGATCTCAGGGTGCAGGAGGTCGATCCTGGTCCTGCAGCGAACATTGGTGGAGGGGTCCGTGTAGTAGATGGTTGCCTCTGGAATACCCTCGGCCACATAGTCACCAAACGGGCGGCCGCGAACAACAGTTTCCAGAATCTTGTTGCTCATCCGTCTGGCCGCTCCGAATGCCACATCGTCGATCACCATACGGTTGGGGTTCTGGTGGCAAAAGGTTTTGAACTCCGCTACGCGACCATCTTTCTCTCCGTGATAGACCACAAACTCTTGGCTGAATTTGCCTGGTTCGAGTACTAGGCAGTGGATCAATGTGCCGAGGTCCTTGGCGACGGATGAAGTGTGGCGTTCAAGGAACTGCGACTTGTAGTGAGCGGGTGAAAGAAGCATGGGCTTCAGAAGACTGCAAGACTGGACCGTAATGTCCGAGTGATACTCCTTCGCCGGAAGGTTGGCGTGCAGTACAGACGACCCAAGTGCGCCCTGTAGGGTGTAGGTGTTGTGGACTGATGGAGTTTTCATCTGATTTTCTGTGGATAGAAAGAGTTGGTTCATAACCACAATAAAACACAGCTGCAGTTTGTCAACAAGTATTAACACATGCTGCGGTGGGTGCTTTGCGCCGACCAGGAGGCAACAGGAGACTGGCCGATCCAAATTCAAACAGCCTTGACAGAGAAGACCCTCGTGATAATTTGAGGCGAAACAACCAACCAAACGCATGAACAGAGAAGAAGAGACCGGTCAGCAGCACATGGATATGCCTCTCTTGGCAGACATGAGTCGTGTGTGTGAAGCTTTGAATCGAAAAGATGACGCCATGCTCTGGGCCGCAGCAAAGCGGTCGACCTCAACAGCCATGTTTTTCGAGCAGCTGCGCAACCAGGTGGGATTCACCACCTACAGCACAGGCGGGCGAAAGGGGTCTCCAAGACACCTCCAGCACCACAGCGCTTTGATCGCGATGCCGGTGGTGCTTCCAGCCAAAGCGGCATCTCTGGTTAACAACGGCCAAGCGATGGACACGGCCATGGGATCAGTGCTGCGTCGTTTGAAGGACTGGTTCGAAAATCGCGTGGAGATTTCTGTCTTCAATGCACCCATCCCTTATGAGGAGGTGTGCATTTGGTCTCCTTCAGTGGCACTTGAGAAGCTGGAGCAACTCTCTGCTCGAAAAGAGCCCACCCTGGCACTCCCGCAGGATGCTGATTTCAGACTGCCTCCTGAAGCTCCACGGCTTGCCTTTTTCATAGCTGCAGCCCAGCAACCTCTGAAATTTCCTGAACTGCCACCGATCAATCATCAGGCTGATTGGAGGCTCACCTCGCATGTGTCCGCGCTCCTTGACCTTCATACACCGTCTGCAATCTCTGAGCGAATCGAAGTGTTGACCCCAGACTTCGCGTGCGAGGCTTTCGCAGAAGGTCTACTTGCATGGATTGCAGCACTGCACTGGGAGTGTGAGATCAGTCGGTGGGATGCCACTCCAATCGATCAGGACCTTGTGATTTTGCAGATTTCATTTGGTGACCAGGTGGGTGAGGTGAGCGAAATACCGATCCGCGCTCATCAAGTCGGCCTGGAGGGCGTTAAACGGATCGTGGACTTTGTGGCGCAGGTCAGCGATCAGAGTCTTCGGCCTACGCAGGTAGAGGGTACGACTGGTATCCGCTTTCAGTGAGTAGTGTTGAGAAGGCTGGCGCTGACACGTCGATACATGTCGAGCGAACCGCAGTGTTGACAAACACCAAGCGACATTTTGGAAATCTGAGTGCTCCACCTCTTGACGTTCTGAGGTTACGTGTTTTCATGAATTCACGAATCACTCGGAGCAGAACATGAGCATCAACGCACTCGTCCCAACAGGTCCGCACATTGAAGGGTTCATTCGCTTTGCCAGCGAAGGCGAAGAAGACCTCAGGCAACTCTCAAACTTTGAGGTTCTTGAGCGGTCCCACGCTGGCCCCCCCATGAATGGGAAGCAGCAGTTCAAACAGCACCCAATCGCCGTGAACCTTGGCGATGCATCCGGGGGAGAAGCAGCCCTGATCAAGATGATTCCGATCAAGCTGGTATTTGACGAACCTGATGCAAATTTGAGCGCACGCTATGAGGCATACGACCAGGAGGTCAATCGCCTTGTGTGTGCTGGCGATGGTCAACGTGCCAGGCGAACCAACCTTGTGACAGGGGAAGTCGAAGATGCCTCCTGCGTCGGTTCAGATCTGTGCCCCTATGCGAATTCGCAAGGGGTGTCCTGCTCGATGCACGTCCGCTTGAAGCTGCAGATTGAGGGTCAAAGAGACCCATTCTCGGTGTTCGAGTTTCGCAGCGGCAGTATCAACACCTTCAGAACATTGAGTGCAAAGCTCAAGATGATGCATGCCGCCTTCAAATCAAAGCTCAGGCACATTCCTTTGAGTCTCGTTGCCCACGAGCGAAGCAGCGCTATCTCTAATTTTTTGCCCTTCTATGTTGCTGACCTTCAGCTTCGAGAAGGCATCTCACCACGAGCTGCCTTGGAGCAGGCAGAGGCACTGCGCAAGGAAGAACAAGAGTGTGGGCTAGACTTCGGCGCGATGGAGGAAGCAGTCAAAACCATCTATGCGAACGCACCACTTCACATCGATGATGCAGAGGTCGGCCCCATCACATTTGAGCGATCGATCGTTGACCGTGCATCGCTACGAATGCGTCTTCCACGGAGCGCACGGTCACCTGAGCAACCAACCTCCATCGAGGCTGCAGTTCAGTCTGCTCGAATCCAAGGATCACAGCAGATGCTGTCCGAGAACCAACCTCCACCTTCGCTTGTGTCGAGGGATGACTCGACCCTGGATCGATGCGAGGTCGTTGCCCCAGTTTCCTCCGGCGAACACGTCTCCCAAGCAGTTGAGGCCGTCCAGTCCAAGGGCGGTCTTCAGCAAGCAGGGGAGGCGGCAATCTTCAGTATTTGAGTTTCAGATGGATCAAGCAAACAGGTACTTCACCCAAGCGATCGTAGGCGAACCCCGAAGGGTCGTTTTAGGTGTGCTCTCTCGCGGCGCGGAATCCCCAGCGTTCGGATTCCCTGACCTGGAAGCGGGTCCACCCGAAAACTCGCCCTGGGCCCGCTTCATCCCGCGATTGGTGTTGGGTCAGAAGCTACAACGCGAAACTCCTTCAAACACTTCGGGACCACCACGAAAACTTGCGAGTGTCTTGGCTGGCCTCTCACTGGTAATGGGAGTGGCCGCGATCCTTGCCGTCACATCGGGTCAAGTTGGGGGCCCAGATTCTGCTGAAACGTCACAGCGCCAGGTTGAGGCATCCGTTCCACCTCTCCAGCAGCCAGAAGCTGCAGCTGAGCCAATCCCTGCAGTGGACAACATCGCGCTTGCAGACACCGTTTTCGAACCCATTGAAGGGAACGAATCAACGCTGGCCGATGGTCCCGCGATAGGAGCAGCACCCTCACTCCCTTTTGGGCCTGCAGAGCCGCGCGAGGTGGTACCAGCAAAGGTTCAGGTTGCGCCTCCATCAAATGCTGCCCAGCCCTCAAAGGCTTCCGATTCCACCCAGATTGAGGCGAGTTCGGTACCGCCCGTGCCAAAAGCACCGCCTGTGTCCAAACCATCGGTGCCGGCCGTTCGAGCTCAAGCGACACCGAAGCAGAAGACCCAGGACAAAGAGCCTTCACCATCCGCAGTAATTGTGGACATGAGCAAGGCGCCAGCAAAAGAGACAGAGTCTCCTACCGTTTCCGTGGAACAAAGAGAACCCGCAAAAACTGGGCAACGACGGCTAGTTGGGCCAGTTCAGGAATCGAGTCCGCAAGTCGCATCAACTGTCGCACAGGGTGGGGCGACTCTACCGACATTGGTCGACATTGGGCCAGACGGGACCTACGTCCTCATTACGAATCCAGCCACAAGGCTTCCACAGAGATTCTCAGTCGGGCAAAAGATCTTCACTGGCGAGACCATTCAGAAAATTGATGTGAAGAGTGGGAGTGTTCAGCTCGACGCCCGCACGATCAAGTTGCAGTAATCAAGGGGAACAGTGTGAGTAAGCGAGAAACGACGGTGACCATTGACCCCGTGGCAATGAAGATCACGAACAAGATTGACCTGGGCACCAAGGCACGTGGGACTATGGAGTGTTCAGGGGGCCTGCTCCTGCAGGGGGAATACCATGGTGAACTTGTCGTGCGAGGCGGTCCTTTGGTGATGTATGCCGGTTCACGCCTGACCGGTCAAACAACTGTCCATGGTGATGCATTTGTCTTCGGGCAACTGGGGGATGCGAACGACGATACGTCGGTGTTGACCGTGATGGGAACACTTCATTTGACGAAGGACGCCGTTGCCCATGGGCAGCTCAGATGCCGCTATCTGTCTACCTATGACGGTGCGAAGGTTCATGGTCGGCTTGAAACGCTTCAAGAGGAAGTCCAGTTGGAGACCCCACGAGTGGAGCAGGGGCTTCAATCATGAGGGACGCGCCGATCCTTTCCGTTACCGCACATACCACTCCTATCAATCCGAAGTGGGTTGTCTTCACTCTGCGTGGGCGCGGATACCCAACGCCAGAGTTGGCTCAGGTCAAAAGAGCTATCAGCTCTCTGAGCGAAGAGGAGGCGGATGCGTTGCGTGATCGCATTACCAAACTCGCTTCGGGCACTGAAGCATCCGGTGACAGCACCTGGCTGGTGGACTGGGCCAATCGACTGAAAAACGAAAGCGACCTCGGAATTGATGCTGCTGTGGCGACACCGCAGGTTGAGGAAGTGGGGGCACGGCCTTCGCGGACAAAGGATGATTCCAAGAAGCCGACACCAGGCAGGGACTACGACAAGTCGCACCACGTGTTCTCGACGAAAGGTGCGCTGTGCGTCGAGCCAGTGGAGATCATCACAGAACGGGTGGGCAAGGCTAATGAGGTGTATCACTCATTGCAGATTGAGATGGCCAACGCCATGAGTCAACGCCGATTCGATTGGGAGCGAAAGATCATCTTTAGACTGACCCGGCGCGAACTGCCGCTGTTCACGGCTGGTCTGTTTGGCTGGTGCCGCGCGATCGCATTCGGGAACCATGGACCGAACAAGGACAAATATCTCGACATGGTCGATCAAGTCGGGGAAGGGTCTATCTACATTCGCCTCAAACAGGGTAAACGGGTCATTGGTGTGCCGATTGGAGGGGATGAAGTGTTCGAGATCATGGCCATGGCTATGAAAGCACTTGGCAAGAATGCGCCTTTCATTGACAGCCAGGGTCTGCTGCAGATGGTTCGGAGAGCGGGAGCAATGCACTCCACAGGAGTTGGAGTCAAGCCATGACAACTGCAAAGCTGGAGACCACGGCACTCCGGTTGAACGCTACAGGCCTTGAGATTGCCAGAGCTTTCGCACCATTGGCCTTGGCAGCACTTGTCGGGACCACACTTGCTCTTTTGGCATGGGGCCCAGGCCGAACGCCCGCGTTGGCTGTATTGCTCCCACTGCTATGGCTCGTCGCCCCTTCGCGCATGTCCGCCTTTGTCTTGACAGCGTGCTACCACCTAGGCGTTGGTCGGTTTCTCCCAGAGTTTGCCGGCGTCTGGTTCGAATCCAGCCTTGTTGGCGTGGCTCTGTGGTTGAGCGCAAGTCTCGTGGCAGCTTCTGCCTGGGCCATCTGTTGGCCTTCTCGAAACACATACGCAATGGTCCTGCCTGGCGCACTTGCAGGAATGGTGCTTACTCTGGCTCCTCCCTTTGGCGTAGTTCTCGCTGGTCATCCGCTCGTGGGATGGGGATTTTTTGCGTCTGGCACTGGGTGGTTCGGGGTAGTCTTGTTCTTCATTACCGTGCTGCTTTGGGGGGCCTTCTTTCGGGTCTACCTGCCCTCGATGAGCGTCAAGAGGCCGCAGTGGATTACGGCGGGTGCGGCGGCCGCTTTCGGAGTCGTTCTCAGCGTTGGAGGATCGATCCCGTCTGAAGCCGGCGGCCGAGTTGTCGGAAGCATCGGCGCTGTTCAAAGCCGCTGGGGTGGGTACCCACAGCGCGGAAGCATGGAAGTGATGGACCGAATCGGGCAAATAGGGAATGCGGTCCAAAGCCTCGCCGGTGGTGAAGGGGAACTCAAGACCATAGTGTTTGCTGAATCGGTTATCGGCTTGTATGACCCGTCACTGTTCCCAGCAATCAGGCGAGAGATCCTCAATCGCACCAAGGAAACGGGACAGACCGTCATCATTGGGGCTGACATCGAAGTTGGGAAAGATTCCCTCCAGAAGGTGGCGCTTGTTCTCAGGCCGGATGGGACATCGACCTACGTTGCAGCACGTCAGCCGGTCCCGGTTGCAGAGTGGGCACCATGGCGTACACGGCACTCATTTGTGGTCGACTGGTTCGCTGACAGCACGGTAGCCATTGGGGGCGGCGCCAGGGCACGAATGATGTTCTGCTATGAAGAGTACATGCCCGCATTGCACCTGATCAGCGAGGCCCGCGGTGGTCACAACATGGTGATTTCCATGTCAAACCTCTGGGCTTCGAAGAATCCGCTCACCAATTTCGTCCAAAGTGCGCACACCGAAGGAATGGCACTGCTGTTTCGCAGGCCTTGGGTGCGTGCGGTGAATTTGAGCAAACCAGAAACGACTGAAGCTGGGGCATAATCACGACATCGCGCCCGCGTGGCACGTGCGAGCTGCCGCTTTGCAGACCTTCACTCGGCTTTACGCCATCCATTACCCACTGGGAATCGCTCCCGGTGGGGCGGTTCCTTTTCAAATCGAAAAGAACCCATGGAACCATCTAACCAGAAACCGGCTCTTGTTCGCCTCGGCGACATTCGGCCTGGACAGAACCCACGAACGTACTTCAACGAAGCCAAAATGGCTGAGATGCAAGCGTCGATTCGTGCGCAAGGTCTCTTGCAGCCACTGCTGCTCCGACCCGTCAAAGACGGCTATGAGCTGATTGCCGGAGAGCGGCGCTTTCGAAATTGCCTGGCCGTTTACGGCGAGGATGGCAAGGTCCCAGCGCTGATCAAGGAAATGTCCGACGCGGCTGCTCGTGGGGCATCCCTTACGGAAAACATCATCCGGGAGCCCATGACACCGGTTGAGGAAGCCGAAGCAGCCAGCAGGGTGCTCGGTGACTGCCGTGGCAATCGCGAAGAAGCAGCGAACCAGCTGGGCTGGTCGCAAGCAATGCTAAGCCGACGCCTGTCGCTGATGCATGCGATTCCCAAGGTCCGTGAAGCGCTTCAGAACCGCAAAATCGAAATCGGTCATGCCGAACTTTTGGCCGCATGCCGCAAGGAAGCGCAAGAAGGGGCGATCGATGCGCTACTCGCGCAACCGAAGCTGATGACGGTGGCTGACTTCAAGGCTCACATCGAGCGAGCGGCCCTGGTGTTGGACACGGCAATCTTCGACAAAGGAGAGTGCGGCCGGTGTCACCACAACTCAGGAAATCAAGCTGGCCTGTTTGGCGAGTACATCGCTGGCGGTCGTTGCACCAACAAGGAGTGCTTCGACACGAAGACTGAGGCTGAGTTGAAAGCACGGGAGACCGCGCTGAAGGCTGAATACCAGCTCGTGCGCATCGTCCGACCAGGTGAAAACCTCACCCTCATCCCTCTTGTGGCCGAAGGCCCGAAAGGTGTGGGGCAAGAACAGGCCGAAGCCTGTCGTGTCTGCCAGCATTTCGGTGCGGTGGTCTCGGCTGTGCCAGACAAGCTGGGCAAAACGTACAAGGACATCTGCATGGATGTGCCCTGCAACGTGCGCATGGTGGCTGCTCGCGTCGCGGCCGAGAAGGCTCAATTGGCTGCGTCCACCGCAGAAAGCGAAACGCAAGCTCCAGCAGCTGGCCAAACGCAGAACCAAGGACGAGCCAGCGAAGGCAGCTCCGAAGGCTCAAGCAAGGCCTCTGTAAAGGCCAAGCCGCCGGCGCAGACCGTGAAGTACCCGGAGCCCTCCACGAGGGTGAAGGAATATCGCGAGAAGCTCTGGAGAATCATCTTCAAGCGGGTGGTCATGAAGCTCGACGTTCCGACCAACCGGGCGGTACTTCTTGCGATCGCGCTCACGCATCCTGAAGAGATTGACAAACACACGCTGCAGAAGGAACTGGAGACAGTTCTGGCGGTGCCCACACTGGCCCGAACAGGCGCTGTGCTCAGTTCAATCCGGGATCTGGACCATGGCAAGCTCAACGCGGCGTTGCAAGCAATTGCAGCGAACGTACAGGGTGGCGCCAACGGTCTGGGCATCGACGATGTGGTCAGTGTGCTCAAGTCCCTCGATGTGAAGATCTCGGATCACTGGAAAGTGACCAAGGACTTCTTCGAGTTGCTCACCAAGAACGAGATCGATGCTGTTTGCAAAGAGATCGGTATCACCAAGGTGATGGACGCGAAGTACGCGAAAGCTCGTAGCCTGGGAAAGGAGGAGTTCATCAACGCCATCCTGAACGTGCCTGAATTCGACTATCGCGGCAAAATCCCCCGCCTTGTGAGCTGGTAACAGCTCCAACACCTTCCCCCTCAAGGGCCACGTCCTTGAAGGGCGTGGCCTTTTCATTTCACATTGGAAAGAAAAGACCATGATGTTTTCGAACATTCACAGCCTCCTCAAGCGAGGCGTTTCGCTCAACCTTGTCATCTCCGCCGCCGGCGACGAGAAGATCGAGGTCAGCGTTCTCCCCAGCAGTGCAAAGGATGGAGCCGCCTCGAACCTGGTGGCCAAGACCTTCACCGCTACTGCCGAAGAACTCGATGCTGAGTTCCCGCAGATCCTCGCAGGCTACTGCGAAGCTAATGTGTCTCTGCAGGATCAGCTGCTGGCCGTCAAGGTCATGGCTGAGCAGGTCGCAAAGGACGCAAGCGAGCAAGCCGTCACCGCGAAGCCTATCAAGGCTGCGAAGACTCCAGGAAGTCGGCCTGTTGCGACGAACAAATCCCCCACCTTGATGGAGGGCGGAGATGACGACGATGAAGCCGGCGAGGAATCGTCCACTTCCAGCGAATCGTCGAATGGTGTGGCCACGTCCTCACCGTCGAATTCGTCCGATCCCATGCCTTTCGTTCTCTAAGGGGAAACGCAATGGCAGTTGTTGTCGCTCCCATCACCCGCGTGTTCCGATACAACGGGATCAAGCTCACTGATCCATCTTCTGGCAAGACTCCAGAAGAGGTCAAGGCACTCTATGCCCACCAATATCCAGAGCTCCTCAACGCAGTTGTGGAAGGGCCCGAGACCAAGGCTGGCGTTTCAACCTACACATTCACCCGCGCGGTGGGTAGCAAGGGGGTTGGACATCTGGCCGCACTTCAAGCGATTCGCAAGGGGCAAGCTCCAAGCAAGGGCTCGCCAGTTGCTGGCGCATCTCTCGAAACCATTCAGGAGAATCAGAAATGTTCTACGACCGTACTCAAGGTCGTGAACGATCGGACTTTGTCGACGCCGGTGTTGCCACCAGCAACGGCGTTCAGCAGGTTCGGTTAGGTCTGCGACCATTTGCGGGCGGAGCATGGTGCCTACCTGCTTTGAACGGCGACATTCCAATGGTCCTGGAACCTGGGGTGTCGCTTATCCCTCAAAACACAGCAGCCTTCTCGCTTGAAGCCCACGCCGCCGGCGTGCGGCTTCCAGCAGGGAAGTTCACAGATACACAGTCCACGTTGCTCAAGCAGCTGAAGGACTACGTCGCAATGACATGCGGCAATGAAGATCCACTTGAACTCGGCGTCCACGTCACAGTGACTGGTGCCGAAATCAACCTCTACATCAGTGCCGTAAGCGGTATCCCCGTATTCCGGCTCAAGTCGGTCATCGAGGAGCTGAATGCGTTTCATGAGGGTCTGGGTTGGTTTGTTTACGAAACGATCAACGCAGCCTCGGTGGATGGGTATCGCATGTACTTGCCAAGAGACATCGGCGACTTCGCTGAAATGCTCTGGTTCGGCGACGAAAGCGACGACAAGGGCTATGCGGAACGGATCCGAGAAGAAAACGGGCTCGACGCATCGACCAGCATCAAGGAACTCAAAGACGACTATGCCCCCGTGTGGCCATCAGATCTGGTGACTGCATACGGCGGCAACAAGTGGATGCTTTGGGGCAGCAAATTCAGCGAGAAGAAGCGACGCATGGTTCCGGTGCCAAAGCCGAAAGCCATAGGCGAAACCGTCGCGAAGAAACTGCTTGCGAAGGAAATGCCAGAAACGCTTGCAAAGGTAGTTGAACAAACGCTTTTGCTCAGTGCCGAACTCAAGAGAAAAACCGCCTTGCATAGCAAGTGCAGCCTCGACGAGGAAGACGGCTTCTACGGCTCAAGGTACGGAGGAGCTTGCATCGTGGTGTGGGACGAGATGGACATGCCGCTCGAAGTCCTCAATCACTACGAAGAGATGGAAATGAACGGAGGGGAGGCGACAGACCTTCACCTGAAGTTCACCGCCAACACTCTTGATCCCGAGCAGATGACTCTGCTCATTCAATCATTCAAGGACTTTGTGACCCGTCATGCGGCGATCTCAAGGGTCTTGCAACACTTCACACAAGGCTAGAAATGCTTCACGTATCAGTTCGCGAGGCTGGCCCTGTGGCCACGCTAAGCGGAGCAATTCTTCTTTACGGGACCAGCGGTCGCCAAGAAGAGGATAGCTACCAATTCGCAACCGTTCACACCGTCAGGCCGATCAACGGGCGGCCTGAGGTTCAACCAGGACGTCTGCTCACCGAGCGTGACCTGGTCGACATCACTACATCCATTACGGAAACCGCAGAGACGCGAGCTACCCACTGGATTGACCCCGGCGTTCTTGCCAAAGGTCATGACCGCATTGTCTGGTGGACGCCACCAGGGGTTCGCCCCATGGTGTTCGAAAAGTCCTCATACAACAGCAAGACATTCAGTGCCGCAGCGTCCAGCCCGGTACCTGGTCTGATCTGGCTCGCCATGCCTGGCAAGGGACTCTACCTCTACGCTGTCAAAGGCGAAGAGCGGCCCACACAGGCCACAGACCTCTACCAAGCGCCATTCTTCAACGTTTGGGGCAGCGGGAAGGTCTGTATCGGAACGGCAAATTTGCCAACCGAAGAGATGAAGTGGCTCACGAGCGCGTGGGAGAAAACCTTCTTCGGTTCGCGTTTCACGCACCCCAACTTCACGCAGAAGGATCGCCTCGTTAAAGGGGTAGAGCCCTGCGGCTTCTGGAAACGAATGCTGGCCAAGCCAGCCAAGAGCTTCCCAGAAGACAAGTTGGTACAAGTTCCGCTTCGTGTGGAACATCTTCTTGAGTCCACGCTGCTGGACAGGCTCGGGGCCCAACCACGCCCCACAGGAGAATTCTGATGGCACTTGATCAATGGATCGAGAAGACGTTTCCGGTGATCACTGCGCCCCCCAGTGGTGCGATCGACCCACCCGAAACGCATGGACAACGCTTCGTTGTCGCAAAGGATGGGCTCTACCGCGAGGTGAGCACGCCATGGTTGTACGCCAATCTCCCCATCGCCCGGGTGCATGGTATGTCCACGCCTTTCGGTGCGATGGAACCTAGCGTGCAGCTTCGATGCGGCAATCCACCACGTGAGCTCTGGAGTGAATTCAGGGATCAAGCGGAGAAGGCCATGCCAAACGAATGTGCGGCTGTCTTCATCTGGTGCAGCGCCTCGGACACCTGGCGCTTTGAAATGCGCAAAATGTCGCTTCAGCGGCCAGACAGGGTGGACTACCAGGAGCCGTCACTTTGCGAAAGCGAAGTGGCAGTTGTGGACATTCACAGTCATGGGCACTACGAAGCGCGCTTCTCTGCACGTGATGACCACGATGATGCCGGCGGGATAAAAATTTCCGCTGTGCTGGGTCGGGTCGGGTCCCAACAGACCGAGATCTCTTTGCGTCTGGTATGCCTGGATGCAATGATCCCGCTAAACCTCGATGGGGAAACTATCGTGGTGCGTACGGGGGTGCTGCAATGAAGCACTCTCTTCATCGAGAGCTGGCGACCAGGGCTGTAAAGGTGGTCTTGGTGGGCGCAGGCGGGACTGGGAGTCGCATGTTGGAGCATCTCATGTGTCTGCATCGAGCGATGCTTGCTTTGGGCCATCCAGCGGGCTTGCACGTCACTCTGATCGATGATGATGTGGTGAGTACCGCAAACATCGGCAGACAGGCGTTCTATGCATGTGACGTCGGTGCCTACAAGGCTTCAACGCTGATCAACAGAGCCAACATGGCTATGGAGTTCAGCCTGCCATGGGAGGCTCGTGTTGAGCGGTTGACTACCAAGTCGAACGTCTTCCAAAGCTGCGACATCGCAATCGGCGCCGTCGACAACCGTGCGGCACGGCTTGCAATACTTCGCGGACTGGAGAACACTTCGTGGGGGATTCGCTACTACCTCGACCTTGGTAATCGGGCATCTGATGGCCAGGTGGTTTTGGGCGAAGTTACCTGCAGAAACCAAAAGGGTGATCTGAAGAACCGGCTTCCCCACATTGGGGAGTTGTTCCCAGAGCTGATCGACAAGGCCAAGGACAAAGAGGATGACGGAATGCCGTCTTGCTCCTTGGCTGAGGCGCTGGAGAAGCAGTCTTTGTTCATCAATCCAGCCGTGAGCCTATTCGCATCCAACTTGTTGTGGCAGCTGTTCACTGTGGGTGAGATCGAACACCATGGAGCGTTCGTCAACCTGGAGAGAATGTCGGTGATGCCTATGGCTATCGACCCGGAAGTTTGGGAGCGATTCGGTGTGAGCCGAACAGGCAAACGCAAGAAGGTGCAGCAACCCTCAAGACTGGCAGAAGCAGTCTGAGGATGAGATCGGAGTTCAGCCAATCTCAGATCAAACGGAAAAGCCCCCGAAGTTCGCTTCGGGGGCTTTTTTACGTTGGTTGCCTGGATTGATCTATGGGAAAGGAAAACTCAAAATCGAATTTAGACCGCGAACAGTGCGTCCAGTGTCGGGAAGTAGGGAAGACGGGCCTCGCTGATGTACTTGATGGGCTTGTTGCAATAGAGAACCGCAAGCCGGTTCTTTGCCCGCGTCATGGCCACATAAAACAGACGCCGCTCGGGGTGGTCGTCTATGAGGGTTGAACCGTCCTCTGGATCGTTGGCATTCAACAGGAACACCAGGTCAAACTCCAGCCCTTTGCTGGAGTGCATGGTCAGTAGGCGGACAGCGCCTTCATGGGGTTCCTTGTTGTTGGCTCTCCCCACAATGTTGAGCCGCTGAGAGAGAGATCCACGCAACCCCACGAGAACCGACTCCGCGCTTCCAAAGAGACTGTCAACCAGTTTCGGACGTGCTTTTGGCTGGCCCTTCAGGAGCCGGCTGACTTCGTTCACCGATTCACGAATTGCGAATGCCAGTTCACCACTTCGAAGGCGTGCACGCGCAAAACTGGTGGCTCCCACGAAGCTCTTGATCTCCTGGGCCTCTTCCTTGGTTTCAGTTTTCAAGTTGAGCATTTGACCGTCGAGAAAGCGGCCGCACGTAGGTCCTAGCTCCCTCTCAAGTGAGGACCTGGTGGAGCTGGACAACTGAAGCAGAGACAGGGTTGAGGCAAGGTCCACAGTCTGCCCATGCAAAAGCGCTGACAGGAAGCTTGTGAGCGTGGCCACCTCTGGGGTTTGCCACATGGACTGCCCATCACGTTGGTATGGGATGGGAGACGCGTTCCCATTTTCATCAGTTGCCTGAAGCAGATGCTGCTCCATGAAGTCCAGATCGCGGTTTGAGCGCCCGAGGACAGCGACTGACTCACCACCGACACGATAAGCTTGGATTGCTTTGGCGATCGATCCGCACGCAATTTCAGTGTGAGCTGCAGATGTGAAACCGATCAGTCCGCCCGGCCCCCTGACCGCCCGCGGGTTCTTGTCGATGCGCTTGGGGTTGTTGTGCTCGATCAGGATCTGAGAGTGAGCAACGATTGATTCGAGGCTTCGAAAATTTTCGGCGAGAGTGATCGTTTTCGCCCCCGTTTCCTTGGCGAAGCGCATGAGCCCTTCGTACCCCATCGCATTTCGCCATTCATAGATGGTCTGGTCGTCATCGCCGACGAGGGTGGTGGTGATCTCAGCGTTGGCGTGAATGATCATCAGTTCCAGCTGAACCTGATCTGCATCCTGCATCTCATCGCCAATGAGGTGTGTGAGTGGGAAGAGGGGGATTGCGCCGGTTCGCATCCCCATCACACAGTCACGCATGACCATCGAGAGGTCCATGGCGTTCATGCCCTTCAAACGCTGCAGGTAAGCATGAACAAATGACTCCACCTCGCGATCAAGCTCCACCTCCTCAGGTTTGAGGGCGCCCTGGTAGCGGTCGAGTTCGAGGGCGTACGCCGATCGCTCCTCAAAATCCAGGTGCGAGAGCATCCCGGCAAGCAAACCAGCGCGTGCTGGGGGAGAAATCAGCTTTCTTGTGGAGCGACCATGCCGCTGGTAGTGGCGAAGTGCAAGGGAGTGAAAGGTACCGGTAGTGAACCGGTGCTTTGGCAAAGAGCTGCCAGTAGCGACAAACGAAGCCTCCATCCTTTCGCGCATCTCCCCAGCGCCTGCAGTGGTGAAGGTCACCATGCCCAAGTGTGAGTCACCCTGCTGCAGAATGCGACGCCCCTTGGCTACAGAGGTCGCTGTTTTGCCAGATCCCGGTCCCGCAAAGAGAATCAGATGGCGGTCATAGTCGACCGCCATCTGTTGCGATGGCGTCAGAGACATGGGTGAGCGTCCCTTGATCGCTCAAACGTCAGGCAGTTGCATTTGCAGTCGAGGCATCAACCGTTGCTGGGGCTGCTGGGGCAGCGGGAGGATCGGCTGGTGTCACCGTGGTTGGTGCATCGGCCTTCTTGCGCCGTGGGCGAGCGGCGGCTGCCGACGATGCAATATCGTCAATGACTTGAGAGGCGGATTCGGGATCGACATGCGCTGCGGGATCGAGTGCCGCGTCATCGGACATGGACTTGTCGAATTCCTCGACGCCTTCGCCGTGGGCATTTTCGGCGCGGGCCAACTCTTCGTCGACCACGTTGCCCATGGCTGCCCACATTCGTTGAGATTCCTTGCGCAGCTTGACAATTTCGTTGCGCAACATGGCGCTGAAGGCGCGAACAGCCTTGCGGCAGAGCAATTCCATCTTCGAACGCGAGCTTCCATCGATCACGCCGTTGAGGTTGGCCGAACCAGTGAGGTGATACAGCTCATCAAGCTTGTACAAAACGGAAAGGTAGGTCTTGCTGTGGCTTGCGATGATTGGCACTACACGATTGTCGGGATGCAGGTAGGTTGCGTTCACATCGACGCTGTTGGTCTTGCAAATGATGCGAAGGCGGTCGCAATGCGTTGAGAGCAGGGTCATGATGTCGGCAAGCTTGCGTGCCACCATCAGTGCAAAGTCATCGAGAACGGCCTGGTTGTATGCGGGACGCCGCCGATACACGCTCTCGACCATCAATGTTCGCGAGATGAGGGGGAACTCGCGCTTGTAGAACTGCTTCACCGTGGGAGAGCTGAAGCTGTAGGGCAGGAACACCACTGGGTCGATGAAGTCTTTTGCGTACTTCTCGCCGAACACAGCCACGAGCGCTGCAAACTGTTCGTCAGGCGTAAAACTTGGTGCAACCGGCGGTGCAGCGTTGGGTGTGTCGGTCATTGAGAGACTCCGGGTTGATGCCCATAAATGGGCAGTAAAAAGACAAAATGAGTCTATGAACCGGAGCCATTTCGAGTCCTTCACATCGGGCCGTTTTGCGCCCAATGCGAGAGCCTCCCTGTCGGAAACGCAAAAAAACTGAGGGTTTGAAAAGTTAGTTTTCAAGCTCCAATCAAAGCGGAGTGAGCAGGCATGCAGGGCCAGAATCGCTACTAGAAGCGGAGGTCGGTACCTGAAAAAACAATTTCCACCGGCTCGAAAAACCTGTGCAACAATCGCATCACCTAGTGGTCATGCCATGGGTGGTGCAGCTGGTGCATCTCAATACACGAGCCTTTGGATTTGGATACGACGCGACGGCGTCAGTCCGCGTGAAAGCGCAAGATGGATTTGGTTGCCGCCCTGGGCCTTATGGCCAGGGCGGCACTACTACTTCCCCCACCACAACGCATCCGTGCAAAGACGAAACGCTTCCCTCTTGAACAGGGGTGTTTGGTTTTTTCATGGGCGAAAGTCCTGAAAAGAGCCTCCAGGTTCACCTGGTGGCGAGCTGACTGCTGTCAGCCTTCATCAACGTGCATACGCACATGGGGCAACCCATTTCTTCAACCCACGCGGGCTAGCTCCCGCGAGGGACTGGCCCCATCACGGAGTCAGTTATGAAAGCAATTTCCGCAATCGTGGTGGTCGTCTTGTTCGTCTATGGCGTCCAAGGCGCAGTTGCCGCGAATTCGACAGCCGCCTCCTTTCAGAATTCTGTGGACCGCCTCCAGGCGGTCGAGGAGAGTCTGAAGTAGTCAGGCAACTTTCCCGGGCATGCGCTGCATGTCTGGGCAGTCCCGCAACCAGGGACCTTCACCTTTCAGAGTCATGGCGTCGCGCATCGCGAGGCCTTCGACCCGAAGCAAAGAGCACCGACCGCGAAAGCGCTCGGTGCTCTTTCATTTGCGCCTGGTATTGGCGCTGATCCAGCTCAAAAGGAGGAACTGATGAAGTTCACATTCCAAATGCCATCTGGAGGCAATCATGAGTGGTCGCACCCATCGCGATAGCGGTGCAGCACCGCCTGAACAACTCTTTCTTGCGTTCGTAGCTTCAGGGGAGCAGCAAGTTCTCAACGCGGCATGGCAAGACAGCGTGCAGAAGGCCGATGCCTCAGCCGCGAAGCGTGTCGAGGCGGGTAGGAAGCGAACGACCCTCAAGGTCCTTAGCTCCAAGACGCTCGACATTGACTGGACGCGATACCGAAAGCTGCTTGATTTGCCCCTACTGGGGCATGAAGCATCGGACCTCGACGTACAGCCAGAAGCAGAGCCCACACATGAGTCCACCCAACCGAGCGAAGCCACTGGCGACGTGCAGTCTGAGGACTGGGTGCTCGACGATCACTCGGTCGCCAAGCTCCACGAAAGTGTGCTGACCTACTCGCTGCGTGTGCTCAAAACGCGTGGAAACGCGCAAGAAAAGTTCGAGATCCTTCAGTGGATCTGGTCGAAAGACATCTACTGCTGGGTAACCAGAAACATCGACGGCGCCAACAGAGAGGTGCCCATCTACAGCAGACAGCTTCCCTTCACGTTCCAAGCGTGTTGTGTTGCATACGGCTGCAATCCTGAAGCGCTTCGCGAGAAGCTGGGCTACATCCTCAAGCCCTTGCTGAAGGAACTCAACTTCGAATCAATCGTTCTCCAATACTGAGAAACTTTCATGGAAACAAATTCCTATCCTTTGGTGAAGGCGTTCTATTCACCAGCGCAAGAGTTCGGGCTCCCCGTCCCTGCGACCGTCAAGATTCCTGGCTTCGAGGCGGGACATCCTGCCGCACCGCCAATCAACGAAGGCTACGTCTTCATGCCTGAGAAGCTGAGGGACATCCTGGCTTTTTGGCAGTCGAGCGAGAAGGCATTGAAGATCATCGGTGACCCTGCCACAGGCAAGACATCGTTGGTCGAGCAATTTCACGCCAGGCTTCGGTGGCCTCTCTACAAGGTTTCGTGTTCACCAGGCACGGAATCACGCGAACTCATCGGTCAGTTCTTTCCCACGGCAGATGGAAGTTTGAAGTGGGTCGATGGTCCGGTGCTGCGTGCTGCCCGCGAGGGGACTTCGGTGCTGCTTGATGAGTACAACGTTCTGGAGCCGGGTGAGTCCACTGGCCTGAACATGCTCATCGAGGGCTACTCAATCGTCATCCCATCGACTGGTGAAGTGGTCGTGCCGGCTGCAGGGTTCAAAGTCTTCGCGACCGAAAACTCTGTTGAATCGAGCCTTTCGGTGGTCGGCCGGAACGTCCAGGACGTCGCCAACGATGACCGATTCATGGTGACAACAGCCAGCTATCTCCCGCCTGAGTTGGAGGAGCGTGCAGTTGTCAACGCACTCGTGGGTGACGGTGTATCTCCAGATGTCGCCACGATGATTGCCCAGCAGGTGGTCAAAGTCGCGAACAGCGTCCGTGCTGCCTATCGCACTGACAAAAGTGGTGTGATGACCAAGCCAATGACCACACGTTCGGCGATTCGCTGGGCGCGGTTGGTTCGTCGGTTTGCCAACGTCAACGACAGCGATGGGCCAATGGTCTATGCGCTGCGACGTGCGTTCCAGATGAATGCGGAAATGGATGCCGTCGTGACGGAATTCACCCGGGCAGCTCTGGGGACTGGGACCAATGGTCAGCCGTGAAATCCTCTACGAGGTGTACGTGCATGAGAGGACGGGATCGCAGTTTGGCTTAGGCCAGATGGGCGAAGACTTCGTTGTTGTAGAGCGATCCAAGGGTGTTCTTTGCCCGAGGGTGGTTTCTACGATGGCGGGCCTGTCGCTGACGGCTTCGAAGCTGAAGGCCGGGTACACGAAGACGTCGGGTCGACGCTACTTTCATAGCTCAACGGGTTCATTCTCGTTCGTGCATGAGGAGCTCGACAGAGGCGGACAAGAGTGGCTGCTGGCTGCAACGCCGCCCAACATGGCAGAAGGGATCGATTCGGTTGCCAGCTCGGCTACCGTTGCGGTTCCCTCCGCCATCTATACGGAAGAGATCGACCTGTGGCGTCAGCGGCAAGCCGAAAACACTACGTATCTGATCGCTCATGCGGATCATTGCCTGTGGGCATTAGTCCTTGCTGAACAAGCGCTCACTCTCGGGTGGCCATTGCGCGCGGCACCCAAGCATCCGGGTCTCCCAGATGCACCACCTTCCATTGCACCCACCGAATGGGCGCACTGGCTTTCGAAGGCGTTCTCAGGGACCAAGATTCGCGAGTGCCAAGTGGCACTTGGAAGGACCTTTGAGCACGCCATCACTTCCGGCATGCCAACCTCAGATGAGGACAACTTGTCGGCTTACATTTAGGAAAAACATGAACCACAAACCCATTGTTCATGGGGGTCTGCTCCACGTGATCGTTCGCTCGGCGATGCTTCTTGCTTCGATGCTTGGTGCGGTCAGCTCCGGGAGCATGAGACTCTTCTATGGAGCGCCAGCAACCAGCCCTTCTGCGGCCCGCATGGGGCGACAGCATGCTGTTCTTTTGCCGCATGAGCGTGCAGCAGCATCTCCACGGAATGCACCAGTCGAAAGAACGGTTCCTTCCGTAGTGCCACGTTCAGCCGCATTACAACCGGTTGTTCTGGTGAGTGCCGATGCCAATCCTCAAGGGAATCCTCTGCTTGCCGTGGCAGACAGGGTGATGACATTGGATCTCTATTCAGGGAAGCTCCGCATGGGGGTTCTTTGGCTCTACCTCTACCCTGAAAAAGGGATTGCTAGACGGGTCTTCAAGGTACTGGACAAGGAGTTGGCCAAAGCGCTCCGGTTCGAGAAGTATTACTACGAAGATGTCTCATTCGACGCCTCTCAAGGCTGCGAGCAGATCATGCAGCGGTTCCAGGAGGAAGTTCGGGTTCAGCTTGACAAGCGCACAGCGAGCAAGACAAGGAGCCGAAAGGAAGCACCGCCTCATCTGCAGACGGCTCCGGCTGCACCTCGGAAGGCACCGATTCAGGAAGCCGGGAAGTTCGTGCCGCCGGCCCCACCAGTTGTGGTTTCGACTCCAGCACTTCCACAGCCGGTGCCTTCGGTGAAGCCAGCGGAAACACCAGTTGTGATGCAAGCGCCTGTGCAACCTGCCTCGGCTCCGGCCGTCGTGGTGCCTACACATAAACGCCAAGTTCAAGGCGATGTGTACAAGGGCGTGGTGACTCAGGCTGGTCTAACCCAGCGCACTGGAAAAACGGGTCCATACAGCACGTTCTGCCTGACCCTTCACGATGGTGCTCGGGAAATCCCGTTGTTCGGTGCCGAGCTTGCTCGGCAAGTGAGCGATCAAGGTATCGCACCCGGCGAGCGGGTCCAGGTGGTGTTCATGGGTCAGCAGCCCATTCCGAACGGTTCGGGTGCAAGCACCTACAAAAATCTCTACCAGGTCACACGGGTGGCAGCGCAATGATCACGGTGCACGCAATTGGGTTCGTCGCTGATAAGCCTGTGCTCACAGTAATTCGTCAGAACCTGTGCAAGTGCGAGTTCACCGTTCTTTCCTCAAGGAAGGAACGCCGTAGCAGTGAGACCATCTGGGAACGAGCGAACTTTGTCGCTTGGAACGAGGATGCAGAGCGCATTGCTTCGATGCTAGAGAGAGGCAGCAACGTGGCCTGCTATGGACGACAGGAGACCTCTAGTTGGGTCGGAGACGACGGGACAAAGCGGTACGCGACAAAGTACCGTCTGACCGACTGGGAGTTCCTGGCGATCAAATCTGCTGGCAGTGCTTCCAACCCCTCAGAAGCGAGACAGCCAAGCAGGGCACCAGAGGCTCCTAGAAACCAAATGCCGCCTGGCGGTGGGACACCACCACCCGGTGCCAGTCATCGGTGGAGGTCCGCTGAGCCCGATGAAGGGAGTTCCTTCCGGGAACATGACCAACATGATGGCTTCGCTGAGGCTGAGAGAACGGGGATGGTGGGCAAGACTGTGCAGGGCGCAGACCACCGCGACGGTGACCAAGGGCTCATCGTGATGTAGAAATGCAGCGCAAGGAACAGGAGAAATCCTGTTCCTTGCTGTTTGCACTTTTCGAAGTAGAATTTGTGAAAGCCTGCGAAAAGCCGTCTCTTGTAGACGCCTTCTCGGAGCCTTTGAGTCATCAAAGCACGTAGCTGTACGTCATACACAGCATTTGCAAGCCATTCCTGACTGTCCGTCCTGCGGGTAGTCACGAATGGCTTTTTTGCGTTCCTACGCGAGCCGTAGCTGGAATACGGGGCAAGCAATTGCCAAATCCAGCCTTTCATTGCTGCTCACCCGAGCACGCCATCAACTTCAAACCACCCTGAAGGGATCAGCAACTGTGCATCCCTTGGGTGTCCAGTTGCGGATCAACTTTCCCGATCCGTTTTTCAAACTGGAGAGCACTATGAAAATTGAAACTCAACAAGAGTTGCGCGCGCCTGCGCAAGACTTTTGCGCCAATCTCATGATCGAAAAGTACGCCCTTCCTGGCGAGACATCCGAGGGTGAGATTCACGCTCGTGTGGCAGGCGGTTTGGCCACGTCCGAAGAGCAACGCCGGCGGTTCATCCATGCGCTGCAAGCGGGCTTCGTTCCAGGCGGCCGCATCAACCGTTCCATCGGCTCCGGCCTCGACACCACGGCGATCAACTGCTTTGTGCAAGAGGTTGGCGACTCCATGTCTGGCAAGGACAAGAACGGCGTCGTGGGCATCACCGATGCCTTGGCTCAAGCAGCGGAGACCATGCGAAGAGGTGGCGGGGTTGGGTACAACTTCTCCCGTATTCGTCCCATATGCGCCCTGGTGCGAGGCACAGCTTCGCGTGCAAGCGGCCCGGTGTCTTACATGCGGATGTTTGACAAGATGTGCGAAACCGTTGAGTCTGCCGGAGCCCGGCGCGGAGCTCAGATGGGGGTGCTGCGAGTCGATCACCCCGATATCGAGTTGTTCATTGATGCCAAGCGGACCCCTGATTGGCAGGGCATGGGCCTCGATGACAAGGAAGTTGCGTCACTGATGGGCATGATTCGCAACAAGCCCAGCTTCGGATGGACTGCTCGCAAGGCGTTCTCAGCCTTGTCTAACTTCAACCTGTCTGTCGCGGTGACCAATGAATTCATGACTGCGGTTGTCGAGGACGGTGACTTCGATCTCGTACATGAAGTCGAACCGTACGACGGGTCAGGCGTGGAGAAAACCCTTGCCGATGGCACGCAGGTCTTCATCTACAAGAAGGTGCGTGCAAAGGACCTGTGGCACCGCATCATGAAGAACACGTACGAGGGCGCTGAGCCTGGGGTGATCTTCATTGACCGTGTCGCTGAGCTCAACAACCTCTGGTATGCAGAGCGCATCGAAGCGTCCAACCCCTGTGGCGAACAGATGTTGCCTTCATACGGGTGTTGCGATCTGGGTTCCCTGATGCTGCAGCGGTTCGTGTTCAACGCGTTCACGGACGAAGCCAGCTTCGACTTTGAGGGCTTTGGAAGGGCAGTGCACGTAGCGGTCGAGATTCTCGACGCGGTGCTGGACAACACCAAATGGCCACTGCCTCAACAGCAGGTCGAAGCAGAATCAAAGCGGAGAATTGGCACTGGCTATCTGGGCCTGGCCGATGCGATGGCGATGCTGGGTATCCGCTACAACTCGCCGGAAGCCGTACGGTTCACCGTCCAGGTGGGCACAGTTCTGCGGGATGAAGCCTACAGAGCTTCTGTGCAGCTCGCCATCAAGCTGGGCGCCTTCCCGCTGTTTGATGCAGACAAGTACCTCAAGCCGGGGACATTTGCTTCTACGCTTCCGCTGGACATTCAGGAGGGCATCCGCAAGCATGGGATTCGCAACTCCCATTTGCTGTCCATCGCGCCTACAGGAACGATCTCTATGGCGTTCGGTGACAACGCCAGCTCCGGCATCGAGCCCATCTTTTCGCTGCGCCAGGAGCGCACGAAGCTGATGGCTGACGGGCAGCGTGACACGTTCGTTCTCGAAAGTGGAGCCTTTCGCGCGTTCAAGCGTGCCAGGGGTGCTGACGCGAGCACCGACGTGTTCGTGACCGCGCTCCAGATGTCGGTCGACGATCACCTCGCAATCCTGGAGGCGGCGGCGCCCTTGGTTGACTCTGCGATCTCCAAGACGGTCAACGTGCCGTCAGACTATCCCTTCGAGGATTTCGCAGGCATCTATCTGCGTGCTTGGAAGGCAGGCCTCAAGGGGATCACCACCTATCGGCCCTCTGACATGCTTGGCTCAGTGATTGCTGATGCGGATGAGAAGAAGCCTGGGAGCGAACTTCCATCCAGCGATCCTGATCGGCGTGTTGAGCTCAAGGACGCAAGCCAGGTCCTCTCCGCTTTGCGCTGGCCCAGCCGGCCGAAGACGCCACAGGGAATCGAGTCGGTCACCTACAGTGTGAGCCACCCGCAAGGGGACTTCGCAGTGGTGGTGGGACACGTACAAAACGGGACCAAGCATCCCGTAGAGGTCTACATCGCAGGAAACGAACAGCCGAGGGGGCTGGCGGCTATTGCAAAGGTGCTCTCAGTGGATATGCGTACTGGGGACCCGGCTTGGCTGCAGATGAAGCTCGACTCCCTGTCGGGCACTGAAGGAGACGATGCATTTGAGATGCACGATCCCAGGACAGGTGAACCGGTTCGTGTTCCGAGCCTGGTTTCCGGATTCAGTCGTCTCGTTGGACATCGCCTTGAAAGCATCGGAGCGCTGGAGCCCAAGGGGGATGAGTCGATGGTGGGCTATCTGTTCTCAAAGCGGGAGCCCAAGACGGGACCCCAAGGTGCGATCGGCTGGCACGTCGATGTGCGAAACCCTGTGACAGGGGATGACTTCCTCCTTCACCTGAAGGAGGTGCGCATGGAAGATGGAACGGTTCGTCCATACAGCATGTGGCTTTCAGGAAAGTACCCCAGGGTGCTCGATGGCTTGACCAAGCTGCTCTCGATCGACATGCGGGTCAGCAACCCGCAGTGGGTATTGAAGAAGCTCAGGAGCTTGCTGTCTTTTGGCGAGCTTCGTGGCGACTTCTTGGCACAGGTGCCTGGAGAGGTTCGACAGCAGAACTATCCTTCAACGGTGGCTTACCTCGCGGATCTGATCATTGGTCGGTACCGTGTGCTTGGCCTGATCGGTGAGGACTTTCAGACATCGGCTGCACCGGCAGCCGAAACGGTGGCCACCGGGTTCGGCGACGGCAGCGGACTGCCATGTCCGTCTTGCCACACCATGAACCTGCACCGCAAAGGTGGTTGCAAGTCGTGTGATGCGTGCGGCTACCAGGGTGAGTGCGGCTAGATCGCAGCTGGAGAAGGTGAGGGGAGAGATCCCTTCGCCTTTTCTTTTTCAGAGATTCTTTCCGTAGTGCAATACACTACGTAAGCAATTTCGTGGCTTGCCATGAACAGGTAGCTGATGTACCTGCCGGACCTCCGGAAACTCAGCCTTTCAATTACCCACGGGGCAAGCTCCCTGTGGGGCTTGCTCCTTATTTTTTTGGAGCAAGCAACCATGACCGAACTCGCAAAAAAGGACGCCACGGGACTCGTGTGCGTCATGCTGGACGTTCACATCTGGAGCGGTCGTCGCCATTTGGAGAAGACCGACCTGATTCACGCGAATCCTGAATTTCGCAAACTGCCTGAGAAAGAACTTGCCAACCTGGGCTCAGTGAAAATCTGTGACCCAGACGACATCAAGAAATTTCAGAAGGTCAAAGGCAAAGCCGAACGCGCTCTCAAGCGCGCCGGACTGCCCATCCTCGGAGCCATCGGCGTTCCTGACCATTTGTTTGAAGCAGTTCACAAAGAGCTTGTGGGCTACCAAGCGGAGTTTCTTGCCCTCGAAGCGGCATTCCTGAAAGGGTATGACGCAAGGGTGGAAGCGTGGAAGCTCAAGCACACCTTGGAGAATCCTGGGTGGACACACTTGTTCGGAAACATCCCCAGCGCCTCCCATGTTGCTGGACGGCTGTCTTTCGACTTTCACCCTTACCGCATCTCGGCACCTGCCGATGACCTGCAGCCGGAGCTCAATGAGCGCTTCGATGAGCAGATGAAGGGCCTCAAGGGTGAACTGCTCACCGAGGTAGCCGCTGAAGCCAATGTGCTGATGGCGGACTATCTGATGGGCACCGACCCAGCGACCGGTGTAACCAAGAAGCGAGAGCACGTCACGCCGAAGACTCTGGGTCCCCTCAAGCGTGCGGCTGAAAAGCTGAAGAACTTCCAGTTCCTCGACCCTTCGATTGGTCCGTTGGCATCGGTGATTTCTGAACTGCTCGACACGCTTCCTACCGTGGGGCGCATCGACGGCCCGAACCTCATCAAGGTTTGGTCGCTGGCCCGGATGCTTTCGTCGCCTGCACAAGCTGCCCAAATGGCGGTTCTTGCTGCCGAGGGCAAGGATTTCGAGGAAATCTTCACAGTGGCTCCTGGTCCTGCAAGCGTCAAGCGCGAGGCAGGGACAGTGGTGTCATCCGAAATGGCCGCAGAGGGTTTCGACCTGGACGCAGTGGCTCAGCCAATGACCACACCCATCAACGCAACGACAAATCAGCATGACTCCATGCTCGACAACCTCGCTGCATTCTTCTGAAAGAAACAATGGAACAGAGCAATACTCGCCAAATCGTGAGAACGATTGAAGGCGTTGTTCAGCTCTGCCTAGGAGAAGCTGGTCGCATTCACTGGGTATCCCAGGCGGATGCGGCCGCCTTCTCGGACGGCGGAACAATCTACCTCCCGAAACCACAGGGAGATCACCCCGACGAATACGCGCTGATCTTGGCGATGGCGTTGCGGGAAGTTTCCAAAATGGCCCACTCGGACGCGGCGGTTTTCGCGGGCGTTCAGCCCGAGCACTCGACCTTCGCTGCGATAGTGGAGGACGTGAGGGTGAAGGATGCTCTGAAGTCGCAATACCTTGGCTCTCCGGCTGTTTTCGCCAAGGCCTTTGGTGTGGCCATGAGGCAGCTTGAGGCCAACCCGGCAACTTTCGATAAGAGTGCTGAAATGGCGGCGCAGATGGCTGTGTGGGCCACTGCAAATTCGCAGCTGGCTTCTCATCCGGAAAGCGCTCCATTCATCGAAAGGCACAGGTGCCTCGCCGAAGTACGGTTCGATGTCGACGCACTCAAGGGGGCATTGGACCTCGCGGCTCAATCAGCTGGTGTGGCCGATACCGCGTCTGCTGTTGCGCTTGGGGAAAGCATCTACCAAGCTTTGCGTACTGTCCCTGAGCAGCCCAACCTGGAGAGCCATGGCCAAGAGCATGGAAGTGAGGGGCCTGAACAAGGCACCGATGACTCCGAAGGTGAAGGAGATGGGGGCCAAAGCGATTCTCACCCTCAACCAGAGTCGGAAGCTCCGAGTCAAGACGGTAGCGGTGAGGGACCCCTGGACTTGCCTGAAACCGAGCTGAACGAACCACAGGACGCTGAATCTACCGAGGAGGACGAAACAGGCGACGAGCAAGAAGCCCATCCTGCTGCAGATCAGGAGGTCGAAAGCGATAGCCCTGAAGGTTCTGAGCATTCGGATCAGCAATGTGCTTGCGAAGGGCAGGGCGATGAGCAGGTTGCTGATGACGGTGGACTTGATCCCGCACCACAGGATTGCACTTCACCAGATACGGCTGAAGGAGGCGACCAGCAGGATGCATCAGAAAGCTCACAGCTGGAAGACGGCATTCAGAACAGTCGTGACCCTGTATCTTCGAACCAGGAAGGGACTGGTGAAGCCGGGGGTGATCCTGACGCTGGTGAACATGAGACCAATGACCAAGCTTCGCCAGGCGGTGAGTCAAAGGCTGGGACTGACGCTGGGGAAGACCCTGCTGACACAGCAGGCAGCCCTCAAGCAACGGACGATGGCGGATCGCCACAGCCGGGTACATGTGAGCAGAATGGCGGGGAGCACAATGAGCCCGCTCATGGCGGATCAGGAACATCGACCGAAGCGGAATATTCACCGCTGAGCGTTGACTTTCTGAGTCAAGCACTGGCTGCAATGCGCGGATTTCCGTGCGCTCGACCAATGGATGCATCTGTGGACGTTGAGGAGAGTGCCTCTGGTGCCAATGACACGTTCATCCAAGCCATTGCTGAGGCTCTGAACGATCCTCAGTGTTCGGTGGATAGCCTCTTTGCTGTGGGCGAGGTGGATAGCGTTGATCAAGAGTCAGCTTGCGATGATGCAGTCGATCTTGTCGGTGCGATCGGGGATGGCGCTGGAGGCGGTCTCTCTCAACCCGGTGAAGACGCTGACCACAATCTTCTACCCAACGTACCGGCTCGCCTGGTAAGTGTCCTATTGAGGGAGCTGCAGGACCGACGCCGGCGCATCGCGCGGCTGAGATCCAGTGGCCCAAGGGTAGATGCAACCCGACTTTGGAGAATGCGACGCCTCGGAGACATGGATGTGTTTCGCAAAAAGGCGCCCGTACACGGCATCGACTGTGCGGTTTCCATCCTGCTTGACGCATCTGCGTCGATGTCAGACGACATCGAAATGGCAGCACAGGTTACCTACGCGCTTGCGTTGGCTTTCCAGCGTGTCAGCGGAGTTCAAACATCGATCGACGCCTTCCCTGGTGAAAGCGCGTCGGTCAAGGAACTCCTGCGTTTCAAGCAACCCATCGCAACGGCAAGATCGGAGATCGAAGCCGTGCGGGCCAGTGGTGGGACGCCCACAGGTCGTGCACTTGCATGGCGCCTGGAGCGAATTCTTGAGGTTCGGTGCGAGAAGCGCTTTGTTTTTGTCATCACGGATGGTGAGCCGAACCTGGGCGACATCCCGGTGTTGAACGAAGCGCTGGAGCTTGCAGCGCAGCAAAACGTCGAAGTCATCGGCATTGGCATTGGTGATGAGGCCTGTGTGGAGGATCACTTCGCCAGCTTCGTCAAAGTGCAGACGGTTGCCGACCTTCCGCGAGAGCTTGAAGCTCTCTTCAAAAAGGATCTTGCCCAGCGCCTCGCAGCGTAGGTAAGCCAACTGCCCCCGCAATGCGGGGCAGTTTCTAAAGCGGTGCGTCTCGGTACACCGCTTCAGAAACTGATCTCCTTCGAATCCACAAAAATGGCTGATAATCTTTTCATGTTCAGCTCTACACAAAGAGCTGTCTGGCAGCTGAGCCTTTTCAGTCCTTTCATTTAACCCAGTCGGGCCGTCCTGACTGGGCGGCCCTCTTTTTACACAGGAGGGCATATGTCTCCCAATGCAGAAGATTTAGCATACGGACGCTGGCCAGAAATCCTGGCTGCGGCTGGTATGGATCAGTCCTACTTGACGGGACGCAGCGGTCCATGCCCCTACTGCGGGGGCAAAGACCGGTATCAATTTCATAAAGGCAATGGCGGACGCTATGTCTGCCGAAATTGCACGGAAGGCCGCTATCGCAGTGGGTTTGACCTTTTGATGCGCCACATGGGATACGCCTCGTTTCAGGAGGCGGCGAACCATGTACGCGAATACTTCAATATCGCACCCAGAGGTGAGCAGCCGCGGTATTTGGAACGACCGAAAATGGATCGTGAAATCGGGGCGCTCTCACCCGAGCTGGTGCTTCGCCGAGTGGGGAAGATGCAAGCTATTTGGTCTGCGTCACGACCCGTTCAATCGGGAGATCCTGTAGCGCTCTATCTCTCACGGCGAGTACCTGGGCTGCGGAGCGTTCCGAAGGAAGTTCACTTCCATCCTGCGCTTGAATACTGGGATCCTCCAGAGACGGTGGATGGAAGACCAACTCTGCGAGGTCGATACCCGGCCATGGTCGTGAGAGGTTTTGATCCAAAGGGTGAGCTTGTGCAACTGCACAAGACCTTCCTCACATCCGACGGTTACAAGGCCGACGTTCCCAACCCCAAGAAAACGGATGTGGGAGTGGGCAGCAATTCCTTTGCTTTGCGGATGGGTGATCCAACCGATGGAGAGCTGGGAATTTGCGAGGGCATTGAAACCGGGTTGGCGTCGATGCTGTTGCGGCCAGGCATCCCTGTTTGGCCATGTCACAGTGCTGGCGTTCTTGCCAACTTCGTGGTGCCCGAGCATCTTCGAGGAGCGGTGAAGAGAGTGCTCATCTTCTCTGACTGCGACGCGCGTGCCCAGAATGGTCGTCGAGCCGGACAAGAGGCATCGGCGAAGGTCGCCGCGAGTCTTCGCAAGGACGGATACCGCTCATTGATCCTTCAACCAGCAAAGGTTGGGACCGATATGGTGGACTTGGTCCAGGTCGCTTGATATCACACCGGACGCACATCGTGCGTTTGGTGTGAATGTCAACCTTGGGCTAGCCCGATGCTCCCGAGGAGTTGACCAGCGACGCGCGGGAGTGATGCGTACTCACCTGGCTCGTCATTTGACGACATCGCAATTAGTACTTCGCTCGCCTCGGACCGACTGGAGAAACATGCCAGTTGACCCTTCACCGATGTGAAGGTCATGAGCGAGTAACCCTCTTCAGACTCCACGACGTATATGGTCCCAATGGTGAGATCGCCGCGTCCGATTGCTCGTTGCTCAAAGACGTGTAGTGAGATAGCGGCCCCGTCTGCAGACGGCGTTGAGTCAACCAGGTAACGCAACTCGCTCGACTTGGTCACAGGTGTCCCATAGAAGCCGGTAGGCATCCTCCAGACGATGGCCTCCCCACCCGCCACGCTTGTGACAATTCGGACGTCAGACGGCATTCCTTCGGCTGGAACGTCATCCAGCAAATAGCCGGGCTGCTTATCGAAGGATTTGCAGACCTTCTGAACCATGTCCCAATCCCACGGGACTTTGCCTGACATGACCTGAATTGCTGTGGCTTCGGACATCAGAAGAAGACGGGACAGAGCAACAGATCGTCCCAGTGTGTCCAACGGGAAACCCTGCTCATCCAGAAGCTTCTTTAAGCGTCGCGCTGCGCGCTCAGCATACAAAGAGTCTGCGGTTGTATTCATTTTTGAGCATCCACATTGGCCTAAGCCAAGTCTTTTTCACTAGATCCGATGACCATCCGACCACTACCGAAATCCCCACCGCTTGCCGCAATTCGCGTCCGATTATGAAGCTTCGCGCGCCGCTGAATGCAAAAACTAAGTTTTCTCCGTCCCATCTCTGCCGCCCCTCACTGCGGGGTTTCGACTCGCCACTGCCACGCCTGTTTTGCATACCCTGCTCGGCGTTCGCCGTCCGCTGTCATTTCTGACAGTAGGCAGCTACCTGCAAACATGCTTCCTTGATATCGTCACAACACTGTTGCAACAAGAAGCAACCAAATGCTGGCTACTGCCGCAAATCGTAACCCTGGAGCCTGTAAGTGACAGCGCAAGTAAGCATCGATCGTGACATTGCCGAAGAAAACCTCATGTTGCTCGACGCGCGCAGCCGGATGTTGAACGAGACGCGCTTCTTCCCGGCAATCGCACGCTGGGGGATGTGTTCGGAGACCGTCAATGAGGTTCGTTCGCTTGAGGCCACAATGATCGAACGCGCGGCCGACTGCCTTGCTCCGTTGTTCGGGTTCATTGACCTGGATGAAACCGTGGTGCAGGCCATTGAGTCAACCGACATTGCTGGTCAGGCACGCCAGCGGGACGAAGTGGATGCGGTCATCGCCGAAGAGAACCTGGCACTCTTGTTGACCCGCTGGAGCAGCTGCAAGCAGAGTCCGGTTCATGCTCAAGCCGTTTTTGGTCTTTCCACCCGTCTGATCGACTCTCTGCGTCGGGCGACGATCAGTGACTTGAGGAGGGCATCACGGCGTGGAGTGCGACTTGGAGCAGTGACGGTTCGCCCCCAGTATTTCTTCCATGCGGGACGTAATCTGTGGCTTCAACGGTCGCAGCGCACGAACCTTGCGATCTGCAACTCAAGACGCGGGGCGTACTGACCATCATGCGCAACTCGACCCTCAAAACGCTTTGCGAGTGGATAGGCGATCCGGTTGGTCTCGCACGGTTCGAAGAAGTGGCTTGCCTTTCCCCCAGGACCTCTTTTGTCAAAAGTCTGCTGAACTTGAGCGAAAGCGATGAGTTCGTGCGCGGGCAAATGCAAAGCGCGAGAGATCGAAATGGCGTATCAGGAAAGCTGTCGCGTGGAGCACCTCTTGGAATGGTCAACGTCAAGAGCCTCAAGCCATCGCAGCGCTACATGGCATCAGTGCTACTCAGCTGGATGCTCAACAGCGACGACGGTGGTTTGAGCGCTATTGGCGGCGATATCGTCGGTGTAGACCTCGTTGACAGGCTTGTCTATGTCTACAAGCGATACCTCAACTACACAGGAACACCAGTCGAGAGCGCAGACGTTGGGTTCGAGCTATTTGTACTCGTTTTCCGGTGCTACACCTTGGCAGAGATTGACGTGCTTGGTTGCGACAACTGTGGGTCAAACTTCATAAGCACTCGACAGGGACACGCCATGAGGTGTCCGGTTTGTGATGCACACGCTCACCCGTGCAGATCCAAGAAGACCCCTCAGCCACGGCTTCCCGAACTCCAAGTACGCCGAGCCGCATAATTTTTCGATTCCTCATGACCCATAGGTCGCAATGACCGCTAAATGGGCCAATGCGGCGGTTCTTTTAGAACTGCCCCTCCGAGAATCGATGCCATGTCGAAATGGTTCAACCTCGTTCTATCAATGTTGGGACTGCAGAGAATTTCATCCTCTGTTCCTGCCACAACTGCTACCGCGGAATCAATGAGCAAAGGTCTTGCCCATCGCGAGGCCATCGTCTACCCACCGCGTGATCCGGGTCTTCCGGTCGAGGACGTGACAGGCCTATTTGATGGCCAAGCGGAGTTGCTAGGGATGTTGCGCATCCATGCCGCGGAGTCCGCAACTGTGTTCGAACAGCGATTCCTTGGACCTATCCGCCGAATGGCCGAATATGTGAACAGCCTGCCAGGATCGTCCTCGGATCTGTTTGCAGGTTCAGGTGGGCTAGTGCGAGCTGGCGTCGAAACAGCATTCACCTGTTTCCGAGCAAGCGACGGGCGGATCTTCACCGGTGATCTCGGTGTTGAAGAACGGCACTTGTTGGAAGGCCGTTGGCGATACATATGCTTCTGCGCTGGGCTTGTGTATCCACTGGGAGGCGCATTGGCTTCCATGAGCGTAGTGGACTCGGCCGGAAGAAAGTGGGCCCCGGAGCTGGAGTCTGTTACTACTTGGTGCCGAGAGTTCGGTGCAGGTCGAATGTATGTCTCATGGCGCTTCAACGAGCCAAAACTCGGTCCGAATCCAATCGCCGCCACATTCGTGTTGAGGCTCATTGGGCGAGAGAACATTGAATGGCTCAATCAAGGCTCACCAGACCTTGTTGCCACGCTCGTTGATGTGGTCTCTGGGCTGGGCGCCAGCAAAGCTTCAATCGCCGGTGGCCTTGTGAAGGATATGTGGAGCGCCGTCGCCAAACGTGAGTCAGCGCGACGCCACCAGAACTACGGCCGATTGGCAGTGGGATCGAACGTTGCGCCGTACATCATCGATGCGATAAGCGAGATGCTGAAGTCCAAGTGGGTGCTCAACGACTCGATACTTCATGCTGACTCCACCGGCGCGTATCTGGAGTGGCCCCGGGCGGGGATCGACATCATTGAGTATTGTCGAGCACAGGAAACAACAGGGATTCCTTCGAACGAGTCGGCTCTGCTGGCGATGCTCGTCTCGACGTCGATGGTTGAGGCTGGCGTCGAAGGCGTAGCACTGGTTGAAATTGCTGACGCTGCAGGTGAGGTCAAGACGGCGGTGAAGATCACGAATCCGGGATTGGTTTTGCCAGAGGGGATCACGCTTGAATCCTTGGAGAAAACAAGGCCGGTGCTCTTGTCAGCACTTCGTTCGAAGGATCCCATAGCGGTTCACGAGATCGCTGAGGTTCCTCGTGAAGCATCCTCTCCTGTGGAAAAGGTCGCAAAAGCGAAGTTGCCAACGCTGGAGCAAGTTGAGCTTCCCATCGGAGTCAGCGTTGCTGATGAGGAAGAAGACGATGTGACGGAGGGACGTGGGGATGAGTTGGATTCCGCTTGTGCACCAGTACCGGAAGAGGTCAGTGAGCGGCTTGTACCGAGCGCTGCAGCTCCATCGACTCCTTCCTCTCAGAGCGAGCGAGAAAACGTCAAGCCCAGGCTCCAGGAGGTTTCCAAGAGCAAACCCGGTGCAAACGCTGTGGTTGAGGCGCCTGAAATTCGCTATGCATCACTCCTATCAGCAGAAGTCACTGACAAATTTGGCACGTACGAGGCTGAGCTACTAGGCCGCCTGGTGCACATCTGGAGGACCAAGTCGAACGGTGGTCGGGTGATGCGCATGTGCGAGCACGGAGCTGCGTTCGACATGACGCTTCTGTCTGACCACGCCAAGGACCCTGTGACGTTCTTGAATCGGCTGGGAACGGAAGGGTATCTCTATACGGCCCCAGAAACCCCGCGAAAGATGGTCTACAACCTTCCAAGGGTCGAGGGCGGAGACAAAACGGTTATGTGCTTCATTCTTGCTCACCATGCCGCCAAAAGGCTCGCCATCCCATGAAGAAGGCGAAGCCGTTCGAACAGATTCTGAGACCTCTCTACGAAGCGCGGGCTGTCATCGCCTGGACGGTTTCAGCCGTTTGGTGCCTGACTTGGGCTTTCGTTCTGGAGTTCGGTGGCTACGCCATATTCATGTTGGTAGCCATGAGCGGGCTCATGGCAGCGTGGCGATTTCATGCTGCTCACCAACTTGCACGGATGAAGCTTTCGCTCATCGGCAAGCCACTGTCCTTCATTAGCACCAGCCAGTTGGCCAAGGCACTTCCATCCATGGGCAACAACCTGTGGTTGGGATGGGGGTACAGGTGGGAGCCAAGGCACACGCGCCGTGCTTACGAGGTGATGAAGAGAGACCTCGCTGAGATCTATCCACCGTCATGGGTGCTGCGGTTCCTCGGTGAGAAACGTGATCCTGCCACCGAGCGTGGCATGCAGTGGATTCATGGGCTGGAACAGCAGGAGCAGGATGTGCTCGCGCCCTTTGATTCTCTGAAGGGCCATTGTGCAGTGGTTGCTACCACCGGTGCATTGAAGACCAGGCTCGTTTCTTTGATCCTCTACCAGCTTGCGTCTCGAGGGGACACGGTCATAGTGATCGACCCCAAGGGAGATCCTGAGTTGAGAGAAATCTGCCGAAGCTGTGCAGCAGCTACTGGTGAGCCAGAACGTTTTCTCATGATGCATCCAGCATTTGCTTCACAGTCAACCCGGATGGACTTGCTGAAAAACTGGGATCGAGTGAGCCAGGTTGCGTCTCGCGTTTCACTCGTTCTCTCAGCAGAGGACAGCACGTTCAAGGATTTCTGTTGGAACGCAGTGCACTCAATCACCAATGGTATGAAGTACATCGGCCGTCGGGTGAACATCGTCTCTCTCAAGACAGCAATGCAATCTCGCGTGAGCGTTGAGCGGTTGACTGAGGAGGCGCTTACGAAGTTCTTCAAGACTGATGGAGCTGAGTTCAGTGACCAGATCAGCCAAGAGATTGCAAAGCTGGGCTTCTCAAGTCCAAAGCAGGGCAGGGGGAAGCCTTCTGTAGTCGTCGAAACAGGCTCAGTCGAACTCACAGCCATGATTCAAGTCTTCAACCGAGATCTTGCGGAGGATCATGCAGAGGCAAGGCGAAAAGGCATTCCTGAAAAGCTTGAGGAAATCAAGGGACTGATAGCGATCCTTGAGGCTGACAAACAGTGGTTCGGGAAGATGATCGTGAGCATCACACCCATGCTCACGAAGCTCAGTACTGACGATCTGCGTGGCCTGCTCTCACCTGACTACGAAGACTTGGATGACAAGCGTCCGATCATGGACATGATGCGGGTGGTCAAAGGCAAGCACATCCTCTATGTCGGCACAGATACGCTAGCCGATCCCTCTGTGGGGCATGCCCTGGCAGCGATGTTGTTGGCTGATGGGTCAGCCGTTGCGGCCGAGATCTACAACCACGGCGTCGAGGGTGATGACGGGAGTACGCCTCGGAGAATCCATGTCATGGTTGATGAGTGGGGAGACGTGATGTGCGAACCGCTCATTCAACAGGCAAACAAGGGGCGGGGCGCTGGGATATTCATCTGGGCTCTTGGCCAGACCTTGTCTGACTTGGTTGATGCCTTTGGAGGCAACAAGAGCAAGGCACTTCGCTTCATGGGGAACATGAACAACATGATCGTGGGTGCGACGCAGGACGCGGCCACCATGGAGATGGTGTCAGAGAAGTTCGGAATGACGGCGATTCAGGTCCGCTCCCAAAGCCAGTCGACCGGATCGAAGACAGAAGATACCGGCCTCGAATTCTCGGTAAACCGCGCAGAGTCAATCTCTGAAACGAAGACCGAACTGTTTCCACCGTCCCTCCTACCAGGAATGCCAGATCTCCAGTATGTCGCAATGTTGAATCGGTCTGAGTTCATCAAAGGCCGCATCCCAGTTTTACAGATGAAATAGAAAAATGAGCATCAAGGTCACTCAACTATTCCCGGCTTCCAACTCGCATGCGATTGAAGAGGGAAAGCCCTCCGTGCACACCCTACAGGTACCGTTGGCCCATTCTGATCTTGATCAGCTGTTGCTCGCTATACAGGCAGAGGGACTTGAAGACGATCAGCGGTCGATATGGCTGGCCTACCCAAACCTGCGCGTGGCAACGGAGAAGCTACTCGCAATCTACTCCCTGAATTGGCCCTTAGCCAGGGACAGTGAGCGATCGATGGTGATCGAAGCAGCGATTGAAGGCGTTCGAGAGGTAAAGCGCTCCATACAACGTAATGAGAGAAGCCGGTCGCATGTAGTCGCTGGATACCTTCGAGGGCTTGCCATGGCCGCCGAGGATAGTGCACACCTCCAGGCGTGGGGAGTGCATCGGAATCGTCCCGTGGAGCAATGGACCCTCGAACAAGAGTCCTTCGGTGATTGGGTGTCGCGAAACGACTTTCAGGAGGTACGCTTCTACGAGGTAAGCGACGTGAGCCGCAACGAGGTCGAAGGGACGCGGATGAAGGTGCTCTGCTCAATCGCCAGCACACGCGACGTTGGTGTGGTAGCACGGTATAGCTAAACCCTGCCATGAACACCAAGAGTCACATTGGTTTCTGGATGGCCTTGTTCCTCGGCATGTTCCTGCTAAACCCTCTATTGAGGAATCACGAGTCCATGGAGCGATTCGTGGCGACCGAAATGGCGCTAACCAGATCGACGTTTGGAGATAGCACTGCGGACTGGCTCTCGAAGAAGGCCAGCATTGTCTACAACCTGTACACCCCGGCTGGAAGCGTGGCAGCAGCTACGGTGCGCGGGGAAGACATGAGAAGAACAATGCGAGTCGTACCGGGCCCAGGGGTCGCAGCAACCAAAGCGTTCAACGGGTATGTGGATGGTCTCGTCCTCAACTTTCTGGTAGCAGTGCATCGGTTCTTCATCTTCCTGGTTTGGTTCCTAGTCCTCGCACCAGTTTTCATTGCGGCTGTGATTGATGGACTTGTCCAGCGAGCCATCAAGCGGTCAGAGTTCGGTGCAATACGCCCTGCAGCCTACTCAGTGACGAGTATGACCGTCATTCCCATGGCAATGGGTCCGCTCATATACCTCGCGCTCCCCCTACCCATCACACCATTGGTTTCACCCCTCTGGGCATTGCTGATGATCATGCCGTTGTCGGCCATGGTCTCGAACATGCAGCCCATTTTTGGGCGCAACTAGAAATACTCTAGAAACTCGACACCACCCCTTCGCATTGCCTGCAAAACAGAGCAATGGGAGGGGATAGGGAGGGAGGGCCACTCGTAAATTCTCCTGATGCTTGGATCAGGAAAGTCCTACTCTCATCGACTGCTTGCAAACTTCATGCAGGCACTTAGTCCGCTCGGTCCGGTCTTTGATGACCCGAGCGTGAACGAGATCATGGTCAATGGTCCCCATGATGTTTTTCTGCGGCAATCTGGCCCAGACAAGAAGTTCGATGTCGACCTTGGGGCGGACCAGATTCAAACCGCAATCACGCTCTTGGCGAGTATTGCGAAGAAGCAAATTGGAGGAGAGCAACTCATCCTCTCGGCGCGGTTGCCCGGATTCCGTGTTGAGGCATGTCTTCCCCCAGTGGCAGTCAAGGGGCCCTCAATGTGCGTGCGCCGCCACGCTACGAAGATCATCACGCTCGAAGACTACGCGGCTTCCGAAACGATAACCGAGGCCCAGGCCGAAGTCATTCGGAGCATGGTGAAGGGAAGAAAGAACTTCCTGATCGCCGGGGGCACGTTCTCAGGAAAGACCACGCTGATGAACTGCGTGCTTTCTCTTGTGGACCCGCTTCAACGGCTGTTCATCATTGAACAGGTCCAAGAACTGCGAATCGTCTCCCCGAACAACGTATTGGTGGAGTGCGATCCAGAACAAGGCGTAACGGCACGTCGCGCAGTTCAGATGGGCATGCGGTACAGCCCTGACCGCATCTTTCTCGGTGAGTTGCGTGGACCAGAGGCCTACGACTGGTTGGACGCATCGAACACCGGTCACCCCGGCTCTGGCGCAACGATCCATGCGGACGGGGCACCAGACGCGCTTGAGCGACTTGAGTCGTTGGTGTTGACCGCAGACACAGGGATGCCGCACGACATTGTCCGGCAGCGCATCGCATCCACCGTCGACTACGTGCTGTTCATCGAACAAGCGCACGGCAAGCGCCGGCTTTCACAAATTTGTCGCGTTGAAGGGTTTGACCGTCAGCGCGGCGAATACCGCATCAAAGATTTATCCACTGGAGAGCAACCATGACTCATTTCATCAGTTCAGTCAAAAAGCAACTTTCTGACAAGTCCATGTACCGAGCGCTCGGTACTGCCGTACTCCTGGCAGTGCCGACGGCGGCCTTCGCTCAGTTTTCCCTGCCCATCATTGATGGCATCGGCTGCGACATCGTGAACTGGATGAAAGGCCCGCTGGCCATCATCGTCTTCCTGTTGGTGGTGGTGGCAACCATTGTGATCGGCCTGTTTGCCCGCATGGATTGGACCAAGATCCTGTCCGTCATCGTGCTCTACGGGGTCTTGCAAGGCCTTGCGACGATCCTGCTGTCGAGTGGGCAGATCAATTTGCCAGCTTGCTTCCGCTAAGGGCAGCGCAATGAGGCGTTCGAGTGTCTTTCGAGCGAGCCTGCATCGACCGAAAACGGTGATGGGGACGGATCCTGCTGCCTTCTATTGCATTGCGTTTCTGGGGTCCTTCTTCTTCTCTGCGCAGGTTTACGTGGGGATTCCGCTTTTGCTTCCCGTCTTCTACATCTCGCGCCTGCTCACCAAGAAGGACCCTCAGTTCATGGCAATCTTCTTCCGCTACATCGAAGAGGGGAATGCCTACAGCGCCATTCCTCGACCCTCGGACTGGATGAATCGACCAAAGGGTTGGGGAAGAGGATTGCCATGGTAAATCTGCACGAGCTGTTCACGCTTCCAAGGAAGTCCGTCTCCTCCCTTGGTGAGTTGCTCCCATGGTTTGGTCTTGTGTCCGCCAAGATGGTCCTTTGCCATGACGGCTCCCTTTTGACTGGGTTCACCTTTGAAGGTGCCGACATTGAAGGCGTCGACGACGATCAGATCAACCATCGGATTGACTTCATGCAGACGGCGATGCGTCAGCTGACTGACCGGTGCACGATGTACTCGATCCAGGAACGAAGGGTGGTCAGTGACTATCCCGAGACTGCTTACACCAACCAGGTCGCCAGCGCGATTGATGATGCCTGGGCACGTGTGTGCGAGCTGAGTCCGAATGGCCGCATTACGCACAGTCTCTACATCTCCTATCGGTATACGTCGAAGACAGAGGCGTTCTTCGAACAGCTCAAAACGGAGATGGAGCAGAACGACAGCGCGTTTGCTGCAATCGGCAATGTGCTGCGAAACCGCTTCGGTGAGAAGTCGGCGATTGCAGGTGTCCGCGGTCAGATCGCCGAGATGGTCGAGGACTTCGAAAACATCGTTTCAGCCTTCGCAAATATCGTTGTAACGAGCCTTGGCTTTGTGCGGCTTGAGGGTGAGCACCTGCTTGGCGATCTGTACAGCAGAGTCAACCTTGGGTCGGAAAAGGGGATGCTCAACCTCCCCAACAGGCCTGTGTACCTCAACACACTCATCCCTGCTGACGATCTGGTCCGTCAGGGGGACTCCCTTGAGTTCAAAGGCCCATCACGCTCGACCTTCTGCGCTGCCTTGTCAACGACAGGTATGCCTCCAGAAGCGCACAGCTTACAGATCGATCGTCTCCTCGCATTGCCCTGTGAGTACGTGCTCGTTCAATCGTTCCAGTTCATCGACAGAAACCTTGCTCAGGACACTATCCAAAAGGCCGAGCAGTTCTACCGGACTGAAGTGAAGAGCGCAGCTGTGCGAATGTTCGAACGCATCACTGGGATGGAGAGCGACAAGGTCAACACCGGCAACCTGGCTCTTGCTCAAGACGCACAGGACGCACTTGTTGACGTCACGGCGGGTGATCTCATGTTCGGCTACTACAACATGACCATCCTGGCCCTGGGTGAGGACCGCAGGCATGTGAATAGGGCGGTCGACATGATCGCCAGTACCCTTCGTGCCGGCGGATATGGTGTTACCCGTGAACGCCAAGGGCTGATGAGTGCGTTTCTGGGCTCCCTTCCTGGAAACAGCCGCACGCAGCTCCGTCGCTATCTCGCATCTTCCGCGAACGTCGCCGATTTGTGTCCGATTCGGACGATTTCTGGTGGCGAAGCGACGCATGGATTGTTTTCTTCAGTGCTACAGCGCGACGTTCCGGCGCATGTGCGTTTTCCAACACCACATGGCGTTCCGTACGACTTCAACACCCACGCGAGCGACCTTGGGCATGCCGTAGTGATTGGTGGTTCTGGCTCGGGAAAGACGACATTCATGAGTCTGCTGTTCGCCCAGTTCCAAAAGTACTTTCCCTGTCAATCGTATGTATTTGACAAGGACTACTCGATGGCGCTGACAACCGTGTTGCTCGGCGGTGCCCATATCGACATGGCTTCTCCGAGAAAGACGGGTATCAAAATCAACCCGGTCCGAAGAATGTTGGGGGACGGCGAAGACCTGGCACTGGTGAAGTGGCTTGGCGTCCTTTTTGCCAGCAACGAGACCACTCTTTCACCAGAGGAGCAAGAAGACCTGTCGTCCAAGATCCAGCAGCTGAAGACATTGCCTGAGACCAGCTGGAGACTGGGTACGCTCTACCAGCTCATCAGCGGAACCAACAAGAAGCTGGCCCTCAAGCTTGCGCCATATGTGGATCGCAGTGATACCGAAGGGGGGTTTGCAAAGGGGGCCTTCAGTGACTACTTCGACAACGAAGAAGATGCTCTCACGCTGAGCAACATCGCGTGCATGGAAACCGGCAAGCTGCTTGAGAACCAACAAGTGGCCGCGCCTTTCATGGACTACGCCTTCTACTGCATCGAGCGAAAGCTCAACGGAAACACTCCAACCTTCATCTATGTTGAAGAGTCCTGGTACATGCTGGCAAATCCGATCTTCGAAGCCAAGATTAACGATTGGCTTCGGACGTTCAGGAAGAAGCGCGCCTTCGTGGTGTTTGCCACGCAGTCTCCGGAGGAGCTCGCCAAGCTCAAGTCCTGGGCGGCATTTGTCTCAAACACCCCGACGCGGGTTTTCTTGCCTTCGATCAATGACTCCGTTGCTGCTATGGCACCCATGTACCGAGAGCTCTTTGGTCTGAACGACGCCCAACTGACCCTCTTGTCTGGTGCTGTCCCAAAGCGGGACTATCTGTTGGTCAAGCCCGGTGCGACACGCCTTGTCGAGGCGAGCATGCCGGACATTCTGTTGGCAATCAACGAAGGCACGTCGCGCGAGAGTATTCGAAGCAAAGCCCTTGAACTCGCCCAGCAAGGTGGGAACGACTGGCAAATTAAGTTCCTTGAGGAGGTACTCGATGTCCGTGTGTAAAAAGCTTGGGTTGAAGATTGTTGCCGTTGCCCTTGTGGTCCCGCCGGTTGGGGCACCTCCTGTCTGGGCAGGAGCTTGGACTGGTGGAGCGACAGAGTGGACTCAGCTGGCGAACAATTTCCAACTGACCGCTCAGCTTTGGGAGCAGGTCCAGATGGTGAGACAGCTCTACCAAACGTACTTGCTGGAGTATCAGCAGTTGGAGCAACAGATCCTTGCAGGCATTCAGATCGAGGGCATCACACTTGCCGACGTACTCAAGGCCAAGCGAGACCTGGAAGGCTTCCAAAGCGCGTTGGGGCAGTTCGGCCACGACCTACAAGGGTTGGGGCGAATGTTCGATTCTCGCGTGGTCGAGGCGCGCCTCTTGCGTATGCCAATGGAGGACTACCTTCACCGGGAATCGCAGAAGATCCGCGATGGGAACAGTGCTGCAAAGGTACGTCTTGAGCGAGAGAGAGTCCAGCTTGAGCAAGTGGCCGCTGACATCGATCTTGTGGATGAATATGGTCGACGTGTATCGCAGACCGTTGGAGTTCACCAAGCGACCCAGCTCATGAACAACCAGATGAATCTGCTGCTACAGCAGATCACGCGCATGGTTGCGATGACTGCAGAACAGCAAGGTTCTGACGAAGCTCGTTCGATTGCGGATGAGGCAGCCGCCCGCGAGAGGATCAAGGCAAGGAACGAGCTTCACTACAACAAGAACCTTGAGCTGCGCGAGCGTGACCAGAACAGTATCGACAGAATGCGCGGGTACAGGTAATGAAAAGGTCGAATGCCTCGGTGGATGGCAAAAAGCAGACGAATGCAAGTCACAGTATGGTGATACTGAATCAACCCGTCTGGCTCTGGGTACGGAGTTCGCTGCCTTTGATCTTGGTGATTCTCATGCTCTTGGGTGCAACCCCAGATGCCGCTGCTCAAGGGACCGGCTTGTCGGCCGACCAGGCGTTCACCACCGTGGCCGAGGCAATTGAGGAACGCCTTCGATCCCTTGCAACCAGTGGAACCATAAACAGTATCGGCTGGCAACTGTTTTCATTCTTTATCGTGGCCAACCTGGTGTGGTTACTTCTGAAGAACTTCGCTACAGGCAGCGGAATCATGGGGATGATCACTGATCTTGTCCCCTTGGCCGTACTGGGTGCTGTTGTGGTCGGGTTCCTTTCATATGGAATGGCGGCCGCTATAGAGTCAAGCATGGCAGTGCTTGGTGGGCTGATTACGGGGGAGGAAAGCACGACACTCGCGAGCTTGATGGTGCGCTCGGCTGGCACGGCGCTCGAAACCATTCGTTCCCTTTGGGACATCTCTCCAACAACCGGCTCTTCTTCCACCTCTGGGCTGGCTTGGGTGGCTGAAATTCTTCTCGGGATTCCCGCTGTGATGTTGGCCATCATCGCCACCATTGTTGGGGTGTTCTTGGTGGTGATGGCCCTTGCCATATACCTGGCTCATTTGGTGATGTCACAGGTTGGCATCTACATTGCGCTGATCCTCGCTCCGTTCTTCGTCCCCTTCCTACTTTTCAAACCAGCTTCCTTCTTGTTTGATGGGTGGTTGCGGTTCTTCCTTGGCGCTGCACTGCTGAAGATTGTCGGTTTGTTGCTGCTCCAAGTCACCAATGTGATCATGGAGACAGCGCTGCAAGTTTCGAGAACAACGATTGAAGCTGGCCTGACCGGACTCGACGCCTTTGTCTTTGATATGACGAAGTACGTGATCATCATCCTGTTGGCAGGCATCGGTGCACTGTTGATGCAATCCGCCTCGTCAATTTCGTCAGGCCTGATTTCCGGTCAAGGCGGCGGTGCATCGTTCGGTGGATGGTCTGGCCTCGTCAACCGCTCATCGGCCGTCAGAATGCTGACCGGCGGGATGGGCGCTGGGGGCAGTGGGGGCGGGAAGGCGGGTCAGACAAGCCACGCACTTTCTGGCGTCTCGAACATGATGCCCAACTTTGCCAAGCCGTTAGCCGCTGGCGCCGGCAAGGTCATATCGAAGGCCGGTGGGTCCATGCTTGCTGCAACCGATAGGAGAGCGGCCAGAAGTGGTGATGCTGTGGGTGGTGAGCGAAACATTGGGCGAGACACTACGCGGATGTCAGCAGCCTCTCAGCAAGCCTACGTCCGTTCTATGGAGCGCGCAAACGCTGCATCATCGAGACGTGAATCGAGTGGAACCTTCTATGGGCCCCCGTCACCACGCTACACCGTATCTAAGCCGACAAGTTCGACGACTTCATCAAGGCAAACAACCAAGCGATTTTGATTCCAGAAGGTGCTGAGGCCTTGACGGTGTGACAAGCTGGGGTAGATTGGAGCTAAGCCCAAACTAAGTACACACCATGAGCAAAACACTTCTCAACATGCCAGTCCACGTTTACGAGTCTGCCCTTTCACGCAGGAATTCGTGGATTGGCGTTTTGTTCCGGTGGTTTCGTGAGAAGGCCAACCTCGGGCTTGGGTACACGAGTCTGTTCTCCTGGTGGACGGTGGGGTATTGGGTGCTTTGGGCCAATCTGCCCTTCGACTCCGTCCAGGCACAGATTCCAGCCATGCGAGACTTCATCGTGATGACGTTTGTCCTGAATGCCGTGGCCATCCTCGTGCTGCATATCCTTGAGCTCCTGTGTAACAAGCCATTGGCTGAGCGGGGTTGGCCTTGCATCTCGGGTTCCAACGCTCGAGTTCTCTGGGGAGGTGCGTGGTGGGAGCAGGACAAGAGCGTCATGATGTGCATGGGGCTCCCAGCCACTGTATTCGGTGCGTTGCTCCTCATGTCTTCATACATGGGTTGGCATGGGTCATCTACAGCGCTGGAACATCTATGGCCAGGCGTTGGGATGGTTGCACTGGGGGTGCTGTGCTTTGTGCTTGACCGGTGGGAGCCAGGATTTGGGCTGGGCGTACCAACAGACAGCGAAATCCGACAGCGTGGTAGGTCAAGGATGGCAGCACCCAGCGCCATTCCTCCTCGCTCCCAAACAGCTTCAACTGCCGCGCAAGAGGACTACGCAACTCCTGTGGAGGTGCGCCGACCGAAACTGGACTTCGACGGCATCTTTGGCATGCAGGTGGTAAAGCAGAAGCTGCTGGATGCCTCGACAGCGTGTATCTCTGAAAGAGACCAAGGTTCAGATGCTCCTCGCAACGGCATTCTCCTTCACGGGGAGCCAGGCAACGGAAAGACAGTCTTTGCTGAGGCTCTGGCTGGAGAGCTTGAAATACCCTTCATTCAAATGACGTATGGGGACGTTTCGTCAAAGTGGGTGGGTGAAATGCCGCGTGTCATTGCCAAGGCCTTCGAGTACGCAAAGGCCAAGGCTCCGTGCGTGTTCTTCATCGACGAGATCGATTCGTTCATCACGTCTCGGGACGCGGGAAGCAACAATGCAGAAGACCTCAAGATCACCAACACTATCCTGACCGAGATCGTCGCGCTTCGTGAACACAGAGTGGTTCTCATTGGGGCCACAAACTATCTCAGTAAGCTTGATGCTGCGGCTATTCGGGAGGGGCGCTTCGACTTCAAGGTCGAGATCACTCCTCCTGATGAACCAGCCCGGATCGGCCTGCTTTCCCATGGGATCAAGAAGCACGCGGGACATCTTGACGTGGACCAAGATGCCCTCCGATCTGTGGCGAAACGCTGGAGAGGATTTGCAGTCAGTCGGTTGCTTGCTGTGGCCAAAGCGGTCCCTGCATACACCAAGGAGCGAAGCCTCACCAAGCTGGGATTTGATGAGTGGATGGGCGCACTTCGCGAGGTCCAAGGGCGCTCTGGGCGTCTTCCTGTAAACACAAAATCCCTTGGTGATTTGATTCTTGAGACAGAAACGCGGGAATCAATCGAGCTAGTCGCTGGTCGTCTCAAGGATGCCCATCGGATCGAAATGCTCGGTGGAAGTATTCCAAGCGGGGTGCTTTTTCACGGCCCATCGGGTACTGGCAAAACTGCTGCCGCCCGTGCGCTGGCTAAAGAGGCGGGATGGGCCTTCTTGTCTGTTGCCGGTCCAGATTTGCTTTCGGACCGCACAAAGCTGGACAAGCTCTATGCCGAGGCCAAGGACATCCGCCCCACCTTGATCTTCATTGATGAAGCTGATGATCTCCTCCGAAATCGCCAGTATTCGAACACACCCGATCTGTGCAACAAGCTCCTGGTGCTCATGGATGGTACTGACGAGCGAGTACAGGACGTCGTCTTCATCGCTGCTACCAACCATCCGGACCAGATTGATCCTGCACTGCTGCGTGCGGGTCGATTCACCGAGAAGGTTGAATTCACGCTTCCCCCTCAAACTGAGATCCCACGCTTCATTTCCTCATGGCTGAAAGGTAAGCGAGTGCTCTTGGAGCCCAGTGTGGATGCATTCGATGTTTCCGAGATGCTCCGCGATCAGACTATTGCAACGATCGAAGGCGTCTTGCAGTACGCGGTCAACCGTGCCATATCCAATCATGATCACTCCACCCAGCTCACCCTGACTTTGGATGACATCAAAACGGCAAGGCGTGTTGTCAATCCTGAAGAGTTTTGAACCCGATGAACGAAGTATCCCAACCAACTACAAGTGTCGAAACGACATCTCTGACCGCCAGCCACCAATCGCGTTCAGATGGCTTTGACTTTCATGAGCCAGAGTTCGTAATTTGGTGGCTCAGATCACATTTTTTGCTCTCGATTGACGATCAAATCGCTGTGGCGGAGAACCTGCGAAGAGTTGTAGCAGTTCCAGAGGTGCACGAGGTGATAGATCAGTACATCCTTTCGATAGGTCGTCTCGACCATGAGGACGAAATGACTGATGACGGGTCCGCCAGTTCGAGAGACGTTGACTTCGCGCCGATGCCCAAGAGTCCGATTGAAGCCGCGACGCTGGGAGCTATCAAAGTATGGAACGAGCGGCGAGGCCTTTGCTACCTCCTGGGAGTCATCATCCTCGGGTATGCGGCAAGAGGAACGTACACGCTACTGAAGGGGGGGATTCAGCTTCTATCCTGACCTCTCTACCCAAAGCTTCAGAGATCCCCGTAACTGCGGGGATTTTTTTCGCCTATCGACGTGGCGCCTACGTCATTGGGGGCAAAACAGGGCAATGAGACAGGGGCAGGGTGGAGGGGGCCTCAAATAATCAGAGCAACTTTTTCAGACTCTGATCATGTTTTCACGCAAGCCCAAAGACAAGCAAGACCTCTCACTGTCGACGCACTCCGAGAGGCCGCCAGGCATGTACGAAGATGCGTCGCAAAGGTTCAGCGAAATCTACGGCTCCTCGATGGTCAATGGACAACGGATGTTCATTCTGGCGGTCATTGCAATGGGGTTGGTGGTCGCAACCGTATTTGCGTTTTTTCAATCTGCCTCTGACAACGTGGCCCAGCCGTGGTTGGTCGAGGTAAATCCAGAAACCGGCCTGGTGGATCGACCGGTGCGCATCACCAGCGTCCGCCCGAGCGATGCAGTAATCAAAGCTGAGCTCGCAAGATGGGCTACCAAGGTTTTCACGATTGACAAAGTTCTCACGCCCGACTATTTCCGGGACGCGATTGTGATGTCACGGGGGCTTGCGATTTCCCAGTTTTCCGAGTTTCGGGTGTCGCAGGACATCGTGGCACGCATGGTTCAGGACCCCACGATCCAGCGTACTCCCACGATCACCAGTGTGGATGTAAGTCAGTCTGGTGTCGCATTCGTATTTCTGACAACGCGAGAGGCAAGGGCAAACATCTCTGGTGCCGAGACAACTCGGTATCGCCTCACGCTCAAGTACGAAATCAGTCCACCCAAGACAGAGAGGGAAATTCTCAACAACCCGCTCGGACTGTTCGTCACATCCATGAACGTATCTGAAGAAGGCGCAGTCCGCTAATGAAGCAACAGATCATCCGCTGGAGTGTCTCTGCCACTCTCTTGCTCAGCGCAACATCAGCTATGGCCGAGCTCTCTGCCACGGCGCTTCCCGGGGATACAAGGCTGGTTCAGTTTGAATATGACGCTGACAACACCTTCCTGGTGCTTGCACGGCCGAAGTCACTCACTCACATCGAATTCGGCGCAGACGAAAAGATTTCGACTGTTGCTGGGGGAGATACGAAGAACTGGGAGCTGTCGCCGACAGGCGATCGACGGCATCTTTTCGTCAAGCCGATCTATGAGTCGATGGAGACATCGATGACGGTCATTACTGACAAGCGCACCTACCAGTTCGTCCTACGCAGCACTGGGCCTGGTGCCAAGTGGTACCAGAGGGTGACATGGCGTTACGGCCAGACGATGTTGATGGATCTTCGAGCAGAAGACGAGCGCCAGCACCAGGCAGATCAAGCCGCAAAAGCGAAGGCGGAGGAAGCGGCCTCGGTCACGCTTGCGACCAACATTCGCCCTGAGGATCTCAGGTTCGGCTACGAAATCTCTGGGGATGCGCCGTTTCGTCCAAGTTCAGTCTTTGACGATGGGAAGTTCACGTGGATTCGCATGCCAGCGGACCTGAACGAACTCCCTGCACTCTTTGCCTCTAGCGAGGGCGAAGAACTCGCAGTCGTGAACTATGTGATCAAGGGCGAGTACATGCTCGCGCAGCGACTGATGGATCAAGGTGTTCTGAAGCTGGGCAAGCAAGAGGTACGTTTTGGCCGGAAGGCAAAGCGCAGCTTCTTTGGTGCGCACGGGGACTACTGAAAATGCCTCTTGCTCAGAACTCCATCATCGATCCAGGGCAGGTCACCAGCCGTGTCCCTCTCAAGAAGAGCACGGTTGTTTGGATGATTGGCCTCGTCGTGGTGTTGACGGTTGTCGGTGTTTTGACCCCATACGTCCTCGGCAGCATGTCGGGTCCGAAAGAAGCTCCAACCAACGATCGTCCAGTTGCGACCGGTAGGGCGGGTGATATTGACGCGGAAATTGAGGCAGCAGAGCGCCGCGCAAGAAACAAACGGCCCACTCCACCCCCAACTCCTCCAGAGCCCGTTCAGGTTGCACCCTTGCCGGCTCCATTACCAGCGATCTCCGATATTGATGCTGAGATGGATTCAGGAGCGAGGACTAGCAAGAGCCTGGCCTTTGACGAAAGCAAAGCGTCGACCTCTCCTGTCGAGTCAATGGCCGGGCCACTCGACCGTCTTCGCGGCGCTGTGCCGTCCCTCAACGCACCTCCAGGTGAACGCGAGCCCTTTGACCAAGGGAAGCTTGTCAAAACCATGGTCGATGCCCAAGCCAACATGGCAGCGCAGGCAAACGCTGGCTCTGATAAATCCTGGCTGCGGGAATTCGCTTCTGCAGCAGGAGGAAACAAACCGATTCGACCCTACGTGATCTCCAACCCGTATACGCTGACACAAGGCAAGGTAATCCCGGCGGTATTGGGGAGGGACTTGAACACCGACCTACCTGGGGAAATCACGGGCTGCACTACCTTGGATGTGTACGACTCCATCACCAGCGATCACCTTTTGATTCCTAGGGGCTCGTGCTTTTCCGGCCAGTACTCAAGCTCGATCAAACAAGGGCAAAAGCGGGTCATGTTCGCTTTTTCTCGAATCGTCATGCCGAACGGGACCAGCTTTGATCTTCCCGGGTTTACGGGCGCAGACCTCGGCGGCGCAGCAGGGATTGATGGAAACGTCAACAACCATTTTCTGAAGATGTTCACGTCGAGCTTTCTCATTGCTGTGATCGCCGACCGATTCGAAAGCAGAAACACGGGTCCGACCACAAGCATCGGAGGAACTGGCGGCGCTCAATCCGCAGCTGGCCAGGTACTTGTGGACACGTCCAAGACCGTGCTGGATCGACATCGAGTGATTCCCCCAACCATCACGGTTGAAAAAGGCACACGAATCAACGTCGAGGTGACCAGAGATATGGAATTCCCAGGCCCCTACCGCAGGTAAGCATATGAAACTCACTCTCAAGCCGACCATTCCCGTGTTCCTCGGTGCTGTCCTTTCGCTCACCGCGGTTCAAGGATCGTCGCCAGATCGCGTAGGAAGCTATGACTTCTCCTACCAGACTACTGGGGACCAGCGGGTACGCCCAGCCCAAGTGTTTGACGATGGGAAGTCAACCTACTTCCAGTTCCGCTCGGGCGAGCCGGTGCCAGCGATTCTTGCAGAGTCCCCTTCAGGCCCAATCTTGATGGTGCCCGAACTCGAGGGGCCGTACGTTCGAGTGACGTCAGTGTCCGGGGCGTTCATTCTCAGGCTCGGCTATGGCGTCGGGCGAGTGTCGTACCTGGGCGAAGGCAGATCAACTTCGGTCCCCACACAAGATGCTGCTCCTGCCAGTCTTGACGCTCCACCAGCATCGATGCAGCGATTGCTTGCAGCGTCTGCGCAGATCCAAGGCATTCCTCCAGAGATGGTCGCTCCATCACAACCAGTTGCATTGCATGTCAACAGCTATGCCACACCGATCATGGGTGATCTGGCTGAGTGGACTGCACCGCCAAAGCTGTCTGATGAGGTGACCGTTCCGTTCGTGTCCGGAGCTTCGACTCTCGGTCCACAGGGCACGCGCATTGCTCGCTCCTTCGCGCTGCGGTTCAGTTCCGCGAATCGCATCGTGGTGACCGGTATCGACGACGCGGCGTATGGCGAGGGTGTGGCAAGTCAACGCGCAAGAGCAGTTGGCCGCATCCTTGCACAGGCTGGAGTCCCTGTGGAAAAGATCATCTACCAGGAGTCGGCGCAGCCGAGGGCGGGAGGAACGGGCGGGGTGGTGATCGGAGTTGCACTGGTGGCACATGTCGATGGACCAACGGTAGCTTCGAAGGCTCCTACCAACTACAGCGCAACGGCACCTGCAGCTCAGGTACAGGCAATTGTTGCTCAGCTCCAAACGGGGCAGCTGTCACCGTCGCAAGCTGTTGCAGCTCTTGATCGGGCGCGAACGATGACATCACCTGCAGCTGCAGCTGCAGCGGCGCCGGCCGCGCAGAAGCAGTGGGAAGTTCGTGCTTCTGACGGGACCGTGGCCAACATGCTCAAGCGATGGGGTGATGAGAACGGTTGGCGTGTGGTGATCCAACAAGTCCCGGAGGTCAAGATTCACGGGGACGCTTCCTTCGAGCGTGCCGGCTTCCTCCAAGCAGCTGACTACGTCGTCTCCCAGGCCAAGCAGGCCGGGTTCTCAATCAAGGCTGTGGCCTACCAGAACAACGTTTTGGTTCTTTCCGAGGAAGAAAAATGATCTCTCGAATCAATCTTGTGACGGTTGGCGTCCGTTGTGTATGCCTTGGCGCCTTGGTCCTTTCAGCCAGCGTCGCTCAATCACAGGCCATCGAAATCAAGGCCCAGGCTTATCGTGTTGACACGCCCCTGCCCTTTGGGGCACCTCCGGCAACTTCCCCTGGGAGCGCTGCCGCAATCGTCACACCAGCCGCTGCTGCCGTTCCTGCAAAGACGTGGGAAGTCACCCCTACGGACGGCACCCTGTCCCGCGCTTTGCTCCGTTGGGCTGCGGAAGCCAATGTGAATCTTGTGTACGAGGCCAATGCGGACTTGCCAGCCGTGGCTGTTTCCTACACAGGAGACTTTTGGTCGGCTCTTGGCGAGTTGTTGAAAGACACCGCTAGCGGCTCATATCCGCTGCACGGGTGCCAGTACACGAATGCCACCCGAATCCTGCACGTCACCCAGACCTGCGACCGCTGATCCCATACAGGAGCCCATAAATGACTTGTTCCATCGATCGCACCGCAACCATTTCTCGTTCTACCTTCCGCGTGAGTCCTGTAGCGGCCGTCGCTGCGCTGGTGCTCTCTGGTTGTGCTGTGACCACATTCGAAGTGGAAAAGAAAGCCGAGGCGCGGCATGTCGAGATCAAGCAGAGCCTGGTTGAAACGAAGCTCCCTGATCAGGTCGCACCGGTGCCAGGACTCAGGAAGATGGCCGGAAACTTCCTCGGTTCCAAGCCGATTCCCATTAGCCATTCGGTCAGCCTGCCTCCGCACGTTCGCAATATCACGATGAGCTTTGGAAACGGCCGTGGCACTTTGATCGACGTGGGGAGAAACATTCGGACGGCAACCGGAATTGCTGTGCGAATCAACCCCGATGCGTTCAATGGCTCCGACGGCATCCAGCAAAGCGTCTCCATGCCTTCCGAAACCGAGCCGAGCCCTTTGGCTTCTCCGATGCCACTTCCTGGTCAGCTGCCAGCTGCGGAAGATTTCTCGCAGATTACGCCCGCGAGTACGGGGCGCCTACCACTGAGCTTCAAAGGGGATCTGGCGGACTACCTGAACACCATTGGCTCCATCATGGATGTGAACTGGGAATACGCGAACGGCGAAATCAACATCTACAGGATGATGACGCGCCGTTTCCAATTGGCCGTCTCGCCAGGCACTCTGGCCTACCGTGACGATGTCAGTTCAGGTGGCTCCGGTAGCGGTGGCTCATCAGATACAGCAGGGACGTTTGCGTCGACGTCTACTGCAAGCGTGGACGCCCAGCTCAGTCCGTGGCAGGGGATTGAAGATGCAATCCGGTCGATGCTCTCGGATTCCGGAAAGGTCCACGTGAACCAAGCATCCGGGGCAATTGTCGTCACTGACACAAAGGCCAAGGTTGAGCAAGTTGGAAAGTACATCGATAGCGAGAACGACCTGCTCAATCGGCAGATCAGGATCGAGATGCGAGAGATCCTTGTCGAACGCACTGGCGAATCCAGCGTTGGGCTTGACGTTGCCATCGTCTACAACCGCTTCCTCGATGCAGGTCTTGATGTCAACGCGGGACTGGGTGCTGCGGGTGATCTGATCACGGGGGCTAACCCCGTTCCGAACTACTCGATCAACACCACAGTGCCAGGTTCGCTGGCCAATCCTGCTTCTGGCACGATGACCGTGAACTTCCAGCGTCAAGGCTATTTCCAGGGGTCGCAGGCCGCGCTGCAGGCCCTGAACGGCATTGGGAAGGTTGTGGCTGACACCACGAGAACCATCGTCACCACGAACCGCACGCCTGGGCGGCTGCAGGACGTGATCGACCGGGCATATCTGGCGGAAACGAAGCCTGCTTCAGGTGGAGCGCTGGATGGAGGGGCTGGGGTTCCCGGTCTTGTTCCAGGTCTCGTTACCTACGGCGAGAACATCACGGTGGTCCCTACGGTGGGGGACGACTCCCGTATCACGCTGCAGATGTTCTCCACCAGAAGCAGCCTGATTGAACTCAATTCCCAATCCGCTGGGACTGGAGCCACCTTTCAACAGATCAACACGCCCGTGCTGCAGCGGAAGAAAAACAGCCAGAACATTCGCATGCGCAACAACGAAACGTTGGTGATTGTTAGTAATGCCGCCGAGAACTGGAGTTCAAAAGACCGTCAAGCTGTGACTGGTGCCTCAACGATCGCGCAGCGATCCAACGTAACCAGCATCCTCATGGTGACACCTCGCGTCATGGGCCTCTGAGGAAGACCAGATGCACACGATCCAGCACAAAAGGGTGACTCTGGCCAGCTCATTGGTCTGGAGCATCCTCGATCCCTACGAAAACAAGCACAAACAAATTGGTGCATGGCGGGATGCTGGCCAAACCGCTGGTGTTTCGTATTCGATCAACGGTGAAACTGTTTTCGGCCGAACCAACGGAGAGTCCAGGGGGGTGGTGAGTTTGGCGGCCCTGGCGGGCCGACACCCGAGCCTTCGGGGAAAAACAGCTCTGCTGCTCATCGAAATTCCCTCCGCAAACCCTGATCATGAAAGCACAGTCGTTGTCGTCGGGCTGCTACGAGGCGTGGTGGAAATCGACAAGCTGGTTCCGGAGGGTGACGTCGCGGGTGAGAGGAACGTTTTTGCTGCGAAGGCAAAGCAGCCCTTCGATGTGTACGGCAGCGGCGATCACATTGGCAATATTGATCACGAACTCGACCTCGACGCCCTTATCAAGGGTGGCGGAGCATCAGCGAGTACGCTGAAAAGGCTTTCCTCTGGGAAGTTTGCTCGTGCGGCACTACTGACCGTACTGGCAGTCGCGGTTGGTGCTGGTTCGTACACATGGATATCGAGCTCGATGGAGGCAAAGCGTCTCGCTCGTCAGGCGCAGCTCGAGGCCTCTCGCACGCCGGAGCAGCTCTACTTGCAGTCGATTGAGCAGTATCTGCTCAAGCCAGTGACGCCGCTCGCTGAGGCTATTGCAACACTCCGCGAGGCGCTTCGCGAATTCCCTACTGTGCAGGCGGGATGGGAACTGGGGCGCTTGAATTGCTCCCAGTCCGCCTGCTCCGTTGCTTGGCGGCGTATTGCGGACGAAGGCGGAACGATCGAGGACTTTCGCGCAGCAGCTTCGCCGGATTGGGGGCCTATCACCGCGATCAGCCAGACCGAAGTTGTGCACAGCTTTCCAGTGAACCTGCCATCGAGATTGCTCAATCGTGTCGAGTGGCCAGTGCTCCGTGAGTGGCGTGATCAGAACGTGGCGCTTTGGCAATTCCTGGCGGTGGGTGGATGGAGAGCCGACGTTTCCGAGCCGAAGATGCGCGCCGTTCCTGTCGAACTGGACGGCGGTCCAGAAATGCACAAGCTAAGACGGATGCCGCAGGCCATCCGGGCGGTGGAACTCAACATCAACAACCAACCTTGGTGGTATGCGGACAGCGACCCCAATAGTCCTCTGCTCGCTTCGTACCTTGGCGATCAACTCGCACTGGACGGAGACATCCAGATCGATGTCAAGGGCCATGAAATCACATTCAAAACGAAAGGAATCCTCCATGTCCGCGACTAGGCTCTTTGCCATCGGCCTCCTGTCCGTCACCTACTGCGTCTCATCAGTTGCTCAATCGGCACCAGGTGACGCAGTGAAGTCCAAGGCAACCATCGGGGAGATCACCGATCTTTCGCGCGAGGTGCTTGTCGAGAAGCTCAAGAAGGAATTGCGCGACGCCAAGCAAGAGACAAGCGACTCGACCCCTGCGCCTGCCCCTGGGGTTGGCGCAATCTTGCCGCCTCTGCCTCCGATGAAGATCACCCCTCCCACCCCAGTCGTTACCGCGGTCTACGGCAGCAGCAATGAAGCACTTCGCGTGCGCCTTGGGAACGGCATGGAGCTTGGAAAGGGCGAGCAGTTCGGGGAATGGCGGATCAACGCCGTCACCGCAAACGGCGTCACATTCGAACGCTGCGAATCGGTCCGCCCGACCAAAGGGAGCAAGGTTGTCAGTGAGTGCACCACTCGATTCGTGGCACCCAGGGGTTGAACCATGAAGGGTCTGTTCACTCGCTATCGAGATTCTGGGACCGGAGCATCGACTTTCTCTGAGAGTCTGCCTCCTTCTACCCCTCCCAGAGTGCGCCAACGCAGGGGGTCGCCCGAAACTGAACAGGCCCCGAGTACGGTGGATGTGGAAACTGATTTGATGCAGAAGGCTGCGAACGGCACTGAGCATCAAGCTCCTCCGTCTGCCCCTGCGGCAGCTTCGAGTCTCGCTGGAATTTCAAAGGCGCTCAAACGGCCATGGGCTGGACATCTGGTGGGGTTGGTGGCCTCCAACCTCCAGGCGGAACTTGCGGTTCTCAATTTGGGCTGCGGCGATGTCGCCTTGGTCGGCACTGAAGAAGCACTGGCCTCTTCGCATTCCAAGACCGTGAAGACAAAGATCGAAGAGGTCTGGCATTTTCAAGTGGTGTGTGAACTGCACGTCAGCAAGGTTGCAATGGGGGCGTTGAACGAACGTCTGAGCAGTTCAATTGGTCTCGCTCTTGAAGATCGACATCTGGCGGTCTATGACGACATGGTCAGAGCAGCGATTCAGGCCAAAGCTTCTGACATTCACATCACTACTGATAAGGCGTCCCGCTCTGCGAATATCCAGCTGCGGATATACGGAAAGATCAAGCACTGGCGAACGAATCGCGATCAATTGATCGTGGACGCGATTGCTGCCGCGTTCGGTAAGCGTGTCAAGGCAAGCACAAACACGCGCGAGCAGTTCTCTTCGGAGACAGAGAGCGCATTCATGACACAGCAGCTGGTCCAGGGCGTGCAGTGGGAGGGGCGATTCAACGGCCGCCCGTACATCACGGGCTACGCCGGGGTGATGCGGATGCTCGAGAGCGACCCGAAGATCGAATCGATTCCAGATCTGAAGCAGCTGGGATACAGCAAGAGCCACATTGAACTGATCACGCCTGCGGTCGAGCGTAACTATGGGCTGATCATCATCTTTGGATCGACGGGTTCTGGGAAGTCAACGACGCTGCGCACCTTCATGGTGAAGGTCACCGATCCCTCATCGATGAAGGTTTACACCGCTGAAAACCCGGCTGAATATGTGATGCCTGGGATCGTTCAGTTTTCGCTTCCTGTCGATGTGAACCTGGAAAGTGCTGTCATTCAGCAAAAGTTCACCTCGCTGCTTCGCGACCTCATGCGAATGGATCCTGACGCGCTCATGGTGGGCGAAGTGCGCGACTACGAAACCGGTCGGATGACGGCAGAGTTCACCCAGACAGGCCACCGGTGCTACACAACGGCACACGGCGAAGGTTGTGTTGATGGGCTCTCTCGTCTTTGCGGGGGGGAGATTCGTATGCCACCGGACACTCTTGCGGGCAGCAAATTCCTATCAGCCAGCTTGTACCAGCGCTTGCTTCCGAAGCTTTGCCACCATTGCAAGCTTCCTGCCAATCACCCCGAGCATGGACTCTCTGCGCGGAAGCAGGCGCTCCTTCGATCAAAGTTCGATCTCGATCCTGGGAGCATGTTTGTCGCCAACCCCGAAGGTTGTAGCCATTGTCAACCCGACGTTACCGGCCTTAAGGGGAACGGAACGCAAGGTGTGACGGTTGCCGTGGAGGTCTTGCTGCCAACAGCGGAGATGCGCTCATGCATCGCACGCAGGGACTGGCCAGGCTTGGACCAACTGTGGCGTGCTCAGCGAGTCGCTGGGTATGGTGAATCCGACATGCTGGGAAAGACAGCATTCGAGCACGCAATCTGGTTGGTCTCTCAAGGTGTCGTGAGCTTGAAGGATGTCGAGGCGGAGTTCGAGCCCATTGAGGCCTACGAGGTCAGAGGGCAGAAGGCCATCGCAACATCGATTCGGAGCATGGCATGAACCTATCGCTTTGGTTTGCAGCTGTCAGCTTTCGAAACACCCGGCTTGAACTTTACGAGTCGCTGATCGACAAGTTGGACAACTCGGGCGCCGCAAACGTTGAGAAGCTTGATCAGATCTTTGGACAGTGGGCGGCTCGTGATCGGGAACGCAGAGATTCTCGTGCACCCGCTCTGCACTACATCCATCGAAAGCTTGAGGCTGGTCGCAGTCTCCATGAGGCGCTAAAGCCATTCGTGCCAGTGGATGAAGCGATGATTCTCCAATCGGGTGAAGTTCGTGGTGATCTCCGCCAGGCACTGCAGTTGGTGGTGAGAAACATCCAAGCAGGCGAAAGCATGCGCAGCAGCGTTGCCGCTGCAATGGCTCAGCCCGCGATCGGGGTGTTGAGCTTACTGGCGCTGAGTGTGGGCTTCGGCTTGATGATGTGGCCCGACATCCTACGTGGCGTGCCCATCAAGCACTGGCCAACCTGGACGCACCTTTGCATTGATGCGCAACTCTGGCTTGGCACGCATTGGATGTGGCTGAGCACGCTTGGCGGGTTGGTGGTTTTGTACTACGCCACGCTCAATCGCTGGATTGGCCGGACGCGCACATGGGCGGATAGGTTCCCACCATGGTCGATCTACCGTGGTCAGCAGGCGAGTAGCTTTTTGAGCGTTCTCGCCGCCTTGGTGGAGTCAGGCCGCACGGTGAGGGAGTCTCTTGTGATGATGCAGCAGTCATCCACTCCGTACATGGCTTGGCAGATTGCACGAATCATTCGAAAGCTCGACGCTGCGGGAGAAGAAGGTATCAAAGCCCTTCGCACAGGTTTTTTTTCTCGTCAGATCATGGATCGTGTTGAGGACGCTGCCACGAATCGCTCGTTCGGCGCAACCCTGCGGTACGTGGGAACGAATTCACTTCGGCTGATTGTCACAGCTGTGAAAAAGCAGGCCGACACCTCAAGCCTGATCTTCATGACGATTGTCGGAGCTGCATTCCTCTACACGACGGCTGTTGTCGTCATCGGAATGCAGGATGCAACCGAATCACTCACCCGAAACCTAGGAATGGCGCTGTAGACCATTGCAACAGCCCTTATCCCGTCTCTTTCAATCTCAAACTTTCACCTGGAGCAACCATGAATGCAATCACCACTATCAAACCCGAAACTTCTCTCAGCCGCGCTGTTCCTCAACCAAACGGCAGCTACATCAAGAGCATTCGTGGAAAAAGGCAGCTAGGGATGAGCCTCCCCTTGATGGCCTTTTTTATCACGGTGTCGACCATTTTTGTGATCGTTGCCATCATCTACGGCCCTCGATACTTTGATCAATCGAAGGCTTCGAACGAAGTCACCACGCTCAGCGATCTCAAAGCAAACGTGGTCGCATATGGCTCTCGAGTGGGCGCATTTACGGCTGCCAATAGTGCCCTTCCTGTATTGGTTGGCCAGGGCATCTTCCCACGCTCGAACGTGGGTGGAACTGCCGCATCACCTGTCGTATTGAACCAGTGGGGCGCACAGGTCACTGTTGCGGTCGGGACCGTGGCTACTGCAGGCGACTCGCTAGTCTTCGCCAACCCTGGTATCCCGGAAGGTGCATGCGCCATCATCGCGACCAGTCTCGATGACGTTGCCTTGCGTGTCGATGTTGGCGCCACCACTACGAAGGCGCCTGGTGCACGTAGTGATCCTGCTGCCGTGAACACTGCATGTGCCGCCGGCGGTGCAAACAACACGCTGACCATCACCATGGGTCGCTGATCCAGTTGTTACCGAGCAAGGCAAAGCATGAGATCCACACGCAGCATTCGTCGCGCTCAGAGGGGCGTGTCGTTACCCATGATCGCCTTCGCAGTTGCTGTAATGGCAGTCATTCTGGCTGCTGTCGCGCAGCAGCGTGTTCGTGCTGCGAACGAACTCGCTGGGCGTTCTCTAGGGTCTGTGCTCAACGAGTTTGGATCAGCTGTAGAGCTGTATCGAACGAGCAACCTAGCTGTCCTGACTGGTTCGGGACCAGTCGCGGTGACAGGGTTCGCGGACCCGTACGCTCCAACGACTACCGAGTTGGCCGCGGCAGGGATCTTGTCTGCACCGCTCAACCTACCGGCAGCCGACTACCAGATTCGTCTCCAGCGCAGCCCTCTTGGTTGCACGGCACCGGCAGACGACCCTTGCACAGTTTGGGCACAGACTTCTCTCACGAATCCCATCTTGGAACCAGACGGAACGCTATCTGCTGCAAGGCTGTCATCCTTGGTGGGACGCATCACCACAGCCAGTGCTTCCTTCAGCGGCCCACCCAACCCGGCAATCATTGTTGGTGGGTCAGGAAGCTGGACAGTGGCAAATCCTGATCCCGGAGCGAGGAATGGGATCGTGATGATGGTGAGCGGGCTTGGCGGGGGGGGCGAGCCCTGGCTGCGCGTCGGCGATACCCGCAACCCGAACTTCCAAGGTCCAAGTGTGACCGGAACGCAGTTCGATACACCCTTGAAAACTGTTGGGGACGCTTGTGTACCCCAGGGAGCCTTCGCCAGTGCCGCAAACGGGATCGTGTACTGCAACGCGGGTTTCTGGATGCTATATGACGGCCCAATTGTTGTCGGTGGTGCCACATGCACCATCGATGGCGCAATGGGAGTCACAGCTGCCGGTGCATCGCTGATGTGTATCCAGGGTGCCTGGCGCGACCACCTTACCTATGGTGTTCGCTCGCAGGCTTACTACACGCACAACACCACGGTGGTCCAGCCAACATGCGGTGTGGGGCTGACACCTATCGCCACTGCTGCGTCAGCGTCTGCGAGCGTGATCATTGGCGCAAACAACCCCGGGAACAACACCGGCAGCTTTGAAGTCGCGATCAGCCCTTCATACGTTGTTTCGATCACAGGGTCCACTGGAGTGCAGGCCGGTGCCGGCGCAAGAGCGTTGGTGACAACGGCTTGTGCACCGACCTAAGTGGAGCTCCCTATGTGGCTACGCAATTTGAGTGTGCTGTTTTTCTTCCTCCAGATGGCTGCGGCCGCACACGCTCAACCTCTCAACGATCCGGCAATCCACGGCATGCGCGAATTGCCGAGGGTTGTGGGATGTGATGCGCCAGGCGGACTTCACCCGATCACGAGTTCCGATGGGCCGAATGACGCAATGTTTTGGTGTGGAGTCCCACCCACATGCTTGACGCTCCCGGTCGGAAACATCGGGCGCTGTCACATCATCCCCGGCTCGCGCCGTGGTGGTCTCAAGGGTGTCCGAGACCCGCAGGACTTGCGATGCGACCGTACGAGAAACCGTCCTGTTGGTGGGCGTTGTTGATCCATTCACTTTCAACCAATCTCACACCCAAGGAAGAACCATGAACAAGCTCACCATTTTTGGAATCACTGCTCTCGCTTTTGCAATGAGTGCATGCGGCGGTGGAAGCTCCACGTCATCTGACTCTGGCACGCCCAACGTTGGCCACAACGGTTCCATCGATGTCGCCAACGTCGCATTGGATGGTGCCATTTCGTGTGATGTCCCCCAGTTTGCGCAAAAGCTGCTTGCGGAGATAAACGCGGTTCGTGCGCAGCCGCGCAACTGTGGGACCCACAACTTTGGCCCAACTGCTTCGCTGGGATGGAATTCAATGCTTGCCGATGCTGCTGCCTCGCACACGATGGATATGGCTGCGGAGAACTACTACTCCAGCACCAACCCTAGCGGCGAGGTCTACAGCGATCGCATCACTGATGCGGGCTACAAGTTTTCCTACGCGGGTGAAGTACTGGCACTACTCAGTGGCGATGTGACGGCCAACAACGCAATCCCACGCGCGATGACCGCATGGCTCGCTGATCCCGGGCATTGCGCTGCACTCAAAAGCAGCGTCTTTGACGAGGTTGGCGCCTCCTGTGTGAAGGTTGGCAAGAAGGCCTACTTCACGGTCGATCTCGGTGGGCTCTGACCCTCTCTCATCTGGCGGACTCGATCCGTCAATCCAACTGTTCTCATCAAGCTACTCAACTGGAGGTGTCATGAAAGCCACTCTCGCTGCCCTCGTGATAGGTGTTCTCGCTGTTGTGGCGGGCGCCGTCCAAGCACAACCCCTCAATGATCCTGCTATCCATGGCATGCAGACACTCCCCGTGGTGGAGGGTTGCAATGTTCCTGGAGGTCTTCGTCCGATCACCAGCTCGGATGGACCGAATGATGCGATGTTCTGGTGTGGGGTTCCTCCGTACTGCTTGGAGCAGGTGGTGGGAAGTCCAGAGCGATGCCACATCATCCCTGGATCCAGAAACGGGGGAACAACGGGCGTACGTGATCCAGAAGATTTGAGGTGCGACCTCAGTGGCGTGCATCCAACTGGCGGACGGTGTCCAGTCCCGCCGACACTGTCTGCAACGGTGAACAACGTCCAGCATGCCAGCCTGAACCAGGGTGCTGGCGTGACTCTACGGGTGAACACAGCCAGTGCGCTCCCACTCAGCACACCAACAGCACTCTCAATGGCTTGCTCAGGGGCCAACGCAGGCGTCTCACCTTTCAACCAAACCAACCTGGTTGGTATCGCAGGCCAGAACTACACATACCCTGTCGCCACGGCAGTCAACGCCGGTGCTACCAACTGCACCATCACTGCCACCAATCCTGCTGGCACCGTGAACTATGCGATCAGTTTCAATGCGGCCGCGGTAGTTGTGTCTCCCCCACCAACCATTCAGGTGGTTTTCAACCCTACGAACCCTACCGTGAACACCAGTGTGCAGGTTCGGACACGCACCACGAATGCAACGAGCCTAACCTGGAGCTGCTCAGGGCGGTGGGGGAACCGGAACACGGCTCGCGCAGTAGGAGGCTGGATATCGTCGAACCATAGCGTTTCAGGTTCTCCGGGCACGGCGAATTGCACCTTTACAGCTGTCGGACCAGGGGGGAGCCGAAGCGCAAATGCAAGCTGGACTTCCGTCGCTGCTGGGGGGGGCAGTGGCAGCGGAAGCGGAGGAACCCAACCACCGCTTGCTGATGGCTTTCAGGTCTCGTTCAATGCGGCTGTGGGATGTTTGGACGGGAGCGTCGCCGGAGTCCAGTATGTGCAGGGACGAGTCGTCTACTCAGGCGGGAATGTGACCCTGTTCACCTCCAACCAGAATTCTGGCACGCGTTCATTTGCCAGTGGGTCTGCCAGCTGGTCCTTTTACGGGACGGGCGTAGCTCTTCGTGCAAGGCTCTCTGGAAACTCCATCGCAATCTCTGGCGGTAACGCTGGCCATTTGCGGTTTCATGTCCCAAGTGCTTGCTCAACGGGCCCCTGAAGTCAGCTGCCCTGAGGCTCCACAGGATTCTTGGGGTCAACTGACAGGCCACGCAACAAAGAACCCCGCAGCGCGGGGTTTTTTGTCGTTGGTGAAATGTCGAAAGTCGTGTACGCGAAGGCTCAAGAGAGAACCATGGGTAGAGTCGTCTGAAAGAGGATAGACAGAGCCATCATGGTGAAGGCTTGACCGAAGGAATCGGCGATGCATCATGTGATGCTGAGATTTTGGCTGAAGGATTGCGCCGAATCCAAAAGATGAAGTCCGCAAGACTCGCGCCTTGCGGACTTCATGAGTGCTCATGCTGAGCATTCCTCACTGTCCAGTTGGAGCCGCCAGATTTGGCGCCCCCGCGACTGGTTACCCGCCGAAGTTCACGGTCAAGTAGTGTTTGAACTGACTCGCACCGTTGGACACACACGCGGCTCCAACTTCCTTGAAATCAGGTCGCATCAGGTAGGTGCAATGTGAAGGGCTTCCAAGGAAGCTGTTCATTGCAGTTGGCACCTTCGTGGTCCCCGCAAGGAGAATTTCACCCGCGTCGTTGTGCTTGTAGCCAACGGCGGCAAACCGGTCAAAGACACCACCACCGTCAGTACCGGTGTGGGAGTAGAAGTTGTTGGACGCCATGTCCACCGAGTGCTTCGCAGCAGCCTGGGTGATCAGCGAGTTCCAGGTCAACGGCCCTGCAGGTGCCATTTGCGTTCCACCGCAGTTCTGGCCAGCTGCCCGTACAGCATTGATGTGGGCCAGCATTTCCTGAGGGAACCTGGCGATATTGCAGGTTTGACCTGCGTCCATCGCTACAGTGTTCACGTCCACAGAACCGTTCTGACCGAGAACTGGGCTCGATGGGGCAGCGTCGCCACCACCACCGCCACCACCGCAGGCAGTGAGCAAAGCTGATGCTGCAAGTGCGCTGAACAGGGCGGTGCGGCGATTGGAGAGGAGTTTCATTTCTGTTTTCCCTTATAGAGTGGTTTGTTTACTGGTATCGCGACATCTACGTCGCATTCGGGTGAAAGTCACTGGACACAATCTAGGATCTCATGGAACCTATCGGCGTCAACCCCTCAAATTTGATGCTACAAAAAAACTTTTTTGGCCTTCGACCTATTGAGTCGCATCCATGACCAGGCTGGGTGAGGAGGCGACCACGGTCGCAGATTGAGAAGGTGTTTTGGCCCGTGCAGTCGTCCTTGCCGCATTTGGCCCTGGACGTAGTGATGGAACTGGCTGCAACTTCCCTTCCATCGAGCCGCTCTTCACCATCTCGTTGCGAAGAAGAATTTGATAGCGGTTGTTGAAGTAAGGAGTAGCGCTGTGGTAGGCAGCGATGCCAAACCAGGTGTTTCCGTGTTTGGCAATCATCTTGCTGAGATGCCAGGCTGCCACATAGGTACCAACGCAGGCATCCTTTAGCTGATCGACGCCGATCCCATGCTTGGCCAGCTCCTTGAAGTGGATGGAGTTCATTTGACCGATCCCGACATCGAGCGTGCCGTTGTCGTTTTTTCCTACTGCCTTGGGGTTGAGCCTTGACTCAACATTGAGGATCGCGCGCAGCACGAGATGGTTGACTCGATGGTGCTGGGACGCCGGAACGATGCAACGCTCAACCTCTGTAGTGAACATGGCTGGCTTCTGACTCTTCTTGGCCACTTGCGCGTAGACCTCAGAGTTGAAAACTCCGCAGAGAGCGATCCCGAGGAAGCAAGCGGATGTTGAAACGAGTGTTGGGGTGTGCCTTGAAATCATGGGTGTTGGGACAAGTAGCTACGACTGAGGCGAGCCGCCGGCGAGGTTCCCGGGGTTGATGAAGCTCCTTGAGCAAGCGATTCGAAGGAGAAGGGTGGACGCCTGCCAACCGAGGCGCAAAGTGAGCACCAGCCGATTGGTGTTGCTGGACGGTATCGGGGCGAGCCGATAGCCCAGAGCTTCGATCACATCCATGGGCGCCAGCTCAGCGCCGACATCCCCACCTCTGGAGGGGCGACGTGCGGCCGCTTGGCTTGCCAAGACAATCTGCTCAACCATGTATGCGGTTGCAGGCTCGTTGAGCATCCAATGACGTGCTTCCTCAGAAATTCCTCGGCTTGCCAAACTCTGAGCGCTTTCCTTTGTTGCCATCAAAAGTTGGTGTTTGGGGCTGAGCGCATTCATTCGAAACTCGCGGCGCCAATCAGCCTGAAAGTCGTTGGTCGGCCCTACCAGGGGAGAGGGAGGGAGCGGGGTGTGAGAGCAGGATTTGGTGTTCATGCGCTCAAGTTCTCACAGGTCCTTGGCCTGTCAAGTGCACGGAACAAGTGAATCCTGCTCGTGGCACTTCTCGGGTCTCATACGCCTTGATCCTTCGAGTAGTCGAACGCGTCTGAACCAACTGAACCGAAGATGCCTAGGGCTGGAGGTGTTGAAATCACGCTCTCACGGGAGACTGCGCCAGACTCGTGCAAGTGGCCTAGTTGATGGTCGCTGTGCCTCTGGGAAGCGTTAGACGTGCTTGCGTTGCCATCATCGAGAGGGATTGTGCGAAGGGCCTGGCCACTGGTGAGGCCAATCACCGCGCGAACAACCAAGCCCGAGATAACTGCGGACATTCGGTCTGGTGGAATGGCTTCCAAGTAACTGTGAACCTCTGGAAATGCCTCACGATGAATCGTGATCCTCGGTCGCAGGTTCAGCGCTTCGGCCGGATTTTTCGCCATTGAGTCACCTGGCGGAGGCTTGGTACTCGGCTAGGGCGTGAAATCCCCGTACGTTTGAGGCTACCGGCTCCTTGTCCACTTCGATGAGGTTGGCGTATTCTGGGATGGCGTCTGTGAGTGCCTTTTGCAGCAAGTGCGCGCCACCACCAGTCACCAAGATCTTGTCGATGCTGTCCAGAGACCCAACCGACTTGCGCATCTGTTCAATGGCATCGGCCAGCACGCGCTGAACAATGGCGGAGAAGGAGGACATCTGATGGGAAACGCCGCTGATCAGAACTGTTGGTGAACCGTCGCGCAAGGCCTTGTCGACCCTTGCCATGATCTCGGGGTTCTCCTTGAGACCAGGCTTGATCTCGTCGCATACGGCTGCTGAACAGGCAAGGGCGCCGATTGAAACCGCACCACAAAGGGCGCGATTGGGCTTGACGCCTCGCGCCACGAACCAATCGAAGGTACCGCCGCCCATGTCAAGCACAAGGGTGTTGAAGTCCCCACCCATGCTGTTCGTTCCGTCAACTCCATGGGCGATCAAGGCACCTTGAGGCTGTGCAATCACCAAGGCGTTTCGAATCACAACCCGAAGCGCTTTGTCGGTTCCGTCGGGACTGGGGACAAGGTGCTCACCTGCAATGAACCGTTCCAGTTCTTTCGAGTGGGTGTAGACGGTGGAAAGAGGTAGGCCAGCAACCAGTGTGTCAATGGTGAGACCATGAGTCGCTTTTTGCGCTCGCGCGATATGAAAGAGTGCACCCCTGAACAGTGCTTTGTAGTCACTGGTGGTGCAGTAGTCCGAAGTCACTGCGCGCGACCCGGACGTGCCCATGAGCTGATAGGCATCCTGGCCCACGAAGTGGCGAACCCCAGAATCCACCTCAATCATTGCACCATCAAGTGAATCCTTGGCCGTCAGACCCTTGAGGGCGTTTGAAACACGAGGCGCCACGGACGGGAACTGACGCACCTCTATCGACCCGTTTCTCTTGTCGCGGGTGCCAAGCGTGTACTTTGTGGAGAAGAACCCAACGTCCACACCGATGGCGGACAAGTTGACTGTGGAGGTAGGTGAACTCAAGGTGGCTCCGGGATGAATGTCTGTCCTGCGATTCTCTAAAGCTCATCCTCTACGGCAGCGCCGCAATGGGCCGTATTCATGGCAATGCCAGCGACGCGATGTCGATTCACAGTGCGCCGAGCCCGATTGACCGCTGAAACGGTCCTAAGGAATTAAGGTTGACCCGGCTCAGAGGTCAGACCGAGCCCTGCGGGCCACCTGTGGCCCAACAGGGGCCCAGACACGGGCTGGTGCGGGCCTGGGTGCTTGTTGCGGAAAGGTAGTGGCCAAATGTGGACCGCTGGTGGTCCGTTCAAGGGCCACGCGGTGGCCGGTGTCTAGCTGAAGTAGGACTTGTCCCGTTGCTGTCCGTATATGGCCCGCACGAGGGCCGTACCTGGGCCACTGCTCGCGACATCCACAGCGTCAGGATGCTTCAGTGTGTGCCGAACGTGATCTCTTCGTTCAATCGCGGATCGATGGTCCTAAACCGTAGAACAAAGGGTCCCGGCAGATTCTTTGATCGACCATAAGTACGCATGCCGATGGAGAGTTGTTGCCGTTGGGCAAACGAGTTGGACGTCAACCCGTGGTGTTGCCGCGACGCTCTCGGACAAGTCACAGCTGGTGTCTGTTGGAAGAGAAAACGGAAAGGGAGAGAGGCCGGAGCCCGCGTAAAACCTGCGCTTGTAGCCCGGTTTGGAAAACAACAATGGGGAGGGAAAAAACTTCCAAAACGCGATGTCTCGTTTGAAATCATTCACACCAGCACACCAAAATCAGCATCCGATCGAGTTGCTTGTTGTATGATTTGCCGCACTTGCCCCATGGGCTGGTAGAAGGTAGCTGATGCACCTCCGGTTCTCCGGGAACTCAGCCTTAGCGGTCACACGGACCCCAACAACGTGAACTCGGCCCAGCGCCGAACCCTCTCGATGGCCCCGTGCCATCTGTGATCACTTCGGTGACTCACCCACCAGCGTCTGCTGGCTCCACTGATGGATTGACATCACATCTCGGCTGTCGATGCTTCGACACCCCATGGCATCTGGACCGATTG
>PHCQ01000098.1 GCA_002840835.1 Betaproteobacteria bacterium HGW-Betaproteobacteria-16 | reverse complement strand
CGGCAACGAACTGGTGATGACACAAGAACTGATTGCCAACATGCTGGGCGTTCGCCGCGAAGGTGTCACCGAGGCGGCGCTCAAGCTGCAGGCCGCCGGTCTGATCCACTATGCGCGTGGCCACATCTGGGTGCTGGACCGGCCCCGGCTGGAGCAGCGCACCTGCGAGTGCTACAAAGTCGTGAAGACGGAGTACGACCGCTTGTTGCCTGTTCTGGAACCGTCCTGATCCGGTCACCACTGCGCTTTGCGTGCAGTAACAGATGCTCGCTCGGAATCAGTCAGGACTACCTTCCATTTCACGTTTTCCCGTGGAATCTGCTGCTGGCTCGATGTCCTTATCAGCAAGCACGGGCGGGCGGGCGCGGCGACCCCAGCGCGACCCGAAGATCCCGGCATAGGCGTGGGTGAACTCAGCGCCAACCAGCAGGATCTGCGCCGAGAAATACACCCACAGCAAAACCACCACCAGTGACCCCGCCGCACCATAGGCCGAGGCCAGGCCGCTGCGGCCGATGTAGGCGCCGATCAGCACTTTGCCCAGCGTGAACAGCAGCGCTGCCAGCAGCGCGCCAAGCCAGACGTCGCCCCACGCCACACGCACCCGTGGCATGACCTTGTAGATCAGGCCGAACATGATGGCCACAAGCAGGAAACCACCAACAGCGTTTCCCGCGTCGATGAAGGACTGCCAGGTACCGAAAGCCGCTTCCCAGCGACGGCTGATCGCGCCCAGGATCGCGCTGGCGAGCAGGGAGACGACAAGCAGAAAGCCGACAGCCAGAATCATCCCGAACGACAGCAGCCGAGCGCGCAATAGCCAGTAGAAGCCACTTCTCTGATGGCGTCTGCCGACACGCCAGATCCGGTCCAGCGCGCCTTGCAGTTCGGCGAACACCGTCGTCGCGCCGACCAGCAGCAGCACCAGGCCCAGAACAGTGGCGGTCAGGCTCTGGGCGGGTTGACTCACGCTGGTCAGCAGGCCCTGGACCACGCCAGCACCACTTTCGCCCATCAGGCCCTGCAGCTGGGCCTGGATCTCACCCCGGGCGGCCTCGGCACCGAAGACGAGCCCGGCCACAGAGATCACGATGAGCAACAGCGGCGCCATCGAGAACACCGTGTAATACGCCAGCGCCGCACCCATGCTCGGCACGTAGTCATCGAGAGATGAATTGAACACCTGCTTGCCCAGGCGCCACCAGGCCGCAGGTGTGTGACGCGGTCGCTGCGGTGCTGCGCCTCGTTGCGGCGGGCGCCGGCTCATGTCGGCTCCGGCGCGCGAGGCACCCTTGAAGCCTGCGGGTTGCAAAGGTCCAGCAGGCAGTGCCTGCAAGGCTGTTGGATTGATGTCATGTCCAGGTTTCCGGAAAGGGTCCGTGGGCATCGACGACTGCCTGATCACCGCGAGGGTGTTCACGGGTCCTGATGCCCGGGCTGCGTCGATGCGGTCAGGTCAAGACTAACCACTGGCGTGCGGGTCGTTCTGTGCGCTATGGAACACAGGGTTGCTGAGCCTGCAGGGACACCGCCAGCGACGTAAGCGCGCGCCGGGCTATGCGCGCAATTGAACAAAGCACGCCCAACTGCCTGCTGCTGTACTTCATCTGGGGGCCTTCATCGTCGCCCCGGTGTACGCGCCCCCCGCTTACCCGACGGGGACCTGGTGATCGACGCCGGTTCAATCACCTGCCTCAAATCAAGGTCGCTTTTCCGACAACGGCTTGAAGGGCTTCGGTGCACCGGTGTCACCCAGCACCTTGCCCGCGACTTCGCGGCCGTACATCGAATCCTCGGTGGCATGGAAATCATGCCGTGTGCCTTGCACGCTGCCGGTGTAGCGCGGGTCTTGCGGCCGATCGTGGCTGTTCATGTACAGCGCCACGTCCCACGCCTGCTGGTCGGTGAGCGTGCCGGGCAGTCCGAGCGGCATGTTGGCCTTGACAAAGGCGGCGGCATTGCTGATGCGTCCCATGCCCGCACCCCAGTTGAACGAGTCCGACCCCCACAGCGCCGGAAACACCGCATAGCCGTTCTGCGAGCGCTGCCCTGTGCCATCGACGCCGTGGCAGAGCGCACAATTTTCGGCGTAGACCTGCTCGCCTCGGACGAAGTCGGCCTTCTTTGTGGGCGGGGCCACCGCCGGATAACCTCGACCGGCCATCTTCGGGTCGACCGTGGCGCCGGACGCAAGCCAGTACGCATAGCTCTCCAGCGCCACCAGCTCCGGCGCGCCGGGCGGTGGCGCCTTTCCGTTCATGCTGTACACAAAACAGCCTTGCAGGCGCTGCTGGAAGGTGGTGACGCTCTTGGTCTTGCTGCGGTAGGCCGGGTAGCTCACGAAAGCGGCCCAGAGCGGTGACGAGTCTGCCAGCCGCCCGGCGTCGAGGTGGCAACTGACGCAGCGCAGACTGTTGCCGACATACGCTGGCATGACACGCGCCGTGTCGACAAAGATTTCGCGGCCCAGACGGACCACGTCGCCGAACTCGCCCGCTGGCATCTCGGACTCGGGTGGCGGCACGAACGCCACGCTCAAGCTTGTCTTGGCCGCTGGCGCCGTGAGTTCGGCGCTCGGTGGATCGCCAGCCAGGTCGTTCGGGGGTTGCGGCGTGGGTGTTGCCACGTCTTGCTGAGCACTTTCCCGCCTGGCTGTCCAGCGTTCGCTGTAGGCCTGCATGCTGAAGTAGTCGAACACACCGCCCGCGTAGAGGCCAACGCCGATCACCAGCACCGCCACTGCGCCGCCCACATACCGCCGTTGTTGCGCAGTCATCATCGATCTTCCTTCGCAGGCAAAGAGGCATAGTGATTGGCAATGGCGAGCACCTCGGCCTCGGACAGCTTCTTTGCCACAACCGCCATGAGGCCCATCGGGCCGGGCGGCCGCGCACCCGTCTTCCACGCCGTCAACTGGTTGGCGAGATAGCTCGCGCTCTGTCCGGTCAGGGCCGGAAAGTCCGGGCCCACGCCCCGCCCGCCCGGCCCGTGGCATTGCTCGCACGCCGGCAGCTTGTCGGCCCATCGGCCGCGGGTGGCCAAGGTGGCGCCGACCGAGGCCGCCGCAGGTCGTGCTGCAGGGGCCGCTACGGATGTTGGTGGCAGAACGCTGACCGGTGCAGCCGGTGCAGGCAGAGCGGCGTAGTACGCCGACACCTCGGCACGGTCGGCGACCGACAGTGCCTTGGCGATCGGCATCATCACGTCGTTGACACGCGTGCCGTCCGCAAAGGCGTCGAGCTGGCGTTGCAAATAGGTCGCGCCCAATCCCGCCAGGCGGGGAAAACCAGCCTGCGCGACGCCCTCACCGGCTGCGCCATGGCAGGTCAGGCAGGCAGGAACAGCTCCGCCCCCCGATTTGGCAATGGTCGCGCCATCGGCAAAGCAACTCGCGCTCAGCATCAGGCCCAGACCGAGTCCCAATGCGTGCCATCCTGTGCCCGCGGTTCGGACTCCCTTGGTGCTTGTTGCCAGCCCGGTGTGGTGCTTCAGGTGATGCGGGTGCACGGTATTCAGAGATTTCATCCAGGGCTCCTTGTGGGCAGACCGCCTGCCGCGCCATTTGCATCGGTGGTGTTTCGGTAAGGCCGAATTGGCAGGCCTATCTTTCTGCAGCCTGCACTTTTGGGTGTGGCTGAAGCCATGTGACTCATGTTCTGGCGATGGGACCAGATGCGTCTGTACGACATCGAACATAGAGGAATCGATGAGCCTCGCCGGCATGCCACGAGAGGAGGCTGCCGCAGCACTCTTTCCGAAAACGATGTGCGGCGACGAACAGACGTTTATCCGACAGATTCCTAGCATGTGAAACGTGATGCGTGACCCTTTTGCGCGCAGCAACGACGAAGGGCGAAGCTGACAATTTGAGCGCAGTCATACCGTGTGCGCGCCGACCACGACCAACCATCCGCTTTGGAGGGCGACCATGTTTTTTCAGCGTTTGAAGACACCCGGCCTGGGCCACAACGCCTACGTTCTTGGGTGCGGAGACGGCCTTGCCGTCGTGATCGACCCGCGCCGCGATGTAGACGACTACCTGCGCCTGGCCCGGGAAAACGACCTCTCCATCGCCTACGTCCTGGAGACGCATCGGCAGGAGGATTTCGAATTTGGTTCTCGGGCGCTGGCGCAGATGACCGGTGCCAAGATAGTCAGCGGCAGCCACACGCTGTTTGGCGAAACGGATGTAAAACTCAAAGACGACGAAGAACTCAAGGTAGGCACCACCCGGTTCGTCGCATTGGAGACGCCCGGTCACACGCCAGAGAGCATGTCCTACGCGGTTTATGTCAAGGATGGCGGCGACAAATGCTGGGGTGTGTTCACTGGCGATACGCTGTTTGTCGGCGACACCGGGCGCACCGATCTGAGCGATGCCGAGAAAGCAGGCGAAAACGCCGGCATGCTGTACGACTCGATTCACCGCAGAATTGCCCCGCTTGGCGACCACACGCTGCTGTTTCCAGCGCACGGCGCCGGCTCCGCGTGCGGGGGCAACATATCGGAGCGCGACGACTCCACCCTGGGGATCGAAAAAGGGACGAACCCGGTGTTCAGCAAGAGCCGCCTCGACTTCGTTGCGCACAAGCTGTCGGTGAAAATGGCGCGGCCGCCCTATTTCCTGCACATGGAAAAGGTGAACCTGCTCCCGGGAAGGCCACTCAAGTGGCCGTCCACCGTTCGCGTGCTGCAGCCAAGGGAGTTTCAGCAGCGGATGAAAGAGGGCCTGGTGATCGACACCCGCTCACCGGAGGCCTTTGCGGCGGCCCACATTCCAGCTACCTACAACATCTGGCTCGACGGACTGCCAGCGTATGGCGGCTGGGTCGCCAACGAGAACACCCGGCTCTTTCTGATCGCGGACCGACCCGAAGCGATGGAACTCGCAGTGATATCGCTCGCGCGCATCGGCATCGACTCGGTGGAGGGCATTCTTGCCAACGGCATGGAAAGCTGGCGCGACCAGGGACTGCCGATCGAATCCATCGCGACGACAAGTGCTGCCGAAACAGCCAACTGGATGCAGCAGGGCCTGGTCCACATCCTCGACGTGCGGGACGAATACGAATGGGACGAGAAACACATCCCGGGCGCAGTGCATTGTTATGTCGGACACCTGGAGGACAAGCTCCCGCTGATGCCCAAGGACAGTGAGATCGTCGTGCATTGCAACGTCGGGCACCGCTCTGGTCTGGCTGCGAGCATCCTGAAGCGCCACGGCTTTACCCGCATCCACAACATGCTCGGCGGCATCACTGCCTGGGAGAAGCTGGGTCTCCCACTGGATGAGCCCGGCAAAGCGAAGAAGGCAGACTGATCATGCAGCCCGAATCAGGTGCATGGTCACCCTACCTCGTCGGCGCGCTGATTGGCCTGCTGTCAATGGCGACCTTCTATTTTTCCAACAAGCCGCTGAGCGTGTCGACCGCTTACGCCAGGCTGGCAGGCATGGTGGGCAACTTGTTTGCAAGGGGCCACACCGAGAACCTGAAGTTCTATCAAGACAAGAAGCCGAAGATCGAATGGGGAGTGATGCTGGTGTTCGGCATGCTGCTCGGGGCCTTCATCGCCGCAGCCACCGGCGGCGAGTTCACAGGCGCTTGGGTGCCCGCCCTGTGGGAACAACGCGTCGGGCCAGATGTGGCGCTGCGCCTCGGGGTCGCTTTCGTCGGCGGCGCCGTTCTGGCGTACGGTGCCCGGCTCGCAGGCGGCTGCACCAGCGGCCACGGCATCAGCGGCGCGCTCCAGCTGTCGGTCAGTTCGTGGATCGCGCTCGTGTGCTTCTTCGTTGCGGCCGTCGCGACCGCCCATCTTCTGTACCGCCTTTGAGAAGCTCGATGAATACGCCCGCCAATGCCCAGCCTCCCCTACCCGAAAGTGCACCACCGGTGCTAGTCGTTCCGGTGCAGGTGCACGAACCCAATGACGCAGACACTCCCGACAAACCCGATTCAGCGCGCCAGCTGGTGCTCGGGCTTCTTTTCGGTGTCGTGTTCGGCTTTCTGCTTCAGAAAGGCGGCGTTGGCAAGTACGAGGTGCTGATGGGCCAGTTCCTCCTCACGGACTTCACCGTCATCAAGGTCATGCTTTCGGCAATCATCGTTGGCATGCTCGGCATTTTTTCGTTGCGCGCAATGGGTCTGGTCAAGTTGCATGTGAAGCCGACGCGCTACGCCGCCAACATTGCAGGCGGCCTGATCTTCGGCGTCGGGCTTGGCCTGCTTGGCTATTGCCCTGGGACCGGCGTCGTCGCGCTGGGCCAGGGCAATTACGACGCCATCGCCGGCATCCTCGGCCTGATGGCGGGCAGCTACTTCTATGCCGAAACTTCGGGCTATCTCGGTTCAACTATCGAGAAAATCGGCAACCGCGGCCGCGTCATGCTGCCGGATGTGCTGGGGATGCATCTCGCTGCTTTTCTGGCGATATTCGTCCCCGTGCTCGTCCTGGGCCTGTTCGTTTTAGCCCAATTGGCTCGCTGACGCTTCCGCCACAGTGCATCCAAACACCGTCATCGAATGTCCGGTTCGTGCTCAGGCCGATGAGCACACGGATCACACCGCAACCACGCTGCCGCGCCGACTACCGCGCACTTGGCGGCCACGCGAGAACAACGCTTGCAACGATTCGATCGCATCGATCTCGATCTTTTGCCGGTTGCTGCCGTACTTCTTCGGCACGCCCTGCTCGCCCAGCATGGCGGCGCGGTAGATACGCCCCGCCCGAATCGGCGCGCCTTCAATCAGCAGGTCCTCAATGCGATGGCCTTTTGGGTTCTCCATCTTGAAGTACATGTTCAGCCCGCGGCAGCGTTTGACGAAGCCACCCATCTGGCAATACGGGTCGGGCGAGTAGGTACGCTCAAGGTTCGCTTCGAGCAACGCCCGCAACTCCTCTCCAGTGAGCTCGACCGTGGAGATTGGAGGATGGGTGGGCACGATGTTCCAAAGGTGCTCCATCGTCACGGCACCAGGGAGGATGGGTGCGCCGTAGCGCCAGCCATTGGAAAACGCCAGCTGCGTACCCGCTGCGGCAGCTATGGCGTCGAGCAACACGTTGTCCATCGTTGCTTCAAGCGAAGTTGCGCGGTCGAGCGGGCTCTGCACATGTCCGACCACCTGATTGAGGAATTCCCTATGCGGCGCGACCACTTCGGCCACCCGCCGGGCCATCTCGGCGTCAGGTTCGATCTGTTCATCCACGCAAATCAGTTCGTGTCGCACGTCTACCACTTTGCCACCGTCGACCGTGAGATCCAGGCGGCCGACGAACGAGCCGTGACAACCCGATTGAATGATCGGCGTGTTTCCCACCCAGATCGGCTGGTACAGCCTGTTGTGGGTGTGCCCGCTGATGAGTGCATCGATGCCTGACACCTCGGCGGCGAGCTTGGCGTCCTGCGCAAAGCCGAGGTGAGACAGCACCACCACCAGGTCAACTTTGTCGATGCTACGCAGCTTGTCGATGTGCCCGGGAAGCTCGGTGTTGCCGAGGGTGAATCGCACCCCCTCAGAGAAGCTCGGGGGCATGCCTTTGTCGACGATGTTCGAAGCGATCCCCACAATGCCGATGCGCAAACCGCCGCGCTCGATCACGCAACTCGGGTCAAACACGGGCTGGTTCGTCACCTTGTCGTAAATGTTGATTGCCAGCGTCGGGTAAGTCAGACCGGCAGCGAGCTTGCGCACCTGTGCCGGCCCGTAAGCGAACTCCCAGTGCAGCGTCATTGCATCGAATTCGAGCGCATTCATCAGCGGGAGCATCGCCTCGCCCCGGGCATGTCCAGCCACGTAGGTGCCGTGGAACGTGTCACCATTGTCCAGCGCGATCACCTCCCCGGGATGCTGTGCGCGGACCCGCTTGAAGAGGGTGGCAATGCGCGCCAGGCCTCCGCAAATCCGGTAATTGAACTTTCCCTTGCCGCGAAAGACTTCCGGGTGTGGCTCCAGGTAGCCGTGCAGGTCGTTGAGCTGAAGGATGGTAAGGCGACGTTCGCTCATGGTTGGCTTTCAAGGTGCATGGGAAGGCGATCTATAGCTGCACGGCTCCCACGGTCGCTTGCCGTGAACAGCACTTCCAGCTTGGCTTGATATGTTTCTTCAATCTGTGCGGTATCGAACCCAGCAGCGTGTTGAATAGTGTCCGGCCGCCATCTCAGAGTGGGCCGAAGAGGGCAGGTAGACCGGACGCCGGCGCACCCTGGCGCATCTGCACGGCGCCCTTGGCGTCCTTCCACACCAAAGCCGGGGTGGCCTGCAAGCTGTAGGACGCCATCAGCGCTGCATTCGCCTCCAGCTGGGCGGCAATCGCAGGAGGCACCACCGAAAGTGGCTTCAGACTGTCGTCACCAAGCGGCTTTGGGCGTCCACTGGCCAACATCTTTGCGTTCGATGCCATGTGCCCGCGTTCGTGGGCATCCAGCGCGGCAGCCGGGTTCTTGTCGCTCAGCAACGCAGCTGCTTTGCCTGCACTGGTCGGCGTCAGCATGCCCACCATGACGTGCCGGAGTTGTACCTTGCCCGAATCAACCCAGGGCCGTGCGTCGGCCCACAGCTTGTTGCAGTAGGGACAGTTGGGGTCGGTGAACACATAGACCGTTCGAGGCGCATCCTTGCGACCGTCGGCGATCCAGTGGCTCTTCTCGAGACTGCCCCAGATGGCGTCGGCCATCGGCTGTGCCAGCACTTTTTCCAGCCCGGCGGCGGTGAGGTTCTTGCCAGTGGCGTCGAACAGCGTGCCGGCAATGACATGCTTGCCATCGGGCGTCAGGTACAGGGCAATCGGCTCGGTGCCTGCGTGAGCCGCGTAGGCGGTCATACCGCCCGAACTGGGAAGTGTGCCCACGATGCTCAGCCCCTTTTCCTGCAGCGCTTTGACTGGCGCGGGCAGCGGTGGTGCGGCGAAGGCCGACGAGGCGGCAGCCGATGCCAGGGCGATCAGCACGACAACGGTTGACACGATAGCGGAGGGAAGGATGGGAGCGCAGGTGGGGGTGTTCTGAGGGTTCATGGGGGCGTGGTTGGTTGTGAAGGGGATGAAGGGGAAAACTCTCCGCGAAGGTTGGAAAGCCGTTGGGCGATCGTGGCTTGTGACAGCTCGCCAATGCGGGTGTCGGCCAGCTTTCCTTGCGCATCGAAGAAAAGCGTGGTCGGCAAGGCGCTGTGGCCCAGCGCTGCGCCTGTCAGGCGGTTGGGATCTAGGAGCACGTTGTTCAGCGTCAGGCTGTGGCGGGTCAGGAAGCTGGCAATCGCTGGCGGGGCTTCGCCTTGATTGACGAAGACGAAGTTCACGCCAGGGTTGTCAACCTGTGCCTGTTGCATCACGGGCATCTCGCGCACGCACGGCGGGCACCAGGTGGCCCAGAGGTTGACCACGGTGGGCTTGCCGGTGAACCCCGCCAGCGACACGGGCTGGCCCGTCATCGAGGTGAGCGCCAGCGGTGGCAAGGGCACGGGCGTGGTGGACGTCAGCCCGAATCCCAAGCTGCCCAGCATCAGCACCAGGCCGGTGGTGATCGCGGCAGCGAACACGGGCTTGCGCATACCGGTCTGTCGTTGGGCGCGCTGCAGGCCGAAAAGCAAGGCCGCTATCACGCCGGCAGCCGGCGACCAGCCGCCGTCGCGGATGTCCAGGATGCTAAGCGGCGCATCGAAGTATTGCTCGTGCCATTGCCAGACAAATGCAAGCCGCGCCGCAAACAGGCCGACCAACAGCATGCGCGTGAGCGTCGGCTCGGCCTCGATGCCCGCAGACTTCGCCATCCATCGGGCAACCCACCTGCCGAGTGCGATGGCAAACAGGGCCAGCAGCAACGGATATGGCAGCGACAGTGGACCGATCTGCAAGGACTGGTTCATGCCGGAGCCTTTGTGTCGAGGTTGGATGGCCCAGGCTGGCGGTGCAGAAATTGTTCGACCGTGAACTCGCCAACCAAGCGGGCGTCACGCCGCTCACGTCCGGTTGCATCGAACATCATCACGGTCGGTGGGCCGATCACCTGGTGGGTGCGCATCAGCTCCCGATGGTGTACATCATTCGTGGTCACGTCGGCCCGCAGCAGCACCGCGCCGGCCAGTGCACGGTGCACGCGGGTATCTCCGAAAACTTCCTTTTCGATCGCTTTGCAGGAGACGCACCAGTCGGCGTAGAAGTCAACGAGGACGGGCTGCCCCGCCTCCCGGGCGGCGGCCAACCGGGCCTGGAGTTCGGGTTCACTGGCGATGGGTTCGAACTCCAGGCTCGCTGTCGTTTGGGACAGGCCGGTTGACGACGCTGCCGCGAACTTCAGCGGCCGCCAGGGATCTGCCCCACCACCTGCTGCACCGAGAACCATCGCACTGCCCCATAGACCAGCCACCACCGCCAGCGTACGGATAGCCAGCAGGTTCGGTGCCCCGGTGGCAGAAACGGCCGCAGCGCCGCGTGAAGCCGCATGGACGAGCGTCACCGCGACAGCCAGAAGCAGCGTGCCCCACATCAGCAATGCCCCATGCGCAGGCACGACGCGTTCCAGCATCCACACCGCCGTACCCAGCAAAAGGAAGCCGAGCGCGACCTTCACGCGATCCATCCAAGGACCCGGCTTCGGCAGGAAGCGCGAACCCAGGGTGCCTACGATCACCAGTGGTGTGCCCATACCCAGGCCCAGCGCTGCGAGCAACAGTGCTCCCTGGACCACGTTGCCGCTCTGGGCGATGTAGAGCAGCGCACCCGCAAGTGGCGCGGTCATGCATGGACCGACAAGCAGTGCGGACAACACACCCATGGCTGCTGCGCCCGGCAGAGATCCGCCGCGCAGGCCGCGGCTTGCGCCTTCGAGCTTGTCACGCAGCCGAGCAGGTAGCTGCAAGGTGAAGACGCCGAACATGCCGAGTGCGAGCACGACGTAGATGCCTCCCAAGGCAAGCATCGTCCAGCGATTTTGCAGCATCGCCTGCAGGTTCGCTCCCGCCAGAGCTGCCGCCACGCCCAATGCGGAATATGTCAGCGCCATGGGCAGAACGAACGCCATCGACAGCGCGAAGGCCCGGCGCGGCGGCGCCTGGCTGCCGACGACGATGCCCGAGACAATGGGCAACATGGGCAGTACACAAGGCGTAAAAGCAAGCGCGATGCCGAGCAGGAAGAAGAGCGGCAGGGTCCAGGCGAGCGGGCGCTCCCCCAGCCACTGCGTGATCTGAGTGTCACTACCGGAAACGCTGTTCCAGAAACTGGCGGCGCCGGGTGCTTGAGACTGTGCAGAGGCGTCAGCGGATGCAGCGGTGCCAGTGGCCGCAGACACGCCGTCAACCTGGATGGTCTGCGTCTGAGGTGGGTAGCACAAGCCTGCGTCGGCGCAGCCTTGCCATGTCACATCCAGTGAGCCGGCGCCTGCGGGCGCGACCTTCATCGTGACTTCGTCGTGGTAGACCTCCATCATCCCGAAATTGGGGTCGTCCTTGACGATGCCGGGCGGGAGGCCGATTTCCACAGAGCCACCAGACGGGGATGCCGTCACAGCCATGCGGTCTCGGTAGAGGTAGTAGCCCGGGGCGATGGACCAGGTCAGGTGCAGTTTGCCGTCGCCGGGCTTTGCGACTTCCAGCTGAAAGGCTTGCTCTGGTTGCAGAAAATCTTCCGCGGCGTGAGCGGGTATGGTCACACCGCACATGAGCACCAATGCGGCGAAGGAAGCTCGCAAGGTGCTGCGAAGGCGATCGGGAAGGACGGGCATGAGCTGGAATCAAAGCGTGACGGGGTGTCACGGGAGCGCCATCCTTGAATGCCGCGATTAAGGCGGCGTTAACAACCTGCCCCCTTGATCGACACGCCTGCTTCCCTGCCCCCAACCACCATAATCGCGCCATGAAGTCCACCGGGCACTGTGCCTCCCTCGTCGCATCGGTAATATTGATCGCCGACCGAGATCCCCGTGGCCGATACGGAGACTGCCGTGCACGTCTTGCTGGTTGAAGACGACCGTCTCGTTGCCAGTGGCATCGTCGTCGGGCTGCGCTTGCTTGGCGTGACCGTGGATCATGTCGACACCGCCACCAAAGCGCGCGCTGCGCTCGGCACTTCGCACTTTGATGTCTGTGTGCTCGACCTCGGCTTGCCCGATGAAGATGGTATGTCGGTACTTGCGCGCTGGCGCGGCCAGGGGCAGAAAATTCCAGTGCTGGTGCTGACGGCGCGCGACGCCCTCGAACACCGCGTCGCGGGCTTGAAGGCTGGCGCCGACGACTACCTGCTAAAGCCCTTCGAGCTCGACGAACTCGTGGCCCGGCTGCATGCACTGGTGCGGCGCGCCAGTGGCCACAGCAGCGACCTGGTGGAACATGGCAGCCTGACCTTCAGCGCCTTCAGCGGCGAGGTTCGACTGCATGGCGTTCGGGTCGAGCTATCGCGACGCGAGCTCGCACTCTTGCGCGCACTTCTGCAGAACCCCGGCCGCATCCTGAGTCTGGAGCAACTCCAGGCCAGCCTGTACGGCTTTGAGACCGACGTCGAAAGCAACGCGGTCAATGTGCATATCCACCACCTTCGCCGCAAGCTCGGCGCCACGATCGTCGAGACGGTTCGCGGCCTGGGATACCGTTTGGGTGCGGCCGGTTCGACTATTGAGGAAAAGCCATGACCCTGCGCCTGCGCCTGGTCGCCATCATCGGGTTGTCACTGTCTCTGCTGTGGAGCGTCGTCGCCGTGTGGATGTTCATGGATGTGCGCGAGCAACTGCGCAGCGCCCTGGATGAACGGCTGGCGGCCTCTGCGCGCATGGTGGCTGGGCTGGTGGCGCGGCTCCCGGCCGAGAACTTACGGATCAACGGTCCCCCTGTGTTGCCGCTTGATGTGATCGCGCGAGACGGCCTGGCCTGTGAAGTCAGCCTGGTGCGCGGCGAAGTCGGGATCCAGCCGATTGCGCGCACCGCAACGAGTCCCGACCTGCAGGGTGCGGCTCTGGGCTACAGCAACTCTGTCTATGGCGACAAGTCCTGGCGCACCTACGTGCTGCAAGTCGGGGAGGTGCGTATTGCCACAGCCGACCGCACGGATGCTCGCGAAGGCCTGCTGCGCGAGATCGCCCTATCGGCAGCGGTTCCGTTCGCAGTGGCCATGGCGGGCAGTCTGGTGTTGTTGTGGATCGGCGTCGGACGGGGCCTTGCTCCGATCGAACGGGTGCGCAGGGCGTTGCTGAACCGACGCGCGGATGCCGACGCACCGCTGCCTGCCATCGAAGCACCTCCTGAGTTGCAGCCGCTGATCGACACCATTGCCCACCTACTGGTGCGCGTACAAGATGCGATCGAACGGGAGCGGCGCTTCACCGACGACGCCGCGCACGAACTGCGAACGCCGCTGACCGCCATCAAGACGCATCTGCAGGTGTTGCGCCTGGCGTGCGGGGAATCTGGATTGCCCGGCACTGCGAGCGAATCGCTGGCAAACGCGCAGCAAGGTGTTGCACGACTGCACCGCACGCTCGAGCAATTGCTGTTGCTGGCGCGGCTAGAAGGGGCAGCCAAGCCCGAACAGACGCACCAGGTCGATGCGCTGCAAGCGGCCCAACAGGCGATTACTGATGCGTCGGCCGGTTTTGATCAGGAGACTCGGACCATCAGGCCGCGCGTCGCATTGTCGGCAGCGACAACCGAAGTCTCGCTGGCGGTACCCGAGACGCTGCTGGTTTCGGCCTTGCGCAACCTGCTCGACAACGCCTTGCGCCATTCACCCGGCGCCGGCTCGGTCGTGCTGCAGATCGAACGGCTTCCCGGGCGGGTCGCGTTCTGTGTGCTGGACGAAGGCCCGGGCATGACCGAAGCCGAAGTGACGCAAGCGGCGCAGCGATTCTGGCGACACAGCAACAGCAATGGGAATGGCGATTTTGGCAGCGGCCTGGGGCTCTCCATCGTCGATGCGATTGCGAGGCGCTATGGCGGTGAACTGCGACTGACTCCCCGGCCGGTAGCAGGCCTTGAAGCCCGTTTGTGCTTTCCGGCAGAAGGAAGTGATAGCGGCCAGTCCTGAGTGACTATCGGCGCGTGTTCTCTCAATTCCACAGGGGTACCGATAAAGAACCAGCGACTCAGACATCGCCGTGCTCGCCCACCCGGCGAATGTCAGTTAATGTTTCATCGACCACACAGGAGATTCAAATGTACGGATTCAATGCCACTCTCGAACTGTCTTTCGACGATGCCGTTGCGCGTGTCATGGCTGCGCTCAAGCAGGAGGGCTTTGGTGTCCTCAGCGATATCGACGTGCAGGCCACGATGAAGCAAAAGCTCGGTGTCGAAATGCCTCCCTACCGCATCCTGGGCGCCTGCAACCCGCCGCTGGCGCACAAGGCCCTGCAGGCCGAGCCCGACATTGGCCTGCTGTTGCCCTGCAACGTGGTCGTCCGCCAGGAAACAGAAGGGCGCGTCACGGTGGCTTTCATTGATGCAATGGTGATGATGGAGATGGTGAAAAATCCCGAGGTGCAGGCTGTTGCCAAGGATGCCGAACTGCGACTGCGGCGGGCCTGCGAGAGCCTGTCGCAGTGAACCTGCCGCGTTTGAAACGCTGAGGCCGGCCCAGGCTTCCAGCAGACCAACGGTCGCTCCCACCCGGCTCCGGGGCGGATACAGTGCGATAGCGCACAGTGATTAGCTAAACAGCAGTCTGGGAGGACAGCGACCCATGGAACCATGCAACCCACGCCGGAACAGGGTATTGGCAGGCCTGCCCGATGCCGAGTGGCAACATTGGGAACCCCGGCTTGAACAGGTGGACCTGCCGCTGGGCAAGGTGATCTACGAGGCTGGCACGCAGCGGACCCATGTGTACTTCCCCTCCGACGCGATCATCTCGATACTCCACTTGCTGGACAACGGCTCATCTGCGGAAATCGCCGTGGTGGGTTTTGAGGGCCTCCTGGGCATCTGCACTGTCATGGGCGGCGACGCCACGCCGAGCCGCGCCGTGGTGCAAAGCGCAGGCACGGGTTACCGGATGCCTGCCCATGCGTTCAGGGACACGTTCGAGCGATCCGTCCCGGTCCGCGAACTGATCCTGCGCTACACCCAGGCCCTGATCGCGCAAATGAGCCAGACGGCGGTGTGCAACCGCCACCATTCGCTGGAAAAGCAGCTTTGCCGATGG
>PHCQ01000097.1 GCA_002840835.1 Betaproteobacteria bacterium HGW-Betaproteobacteria-16 | reverse complement strand
GAAATTCGCAAACTTGTCCGCTGCGCGGCCTTCGGACATGCGAATTTCTGATCCCCACGCCGCTGCGCTGCTCAGCCCGGCCACACGGCAAAGGCGGGAGCGGGATCGGACTACCCCGCAGGGTCGCCTGCCTTCACTCCCTCCACCGCTGGGGGAGCGTTGAGGAGGGGCCTGCGGGCGGGGAGGGGGCTTCAGTCCAACGCGCCCTGCGTGAGACCACGAAACCCCTGCACAATGCGGTCACCCGCGTAATCCACCAGCTCCACGGTTCGCTGCTGCCCGGGCTCGAAGCGCACCGCTGTGCCGGAGGCAATGTTCAGCCGCATGCCGCGCGCGGCGGCGCGGTCAAAGTCCAGCGCGCCGTTGGTTTCTGCAAAGTGGTAGTGCGAGCCGACCTGGATGGGCCGGTTGGCGCCATTCTTCACCACCAGGCTGAGCGTGCGCCGGCCTGGGTTGAGTTCGTGTTCGCTGCCGTCGATGAGGTATTCGCCAGGGATCATGAGGTGCTCCTCAACCGGCCATCAGGCCCAGGCCCATGTTCACTCCCATGAGCGCCACCACGGCACCCACCACGCGCGGCAGCCAGACGCTGGTGCGCTTCAGGCCCAGACCCAGTCCAATGCCCGCCACATGCAGAACGGCCGTACCCAGCACCATGCCCGCCAGCGCGGCGCCAGCAACCAGTTCCTGACCATGTGCAGCGCCATGAAACAGCGCAAACGCCCCCACCAGCACCGCACCCGCAGCGTCGGGCAACTTCACCTGCGCCGCCAGCAGCAAACCCACCACCAGCATGGAGGCCGCGATCATGGGCTCAATGGCCGGGAAAGCCACACCCGCTTGAGCCAACCAGGCGCCGGCCAACAGCAGCACCGCAAACGACACTGGCGCCAGCCACAGCCGCCGCGTGGTCATGGCACTCCACACCCCCACGGCCAGCATGGCAGCCAGGTGGTCCAGCCCGGTGATGGGGTGCAGAAACCCGGTCGGGAAGCCATGGTGCGCCGAACCGTCTGCTCCCACATGCGCCAGGGCAGAAGTACCCGCCAAAGAAAGCCCTGCCACAGCAGCCGTTTTGAGGATCGTTTGAAATTTCATCGGGAAGCTCCAGCAAAATGTTTGAGAGAAGTGCCTTGGTCAAGGGCGCCGCGGAACCGGCTTTGCCGGGCCGCCAGCGCCGCCCCCTTTAGGGGTTGCGCGCAGCGCGGCAGGGGTGGGTCAACTTTGCGGCAGGGGTGGGTCAAGGTATGGGTTGATGCACCGTCACCAGTTTCGTGCCATCCGGAAACGTCGCCTCCACCTGGATGTCGGGAATCATCTCGGCAATGCCTTCCATCACGTCGGCCCGGCTCAGCACGCTGCGGCCTTCGCTCATCAGTTCGGCCACGGTCTTCCCGTCGCGGGCGCCTTCCATCACCGCTGCGCTGATCAGTGCCACGGCCTCGGGGTAGTTGAGTTTCAGGCCGCGCGCCTTGCGCCGCTCCGCCAGCAGGGCGGCGGTGAAGAGCAGGAGCTTGTCTTTTTCACGAGGGGTCAGTTCCATGGCAGTGCGCTGTCGAAAGTGGGAAGGCCTGAATAGCCAGCATGGGTGGGGTTCAGCAAATACCGTGCCCCTGCACCCGGCGTGGCATGAAAGCTGCACTTTAAAGGGGGTGAATCCCTCGCCTGCTGCTCCTTCCCTTGCCGACCCGCTGGCCGACGCGCCGCAGCGCATCACACGCGTGCGCCGCGATTACAACAGCTGGGTGGGCAGCGAAACCATGGAGGACTATGCGCTGCGCTTCACCCCGCAGCGCTTTCGCAAGTGGAGCGAATGGCGCGTGGCCAACACGGCGTTTGGTGCGGCGTCTTTCCTGATTCTGGAGGCGGTGGGAGCCACGCTGCTGGTGCAGTACGGCTTCATCAACGCGTTCTGGGCCATCCTGGCCACCGGCCTGATCATTTTCCTGGCGGGCCTGCCCATCAGCGTGTACGCCGCCCGCTATGGGGTCGACATGGACCTGCTCACCCGTGGTGCGGGCTTTGGCTACATCGGCTCCACCATCACTTCACTGATCTACGCGTCTTTCACCTTCATCTTCTTTGCGCTGGAAGCAGCCGTGATGGCTTATGCGCTGGAACTGGCGCTGGACATTCCGCCGGCCTGGGGCTATTTGATTTGCGCGGTGGTGGTGATTCCGCTGGTCACGCACGGTGTTTCAGTGATCAGCCGCTTCCAGGTCTGGACCCAGCCGTTGTGGCTGGTGATGATGTTGGTGCCTTTTGTGACGGTCTGGATGCTGGATCCCGGTGCATTCGCCAATGTGGTGCACTATGGTGGCCAAACTGGTGCGGGCGCGACTTTTCAATGGCCCCTTTTTGGTGCAGCGCTGACGGTGGGCATTGCACTGATCACGCAGATGGGTGAGCAGGCCGACTACCTGCGCTTCATGCCCGCCAAGGAACCGGGCAAGCCGCTGCGCTGGTGGGCTGGCGTGCTGGCAGGCGGGCCGGGCTGGGTGGTGCTGGGTGTGCTCAAGATGCTGGGTGGAGCCTTGCTGGCCTACCTGGCCATCAGCCACATGGTGCCGCCCGAACGCGCGGTGGACCCGAACCAGATGTACCTGGCGGCCTACGAATACGTGTTCCCGCACTACGGATGGGCAGTGGCGGCCACGGCGTTGTTTGTGGTGGTGTCGCAGATGAAGATCAACGTGACCAACGCCTACGCCGGCTCACTGGCCTGGAGCAATTTTTTCTCGCGCCTCACGCACAGCCACCCCGGTCGCGTGGTGTGGGTGGTGTTCAACACGCTGATCGCCTTCATGCTGATGGAGATGAACGTGTTCGAGGCACTGGGCGAAGTGCTGGGCCTGTACTCCAACATCGCCATTGCCTGGATCATGGCCGTGGTGGCCGACCTGGTGATCAACAAGCCACTGGGCCTCTCGCCCAAGGGCATCGAATTCAAGCGCGCCTACCTCTACGACATCAACCCTGTGGGTGTGGGCGCGATGGTGCTGGCCTCGGCGCTGTCCATCGCAGCCCACATGGGCCTGATGGGGCCGATGGCGCAGGCGTTTTCGGCGGTGATCGCGATGGTGACCGCGCTGATATCTGCACCACTGATCGCATGGGTCACGAAGGGACGCTACTACATCGCCAGAAGCAGCGGCCCGCTTCCAGACGCGCCGCGGATCTGGCTCCGCCAGGCCGCCAGTGCGGCCCCCCTTCAGGGGGGTGACGCCGCAGGCGGCGCGGGGGGTGCCTCGCAATCCATTGCGGGGGGGGCATTGAAATGCGTCATCTGCGAGCGCGAATACGAAGCGCCGGACATGGCGCATTGCCCGGCTTACCAGGGCCACATTTGCTCGCTGTGCTGCACGCTGGACGCGCGCTGCGGCGACCTCTGCAAGCCGCATGCGCGCCTGTCCGAACAATGGATGGCTGCGTTGCGCCGCGTGTTGCCCCGATCCATCTGGCCTTACCTGGAAGCGGGTCTCGCCCACTACCTGTTGCTGATGCTGGTGATGGCGCCGGTGCTGGCCGGCGTGCTGGGGCTGCTGTACCGCCAGGAAGTGCAGGGGTTAGCGCAGAGCCTGGGTTTGCTGGGTGATGCCTCGATGCTGGATGCGGCGCTGCGTTCAGGCTTTCTGCGCGTTTACGCGGTGCTGATGTTGATCACCGCCACCGTGGCCTGGTGGCTGGTGCTGGCGCACAAGAGCCGGGAGGTGGCGCAGGAAGAATCGAACCGGCAGACGCATTTGCTGATGCAGGAGATCGAATCGCACCGTCGCACCGACGAACAATTGCAGCGCGCCCGCGAAGCCGCCGACCAGGCCAATCAGGCCAAGACGCGCTACATCAGCACCATCAGCCACGAACTGCGCACACCGCTCAACAGCATCCTGGGCTATGCGCAGCTGCTGCAGGGAGACAGCGAAGTGGCGCCCCACCGCGCGCAGGCCATTCGCGTGATCCACCGGGGGGGCGAACACCTGCTCTCACTCATCGAAGGCACGCTGGACATCGCACGCATTGAATCCGGCAAGCTTGCGCTGGACGTGCGCCCCATGGCCTTTGCCGACGCCATGGCTGAAGTGGCCAGCATGTTTGAACTGCAAGCCGCGGCCAAGGGCCTGCGCTTTGTATTCGACACCGGCAGCCGCCTGCCCGACACCGTGCGCGCCGACGAAAAGCGCCTGCGTCAGATCCTGTTCAACCTGCTGGGCAATGCGGTGAAGTTCACCCGCGAGGGCGAAGTGCGTCTGCGCGTGACACATGCGCGCGAGATGGCGCACTTTGAGGTGCACGATACCGGCCCGGGCATGACGGTGCAGGAACTGGAGCGCGTCTTCGAGCCGTTCGTGCGTGGCGCGCAATCGGCGGGGGCAGGTGGTGTGCCGGCCGTGCCTGGCCACAACGCGTCTGGCACCGGGCTGGGGCTCACCATTTCCAAAATGCTGACCGACCTCATGGGCGGCGAAATGACCGTGCGCAGCACCCCCGGCGAAGGCACGGTGTTCAGCGTGCGCCTGTTTCTGCCGGAGCTGCACGGTGCGGTGGTGCGGCCGGCGGTGCCCATGCCGGCGTTCACAGGCTATGAGGGCGAGCGCCGGCGCGTGCTGGTGGTGGACAACGAAGAGGCCGACCGCGAACTGCTGGCGCGCTGGCTGCAGCCGCTGGGCTTTGAGGTGCTGCTCGCCACCAGCGGGCACGATGCGCTGGCCCTCATGGCCACGCTCGACCCGCTGCCGGACGCGATCTTCATGGACCTCGCCATGCCCGGCATCGATGGATGGGAAACGCTGCGCCGCTTGCGTGCGCGTGGCTGGGGCGATGTGCCACTGGCCATCGTGTCGGCCAATGCGTTTGACAAGGGCTTGCAGTCCGAGCTGGACGGCGACCGGGGCCACCGTCCGCAGGACTTTTTTGTGAAGCCGGTGCGGCGGGATGACCTGTTGGTGTGGCTGGGTCAGCGGCTGGGGTTGACATGGGAAACCGCGACGTCGTTGTCTGCGCATGAGGATCAAGCCGTTGTGGGTCCTGGCGACGTGACTGAGCTGTCGCAGGGAGAGATCGCGCCCTTGCTGGAGCTCGTGCGACTGGGCTATTACAAGGGCATCGTGCAATGGCTCGACGACTGGGTGCGCCAGCGGCCCGAACAGGCCGAGTTTGCGCGTGGGTTGCGCACACTGGCGCGGGAGTTCCGGTTCGAGGCGATTGAGCAGCGGTTGTTGGGGCAGGGGCCCGCGGCGCGGGCTTCGGGGTTGCCATGAGTTTGCTCACGCGGCCCCCATCCCACCCCATTCCAGAAAAAACGATGACCCTCCAGACCACATCCGAACGAACCGGCGCCCCATTGGGCAGCGCCATGGTGGTGCTCATCGTCGACGACGTGCCCGACAACGTCGCCCCTTTGCACGACGCGCTGGACGAGGCTGGCTACACCGTGCTGGTGGCGCTCGACGGCGAGTCGGCCATCCGCCGAGCCACCCAGGCCGTGCCAGACGTGATCCTGCTCGACGCCGTCATGCCGGGCATCGATGGTTTCGAAGTCGCGCGCCGGCTCAAGGCCGATCCAATCACGGCGCAAATCCCCATCATCTTCATGACCGGCCTCACCGAGACCGAGCACCTGGTGGCCGCGCTGGACGCGGGCGGTGCCGACTACGTGACCAAGCCCATCAAGCCGCGCGAGGTGATGGCGCGCATGGGCGTGCACCTGCGCACTGCGCGCCACGTGCGCCAAGGCGCGGTGGAACGCAGCCAGGCCCGCAACGCGCTCGACGCGTTTGGCTACGCCACCATCACCGTGCGCGAACACGACGGTCGCCTGATGTGGCAGACGCCCTTGGCGCGCGACCTGCTGCAGCGCTACTGCGGCACCGAAGCACCGGCCACGCCGCCCGCGGTGCTGCAGTGGCTGCGCCGCCACCTGCAAGACGCACAAGCCCTGCACGAGCCGCCGCGCCTCACCCTGGAAAACGGCCCGCGCCGCCTCACCTTCCGGCTGCACCAGCGCGTGGGTGATCAGGACCAGGGCGAGGTCAATGGCGAAGGCGGCGACTGGTTGATCGTGATGCAGGAAACCTCAGACGCCAGCGTGCTCGAAGCCATGGCACAGGCCTTCGCACTGACCGCGCGCGAAGCCGAAGTGCTGTACTGGGTGGTCAAGGGCAAGACCAACCGCGACATCGGCGACATCCTGGGCGCCAGCCCCGCCACGGTGAAGAAGCACCTGGAGCGCATCTACGCCAAGCTCGGCGTCGAAACCCGCACCGCCGCGGCCACCATGGCCATCAACCGGGTGCCGTTGCTGCAGCCTCAGCACGGTGGCTGACACCCGGCTTGCATCCGCATACGCCACCCGGCGTACATACATTTTGAAGGCGCTTCCCTAGCATCCAGTTGTCCGCTGAGCCACGCCTGAAGAGGGCAGCCGGCGGCGCCAATACCAACCCCCTCACGGGACCCCCTGGAACACTGGAGAAGCGCCATGTCGACAACCCAAAACGCCCGCCGTTTTACCCTCAAGACCCTTTCGGCCGCCGCCGTGGCCGTCACGCTCGGTGGCCTCACGGCCCTGCCGGCTCACGCACAGGAGACCATCAAGGTCGGTGTGCTGCACAGCCTCTCGGGCACCATGGCCATTTCGGAAACCGTGCTCAAGGACACGGTGCTGATGGCGATTGAAGAGATCAACGCCAAAGGCGGCGTGATGGGCAAGAAGCTGGAACCCGTGGTGGTCGACCCCGCTTCCAACTGGCCGCTGTTTGCTGAGCGCGCACGCCAGCTGATCACGCAAGACAAGGTGGCTGTGGTGTTCGGCTGCTGGACTTCGGTGTCGCGCAAGTCGGTGCTGCCGGTGTTTGAAGAGCTCAACAGCCTGCTGTTCTACCCCGTGCAGTACGAAGGCGAAGAGCTGAGCAAGAACGTGTTCTACACCGGTGCCGCACCCAACCAGCAGGCCATTCCCGCCGTGGAATACCTGATGAGCAAGGACGGCGGCAGCGCCAAGCGCTTCGTGCTGCTGGGCACCGACTACGTGTACCCCCGCACCACCAACAAGATCCTGCGCGCCTTCCTGAAGTCCAAAGGCATTCCGGACAGCGACATCATGGAGGAGTACACCCCCTTCGGTCACTCCGACTACCAGACCATCATCGCCAACGTGAAGAAATTCGCCAGCGCCGGCAAGAAGACGGCGGTGATCTCCACCATCAACGGCGACTCCAACGTGCCCTTCTACAAGGAACTGGGCAACGCGGGCCTGAAGGCCACCGACGTGCCCGTGGTGGCGTTCTCCGTGGGTGAAGAAGAGCTGCGCGGCGTGGACACCAAGCCGCTGGTGGGTCACCTGGCTGCATGGAACTACTTCATGTCGATCAAGAACCCGACCAACACCGAATTTGCCAAGAAGTGGGCCGACTACGCCAAGGCCAAGGGCATTGCCGGCCACAAGGACAAGCCGCTGACCAACGACCCGATGGAAGCCACCTACATCGGCATCAACATGTGGAAGCAGGCCGTGGAAAAAGCCAAGAGCACCGACACCGACAAGGTGATTGCCGCCATGGCCGGCCAGACCTTCACCGCTCCCAGCGGCATCGTGAGCAAGATGGACGAGAAGAACCACCACCTGCACAAGAGCGTGTTCATCGGCGAAGTGCGCGCCGATGGCCAGTTCGATGTGGTGTGGAAGACGCCTGGTCCGGTCAAGGCCCAGCCATGGAGCCCCTTCATTCCTGAGAACAAGGGGAAGAAGGACGAGCCCGTGAACAAGATGTGACACCCCCCGCGCGCCTTCGGCGCTCCCCCCCTCTCTCGCCTTCGGCGGGAGGGGGGCGACACCTGGGACCGGCATGCATGCGAAACACCCCCCGCGCGCCTTTGGCGCTCCCCCCTCCCTGACGCCTTCGGCTGGAGGGGGGCGACATCTCGGGCCGGCAAAGCCGGACCCTCGTTGTCTCTGGACGGGATGCCTTTCGCTCGGGGCTCTTGTATTTCTGAATTCACGCGGCTTGCTGATTGGTGAAGGACTGACATGAAGATGTATTGGCTGCGGGCCCTTGGGCTGTGTTTCGCGCTGTGCATGGGCGCGAACGTGGCGCAAGCGCTCACGCCTGCCGATGCGCTGGCCCTGGTGGAGGGCAGTGCAAGTGATCGGGTGGAGACGTTGCAACGTTTGACGGTGGCGCCGGATGCGCGTGCCGCTGCCTTGATCCGTGCCATGGCTGCGCAGAACGCGCGGCTGCATGAGGAACGTGTGTACCTGGTCGATGGCGATGTCGTGACCGATGCTGTCACGGGAGAGCCTGCCACGCTGCCTGCCGAAGCGCAGGAAGTGGGCCTGAACAACCGGCTGCGGGGTGCGCTGGAAACCGCGCTGGCTGGGCTGGATTTGCTGGACGCCGCCCCTGAGCGCCAGCGCGAAGCGGCGCGCACCTTGCAGCGCAGCGCTTTTGATGAACCCGATATTGAACAGCTGCCCCTGATCGACAAGGCCCTGGCCGGCGAACTGGACCCACAGGCGCGGCAGGTACTGGAACTGGCGCAGGCCGCTGTGCTGCTCGACAGCGACGATGAAGCCCAGCGACTGGCCGCCGCCGAGAAGCTGGGCGAAGCGCGGCAGGCCATCGTGCGGCCCTTGTTGATGGCACAGATTGAACGGGAACAAAGTGAGAGCGTGAAGACCGCGTTGGGCCAGTCGCTGAAGTCGCTAGAGCGCTCGCTGATGTTCAGCAACGTGCTGGCCGAAGGCTTCACCGGCATCAGCCTGGGCAGCATCCTGTTGCTGGCCGCGCTGGGTCTGGCCATCACTTATGGCCTCATGGGCGTCATCAACATGGCGCACGGCGAGCTGATCATGATCGGCGCATACGCCACGTGGCTTGTGCAGGTGGCGTTCAAGCAGATGTTTCCGGAGATGTTCGACTGGTACCTGCTGGTGGCCATGCCGATTGCATTCATCACCTCTGCGCTGGTGGGCGCGGCCATGGAACGCACCGTGATCCGTTTCCTGTATGGCCGCCCGCTGGAAACGCTGCTGGCCACCTGGGGCATTTCGCTGGTGCTGATGCAAGGTGTGCGCAGCCTGTTCGGCGCGCAGAACGTGGGCGTGGAAAACCCGAGCTGGATGAGCGGCAGCATCACCCTCATGGGCAACCTCACGCTGCCCTGGAACCGCATCATCATCATCGGCTTCGCGGTGGTGGTGCTGGTGGGCGTGACGCTGATGATCGGCAAGACACGGTTAGGCCTGTTCGTGCGTGGCGTCACGCAGAACCGGCCCATTGCATCGTGCATGGGTGTGAACACGGCGCGCATCGACACCTACGCGTTCGCGCTGGGTTCGGGTATTGCGGGCCTGGCCGGCTGTGCGCTGAGCCAGATCGGCAACGTCGGCCCTGATCTGGGCCAGAGCTACATCGTGGATTCATTCATGGTGGTGGTGCTGGGCGGTGTGGGGCAGATCGCGGGCACCGTGTACGCCGCACTGGGCCTGGGCGTGCTCAACAAGTTCATTGAAGGCTGGGCCGGCGCCGTGCTGGCCAAGATCGCGGTGCTGGTCTTCATCATCGTCTTCATCCAGAAGCGGCCCCAGGGGATTTTCGCCATGAAGGGAAGGGAAGCATGAGCGGCACGAACGCCAACAAACCCGTTGCAATGGCGTCAACGGGATCGGTCTCGCTCCCCAGCCCCGGCCCGCTGCTCACCCGCACCGGCTGGAGCACTTTCATCGTCGCACTGCTGGTGGTGTGCGCCCTGGCCCCTGCGCTCAATCTGCTGGTGCCAGCCGACAGCGCTTTTCACCTGAGCGACTACATGGTGGGCCTGCTGGGCAAGATCATGTGCTACGCCATCTGCGCGCTGGCGATGGACCTGATCTGGGGTTACACCGGCATTCTCAGCCTGGGGCACGGCCTGTTCTTTGCGCTGGGTGGCTATGTGATGGGCATGTACCTCATGCGCCAGATCGGGCTGGACGGCAACTACAAGAGCGAGCTGCCGGACTTCATGGTATTCCTCGACTGGAAGGAGCTGCCCTGGCACTGGGCCCTGAGCGACAGCTTCATCGCCACGCTGATCCTGATCGTGCTGGTGCCGGGGCTGGTGGCTTTCGTGTTCGGCTACTTCGCCTTTCGCTCGCGCATCAAGGGCGTGTATTTTTCCATCATCACGCAGGCGCTGACCTTTGCCGCGTTGCTGCTGTTCTTCCGCAACGAAACCGGTTTTGGTGGCAACAACGGCTTCACCGACTTCAAGCGCATCCTGGGCATACCGCTGGCAACACCGAGCATGCGCATGACGCTGTTTGTGCTGACGGGCTTGACCTTGCTGGGCTTTTTCCTGTGGGCACGCTGGCTGGTCAACAGCAAGTTCGGTCGCGTGCTGCAGGCCGTGCGCGACGCCGAGAGCCGCGTCATGTTCTGCGGCTACAACCCGCTGCCTTACAAACTCACCATCTGGACCATCTCGGCCGTGATGTGTGGCGTGGCCGGCGCGTTGTATGTGCCGCAGGTGGGCATCATCAACCCGGGTGAAATGAGCACCGCCAACAGCATCGAAATCGCCATCTGGGCGGCCGTGGGCGGCCGGGCCACGTTGATCGGGCCCATCATCGGCGCCTTCATCGTCAACGGTGCCAAGAGCTTCCTGACCGTGAGCTTCCCTGAATACTGGCTGTACTTCCTGGGCGGCCTGTTCATCGTGGTGACGCTGTTCATGCCGCAGGGCGTGGTGGGACTGGTAAAAACGATGCGAGGCAAGCTGGGCGCTCCAGCACCCGAGGCGAAAGCGGCCGAACGGCCCGCGGCGGTGGTGCTGCCGGCGAAGGACGCCCAGCCGCAGCCACCCACGCCCACAGGAGCTCAGGCATGACCCCGGACCTGATGGAAGCAGGCGCTGAGCGTCTGCAAAAAGCGCAGGGGATGGTGGTTACGGGGCTGACCGAATCCGGTGGTCGATCAGCCGGCTACGGGCGCGTGCACACACCTGGCGAAGTGGACACCACGCACGGGCGCATCCTGTACTTGGAAGACGTGCACGTGAGCTTCGACGGCTTCAAGGCCATCAACGGCCTGTCGCTGGACATTGCACCGGGTGAGCTGCGCTGCGTCATCGGCCCCAATGGTGCCGGCAAGACCACGATGATGGACATCATCACCGGCAAGACGCGGCCCGACAAAGGTCAGGTGTTCTTCGGCAGCACCATCGACCTGCTGCGCTACCGCGAAGCCGAGATTGCCGCACTGGGCATCGGCCGCAAGTTCCAGAAGCCCACGGTTTTTGAACAGCTCAGCGTGTTCGAGAACCTGGAGCTCGCCCTGGCCACCGACAAGCGCGTGCGCCACAGCATGGTGTTCACCCTCACCGGCGAAGAGAAAGACCGGCTGGGCGAGGTGCTGCAAACCATTCATTTGCTCGACAGCGCCGCCCGCCTGGCCGGCAACCTCAGCCACGGACAGAAGCAGTGGCTGGAGATCGGCATGCTTTTGATGCAGGACCCCAAGCTGCTGCTGCTGGACGAACCGGTGGCCGGTATGACGGATGAAGAGACGGAGCGGACTGCGCAGCTGTTTCTGTCGCTCAAGGGCAAGCATTCGCTGATGGTGGTGGAGCACGACATGAGCTTCATTCGCACGATTTCGGAGAAGGTGACGGTGTTGTGTGATGGGTCTGTGCTGGCGGAGGGGACTCTGGATGAGGTGCAGGCGGATGAACGGGTGATCGAGGTTTATCTTGGTCGTTGACTTTGTTCGCTTCGGAGGGGTGGTTTGGCCGGGTCTCGCCCCGGCGGGCGAGGCACTTTTGGCGAAACCCGCATGCGGGTTTTCTTTGTTCGCCAAAGGCGCGTACCGCGCGGGGTTTGCTCACTTTGCGAAGCAAAGTTACGCAAACACCAAAAGTACCCAAAACAAAGGCGACCCTGCTGGCTGTGTCCCTTCGCTGCGCTACGGGCAACCTGTGGTGCTCGCGACGAGCGGGGTCTGCGCAAACTCGCTTCGCTCAAACATGCGCAGCCCTTTTTCCGCCCGCCGCTGCGCTCCTCGGCACAGCCAGAAGGGAGCACACGGGATCGGACTCCCCCTCTCGGAGACCGTGCCTCTACTCCCTCCTCCGCTGGGGGAGGGCAGGGGTGGGGGCCACGCCAACCAAGTTGCCGGAGAAGATGTCCCCGCTCCCGCTCCTCGCCGTGTGGCCGGGCTGAGCAGCGCAGGGGCGTGGGGATCAGAAATTCGCATGTCCGAAGGCCGCGCAGCGGACAAGTTGGCGAATTTCCCCCACGCCGCGAGCAGCGCAAGGAAGCCCGAAGGGCCCCGGACTTCGGCTCGCCTTTCTTTTGGCTACTTTTCTTTGGCGAAGCAAAGAAAAGTAGCTCGGCCGCCGGGCCGAGACCCGGCCAAACCCAATAGCCGGAGAGACACAAGATGAGCCTCCTACAAGCCAAAGACATCAACCAGTACTACGGCGGCAGCCACATCCTGCGCAACGTCAGCCTGCAAGCCGAACTCGGCCAGGTCACCGTGGTGCTCGGCCGAAACGGCGTGGGCAAGACCACGCTGCTCAAATCGCTCATGGGCCTGGTACCGATCAAAAGCGGCAGCATCATGCTCGATGGTGTGGCCATCGACAAAGCCACACCCTACGAGCGCGCCCGCATGGGCGTGGGCTTCGTGCCGCAGGGGCGTGAGATTTTTGGGCGGCTCACGGTGCAGGAGAACCTGCTCATGGGGCTGGCTTACAAGAAAGGCAGCACGCCCATTCCGGCGGAGCTGTTCGAGCTGTTCCCGGTGCTCAAGCAGATGCTGGGTCGGCGGGGAGGTGATCTCTCTGGCGGCCAGCAGCAGCAACTGGCGATTGCGCGTGCCCTGGCGGCGGGGCCGAAGTTGTTGATCCTGGACGAGCCCACCGAGGGCATTCAGCCCAACATCATCAAGGACATCGGCAAGGTCATCCGCATGCTGGCCGACCGCGGCAACATGGCGATCGTGCTGGTGGAGCAGTACTACGATTTCGCCGAAGAATTGGCCGACCGCTATGTGGTGATGGAGCGAGGCGAGGTGATAGCCAGCGGGCCTGGCAGCGAGATGCAGGCCAAAGGCGTGCGCCAGCTCGTGGCGATCTGAGCACGACGGCTCAGCGCACGTACTCTTCTTCGTCCGCCGCTTCGCCTTCCCCTTTGGCCGGCTTGTAGCGGCTGGGCAGCGAGACGGCGCCAGGTGCCGTACCGGCCGTGGTGTTCTCGCCCAGGCGGGCATGGGGTGCACTGGTGTCGAATCTGGCGCGCAGGCCTTCGATGCGCTCGCGCAACTCATTCGCGTTCGGAATGCGTTCGGTATAGCGCTGGAGCACCTGGTAGGCCGACTCGACCAGCTTGGCGTTGAGCGTGCGTTCGCTCTCTGTGAGCAGTTGAACCACGGTGCCCTGTGGATTGCCCTTCAGTGTCAGCGTCATGGCCTGTTCGGTGATCTTCAGAATCTGCGTGTGGCCCTTGCGGATGCGTTCGCTGAAGTCGGCGTTGCCGGTGGCGGCGCAGGCAAGCAGCTCGGTCATGGCGCGGCTGGTGCAAAAGCGCATGCCCATGGCGTCCACCGGGGATGTCATGTCTTCGATCGGCGTCGAGCGCGCAGCCAGACGCGTCAAAAGACCCAGCAGATTGCATGCGGCCTCGAAATCGAAGCCGGGATCGTAGATGCCTCGCACCATGTCGCGCACGTCGTTCAACACCTGCGTGGTCTGGTTTGCCTGCAGCGCCGCCAGCGTCTGGACGATGCCCAGCAGGCGCTTGGGGCGTTCGGGCTCCCAGGCGCGTTCGTGCAGTCGCGTTAGCTGGTCCACGCAGCGCGCCAGGCCGCGCTGGTCGTTGTTGTCGAGTCGTGCAAAGGCGATCAGCACCACGGCCTGCGGATCGAACATCTTGGAGTCCAGCCCGATGCGGGTCGCGCGGTCGAGCAGCTCAAGGCCCTCGCTGCGCTCACCGGTGAAGTAAGCCAGCATGCCGTGTTTGAGCAGTCGGCTGATCGACGCGGGCGTGAGCGTGGTGGCCATCTTGAAGGTGGACAGCGCGTTCTGGAAGTTGCCAAGTTCGAACTGGGCACGGCCCATCACGTCGTAGGCGTCCACATACCCGGCGTCATCCTGGATCAGGCTCTCCAGCGTGCCGACGGCGCGCGTGGTCTGGCCGGCTTCGAGCTGGGCACGGGCCACACCCAGACGCGCCCAGGGCAGCGTCTTGGCCTCGATCACGGCTTCGTACAGTGCCTGCGCGTCGGCCACGCGACCATTGCGCAGCAGCAGCTCGGCGCCGATACGGGCTGCGTAGAGCCAGAACGGCTTGCGTGACTCGAAGCGCTCCATGCACAGGTTGCTGGCGAGCTCGAAGTCCTGTGCGTCGATGGCGGTGAAGATGTCGTGCAGCGCACGCTTTCGCAGACGCGCCTGCAGGATGCGGTCGTACAGTTTGGCGCCGGTGTGGGGTTTGAGCAGGTAGGCGTCCAGCGCCGACTCGGCAGCCTCGGCCACCTTGCTGTACGAGGCCTCGGCCGTGATCATCACGAACACGGTGTAGAACGGCAGCAACTGGTTGCGCCGCAGGTCGTCCAGCAGATCCTGCCCCGAGCTGGATTCGCGCTCGAAGAACTGTTCGCAGATGACCACGTCAAACGCGGCCACTTCCAGCTTGCGCCGTGCGTCACTCAGCCGCGAACACTGCGCCACCGTGCCCAGGCCCAGCTCGCGCAACTGCGACACCAGAATGGCGCGCGACTGCGGATTGCCCTCGATCACCAGCGCAGTGGCGTCGTGGAGCTGGTTGGGGGAGACGAACATGCGACGGGGGGCTGTGCGTGGTCAGAACAGAGAGGGACGGGGCGTGTTGGTAAATGCGAACGGTCTTTCGCACGATCGATGGCGCCATTCTGCTGTGTTGTGGCATGGCCGATGCACCCAAAAGCACACAGAAAACCCCTTTTCTTCTCGTTCAGCTTGCGAAGCGTGATCTGCGACACGTGGCTGAGCTGCGCGCGGTTGCTTTGTTTTTCCGGAAGTTTGGTTTGGCCGGGTCTCGCCCCGGCGGGCGAGTGTCTTTGACGAAACCCGCGTGCGGGTTTTCTTTGTTCGCCAAAGGCGCGTACCGCGCGGGGTTTGCTCACTTTGCGAAGCAAAGTTTCGCAAACACCAAAGTCACCAAAGAAAGGCGAGCCGAAGTCCGGGGCCCTTCGGGCTTCCTTGCGCTGCTCGCGTCGTGGGGGAAATTCGCAAACTTGTCCGCTGCGCGGCCTTCGGAC
>PHCQ01000155.1 GCA_002840835.1 Betaproteobacteria bacterium HGW-Betaproteobacteria-16 | reverse complement strand
CGCTTCAGCTGTGCGCCACCGCCGAAGGCGACACCGTCGAGCTCTGGACGCAGGACGCTCAGGGCGTTGTCGGCATGACAGCGCGGGCCACACTCGGGTGACCACCATGCGCGACGACTCCATCTGGCGTTCCATGCTCTTTGTGCCTGCGCACGTGGCGCGTTTTGTCGAACGCGCCCACGCGCGCGGCGCCGACGCCTGCATCCTCGATCTCGAAGATGGCGTGCCGCTGGCGCAGAAGGCCAGCGCGCGCGAAGCCGTGGCGGCGGCCGCCACCACCATCGCCGGCCACGGCACGCCAGTACTGGTGCGGGTGAACCAGCCTTGGGAACTCGCTGCGGCCGACATCGACGCCGCCATCAGCACCGGCGTGAGCGCGCTGGTGCTGCCCAAGGTGAACGACGCCGCCACCGTGCATGCCGTCGCCGAGCGAATCGACGCGCTTGAGGCACAGCGTGGTCTGCGCGCAGGCCACACGCGGTTGATCGCCCTGATCGAAGACGTTCAGGCGCTGCCAGCGCTCGACGCCATCGCACAAAGCACGCCGCGCATGCTCGGCATGATCCTTGGCCCCGAAGATTTTTCGACCTCGGCCGGCATGTTGCCGGTTCCCGAGGCGCTTACGCTGCCCAACCAGATGGTGTTGTTCGCATGCCGCCGTGCCGGCATATTGCCGTTCGGTTTTCCCGGCTCCATTGCCGACTTCGGCGATGCCAAAGCCTTTGCGCAGACCATCCGCTTGGCGAGCCGGCTTGGTTTTGTCGGCGCCTTCTGTATCCACCCCGCGCAGGTGCCGGTGCTCAACGCCGGCTTCTCGCCCTCGGCCGATGACGTGGCGCATGCGCGCGGCGCCATCGCTGCCTTCGAAGCTGCAGAGCAAGAAGGCCGCGGCGCGGCCGAGTACCGCTCGAAGATGGTCGATCTGCCCGTGGTTGTGCGCGCAAGGGAAACCCTGCGCCGCGCCAACGCCTCACTTCCCACCCAACAGGAGACAACATGAACACACCCAACACCACCTACGATGCGATCGTGATCGGCGCCGGTGCCGGCGGACTCAGCGCTGCGGCGCGCCTGGTGGCCGCTGGCCGCAAGGTGCTGGTCGTCGAGAGTCTGGACCGCGTGGGCGGTCGTGCTTCGAGCGAGAAGATTGACGGTTTTACGGTCAACATCGGCGCTATCGCCATCGAGCTCGGCGGCGTGTTCGAGGAAACCTTCAATCTGCTCAACGTGCCGCTGGACCTGCGCGAACCGAGCCCGGCCACGGTGTTCCGGATCGACGGCAAGGTGATCAATGTCGCCAAGGGCGGCTGGGGAATGTTGCTGGGCACCTTCACCAAGCAGGCGGCCAAGATCGGTACCAAGTTTGCGGATGCCCGTGCCGGTGATCTGCCTGAGGCGAAGATGACTACAAAGGAGTGGCTCGCCCAGTACACAAAGAACGATACCGTGCACGCAATCTTTCGAAACCTGTGCGCGGCGATCTTCGCGGCCAACGCCGACGAGGTGCCGGCGCGCGCTTTCCTCACCTACTTCGCGGTCAAAGGCGCGTTCAAGCGTTTCGGGTTTTGCCCACGCGGCACGGTGGGTCTGTGGAACGACCTGGCCGACGGCATCCGCAAAGCCGGAGGTGAGATCTGGCTGAATGCGCCGGTCACCGAGCTGCACGCGCAGGACGGCCTGGCCACAGGGGTCACGGTGATGAAGGATGGCATGCCCACGCGCATGCACGCGCGCACCGTCATCAGCAACATCGGCCCGCGCGCCACGGTCGATCTGCCCGGGGGCGAAGCTTTTGGTCGCGAGTACATCTCGCAAGCCCACAGCGTGCCAAAGCCCTCGGCCAACATCGTCATCAACTTCGCGACACAGACGCGTCTGGTTGACGTGCCCGGCCTGGTCACCTTTGGCAAGACACGCCGCTTGTGCAACATGGGGGAACTCACTGCGACCTGCCCCGAACTTGCCCCCGCCGGCTGGTACCAGTACGTGGCCTATGCAGTGCCGATCCCCGCCATTGGTGACTTCGACGAGAAAACCGAAATCGAGGCTGGTCTCCAAGACCTGCGCGACGAATTCCCCGGCTTCGCGCAGGCCAAGATGTTGTCGGTTCGCGTCATGCGCGACGGCTGGCCGGCCCAGCGCTCCTGTGCCGGCTTCGACATGCCACAGACAACGCCGTTGGCCAACCTGTGGCACGTGGGTGACGCGGTGAAGGACTACGGCGACGGCGGCACGCAGGCTTGCGCATACACCGGGCGCGAGGCCGCGAGGCACGCGACTGCTCACCTGGACGGCTCGCGCGTGGAGGCCACGGCGTAATGGATGCGCAACAGACCCGGCATGTGGTGGCAGCGCAGGCGCTGTTGGCGCGGCTGCGGCCGCTCTTCGATCAGGGCGTGGGTGCGCTCGCGAAGACCTGTACGCACGGCGGGCGGCTTGATGCCGCGCGGCTTGACGAGCACCAAGTGGCCACCTTTGAGCTGGCTTGGGCCAGCGCGGACTTGCTTGCCGCAGAGACCGCACTGGCGCGGCTGGATGCGGGCAGCAGCGAGTTGCAGTCACGGCTGGCGCTGATCTTCGCGGTGGACGCGATCGGCGCGCTGCTGCCACGGCTGGAAGCGCTGTGCATTGAGTTGAGCCTGCCGCTGGCGCCGCTGCAGCAGCTTGGCGCCGATGTGTCGTGGGCCGCGCTGCGTGGCGCAGCCTGTGGCGCGCAGGCGCTCACGGAAGCGGGGCGCGCACTGGTGGCGGCCGGCGATGCGGTCGAACTCGGCAGTGTGGTGCTTGACGAATCGGTGGTGATGGCGCAGGACGCGTTCCGCCGCTTCGCTACCGACGTGGTTGC
>PHCQ01000096.1 GCA_002840835.1 Betaproteobacteria bacterium HGW-Betaproteobacteria-16 | reverse complement strand
AAACGGCGCCACTCGTTGTTGCACTCCTAGGCCAGACACCCAGTCTGGCCGTCGTCGCGCGCCTAGATTGGCGCCGTTTTCAACCCATTCGCACTTGGAAAAATAGTGTTAACAGGCCCTAAACCTTTCCCAAATTTCTGCGAGCACCCGCCGCCATGGTCACCTCCATCCCCCTCACGCAAATCAGCATGCCCGGCCACAGCGCCCCGGCCGCCGGCTTTGAAGCACCGTTTGAAATGCTCGACGCCTGCCACGAGCGCGTCGAGCGCATGCTCAAGCTGCTGGCGCGCCTGCAGCAGCGGCTGCTGGTGCGCGGGTGGGACGAAAGCGTGGCACAAGCCGCACACGACGTGATGCGCTACTTCGACCTGGCTGCGCCTCAGCACCACGAAGACGAAGAACGCCACGTGTTTCCACCGCTGCTGGACAAAGGCGACGACGTGCTGGTGACCATGGTGAAAAAACTGCAGGTCGACCACCGCGAGATGGAGCGTTCATGGGTGGCGGTGCGCGAAGTGCTCGCCTCACTGACCGAACCCCCACCCGCAGGCTGGACCCGCCTCACACCGGAACAGGCCGAGGTCTTGGGCCATTTCACCGGCCTGTACCGGCATCACCTGGACGACGAAGACGGCTTGATCTACCCGGCTGCCCGGGCCCAGATGTCAGCCGAGGCCCTGCGGGTCATGAGCGGAGACATGATGCAGCGCCGGGGGCTGGAGCCGCCTGCGGGGTGAGTGCTGGGGCGGTGGTGGAACACTGGTCCGCGGCAGATCCCCATGAAGCTCGCCAGTGCGTTCCGGTGGCGAACCCAATCAGGTTTGCCGGGCTTGGTGTGACGCCAGATCAAGTCACGGAGACGGCGGATCTGGCTGGATCAAGGATGCAGCGCGCGCCCTCTGCTGCAGGTTGCTTCGGCGGGCGCTTGGGGCGCTACCTCCAGCGGCTCATGATGGAGCAGGCCATGCTGCAAGCGGGCGGCTTGTGCCAGGTGCGCCGCGGCATCCTGCTGCAAGGCGGGTGCAATCGGCATTTCGCTCAGGTAGTGGTTCTCGTGCATCACGCCCACCACCTCGCCATCGCCACTGACCAGAAATGCCTCGGGCCGGCCGTGGCGCGCGTGTTGCGCGCAGTGCGTCACGGCCGCGGCGCACACCTGCTCCACCTGTGTCGGGTTCAATCCCTGGCGGGTCAGCTGTTCGCTGGTTTCGCGCAGTGCCTTGTCCAGCAAGGCGTTGTGTTCCGGATCGTTGTTCCGGGGTGACTGCAACGCCAGCCACTCTTCCCGTAGCGGGCGGCCCTGTGAGTCGAATCCGCTGACCTTCGCCGGCTGGCCGCGTCGCACATTGAGTTCCACCCGCGTGTGGCTGCCGTCCTGGTCGTAGTGGTCGATCTCCACATCGCCATGCCCGGTGTGCACCGCGATGTGCTGCTGGCTGCCGTTTTCGCGGGTGATCACGAAGCGCTCATGGGGCGAGAAGTCGTCTGGTCGGGCGGTCTGGATCGCCTTGACCACCGGCGAATGGCTCAGTTCGGCAAACAACTTGCGCACCTTGGGCGGCACGTTGGCGAAGTCCACATGGCCTTCGGGAATGCGGTAGGCGCCGTGCGCGCCCAATGACAGGCCGTGCTGGGCATCGACCAGTGCGCCCATGGTGTGGTCGCGGCCCATGAGCGCAGTGGCGGGCAGAGTGCCCACCTGGCTGGCCATCAGCACCGTCTTGAGCAAGTCAGGCACGGCGGCGCCTGGCAGCAGGGCGGGGCCTGCGCCTGCGTGGTGGCTGAGGTACTGGTTCTGCATCACCCCTTCGTAGGCGAAGGTGGCGATGTCGTTGGGTGTGCGCACGTCGTGCACCTGGCGCCCCGAGGCCTGGTAGCGTGCCAATGCGGCGTCCACACCGCCCACGCTGTCGAAGTAGCCGCCCCGCAGGGTATCGCGGGCAATGGGCAGGCTGTTGTAGACGTAGGCGTCGAGCTGGTTGCGCAGTGCAAAGCTCTGCGCCATGCCGCCACCCAGGCTGTGGCCGGTGGCCGCGAAGCGGTAGTCCTTGTAGCGTTCGTCTGCCTGCAGCGCGTTCAAGGCGGCTTGGGCCTGGCCTTCGATCTTGGCGAACTCGCTGGCGCCGGCATTGCCCAGGTCGGACTTCCAGTTGCTCCAGGCGTCGGAGCCTTTGAAGTCGAAGGTGATTTCCTGGGTTCTGGGGTTGATGGAAACCATGAACCGGTTTTCCAGTTTGCCGTCGGGGTTGTGTTGGGTGTTCCAGCCTTCGGGGCTGTCGGGTTTGAGGCGGCCGTTGGCGTCGAGGTTTGCGGTGGGCCAATTGGCGGGCAATTGAATGCCAGGTTGAGCGTGACGCCACGGGTCTGGATATGCGATGACTTTTTCTGCGGACTTAATATCCCGGTGCGGGTAAGCCCAGTAGGCCAGAGCCATACCTGTGCGTGCATCAAGGCGGTTGAACGGATTGTCCGGTGGGCCGGGCGTCTTCGTGGCAAGTGAAGAGTTGGCATCCATGTTTCAACCCTTTTGGTAGACCAAGTCCAACCAGATGTCAGAAGGCCGATGGCATTGGTCGTCGATCTTTAGCCACGATTGGTATCGTTCAAAGTCTCGCAGCAACGTTCGTGTGCCGTCAGGGTTGTAGCGGTAGTAGCCATCCCGGAAATTGGGCCACACCTGATAGGCAATGGTGTAGCTCGCAACCTGAGGCCTGCCGTCGTCCACGACCAATCTTCGTACATAACACTGCTGCTGCACCAAAGGCAACAATCGCGCGAGCCCCCGCTCCCACTGCTCCAGGTCCTTCCTAGGTCCCTGCCCATAGTCCAGCTTGCCCGGCACCGGCTCGTCCATGGCCTCCTGCAACGCCAGCAGAATCTTCGCGTCCATCGACCCCCTGGCCGCCGCGCGCTCAAACAAATCGGTGATTGCATTCGGCTCGGTCACGTCCTTGATCCAGCCGTCCGAATTGGCCAGGGCATAGAAGTAGTCGCCCAGTGGATCGCCCTGGGCCTGCAGGGTTTGAATGTGCTGGCGCAGCACGGCGATGCTCTTGTTGAGCTGGCGCGTGTTCGAGGATTTTTCCACCTCCATGGCCACGTGGGCGGCGGTCATGCAGCCGGTGCCCAGCGCGGTCACCAGCAAGGCGGCGCACATCCGGATGGGCCTGGCGAGCCAGGTGCGGGTTGTGGTCATGCAGAGACTCCCTGAAAAATTTTCTGGAATGTAGCCCAGGCGCATGGCTGCCATGTCACCGACCCTGCCGGCGAGCGCAACGGCGGGTTGCCAGGGACTGGTGCACGGGCACGCGGGCACGGGCGTTGCCCGAATCGGCAGTTGAAACTTACACTGCACGCCCATACAAAAAACACGCCGCCATGCACCTTCCCTTTGTCAATCACCTCGGCCTCGTGATCGAAGAAGCCGCCGCAGGCCAAAGTCGCTGCACCCTGGAGGTTCGCGAGATCCACATGAACTCCAGTGGCATCGTTCATGGCGCCGTGCTTTTTGCGCTGGTGGACACAGGCATGGGCGCTGCCCTGTTTTCGACCCTGGACGATGAGCATGCCTGCGCCACCATCGAGGCGAAGATCAACTACTTCAAACCGGTGCAACGCGGCAGCATTGCCTGCACGAGCGAGCTGATCCATCGTTCGAAGAACGTGGCGTCGCTGGAGGCTGCGCTGTCGGTTGACGGGGAACTGGTCGCTCGGGGCTTTGGTACGTTTTCTGTCTTCAAGCGCAGGGCAAGAGAGGCGGCATAGTCTTTGCCCGACTTGTTTCGTAGAAAGGAATCCCATGCCGGGCACCGAACTCACGCATCGCATCGCACGCCTGGACGAGCTCGATGCCCTCCGCGACCTGATGACCGCCGCGATTCTGGAGCTGCAGAAGCCTTTTCTGGACCATCGGCAAATCGCCTCCAGTCAGACCATCATGGGGCTGGACACACAGCTGATTGAAGACGGCACCTACTTTGTGGTGGAAGCCAACGGCGAGCTGGCCGGCTGCGGCGGCTGGAGCCGTCGTGCCACGCTTTATGGCGGTGACCAGTCGCCGGGGCGCAGCGCCGCGCTGCTCGACCCGGCCCGCGACGCCGCCCGGGTGCGCGCGATGTACACGCACCCCAGCCATGTGCGAAAGGGTGTGGGCCGGATCATCCTCGGCTTGTGCGAGGCCGCTGCGCGCAATGAAGGTTTTACACAAGTGGAACTGATGGGCACCATGGCCGGCGAGCCGCTGTACCGCGCATGTGGGTACGCGGTGATCGAACCCGTGGAAGACGCCCGCGGCGGCGCTGCGGTGCCACTCTTGCGCATGCGCAAGCGCTTGTAGGGGCGGCCGTCCACCGTGCGTTGGGGCGGGTGGCACGGTGTGGCAGCGCCTTGCAGACCAGGCACCTACCCGATAAGGTCAATCCATCTCCCTTGTCAAATATTTCGATCGGAGGCAGGTCAATGAATGAACATGAAAAACTGAACTACGTCGAGTTCGCATCCGCGGATCTTCAAGCGACGAAGGCGTTCTTTGAAAAGGCCTTCAACTGGTCCTTTGTGGACTATGGTCCGGAATACACAGCGTTCTCCGGACAAGGTCTGGACGGTGGTTTCTTCAAGGCGGATCTGTGTTCCAGCACCGCCCATGGCGCCGCCCTGCTGGTCTTCTACAGCAAGGACCTCGAGGCCACGCTGTCCAAAGTGACCAATGCGGGCGGCGCCATCGTGAAGCCAATTTTTGATTTCCCGGGCGGCCGGCGCTTTCATTTCTCCGAGCCCAGCGGCAATGAATTTGCCGTGTGGTCTGATTTGAGCGCCTGACTTCGTAACACCGTACGATGCGCCCTATGATCGAGCCATCAGTTCGAATTGAAGTCCGCCGTCTGTTGCCGGATGACGCGCAGGCATTTTCCAGTTTGCGACGAGAGGTCACCGCACAGAATCCGGTACCGATGGGTCTGACATTTGAAGAAGAACTGACGCGAACACTCGACGGCTTCAAGTCGCAGCTCTCGAGCCCTTTGCCCAACGCCGTGTTTGGTGGATTCGTGGATGGCGAGTTGGTGGCGACTGCGGCCGTAAGTCGGGTGAGCCCATTTCCTTCGTCACACCACAAGTTGGTGATGTGGGGTGTTTTCACTTCGCCCCGCTACCGTCGTCGCGGCATCAGCCGCGCACTCGTTGACAGAGCGATCCAACACGCATTTGCCAATGGCGCGCGGCGGGTGAACTTGCAGGTCTATGTTCCGAATGAGCCCGCCTTGACCATGTACCGTGAGATGGGATTCACGGAATGCGGGGTGGAGCATGAAGCCGTGTGTCTGGCCGGAAGGTACTACGACGGCGTCAACATGACGCTTGCGAACGAACGGCATGAACAGATAGGGTAAGAGGTCACTAGTTGAATACGCCCACGACGCTTCACATGCTGGCCCCCGGCGACAACGTCACGTTTCGCGCCATGCTCACCCTCTTTGGCGAGGCCTTTGAGGACCAGGAAACCTACACGGCGAAGCAGCCGGACGATGGCTACATCGATGGTCTTCTTTCCGACAGAAACTTCATCGCCCTGGTGGCCCGGTCGGGTGATGAGGTCATTGGCGGCATGGCGGGCTATGTGCTGCCCAAGTTTGAACAGGCCCGCAGCGAGTTCTACATCTACGACCTCGCCGTTGATGAGTATCACCGTCGGCGCGGTGTGGCCACGGCGCTGATCGAAGAATTGAAGGCGGTGTGCGCAAGGCGAGGGGTGTATGTCATCTTTGTGCAGGCCGACCATGGCGACGACCCGGCCGTGGCGCTCTACGCCAAGCTGGGCACGCGGGAAGATGTGATGCACTTTGACATCGCACCGCACAACGGAGCCAGCTGACTGCGCTCAAAAGCACAAGAGCCGGCCCTATTGCCCTGAGGGGCGCGCGAAGCGCTTGGCGGGTGTTTCAATTCACGCTGCCGGTCCAATCTGCAGCGCCCCCTCGGCCACACCCTCCACCCGGCCGGTGATGCGGTCGCCTGGCACCACGGCGCCCACGCCTTCGGGGGTGCCGGTGTAGATCAGGTCGCCGGGTTGCAGGTGGTAGAACAACGAGAGGTCGGCAATGATCTCGCGGATGTTCCAGATCAGCTTGTCCACGTTGGACGATTGTTTGGTCTCGCCATTGACTTCCAGCGCGATGGCGCCGTTTTCGATCACCACGCCTTCCATGGGCACGATCTCGCTGCACACCGAACCGTCTTCGATGTCCTTGCCCAGGTCCCAGGGGCGGCCTTTGTCGCGCGCCACCAGCTGCAGATCGCGGCGCGTCATGTCCAGGCCCGCGGCATAGCCGTAGATCACGGTGTGTGCGTCTTGCGCCTTCACGCGGTACCCGGCCTTGCCGATGGCCACCACCAGTTCCATTTCGAAGTGGTAGTTCTTCGTCTCTGGCGGGTAGGGCACGGTGGCGCCGCTGGGCACCAGGGTCTGTGGCGCCTTGGTGAAGTAGAACGGCCGCTCGACCGACTTGTCCACCGGCTTGCCCATTTCCACCGCGTGCGCATGGTAGTTGCGGCCGACGAAGAACAGGCGATTGATCGGAAACTGCTCGGCCTTGCCTCGGATGGCCAAGGACTGAACCGCGGGTGGGGGGAAGAGGTAGGTGGTCATGGCGATGTGAACGTCAATGTCGGAGTGAAGTGTCTGTTTCCAGTAACGCCGCGGAACTGGCTTTGCCAGGCTGCAGGCGTTGCCCCTTGAGGGGCGGAGCGGTTACGCGAAGCGAACAAGCGATGGGGGTGGTCCTTTTTTCACCGCGGAACCGGCTTTGCCGGGCCGCTGGTGTTGCCCCCCTTCAAGGGGGGTGACGGGCGAAGCCCGGCGCGGGGGGTTACCTCTGTTCATACACGCCGAGCTTGCGGTGCAGCGGCGACTCGTCGGCCAGGAAGATGAAGGCTGGTTCATCGGCGGAACGGTTTTTCAGTGTCACCAGCGAATAGCCCGGAGCGCAGCAAGTGTCGGCCTCGGCCAGGGTGAAGGTCTGGTCGGCGCCTTCCACCGTCACGTCGGCGCTGCCCTCGATGTTGTGGAACACGCAGGAAGGCGAGCGTGCGGGCAGCATCAGCGTCTGGCCGGGCTTGAGCATCAGTGCGTAGAAACCCAGGATGTTCTCGGCGTCGTCGCCGGTCTCGGGGTTCACGTAGGTCACCTGCACGCATTCGAGATCGGGCTGGTCGGTGGCCATGCCCAGCAGCGCGGCGCGCGTGTCTGCCCAGGGGTAGCGCAGCATCGGGTAGCGCTTGTCGCTGCGGGTGAACACGGTGGTGGGCACCACGCCGGCGCGTGTCCACGCGCTGTCGCCACTGCTTTGCTTGACCTGCTGGCGCTCGCCGTTGATGTGATAGCTGGCCTCCATGTAATAAACCAGTGGCAGGTCCAGCACGTCGAGCCAGACCACGGGGTCGGTGCCGTCATGGCCGTGCTCGTGCCACAGGCCGGTCGGCGTCAAGATCAGATCACCCCGGCTCATCGGGCACTTCTCGCCATCCACCGTGGTGTAGGCCCCTTCGCCCTCCACGATCATGCGCACTGCGTTGGGTGTGTGGCGGTGGCTGGGCGCCCATTCGCCGGGCAGCAGCAGCTGCATCCCCAGGTATATGGCCGGGCTGGCCTTCATGTTTTCCAGGCCGTGCCCCGGATTGGCCAGCACCAGCACGCGGCGCTCGGCTTTCTCGATGGGGGTGAGTTCACCAGCCTTCAGCAGCAGTGGCTTGAGCGTGGCATAGGGCCAGTGAATGGCCTTGGTGGCGCGCGTGGGCACCTTGGGCGGCAGCACCGCGCGCAGGCTGGGCCATAAAGGCACCAGGTTTAGCGCCTTGAGGTCGTCGCGGTAGTCCTGCGGCAGGTCTTCGAGTCGTCCCAGTTCGTGGCTCATGTTGGTTCTCTCCTCTACACAGATGGGAACGATGAGCCATCAAGAGGCAAATCGTAAGCATACTGATCATGAGTGTAGTGCTAATATGCCGGCACGCAAAATCCTGGCGACACACAGGCCATCTCTTAGATGAAAAAAACCGTTGCTGCCCCTGTCGATATCGACCTCCAGCCCGGCTACGCAATCCGGCGGCTGCACCAGATCTCGGTTGGCATCTTTCTGCAGTCGGTGGGGGAAGGCGGGGTCACACCTGTGCAGTACGCGGCGTTGCAGGTGGTGAGCAACCTTCCAGGCATTGACCAGCGCACGCTGGCCCGCAACATCGCGCTGGACACATCCACCACCGGCGGCGTGGTCGACCGCCTGGAGGCGCGCGGCTGGCTGGAACGTCGCACCTCACCGCAAGACCGGCGCGCCCGACAGTTGTTTCTCACCCGCGCTGGCGATCAGACCCTGGCCGAGACCATTCCCGCCATGCTGAGCGCACAGGAGCAGATCCTGGCACCGCTCACCGAAAGCCAGCGCAAAGTTTTCATGCGCATGCTGCAGGTGCTGGTGACGCAGAACAATGAAATGAGTCGGGCGCCCAGCGACATCCGGTAGCGCATTTCCCTCAAGCCCTGACGTGCGCCACCACGGCGCGCATCACTTCGTCGTCCCGAAGCAGCCGGGTGTGGCCAAGACCGCTGGTTTCAATCAGGCGCGCGCCGGCAATCGCATCGCGGTAGGCCTCGGCGTCGGCGAATCGGTTGATGCGGTCTTCGCGATCGTGAATGATCAGCGTGTCTGCTGTCACCCGTGGCCCCACTGCGGCCGGTTCGAACTGGCGCATGAGGATGCCCTCCCTCGCTTCCACCAACTGCTGCATGCGCAGGCGCGTTTGCTCGCTGATGCCGAACACCTGGGCAAACAGGCGCGTGTAGGCATAGGGCGACGCCGGTGGCGCCAGCAGCGCCAGCCGGGGTACCGGCAGGCCGCGCGCCGCGGCATAAGCCAGCGCATTGGCCGCCAGTGAATGCGCCACCACGGCACGCACCTCGTGTCCCTGCTGCTGCAGGCGGGCCACCATGTACTCGATGGCGCGAGCGAACTGCGGCAGGTTGCTGGTGCTGCCCTGGCTGCGCCCGTGCGCAGGCATGTCCACCAGCACGGGTCGCAGGCCTTGGGGTACCAGCGCCCGTGCCAGCGGGTGCATCTGCGCGGCGTGACCACCCCAGCCATGCAGCAGCAGCACCAGCGGCGCGGAAGGGCCGGGCGGCGGTTCGTAAAGCGTGATGCTGGCCTGCTCGAACGACCACGCCGATGGCGTCCAGGTGTTCAGCACTGGCTGGTGGCGGTGCAGCCACTTGGGCGGCAAAGGCGTGCAGAACAGCCGGTTGGCGCCGTGAACAGCCAGTGTGGGCCACAGGCGTTCGGACAGGCCCAATGCTCGGCGCAGCCAGCGGGTGGTGGGGTTGGCCTGGTAGTAGGCGGAAGCGGTTTTCAATGGCGTCGTGTCCATGGTTTCTCCTAAAATCGCACAAACGTGCGAAAACGTGCGAAAAAAAACAGAAATGCCGCCTCAGGCCTGGTAGGTCCTCAGCAGCCGTTCCCAGGTGGCCTGGGCCCGTTCGGCGGCGCGCGGGTCGCGCATGAAACGCACATCGTGGACCAGCCCGATGGCCAGGCTGTTGATCTCGCCGACGAGCTGCTCGGGATCGGTATCGGGCCGAAGGTGCCCGGCCTCGACCGCCTGCAGGACCGTGCGCCGCAGCGCAGCGCGCCAACGCGTGACCTCGCTCAGCAGCAGGTCGCGCAACTCGCCTTCGCGGTCATCCAGCTCGAAGGCGCCTGAGGTGTAGAGGCAACCCTTGTGGGCTTCCACATTTCGCAGGCGAATGAACCAGCGCCGCACCACCTCGTTCAGTCGTGGCAAGCCTTTGGGTGTCTGCATGGCCGGCACGAACACGTCGCCCACGAAGCGGCGCCCGAACTCCTCGATCACCGCCTTCTGCAAGGCGTCGCGTGAGCCGACGCGGGAGAACACGCCGCTCTTGGAAATCCCGATCCGGTCGGCAACCGCCTGCAGTGTGATGGCCTCCAGGCCATCAGACGCAGCGAGGTCGAGCGCGGCGCCCACAATGGCGGCACGGGTCATCTCGCTTTTCTGGGTTTTGGCGTCCATGGAAGAAGTTTGGCACAACTGTGCGAAAATAAAAAGGCGCTGGCGACGAACGGTCAAATCAAGCAGGCTGGACCGCTGAGGAACGCGGCTGTTAAAGTGCCCTCGGTCAGTGGGGTGACGCGTCGAGTGGCCCATCGGCCTCCAGCGCCGTCATTCCCCTTTGACCGCCCGCAACTTTCTGCGGTGCGCCGTCGTCACAACAGGCACATGAAGCACGCAATCCTAGGCATCGCTCTGGCCACCCTGGTCCACACCGTCTCCGCGCAAGCCTTGTGGGGCAATGTGCCCATGGGTGCAAGTCCAGAAGAAGTGAAAACGCGCCTGCCAGAGGCACAGGAGACGTCCTCAGAGCGGAAAGCCCAAGTCAGCGGCGCGCTCCTTGAAATCCCCCGCCATGAACTGGCCGGGCAGGACTTTGTGGTCAGCTTCCTGTTCGAATCCGACAGGCTTCAAAGCGTCGTACTGGAAACGGAGCCAAGGCCGGAATCAGACGCCAGAGCGCTCACCCGCGAACTCGGTGACGCGCTGCGCAAACGCTACGGACTGGATGTGAGCACCCGCAGCCGCCGCTTCACCGTTCGTGAGGGCATCGTGGACCGCGAATGGCTGTACCGCCGCATCAGCGTGCGCCTGCAACACCTGGAAGACCATCGCGTACGCCTCACCTACAGTTCCGAAGCCCCCACGCCAACGCCTTCGCGCGGGCTTTGACCGGGGCGTCGCCAGACGAATGGCCCGCTCGGGTCAGGCCAGTTGCGGGGAGCGCAGGATGATCTGCACGGTGGCGAAGAAATGCGCCTCCAGCTCCTTCAGCGCTGCCGCTTCGTCGCGCCTCAGCACCGCCTCCATCAAGCGGCGGTGTTCGCTTTTCACGTCGCGGTGGTGGTCGGTGTCCAGCGGCACAGAGAGCCGGCGGTAGCGTTCGCTCTGCGCAAACAGCACCTCGCGCATGCGCAACAGCCAGATGCTGGGGCAGGCGCTCACCAGGGCTTCGTGGAAGGCGCCGTGGGCCTGGTTCCAGGCCTGGGTCTTGCGCGCTTCCTCTTCTGAAGGAATCGCCTGCAGCCGCTCCATGCGGTGGGCCGCGGCTTCAATGCGCAGCTCCCATTCCAGGTCGCCATGCTTCATGGCCTTGGCCAGGCACAGCGACTCCAGTTCCACGCGTGTCTGCGTGAGATCCAGCAGTTCTTCGCTGCTGACCGGGCTCACCCGGTAGCCCCGGTGGGCTTCGGCAATCACCATGCCTTCGGCGCTCAGGCGCGACAAGGCTTCGCGGATCGCGCCCAGGCTCACGTCAAACCGCTGTTCCAGCGCCTTGATGTTGAGCTTGGTGCCGGGCAGCAACTGACCCTCCAGGATCTCGCTGCGGATGAGCTGGCACACGGCTTCGGACTGGGTGAGTTTGGCGGTGGCGGTCATGGCAAGGCGAGTGTATACGGGAATGTACCAATGAACAAATAATAGATTCTTTGACAAATGATCTATCTCCAGTGGTACATTGCATTCCCATGCAAGCACAAAGGAGTTGTGGATGAAGCTGGTTCGATTTGAGAAGCAAGGGCAGGAGGGCTGGGCCCTGCAGGACACGGTCAGCGGTACCTGGCACGGGCTCACGCGGGGTGCCGCGGGCTACCCCGGGTCACTGGACGCACTGGTGCGCCAAGGACGCATAGCGCTGGACGCGGCCGCTGCCGTGATGCGTGTCCAGCCTGTGGTCGATCTGTCACAGGCCACGCTTCTGACTCCGCTGGCCGAGCCGCGCAAAATCATCTGCGTGGGCCTGAACTACCGCGACCACACAGAAGAAAGCGGCTTTGTCCAGCCGGCCTACCCTACGCTCTTCTCGCGCTTCAACACCAGCCTCACCGCGCACGACGCGCCCCTGCTGCACGCCGGTCTGTCTGATTCGCTCGACTTCGAGGGCGAACTGGTGGCCGTGATCGGGAAAGGTGGTTCCCGCATCCGCCATGAAGATGCCCTGTCGCATGTATTGGCGTATTCGGTGTTCAACGACGGCAGCGTGCGCGAATACCAGTTCAAGACGCCGCAGTGGACCATGGGCAAGAACTTCGACGCCACAGGCGCCTTCGGCCCCTGGCTGGTCACGGCCGACGAGTTGCCGCCCGGCGCCAGCGGCCTGCTGCTGGAAACCCGCCTCAATGGCCAGACCGTTCAGTCGGCCAACACCCGCGACATGGTCTTCGACGTGGCCTCGCTCATCGTGACCATCAGCGAAGCCATCACGCTCGAAGCCGGCGACCTGATCGTGGCTGGTACTCCGGCCGGCATCGGCCATGCCCGCGAGCCCAAGCTGTACATGCGGCCAGGCGACGTGTGCGAAGTGGAGATTGAAGGCATCGGCCTGCTGCGCAACCGCATCGAAGCCCGCACCCCCAGCGTTCCCGCACCTGTCGCAGAACAGGTCCATTGAACTGTCACACCCCGCCCGTTCATCCACCGACCCCCTGAGGAGACAACCCAGATGACTCTCAACCGATTGCTGGCCACCCTGGCCGTCACCGCCGCAGCCGCCCTGGCCACCACTGGCGTCAACGCACAAGAGTTCAAGGAGCGCACCGCCCGCTTCGGCCACGGCATGGCGGACACCCACCCTGCCGGCCAGGCCGCCAAGCGTTTTGCGGCCGACATGGAAAAAGCCAGCGGCGGCAAGATGAAGATCTCCGTCATTGCGAACCAGGCACTGGGGCCAGACCCGCAAATGCTCGCCGGCCTGCAAGGCGGCGTGCAGCAGTTCTACACCGGCAGCGCCTTGGCCATGCTGGGCCAGGTGAAAGAGCTCGGCTTCCAGGACGTGCCCTTCCTCTTCAACACCGAAGCCGAAGCACACGCCGTGTTCGACGGCCCGGTGGGCGACCATCTCAACGCCAAACTCGCTGCCGTGGGCATTCACGTGCTGGGCTGGTGGGAGAACGGCTTTCGCCACATCACCAACTCGAAGCGGCCCATCAACACGCTGGACGATCTGAAAGGCCTGAAGCTGCGCACCCAGCCCAATCCGCTCACGCTCGACGCCTTCAAGGCGATTGGCGCCAACGCGTCGCCCCTGCCCTGGTCTGAACTCTTCGTGGCGCTGGAAACCAAGGCATTCGACGGCCAGGAAAACCCGGTGGTGCTGATGTACACCCAGCGCTTCTACGAAGTGCAGAAGTACATGACACTCTCCGGTCACGTGTATTCGCCGCTGATCTTTGCGGTGTCAAAGAAGTACTGGGACAGCCTGAGCCCGGCCGAGCAGAAGGCCATGAACGACGCGGCCAGAAGTGCCACCGAATTCCAGCGCAAGACCACCGCTGCCGAGGCTGGCAGCGCACTGCAGGGCATGAAGGACAAGGGCGTGCAGGTCACGCAGTTCTCCCAGGCCGACCTGCAGGCCATACGCGACCGTGTGCCACCTGCGATCGAACCGCATCTGGCCAAGATCGGTCCTGAGTTCATGGGTCTGGTGCGCAGCGAGATTGCCAAGGTGCGTGGAGCGGCCAAGTAAGGCGTTCGCGACTTGAAGACCGGGACAACCAGGTCCCCTGGCCCCGGTCTTCTCTTTCTTCTTCTGCTCACTTTTGTGTCTTCACCGCCGGGCCCGGTGCCCGTGCGTTCGTGCACCTGGATGGCACCAACATGACCCAACCCAACCCGTTGCCACCCCTGCTACTGGCCGGCCTCACCCGGTTGCTGGGTGAGCGCCTCTCCACAAGCGCCGCCGTGTGCGCCCACCACGGACGCGACGAATCCATCTTTGAAGCCATGCCACCCGCAGCGGTGGCCTATGCACACAACGCGTTCGAGGTGGTGGCCATCGTCAACCTGTGCCGCGAACACCGCGTACCACTCGTTCCGTATGGTGCAGGCTCGTCGCTGGAAGGGCACACTCTGGCCACACGCGGGGGCATCACGCTCAACCTGCAGCAGATGGACCAGGTGATCGCCATCCACGACGAAGACCAGACCGCCACCGTGCAGCCCGGCGTCACGCGCAAGCAACTCAATGCAGCGTTGCGCGACAAGGGACTGTTCTTTCCCATCGACCCCGGTGCCGACGCCACCATCGGTGGCATGTGTGCCACGCGCGCCAGCGGCACCAACGCCGTGCGCTACGGCACCATGCGGGAGAACGTGATCAATCTCACCGTCGTCACGCCCGATGGCCAGTTGATCAAGACTTCCCGCCGCGCCCGCAAGAGCGCCGCCGGCTACGATCTCACCCGTCTGTTCGTGGGCTCCGAAGGCACGTTAGGTGTGATCGTGGAAGCCACGGTCAAGCTGCACCCGCTGCCCGAATCCATCTCGGCCGCTGTGTGTGCCTTCCCCAGCATCGACGCGGCGGTGCTGGCGGTCGTGCAGACCATCCAGGTGGGCGTGCCCATCGCCCGCTGCGAATTCGTGGACCCGGTGGCCGTGCGCGCAATCAATGCCCATAGCAAGACCGGTCTGCCCGAGCGGCCGCACCTGTTCTTTGAATTCCACGGGAGCGATGCGGGTGTGCGAGAACAGATTGAACTGGTGCAGGCCATTGCCGATGAACAGGGCGGCGAAAGCTTTCAATGGGCGCACACACCGGAAGAGCGCACCCGTTTGTGGGAAGCGCGGCACAACGTCTACTTCGCCGCCCTGCAACTGCGTCCCGGCTGCCGCAGTGTGGTGACTGACGTGTGCGTGCCCATCTCACGCCTGGCCGATTGCGTGAATCAAACCGCGGCCGACATGCAAAAGTCGGGTCTGATCGCACCCATGGTCGGGCACGTGGGTGATGGCAATTTCCATGTGCAGATGCTGGTGGATGGCGACAGCGCGCAGGAAGTGGAGCAGGCCGAGGCGTTGAATGCACGCCTTGTGGCGAGGGCGCTGGCCATGGATGGGACGTGTACCGGAGAACATGGCATCGGGCTGCACAAGCAGGGGTTTCTGCTGGATGAGTTGGGGGATGCGCCGGTGGCGTTGATGCGGCAGATCAAGCGGGCGGTGGATCCGCACAATCTGATGAATCCGGGGAAGATTTTTGCTTTTTGATTCGTCGTTTTGAGGGGTTGGCTTTGTCGTTGTTTTCTTTCTTTCGTGGCGTGCCGGGTCTCGGCCCGGCGGCCGACCTACCTTTCTTTGTCTCGCCAAAGAAAAGTACCCAAAAGAAAGGCGAGCCGAAGTCCGGGGCCCTTCGGGCTTCCTTGCGCTGCTCGCGTCGTGGGGGAAATTCGCAAACTTGTCCGCTGCGCGGCCTTCGGAC
>PHCQ01000154.1 GCA_002840835.1 Betaproteobacteria bacterium HGW-Betaproteobacteria-16 | reverse complement strand
CAACCGTTTCCTTGGGCGCGGCAAGGCAACCGGAAGTATTTCTCCAATCGTTGCGGCCGGGCCATTGGTCATCATGACGATGCGGTCGGACAGCAGCACCGCCTCGTCGACATCGTGCGTCACCATCACCGCCGTGCAGCCGGACTTCGCCATGATGCGCATCAGTTCGTCCTGCAGATGCGCGCGGGTAAGGGCGTCGAGCGCGCCGAACGGTTCATCCAGCAGCAGCACCTTGGGTTCCATCGCCAGCGCGCGGGCGATACCGACGCGCTGCTTCATGCCGCCGGATATCTCGTTGGGACGCTTGTCCGCTGCGTGGCCTAGCCCCACCAGTTCCAGTGCGGCCCTGGTCCTGGCCCGCAACTGCGCCTTGTCTTCCTTTTTGCGGAATACGCGCTCGACGGCCAGATGGACGTTCTCGCTGCAGGTGAGCCAGGGCAGCAGCGAGTGGTTCTGGAAGACGACGGCGCGCTCCGGACCGGGGCCGGCGATCTCGCGCCCGGCGCAGAACAAGAGGCCGCTGGTGGGTTGCAGCAGGCCGGCGATCAGGTTGAGCACGGTCGATTTACCGCAGCCCGAGTGGCCGATGACCGAGATGAACTCGCCCTCGCGGATGTTGAGGTCGATGCCGCGCAGCGCTTCGAACGTGCCCTTTTTGGTGACGAAGGACATGCTGACGTTTTCCAGTTGCACGTATCTTTCCTGAATGATCTTTTCCATGATGGCGTTCCTTATTCGTAGCTGAATCTTCTGGCGATCATGGTCAGCACTTGTTCCAGCAGCAGGCCGACGATGCCGACGACGAAGATGGCGATGATGATGTGTTCGACGTTGAGGTTGTTCCACTCGTCCCAGACCCAGAAGCCGATGCCGACGCCGCCGGTCAGCATCTCGGCTGCGACGATCACCAGCCAGGCGACGCCGATGGAGAGGCGCACGCCGGTCATCATGTAGGGCAGCACGAAGGGGAACAGGATGCGGGTGGCGATCTTCCATTCCGACAGCTTCAGCACGCGGGCGACGTTCATGTAGTCCTCCGGCACCTTGCTGACGCCGACCGCGGTGTTGATGATCATCGGCCAGATGGCGGAGATGAAGATGACCCAGATGGCGGCGGGGTCGGCGGCCTTGAACACCAGCAGGCCGATCGGCAGCCAGGCCAGCGGCGAGACCGGGCGCAGCATGCCGATGATGGGTGCCGCCATTCTGGAGGCGAAGGCGAAGCGGCCGATGATGAAGCCGAGCGGGATGCCGAGCACGGCGGCCATGCCGAAGCCGAGACCGACGCGTTCCAGCGAGTTGAGGATGTTCCAGCCGATACCCATGTCGTTCGGACCGTTGTTGTAGAACGGGTCGCTGAACAGCGTGACAGCGGCATGCCAGGTCGGAATCGGGCCGGGCAGGCCTTCTGACTGGTAGGAGATTATGGCCCAGATGGCGGTGAATAGCATGAGGCCGAATAGCGGCGGCAGCAGCCACTGGAAGAAGGCGCTGATGCGCTGCCGGTTGCGCGCCGCTCTTTCCTCGATCGCCTGATTCATGGCGGCGATGCTGGCGCTGGCAGGTGTCGTGGGGGAAGTCGGCGCAGATTCCGCCGTCGTTCTGGCGGTCTGCGTCGGGCCAGTTTCGTTGCGCATCCCGGTATGGGGTTCGTTTCGTTGCAGCGTGATGACGTTCATGAAGGTTCTCCCCGCTTAGGCCTTGATCTTGAAGCCGTTGGCATAGGCTTTCGGGTCCTTGCCGTTCCACACCACGCCGTCGATCAGCTTGCTGCTGCGCATGGCGTCCTTGGGTACGGCGATGCCGAGCGCTTTGGCCGCTTCCGTGTAAAGGTCAATGCGGTTCACCTGTTTGGCCACGGCCAGGTAATCCGGGTCGGATTTGAGCAGGCCCCAGCGCTTGTGCTGAGTCATGAACCACATGCCGTCGGATAGATAAGGGAAGGGCACGCTGCCGTCGTTGAAGAACTTCATGTAGTTCGGGTCCTGCCACGATTTGCCAAGGCCGTTCTCGTACTTGCCGACGAAGCGGCTTTCGATGACGGCTTCCGGCGCATTGACATAGGCCTTGCCGGCGATCAGCTTGGCGACCTTGGAGCGGTTCTCCGTCGCATCGATGTAACGGCAGGCTTCTAGCACCGCCATGAGCATGGCGCGGGCCGTGTTCGGGTTCTTGGTGACGAACTCGGCGGTGCAGCCCAGCACCTTTTCCGGGTGGTCGGTCCAGATGTCCTGGCTGGTGGCGACCGAGAAGCCGATCTTGTCGTGGATGGCGCGGGCATTCCAGGGCTCGCCCACACAGAAGCCGTCCATGTTGCCGATGCGCATGTTGGCGACCATCTGCGGCGGCGGCACGACGATGGTCTTGACGTCCTTGAACGGATTGATGCCGTAGGTTGCGAGCCAGTAATAGAGCCACATGGCGTGGGTGCCGGTGGGGAAGGTCTGGGCGAAGGTGTAATCGCGGTTCTCGTTGTCGAGCAGGCGCTGCAGGGTCGGGCCGCTGGTAACGCCCTTTTCCTTCAGCTGGTTGGCGAGTGTGATGCCCTGGCCGTTGTTGTTGAGCGACATCAGTACGGCCATGTCCTTTTGCTGGCCGCCGATACCGAGTTGTACGCCGTACATCATGCCGTAAAGAATATGAGCGCCTTGCAACTCGCCGTTGACCAGTTTGTCGCGCACGCCAGCCCAGGAGGCTTCCTTGGTCGGTGTGATCTTGATGCCGTATTTCTTGTCGAAACCCATCTGTGCCGCCACCACGATCGGTGCACAATCAGTCAGCGGGATAAAGCCGATTTTGACTTCCTTGATCTCCGGTTCGTCACTGCCTGCGGCCCAGGCATTGTTGCGGATCTGCT
>PHCQ01000153.1 GCA_002840835.1 Betaproteobacteria bacterium HGW-Betaproteobacteria-16 | reverse complement strand
AGCCAACGAGATCATGCCCGGCCTGCAGCTGACGGATGAAACCGGCTGCTATGTGACTGACGGCGACTTTGTGACACCGACCATCGTGCTGATGACCGGTGCCTACAACCGGCCTGCGCTCGACAATGGCGAAGTGCTGGATATCATCAACACCGCCATTGCTGCCGGTTGCAGGATCGACGAGGCGGACGAGATGGGCATGTCGCCCCTGAACGCAGCCATTCTCTACAACGAACCCGAGCTGGTGGCACTGTTCCTGCGCAACGGTGCCGATCCCTACCTGAAGATATCCAGCGCAAAACCATCGATCGATCAGCTGAATTCGTTCGAATTCCTCGACCTGCTTGGCAAGAGCATGCCGTCCATCGACCGCAAGGCCGTGCGCCGCGAACTCTTGCGGTACAAGGAAAAATAGCCCAGCAAGCCTGTCAGCCGGACGACTGCCGGCCTTTCAGGCTGGCCAGTATTTCTGCTTGCGATACAGCCAGGATGCCAGCTGCACATGGGCGAGCGCACGGCGAGCGAGCTTGTCGCTCTCGGCACTGGCTTCCACCGGGTAGACATGCTTTTCCGCAGCACTGTAGACCGCCGCTGCCGGCGGCTTGCCTGACCGCAGCACGACCAGTTCATCACCTTGCAGCCAGCCGTAATGCTCCTCGAACTGCATCATTGCGCGCCCCGGCGTATTGGCGTCTTCGCGACTGAGATCGCGTCCAGGCATCGGATGCTGCGTATCGATACCCATCAGCGACAAGGCGGTGACCGGAATGTCGATCTGGCTCGCCACGCTGCGGATGCGCCGCGGTTCGAGATCGGCTCCCAACATCAGGGCCGGAATATGGAAGTTGCGCACCGGCACCAGACTATCGCCACGCACTCGGATGTCGTGGTCGGCGACGACGACGAACAGCGTATCCTGCCAGTAGTCGCTGGCGCGCGCCTGCCCGAAGAAGCGGCCGAGCACATGGTCGGCGTACTTGACGGCGTTGCGGTCGGTGCCCTTCTCGCTGTCGTAGAGCTCGATGAGGCCATCCGGAAACTCGAACGGCGAATGATTGGATGACGTGAAAGCCAGCGTGAAGAAGGGCTGACCGCTGCCATGCAACGCCAGCAGGCGTTCGTGCGTCTTATCCAACAGGTCGCCATCCGATACGCCCCAACTACTGACAAAGGCGGGGGCTTCAAAATCCTTCTGCTCGATGATGGACTGGAAGCCATTGCCGCGGAAAAAGCCCTGCATATTGTCGAAATCGGCCTCCCCTCCATAGATGAACTCGGTGTGATAGCCCTGCGCCGCCAGCAGGCTGGCGATGGAGAAGAAGTTGGTCTGCGACAACGACAGCTTTACCACACTGGGAGCCGGCGTCGGCGGGAAGCCGGAAATCACCGCCTCGATACCGCGTACCGAGCGCGTGCCGGTGGCATACATGTTCTCGAACCACCAGCCCTGCCCCTTCAGCTTTTCCAGCTCTGGCGTCACCGGCACACCGCCGAGGGACTCGACAAAAGTCGCGCCCATGCTTTCTTCCAGGATGATGACCAGATTGAGCGGCCTGACCCGCACCCGACTCGGCACATGCCGGCGCATGGTCGGTGCCTCGGCCTCGACATCGCTATGCCTGCCGTCACCATGCGCGGCGTCGTATTCGGCGAACATCTCCTCGACCGGCAGCTTGCCGTACATGTCGGCCGATTTTTTCTCGTGCTTGAGGTTGTAGATCGCATACAACACCGACCAGGCCGAATTCAGAATCAGGCTGTTAACCAGATTGTCGGTCGTCAGCGCGAACGTGGTCGGATTGGCCGGACGGTGGCCGAAACTGGAGCGGATGACCAGTGCCAGCACCAGCAGGACAGGCAGCCAGGTCAGCCAAGTCAGCATCGGGCTCCAGAGTGACGGCATTTCCAGCCATGGCTCGGTATATTCGGACAGCAGCAGAATGGCCAGCGCCATCAGCACCAGCACGCTGACGACATGCACGCGAAAACCCTTCCACAGCATGGAGCAGACTTCTTTCGGATATTTCAGATATTCGACGAACAGGCGATTCGGACGCACATCGTATTCGGCGACGAAGCCGGGCGTGGCGGCCTCCATGAACAGCAGGAAGGTGACAGCGCCGACGAGCCAGAAGGCGGTAAAACCCTGCCACACGTCCCACCAACCGGGAATGACCGACAGCGGCGCAAACAGCGTCGGGATAAAGCAGATCTGCGCCAGTTGGATAGCGTCTACCCGAGCACCCTGCAGCAGGCCAGTCAACCACATGCCATGGGCAGAGATGCGTTGCCGCTGCCAGAGCATGAGACCAAGGCGAGAGCCGAACAGCACGATGAAACCGTTAATAGCCAGCATCACCAACGGGGCATAGGGCCCAAGCCAGGAGAAAGGCTGCCATGCCTCGGTGAAAGCGACTTCAATCGGCTGGGGCAGTTCAAACATCAATGGGAGACTTTCTTCAAAAAAGACTGATTAGCAGGCAAGAATCAAATGATGACAAAAGACCCGTTTTTTATCAAAAAGTTTTCCCATAACGCATGCCGGGAAACGCTCATTCCTCGCGGGCAAGTATGCACAGCCTGGCATTCAGCACCATGTTTTCCAGCACAAGCCGCACCAGCGTCGCCGCCATGATCAGTTCGCGGTCGGCATTGTCCATCTGCTCCCAGCCCTGCACCATCTCGGCGACATTGAGGCATGCCAGTTTGCGCAGATCATCCGCATCGAAAGGCAGCCCCGTATAATCGATCGGGTCTTCCTTTTCGACTTCCGCCAGCAATTCGTAGAGTTGTTCGGGTTTCATGTTTTCAGTATGGCACGGTATGGAAGCTGACCGGAAGCCTGACAGGTTTGCTTTTT
>PHCQ01000152.1 GCA_002840835.1 Betaproteobacteria bacterium HGW-Betaproteobacteria-16 | reverse complement strand
CTGATCAACCCCATCGCCATGGAAGAAGGCCTGCGCTTCGCCATCCGCGAAGGTGGTCGTACCGTTGGCGCCGGCGTTGTTGCCAAGATCATTGCCTAACTCCCCGTAAGGGGCACCAGCCAGTAGGGGTATAGCTCAATTGGCAGAGCGTCGGTCTCCAAAACCGAAGGTTGTAGGTTCGATTCCTACTGCCCCTGCCACCCAATGGGAACCAAATCCGGTTTGATCTGGTCCTGTTTAGTGGTCAACAAGCCCACCGAAGTCTTCAAGACCTCTGGTGGGCTTGCGTGTCTCAAGGTTTTGCCTTTCTGACGCGTGTTTTTTTTGTATTGAGACCTTATGGCCACTTCTGAAGTTGAAACAGTCCACTCCGGCGCAGACAAGGCGAAGCTGGGTGCGGCCGTCCTGTTGTTGGCGGGGGCATTCGTTGCCTACTTCATGCTGGCGCCCCAGGGTGGTTACGCCCAGTGGGGTGGCTTGCTGGTGGGTCTGGCGGCGGCGATTGCTGTCTTCTTTTCTTCGGAATCTGGCCGCCAATTGCTCGCTTTTGGTCGCGATTCCTGGCGTGAAGTCAAGAAGGTCGTCTGGCCCGCCCGCAAGGAGGCGATCCAGATGACGGCGTACGTGTTTGCGTTCGTGTTTGTCATGGGCTTGTTCCTGTGGGTGACCGACAAGACCGTCGAGTGGGTTTTTTACGATCTGATTCTGGGTTGGAGATAAGCATGAGTGATCAGAGCAGCCCGGTGACCGATGGTGTGGCAGCTGAGGGCATGCGTTGGTATGTGGTTCATGCCTATTCAGGCATGGAAAAGGCAGCCGAGCGCAACATCGTCGAGCGCATCAATCGCGCGGGCATGCAGGACAAGTTTGGCCGCATTCTCGTGCCCACTGAAGAAGTGGTTGAAGTCAAGAACGGCCAGAAGCGCACCACCGAACGCAAGTTTTTCCCTGGCTATGTGCTGGTGGAAATGGTGATGGACGACGACACGTGGCACCTGGTCAAGCACACCAACAAGGTGACGGGTTTCGTGGGCGGGGCCAAAAACCGCCCGGCGCCCATTTCTGAAGAAGATGTTCAGAAGATCGTTGACCAGATGCAGGAAGGCACCGACAAGCCCCGCCACAAGGTGGAGTTTGTGGTGGGCGAGTACGTTCGCGTCAAGGAAGGCCCTTTCACCGACTTCAATGGCACGGTGGAAGAAGTCAACTACGAGAAGAACAAGATGCGCGTGTCAGTGACCATTTTTGGTCGTGCCACGCCTGTCGAGCTCGAATTCAGCCAGGTCGAAAAGACCTGAGATTTTCAGGTGCCGGCGGGTCGACCCGACGCCGATGCCCTTGTTTCATTCGGGTCCCCAACCGCGAGGAGGTCGTTTTAGATGACGGCCGATTGCACTCGCAGGAGCTAAAAAATGGCGAAAAAAATCGTCGGCTTCATCAAGCTGCAAGTGCCAGCTGGTAAGGCCAACCCCTCTCCCCCGATCGGTCCGGCGCTGGGTCAGCGTGGCCTGAACATCATGGAGTTCTGCAAGGCGTTCAACGCCCAGACCCAGGGCGTCGAGCCCGGTCTGCCACTGCCCGTGGTGATCACGGCATTTGCGGACAAGAGCTTCACCTTCATCATCAAGACGCCGCCTGCGACGACCTTGATCAAGAAGGCGATCAAGCTGGACAAGGGCTCCCCGGTGCCCAACAAGCAGAAGGTCGGCAAGATCACCCGCGCTCAGCTGGAAGAAATCGCCAAGACCAAGATGAAAGACATGACCGCTGCCGACGTGGATGCCGCTGTGCGCACCATCGCCGGTTCGGCCCGCTCGATGGGCGTGATTGTGGAGGGCGTGTGACATGGCCAAGCTGACCAAGAAACAAAAAGCCTTCGAAGGCAAGGTCGACAGCAACAAGCTGTACCCGCTGACCGACGCGCTGGCCATCATCAAGGAATGTGCGAACGCCAAGTTCGATGAGTCCATCGATGTGGCCATCCAGTTGGGCGTGGACGCCAAGAAGTCTGACCAGGTGGTGCGTGGAGCCGTCGTGATGCCCAACGGCACCGGCAAGACCAAGCGCGTGGCCGTGTTCGCCCAGGGCGCCAAGGCCGAAGAAGCCAAGGCCGCCGGTGCCGACATCGTCGGTATGGACGACCTCGCTGCCGACATCAAGGCAGGCAACATGCCTTTCGACGTGGTGATCGCCTCGCCAGACGCCATGCGCGTTGTGGGTACCCTGGGTCAGATCCTGGGTCCCCGTGGCCTGATGCCCAACCCCAAGGTCGGCACCGTGACCCCCGACGTGGCCACCGCGGTGAAAAACGCCAAGGCAGGTCAGGTTCAGTTCCGAGTCGACAAGGCCGGCATCGTGCACGGCACGATCGGCCGCCGTTCGTTTGATGCTGACAAGCTGCAAGGCAACTTGGTTGCGCTGATCGAAGCCTTGAACAAGGCCAAGCCTGCCACCAGCAAGGGTCAGTACCTGCGCAAGGTGGCCGTGTCGTCGACGATGGGTGTGGGTGTGCGCGTAGACACCCAATCCATCTCGGCGTAATCGCAAGAAATTCGGGCCCTTTTGGGGTCCGGGTGTGGTGGGTCCAGCGGCCCGGCAGCAATGCCAGCCGGTGGAGCCATCCAAGACCGTTGGTGTCGTTCAAAACCCCTTGGGGCAGCGATCGACTTAATTGTGAAAAGCCAACGCAGATGGCGATCCCGCTGCAGATGGAACGAGTTCCGGAAAACAGTTGGTCGCTGCAATGAGGCGTGCCCCAGGTCCACGGACCGAAGGCACATTTAAGGAGTAGACCTTGAGTCTGAATCGCAGTGAGAAAGAAGCGGTCATTTCCGAAGTGACCAGCCTCGCCGCTAAAGCTCAAACGCTCGTG
>PHCQ01000095.1 GCA_002840835.1 Betaproteobacteria bacterium HGW-Betaproteobacteria-16 | reverse complement strand
GTCGCAGCAGGGCATGATGCCTTCGGGCAGGCGGTGCTCGTACTTCCAGAGCTTCTTGCCGGTCTTGGTGTCCACCGCGTAGATGCGCGAGTAGGACGCTGTGACGAACATCTTGCCGTTGTTCACCAGCGGTTGCGACTGCTGGCCGCGCTGCTTTTCCCCGCCAAACGACATGGACCACACGGGCACGAGTTTGCTGATGGTCTTTTCGTTGATGCCAGTCAACGGCGAATGGCGCTGGCCCTGGGTGCCAAGGCCCCAGCTGAGCACGTTGTCGGAGGTCTTGGCGTCGTCTGCGATCATCGCGTCGGTGACGCCCTGGGCGCTGACGTGGGCCGTGGCGGCCATGACCATAAGGCTCAATAGAGTGCGTTTCACTGGTTTGTCTCCTGCTCGTTCGTGAGGTTGATGGGCTGCGTCCGTGCGGCGTGCCCGGCCGTTCGTGAACTCCCGACCCTCCGGTCTGTGGGTTGCACGTGCCTCAAGAGGGCAACATCTGTGCCACCTTTCTCTTCCGTTTTTCCGGGCCGTTTTCAGTGCCATTTCTGCGCTTTTTTGCGGGTGCTTTAGGGGTATCCCCTGAGAGCGATCGGGTTGGATGCGCAGGACTGCGCCAGGCACTGTCCCGTTGCATCCACCGGGGCCGTGACACTGTTCAGAAATGTGGCAATCAGTTGGTCAAGCTGCAACAGCCTGCGGGCAGGCCCGCGCCCGCACCGTGGGTCATCGCATAGGCAGCGGACCAGTCAGCGCGCGCTGCTCGTAGCGCGGGTACCACTGGCTCAGGCTGCGGTGCAGCTCGGCCGGTTGCGCGGCCCAGCCTTTGAACCGCTCAGGCACGGGCGTGCTCAGCACCTCGCCCAGGTCCAACCCTTTTTCAGCGCTCTCCTGCATCAACGTGGTGAGCCAGCGCAGCCAGTCGCGCGTCTGCTGCACACCGGCCAGGCCGCTGTGCACCGGGCCATGGCTGGGCACCACGGTTTTCACCTGGCCGCTGGTGATGAGCTTTTCCAACGCGTCGAGACTCGCGAGCCAGCGCTCAACGTCAGCATGAGGCGTGGTGGGCACGCGCTCGGCAAACACCAGGCCGCCGGTGAACAACACGCCAGTGCGGTGATCAAGCAACACGAGGTCGTCGCCCGTGTGCCCCTGCAGGCGCATCAGCTCCAGCAGGTGTTGGCCGAGCCGCAAGGTTTGCGGCAACACGGCTTCGCGCGCGGGGATGGATTCGGTGCCGCGCATCCAGTCGCCGCAGAGTCGATAGAGGTTGTCGGCGTAGGCGCCACCCTCGGCCTGCATACCGCTGATGCTGCCGGACAGCGCCTGCGTGGGCCGGTCGGCCCAGGCCTGGTTGCCAAAGAAGTAGTCGGGGTGCAGATTGAGGGCCAGCACTTGCACCACCGGCTCGCGCGTGATGCCTTCGATCGCGCGGCGCTGCTGCTCGCCGTACAGGCGCGAAGGCCCGGTGTTGATGACCACCACGCCCGCACCGGTGGCGATGAAGGCGGTGTTGATGATGTTGCAGCCGTTGGCGCGGCTGAAGTCGGCCACCGCGCCTTCAATGACCCAGGTGTCTTCGGCGATCTGCCGCGGGCGCAGGTCGTAGTTGAACGTGGGCATGTCGGGCTTCGATACCGGTGGTGGCACGGCGATGGGCTGCGCCTGCACGTTTCCCGCCAGGGCGAAGGCGGCGATGCACAGCAACTTCTTCATCCCCCCACCTCGGCATCAATCCGGTTGCCGTTGTTGTCGCGCCCCACCAGGCGCAGGCCGCTCACCACCTGCGGCGGCAGCTCGAAGGTGATGAGCGGGTTTTCAGAGACCGGTTCGTGCAAAGCCAGCTTCCACCAGGCCTGGCCCGCGCTGTCCACCAGCTGCAGTTCTTCGATGTAGAAGGCCGGGATGCCAGCGACCAAACCGGTGTCCATCGGGTGCATCACGCGCACGCGCAGCCGGCGGCTGCCTTCGAGCACGTTGTTGAAAAAGCGCGCCTGTACCTGGCCCAGGGTCTTGCTCCAGGAACCGTCGGCACGGGTGAGGCCTGGCACGGTGCAGCCACCGCCTGCCGCCTGCACCCAGGTGCTGCCCACATGCCACTGGCCGTCCTGGGTCTGAACAAAGGCGCGCACAGGTGAAGCCTGCTCCATGCGGATGCGAAAAGCCAGCATGGGCAGCGCGCGCAGCGGCTCGAAGTCCAGCACCTGGCGCACCGGGTTGCGGTCCACCGCGACGCGGATGCGTGACACACCACCACCCACTGTGTTCAGCCCGCGGGCGTCCACCAGCAGCGGCACGTTCATCGCGTCGTCGGCAAATGCCGGGCCTTTGACCACTACCGCGTCGGAGAACTGGGCTGCGGCCTTGCCGATGGTCTGCTCGCGCAGGCCGGGGTACTGCATGGAGCCCAGCGGGTCGCCGTCGGTGGGGTCGTCCTGCGCGCGCAGCCACGGCCAGCAGGCCAGGCCGGCGCCACCCACTAGAAGATCGCGCCGGGTGCTCATCGCCGCGTCCAGCCACGCTGAGGGTCGTAGCCCCAGAGCGCCGCCCCAAAAAACACCACACTGCATCCCACCACCACTGCCCACGACAGTGCCGTGAACTGCCCGACCAGCGCAAACCGCATGGCCTCGACCGCATGGGTGAAGGGGTTCCACTGCGCAAGCCTGAGCAGCCACCACGCACCTGATTCTTCGAGCTTCCACAACGGGTACAACGCGGGGCTGATGAAGAACATCGGGAAGATCACGAAGTTCATCGTGCCGGCGAAATTCTCCAGCTGCTTCACGTACACCGAGAGCATCAGCCCCAGCGCGGCCAGCATCGTGGCGCCGCAGGCCATGGCGACCAGCAGGCCCGACAGATTCGCCAGCGGCACCTCCACGCCAAAGGCCCAGGCAATGGCCAGGAACACCCCCATCTGCAGCACCGAAAGACAAGTGCCTGCGAGCAACTTGAAGCCCAGCAGCCAGCCACGCGCCAGCGGCGCGGTGAGCAAGAGGCGCATCACGCCCATCTCGCGGTCGTAGACCATCGAGAGCGAGCTCTGCATGCCGTTGAACAGCGCCACCATGCCGAGCAGGCCAGGCACCATGTAGGCCTTGTATTCGATGTAGGTTTCGTAGGGCGGCACGATGGCCACGCCGAACACGTTGTTGAAGCCGGCCGAAAACACCACGAACCACAGCAGCGGCCGCACCAGCGCCGAGCCCAGACGCGTGGGCTGACGCAGGAAGCGATGGAGCTCGCGGCCCACCACCGCGCGCAGGGCGCGCAGCAGGTGCAGGGGCAGCGAGGGCGCTGCGAGCGGTATCACGGACGCACTTTGCATGCACTCTCCTGTTCATCAACACCCAGCGTGTCGAGCACTTCCTTGGGATGCAACACACCCTCCAGCGGCGCGGTGCCGACCACGCCGTCCACATGGCTCAGGAACAGCGGCTGGCGCAGTTGACCGTCCCAGGCGCGGAACGACAGGCTGCGACCCTTGAAGCCATCGAGCGTGGTGCTGCCGCCGCGCAGCGCCTTGAGCTGCTGCGCGACCGCTGCCGTCGGGTTCTCGGCCAGCACGGCGGCCACCGCGCGGCCTGCTGCCCAGGCCGCCCAGTCGGGGCCTTGCATCGGGCGCCCAGCCAGCTTGACGAAGCGGCGCGTGAGCTGCGGGCCGCCGTGGCGTTCCCACTGTGGGTGCCAGGCCGTCGCCACCAGGCCACTGGCGCCGACCACCGGTCGCGGCCATTGCGTGGCGTAGGGCAGCAAACGCGCGAACTCGCCGTCGCTGTCCATCACCGCCACCACCTCGTGTTCGCGGTCACCGGTGAGCAGGCGCGTGTTGCCCAGGTCGCGCTCGCGCGGGTCGCTGGTGAGCTTGAACGGTTTCTGCGCCACGACCTTGATGCCGAATCGTTTGGCCGAGCGGTTGAAGGCCTCGGTCATCAGCGTGTCGACGGGCAACGGACCCTGTAGCAGCAGCGCCTTGCGCCAGTTGCGCGCGGCCAGATACTGCGCCAGCGCATCAGCGAGCATGGCGCGGCTGGGCGTGGTGTGCAGCAGGTGGGCGGCGCACATCGCGCTGCGCAGGCTGTCGTCGTCCAGCGCGGTGTTGAACACAATGGCACCACCCAGCGCAGCGGGCGCGGCATGCACCAGCGCGCGCAGCTCGGGCAGCGGCAGATCGGCCACCACGTGCTGCACCCTCAAGGCCTTCAGCTCGGCCAGCGCCTTGGGCAGCGCAGCGGCGTTGGGCAGCACCACATCCTTCACCACCAGCTCCAGGCCGGCCGCGTCCAGCTCAAACGCCGAATCCTCCGCCGCGAGTTGAACGCCATCTATGGCCCGTCCTGCCGGATGGCCGGGATAAGCCTTCTCCATGCGGCGTGGCGCGTGGCGCGGGTCACCGTCGAGCGACACCACGGCGATGGTGACTTTGGTAGCAGAGAAAGCCGGCAAAGAAAACAAGCCAGCCCAGCCCAGCAACGCCAACCCGCAGGCGCGCCGCAGACCCAAACCCAGAATGCCGCGGAACTGGCTTTGCCAGGCCGCAGGCATTGCCCCCCTGGGAGGGGATGCGGCTACGCGCAGCGAGCAAGCAACGGGGGGGGTCATTGCCCGACCAGGATGGAGTGCGGCACCCGCCCGGCCGGCACCGTCTTGATCGCCTGGCCACTCGTGGTGTCCACCAGCGTCATGTCGTCCGACAGACCGTTGGCGACAAACAGCGTCTTGCCGTCGGGTGCGAAGCCCATGCCCCAGGCGCGCTTGCCGACCAGCACCTGGTTCTTCACCGCCTTGGTGGCCACGTCGACCTGCGCCACATGGTTGGCCTTGCCCAGCCCGACCCAGATGCTCTTGCCATCCGGGCTGAGGGTCATGCCCACGGGCGTGATGTCGGCTTCGCGCATGCCCTTCACTTCGAATTTGATCTTCTGCTTTTCGGCGTGGGTCTTCGTGTCGACCACGCTGACCGTGGCGTCGAGCTCGTTGGTGACCCAGAGTTCGGCTCCATCTGGCGAGAGCACGAAGCGGCGCGGGCGCTTGCCGACCTTGATGTTCTTCGTGACTTTCTTCGTGCCGAGATCGATCACGTGGACCACGTTGGCCACCTCGGAGGTGACGTAGGCGGTCTTGCCATCGGGCGTGACCAGCACGCCCTCGGGCTCGCCGCCGGTCTTGATCTCGAACACCGCCTTTTTGCTGTCGATGTCGTAGGCGGCCACCACGTTCTCGTCTTCGATCGACACGTAAGCGGTCTTGCCGTCGGGGCTGAGGTCGAACATCTCGGGGCTGTCGCCCAGGGGCACCGTGCCGGTCAACTTGCCGGTGGCCACATCCACCAGGCCCATGGCGTTGCTGTCGCCACAAATCACGAGGATCTGCTTGCCGTCGCCGCTGAAGCGCATGTCACGTGGACGCTTGCACACGTCGATGGCGCCGGTGCGCTCACCCCGGGTGTCGAACACATGGATCATGTTGTCCTTCTCGCTGGACACGTAGACCTTGCCAGTGCCTTGCGCCTGGACAGGGAACGCGAGCGAGGCGGCGGCTGCGGCGGTGGAAACGGCGCGCAGAGCGAAAGCCATAGGGGCACGAAGTGTCATGAGATGTCTCCAGTCTTGTGTGTCATGGATGAACGGGTGTTCCTCCTGCACGCATCGAGGTGCGCACGGTCGATCTGCAAAAACGGTGCCAGGCCCGCAGGAACAGAAGTTGCGTGGAATAGACCCGTGCCCGGGGCTTTCCCGGACGCCGGAGACAAAGCGACCGCCCCATGAGACAGCCACCGTCACAACCAGCGTTCAAAAATGACACAGGGGAAACCCCATGGGCGTTCCATCACGGTACGTCCGGGTGTTCGCGGCGCAGCCTCATCGGCGCAGCGGTATCACTGGTGCTGGGAGCGGCACTGCCCAGGGTGCACGCTCAGCCTTCCAGCCCCGAGCCGGCATGGCCGAGCCGTCCGTTGCAGATGATCGTGCCCTGGCCGGCAGGCGGCGCGACCGACCTGACTTTGCGCATCCTGTGCGAAGAGGCCGAGCCGTTGCTGGGCCAGCCGATCGTGATCATCAACAAACCGGGCGCTGGCGGAACGCTGGTGGCCGCGCCACTCAAGGCCGCCCCACCTGACGGCTACACCATCGGGCAGGTGCCGATCACGGTGTACCGACATGCGCTCCTGAATGCAGTGCCCTGGAACCCGGTGACAGACTTCAGCCCCATCGTGCAGGTGTCAGGCGTGACCTTCGGGGTCCTGGTGCCTGAAAGCAGTCCGTGGCATCACTTTGCCGATCTGCTGGACTGGGCGAAGGAGCATCCGGGCGAGCTGATCCTGGGCTCCACCGGTGTCGGTACCACCGCTCACCTGGCGATGGAAGAGATCCTGCTTCAGCACGGCGTGCGCTATGTGCATGTTCCCTACAAGGGCACGGCCGACCAGATGCTGGCCATTGCGGGCGCGCAGCTCATGGCCGGCGTCAACTCCACCGGCTTCGCCCCCTGGATCGACCAAGGCAAGATCCGGCTTCTGGCTGTTTTCAGTGCGCAGCGCAGCGCGCGCTGGCCCGGTGTGCCGACCATGCGCGAACTGGGCTATGAGCAGGCGGTCTACACATCCCCCTGGGGTCTGGCCGCACCGCGCGGCACCCCTGAGGCGGTGGTGAGAAGGCTGCACGATGTGTTCCACCGCGCCATGTTGAGCGAGCGACACCAGGCGGCCTTGGCCAAATATGACCAAGGCCTGGACTACCTCAACACCGCCGACTACCGCCGGGCCGTGCTGGCCACGGTGGAGCGCGAAACTCGCCTGCTCAAACGCATGAACCTGCTGGCTCACCCTGCACACTGATGCCCCCCTACGCCCCCCTACGCCCGCCATCGCCCGCCATCGACATGAGCACACCTCTTCCACTCACTGCGCAAAACCTGCACAAGGCCTACAACGGCAAGCCCGCGCTCAAAGGCGTGGACCTGAGGCTGCATGCGGGTGAAATGCTGGCGCTGCTGGGGCCCAACGGCGCGGGCAAGTCCACCCTGCTTCAGGTGCTGACCGGCCTGTTCAGCCCCGACCAAGGCAACATTGTGGTGATGGGGCACGACATGCAGCGACACCCCAGCCGTGCGCTCGCTTCGCTGGGCGTGGTGTTCCAGCAGACCGCGCTTGACATGGACCTCACGGTCATGGCCAACCTGCTGTTCCACACCGATCTGCACGGCCTGCCGCGTACCACGGCACGCCAGCGCATCGCAGGCGGCCTGGCTGCCATGGGCCTGGATGACCAGGCCAGAGCCGTGGTGCGCAGCCTCTCCGGCGGCAACCGGCGCAAGGTGGAGCTGGTGCGCGCGTTGCTGCACGAACCGGCCGTGCTGCTCATGGACGAAGCCACCGTGGGGCTGGACCCGGCCTCGCGCCAGCACCTGCTCGACCAGGTTCGCAGTCTGTGCCACACGCGCGGCATGGCGGTGCTCTGGGCCACGCACCTGATCGAGGAAGCCAGGGTGGCCGACCGCCTGTTGCTGCTGCACCAGGGCACGGTGCGCTTCGACGGTTCGATCGAGGCCTTCATGTCCGCGGCCGAGGGGCCGGACTTCCAGACCGAGGTGCTGCGCCAGCTGGAGCGCGGTGCGTAAGCGACATCGATCCGGTGCCGGGCCGCCCCAAGCCAGATCAGCCCCCTTGTGGGGCAGCGACCCGCGCAGCGGTGGAGCGTGGGGGCAACGACACAACCCTTGTGGCTTCAAACACCTCCAGCGCGTTCCTCTGCGTCAAGCTGTGCCATCTCCTCGGCGGTGAACACCCGCGAGCGGGTGTGAAACGCTCGGCCCTTCGAGCGAGAAGGTGCGGCCATGGCCATCTACTTGAAGAACCCGACGAGCCCATGGTGACCGGCCAGATGGCGTGGTCCATGCGGCAAGCCACGTTGCAGCAGGGGCTCCACACGTCGGCGCCCTGACCGCACAGCGTGTCGTTGGTGATCACCAAAGCTTCTGCTTCATCCTTGAACGTGAGCCAGACCTCCGCGGACCAGCACCTTCCACTTGCTTGATGGACTTGCCGTAAAAGGAAAAATGAGTCAGTCAACCAGGCGCGCTCCGCCCTCCCGGTATTCCCGCGGCCCCACGCCGTATTGCTGTTTGAAGACGCGCGTGAAATGCGAGGGATCGGTGAACCCCCAGGCGTAGGCTATTTCTGCGATGCTGCTGTCGCGATACGCTCTGCCGCGCAGGTCTTCCTTGCAGCGCTCGAGACGCTGCGTGCGGATCCAGGAAGACGCACTCACCCCGATCTGTGCGAACAACATGTGCACGTAGCGAGGTGACATGTTGTTGGCGGATGCGACGCTGGTCGGAGACAGTTTCTCGTCCTGCAGGTTGTTCAGAATGTGGTCTTGCAACTGCTTCAGATAGCGCAGCGCCAGACCACGTTGTGGTACTTCCACGCGGTGGCTCATGGCCGCTGCCAGCAGCTCAAGCGTTGCTCGACGCACAGCAGCGTTATCGTCCTCTGTGAAAACTTCGAGTTGACGTGCCAGGCTATCGACATGGGAATACAAGACGGCACCAATTCCCACACGACTGTCGATGACGGTACCGGCAAACGTCGAGCCACGGGGCAGCCGTTCCTGGACTTCTGCCCACGGCAGCACCAGCGATACTTTGTGCAGGCGCTCCATCACGGTGAACTCGGTGGGTTGCGAGCCACTCCAGATGACCATGTCACCCGCTTCCAGACAGATGTCTTCATCTCCGAAATGGAACCGTTCTCGGCCTGCTTTGGTGATCTGAACACCGATGTAGGGCTCCGGCTCACGCTCAATGAACTGAGGCAAGCGCCGCCCGGTGCAGGGGTCGCAGACGCATTCAACCACCCGAACACCATTGAAGTTCCGGTTGCGAATGCTGGCCGTGAACCCGTTGCCGACCGCCTGCGAGACCTGCCACTGACCGTAGTTCTCGGTGAGCGCAGACTGCCAGGCGTCTGTGGTCTCGGACCGTGTCAGGCCCGTCGTCGACCACTCGTGAACCGGCGCGGGATCGACCGTGTGAGTCTTCATGAGCATCTGTGTCTCCGATGGTTTTGTGGCCTTCTGCCGGACCGTCGACTTCCCCGCCTGCATGATAGGCCTTGAGGGAGATTGATCCTGGTCAAAAGGGTAGTTCACAAAGTCCGCCTCCATGCGATGAGAGCGAAACGTCAGTGGGCCCAGAGCGAAGGCCACATGCACAGCGACACAAGGGTTTTCACCAACTGGCCAGGCATTCAGCGGTAGTGGCCGTGTTTCTCCAACACCTCAATCTTGTAGCCGTCGGGGTCAAGGATGAAGAAGTAACGCGCCTGCATGTCTTCTCCCGCCTTGAATTCCTTGACCGGCAAGGGTTCGTAGCCGCACCGAACAAGCTGTGCATGTCGAGCAGACACATCTTCGACCACAACCGCCACATGACCGTAGCCGTCTCCGTGGGTGTAGGGCTCTTGCCGCCCCTTGTTCCAGGTCAGCTCGATTTCTGCATCGGTCTCGGCATTTCGCAGGTACACCAGCGAAAAATCGGGAAAATCCAGCCGATGCACAGGGGTCAGCGCGAGAACCTCGCTATAGAACTTGAGAGATGCGTCCAGGTCGCGAACCCGGATCATGGTGTGAATGAGCTTGGCCATGGGAGGAATGTGCAAATTGCCTGGTTCAAAAGAACAGCCACTGGCCTGCTCCGACATTCGCAAGGGTCGGCCACATCCTCATGCCGCCGTGAAGGTCTGAATGATGATCTTCTCGCTGCGAACCACCAGGGTGTCGGTCGCGATGTTCACGAACGGCTTAGCCTCCCACACCAGGTAGGCCACGTCTCGGTCGACGGATTGCGCGTTGATCTTGAACGCTTCCCAGAACCCGGGCTTGACCGATTTCAGGAAGCCATCGAAGAAGCCCCTGATCTCCGCCACACCTCGGTACTGCTTGTCGTGCGTGAGGATGACCGATGTCGCGGCGTAGTCGCGCATGAGCTCGTCGAGGCCTTTCGCGAAGGCGCCCAGGTGATGCGCCAGAACCTTCTGGGTAGCGCTCGACGCCTGCTCGCCCGCAGCGGCATCGCTGGACGTGGCGAGGAGCGGCAGAGCGAGCGCCAACGCGCCCCCAGCCAGAGCCTGCCGCCGATGGAATGGGTTCATCTGTGTCATATGGTTTCTCTGTTCAGGACAACGCCGTGAAGGTCTGGACGTGGATCTTTCCGTTGCGGATCAGCAGGGTGTCGGTGGCCAGCTTGATGAATGGCGCCGCCTCCCAAACCAGGTACGCCGTATCGCCACTGACGTCCTGCCGCACGATCTTGAAGGCGTCCCAGAAGCCGGGTTGAATGTCTTTCAGGAAGTCGTCAAAGAAGGCGCGAATGCCCGCCAGACCGGTGATGGTCTGGTCTTTCAGGAAGATGGACGAATGCTCCGTGTAGTCGGCAACGAGCGCGTCAAGCCCTTGGCTGAAAGCCAGAAGGTGGTGATCGAACACTTCTTGGGCCGTGCGCACATGATCGGGTGATGCAAGTTCAGACACAGCGGTTCTCCTTGGTTGAACACACGCTAGGCAACGGTCGGTCGAACCACGGCGCCTGGCGTGAAAGGGCGCCGTGTGCCCATCGCGACGCAGCCTTTCAGCCCCAGGCGCCCTGCGCCTCTTCCCAGCCGATCACGGCAATCGGCGAACCGTCGGGCTTGATGAAAGTCAAGGGCCCGAGGAAGGTCATGTAGAACTCGCTGTCGATGGGGAAGTTGGTGCGGTCGTGGCGCGCACCCGAAGACTCGAAACCGTAGCCCGGCGCCACCGCCGTGTCGCCCCCGGCGGCCTTGCCGCCACGCACATCCATGCGCCCCCGGGTGAGGAAGTACTCACCGGGGCCGGCGTGAATGTGGGGGGCGAACGACGAGCCAGCGGGGCAGTCGAAGATCGCCGTCCACGACCCCATTTCTGGTGCCACATTGAGCAGCTTCCAGCGAATGCCGCCGGTCGAGAAAGCATCGGGAAAGGGCTGCCATTCAACGGCATCGATCTGCACATACGCTTCGTTGGTTTTGGGTTTCATGGTGGTCTCCGGTGTTGAAGTGGGGCGATGCAACCAGGGCCGACCAAGCTGGGTTCAGGCCCTGGTTCCGGCGGCGCTTCTGCGGTTCACCTTTTGCGGTTCACTCCAGCGCGATGCCGTGCCGCAAGGTTAGGCGCGCCGTGCTGGCGCAGCCCGTTCCTCCGTGCAGGGCGAATTGACCATGCGCGAACATCAGGGTTAGCACCGACGCGCACTGCGCGCGCCACCCACAACCGGGCAACCCCCTAGGTTGACTCCGCGTCCAGCTCCGCCATCTCGGCCTCGGTGAACACCCGCGAACGCGTGTGAAAGGCCTTGCCCTCGGGGCCTTCGAGCGAGAAGGTGCCGCCGTGGCCTTCGATCACGTCGATGATGAGCTGCGTGTGACGCCAGGTGGCGTACTGCGCCTTGCCGATGTAGAACGGGCAGCCACCAATGTCGCCCAGGTACACATCACCCGCGCCCATGGTGATCTCGCCCGGCAGGTAGCAGTTGGCCGCACTGTTGTCGCAGCAGCCTCCGCTCTGGTGAAACATGAGATCTGGGCCATGTTTGGATTTGAGGAACTGGATCAGCTCGACTGCAGCCGGGGTGGCAATGACTTTTTCAACCATCTCTTGTCTCCTTGTTCTGAAAGCCAAAAAGGGGAGCCGTTGCCAGCTCCCCTTTGATCTCACTTCAATCCGGGTGGATCAAAAGAACCCGAGCTTGTTTTCCGAGTAGGAAACGAGCAGGTTCTTCGTCTGCTGGTAGTGGTCCAGCATCATCTTGTGGGTTTCACGGCCGATGCCCGATTCCTTGTAGCCACCGAAGGCGGCGTGTGCCGGGTAGGCGTGGTAGCAGTTGGTCCACACACGACCGGCCTTGATGGCACGGCCCATGCGGTAGGCCACGTTGCCGTTGCGGCTCCACACGCCGGCGCCCAGGCCGTATAGCGTGTCGTTGGCGATCTCCAGGGCCTCGGCTTCGTCCTTGAAAGTGGTCACGGCCAGCACGGGGCCGAAGATCTCTTCCTGGAAGATGCGCATCTTGTTGTGGCCCTTGAACAGCGTGGGCTGCACGTAGTAGCCACCCTCCAGCTCACCGCCCAGGTGCGCCTGGCCACCACCGGCCAGCACTTCGGCGCCCTCTTCCTTGCCCAGCGCCAGGTACGACAGGATCTTTGTCAACTGCTCCTTGGAGGCTTGTGCGCCCATCATGCTGTCGGTGTCCAGCGGGTTCATGTGCTTGATGGCGGCCACGCGCTTGAGCACACGTTCCATGAACTTGTCGTAGATGCTTTCCTGGATCAGCGCGCGGCTCGGGCAGGTGCAGACTTCGCCCTGGTTGAAGGCAAACAGCACCAGACCCTCAACCGCCTTGTCGAGGAAGGCATCGTCCTTGTCCATGATGTCGGCGAAGAACACGTTGGGCGACTTGCCACCCAGTTCCAGCGTGGCCGGGATCAGGTTGTTCGCGGCGGCCTGGGCGATCACACGGCCGGTGGTGGTGGAGCCGGTGAAGGCGATCTTGGCGATGCGCTTGCTCGTCGCCAGCGGCATGCCGGCTTCGCGGCCGTAACCGTTGACGATGTTCAGCACACCCGGGGGCAGCAGGTCGGCGATCAGCTCGGCCAGTATCAGGATGGAGATGGGGGTGGACTCTGCCGGCTTGAGCACCACGCAGTTGCCAGCGCCCAGCGCGGGGGCCAGTTTCCATGCCGCCATCAGAATGGGGAAGTTCCAGGGAATGATCTGACCGACCACGCCCAGTGGTTCGTGGATGTGGTACGCCATGGTGTTGGCGTCGATCTCGCTGATGCCCCCCTCCTGCGCGCGCAGGGCACCGGCAAAGTAGCGAAAGTGATCCACCGTCAGCGGGATGTCGGCATTGAGCGTTTCGCGAATCGCCTTGCCGTTGTCCACTGTCTCGGCGTAGGCCAGCAACTCCAGGTTCTGTTCGATGCGATCGGCGATCTTGAGCAGGATGTTGGAGCGTGTGGCAGCGTCGGTTTTTCCCCAGGCATCGGCGGCGGCGTGCGCCGCGTCGAGAGCGAGTTCAATGTCTTCCGCGGTGGAGCGCGCGGCCTGCGTGTAGACCTTGCCACTCACCGGGGTGACCACGTCAAAGTACTCACCTTTGGTGGGCGCCACAAACCGGCCACCAATGAAGTTGTCGTAACGGGGCTTGTAGGTGATCTTGGCGCCGGCGGCGCCAGGGGCTGCGTAAATCATGTGTCGTCCTCTGAGGGGTGGTGGAATGAAAGAAAGCCAGTGCGGCTGACCTTCATGCCCACAACTTCCGTGCCACCTCAGAACATCGACTCAAACAGCCGCTTTTGCTCTCTTTAGTGCGAATTCATCCAAGCGAGTGCGTCAAAACGGCGCACCACCGGGACACCCTGTGCAACCCTGGTACGGCAGGGCCGTTCCTATGTCTTCCCGGTTCAGCCGCCGTGTGCCTCGCCCCTTTGGAAGGGACGGCCCCCTGGTGCAACAGGGTGGCCGTCCTGTGGCCCGAATCAGTCCAGCAACTCTTTCGGAATGTTGCCGCCATTGGCCGCAATGTGTGCCAGCACGTTCTTGTGAAGCCACATGTTCATCTTGGCCGAGTCTTCCATCAGCTCAGGCGGGCAATAGAGCTCTTTGGCCAGCTCCTTGCGAGCAGCGAGACTGCTGTCCATGTCGAGCAGCTTGAGCAGGTCGACGATGGAGGTGCGCCAGTTGAGCTTCTGCGGGTTGGCCGCGGCGCGCTTTTCCATCTGTGCGACCACGTCGACCATGGTGATGGACGCCACGGCGGGCGCAGCCACCGGGGCGGGTGCAACGACCGCAGCAGGGGCAGCAGCCGGTGCCGGGGCCGCCGCGGCAGGTGCGGGCGCGGGAACGGGCTCAGCCTTGGCGCTGCCAATGCCCAGTTTTTCGAGAATGTTGCTGAAAAGTCCCATGAAAAGCTCCTTAGGTGAATGAAAAAACGAAAAAACGTTGCGCAACCAGTATGGCGGCAGAACCGTGAAAGTCACAAGCGCGGCATGAAGCAGCGCTGGCCCGTTTCCCCAAGGTGTGCAATACGAACGATTCCGTGGCTCCTACACGCCAGGCGCGTTCCCGCCATCAACCGGGCGCCGGCCCACCCACCCGGGCGTGGCAATGGCACGCCAGCCCCACCACACCCCCAGCAGCACCAGCAGGGGAAGCACGATGGTCTGCGCAACGAACACCACGATCAGGTCGATCACATGCGACACGACCCGCTCGGCATCCTGCTTGAGTTCTTCGATTTTTTCCCCCAGCTTCTCGCGCAGGTCCCACCAGGGTGTGCTGGAGCCCGCACCGCTGCCCAGGGCACCCAGGGTGACCGTGGACGATTCGATGGCCTGCTGGCTGACTGCGTACTTGTCGGCCATGAAGGCCCGATGGCTGAGCTCGCTGGTGATCGCGACCACCGGCACCAGAAAACGCACGATCAGGAGCGCCACCAGCAATCGCCCCACCCAGGGCGGTGCCAATCCCTGCCTCAGCTTCAGCCACACCCAGCCCACCAGCAACACGGTCAGCAGAAGTGACACCAGCCAGGTGGCGCCCATCTGCATCAACAACAGCTGCACCCCAAATACCACGCTGACCACCAGCATCAGTTTGGCGAACTGTTCGATCAGGTCGTTGACCGGGTCCAGCACCTGCCCCAGCGCCAAGGTGACGTTGACGAACGCGCCGCCCGTGACTTCCGTGCCCTGGATGACCGAGATCACGGCGTTGAGGCCTCGTGCGGTAGCGAACGCAGCCAGCGCGCGTTTCAGCCCGGCTTCGGAATGGGCCAAGGCCAGCTGGTCCAGCGGCTGGTACCAGGCCAGGCCCGCGAGCACGACGACCAGGAGCAACAACAGGGTTCGGTGCACGATTCGCATGGTTCTGAACCCTAGCACAGGCCGGCGTCCTCACCAACGAAAGCGGTCTGGCCGAAACGGCTCGAGTGCGATGGAAGGGGTTTGACCCGCCAGCAACTGGGCCACCAGATGCCCCGTGGCCGCGCTTTGCGTCAGGCCCAGATGCCCGTGCCCGAACGCGTACACCACCTGCCGGCTCGCCGTGGCGTGTCCGATGACCGGCAAGGAATCTGGCAGCGAGGGGCGGTAGCCCATCCATTGCGTGCCGCCCTCGGTGCGCAGCCCCGGCAGCAGGCGCGCAGCCTTGTCCAGCATGTGGGCCGATCGCTCGAAGTTGGGCGGCAGCTTGAGGCCCCCCAGTTCCACCGCACCGCCCACGCGGATACCGGTGGACAGCGGGGTGACCACAAAGCCATGGGCGCCAAAGATGATCTGGCGCTTGAGGTCAAACGCCCCGGGCGGGAGCGTGGTGTTGTAGCCGCGCTCAGTCTCGAGCGGGATCGCATCGCCCAGCTGCGCCGCGAGATGGCGCGACCACGCGCCGGTGGCGATCACCGCCTGCTTTGCATGAACGGCGCTGCCCTGCGCGAACCGCAGTTCCACACCGCCACGGC
>PHCQ01000151.1 GCA_002840835.1 Betaproteobacteria bacterium HGW-Betaproteobacteria-16 | reverse complement strand
AGGCCTCGGTCCAAGAGCCGGGCAATCTGCGTTTCGACGTGTTGCAGTCGGTCGAGGATCCGACCCGTTTCACACTGGTGGAGGCATACGTGAATGAGGTTGCCGCTGCAGCTCATAAGGAGACGGCGCATTATCTGGCCTGGCGTGACGCAGTTGCCGACTGGATGGCCAGCCCGCGGCAGGGGCTGCGCTACGATGGCCTGTATCTGAAGTAGCGACTGATTTCTCAATAAGTGATTGATTTTTTAAATAAGTAATACCAGCCATGAAAATTCCAGATTTTTCCATCTCCGCCATTCCCGGCATCGTCTTTGGAGACGGTATGCGCCGTCGACTGCCTGAACTGGCGCAGAGTTTCGGCCGTTCGGTGCTGCTGGTGACCGGCGCGGCCTCGTTCCAGCATTCCCCAGCGTGGCCGGAACTGCTCGCTGGTCTGCAGCAGCGCGGGATGGTGTTTGAACACATGACCATCAGCGGCGAACCTTCACCACAACTGGTAGACGACACAGCGCGGCATTTTCGAAGTTCAGCCATCGATGTTGTCATCGGCATCGGCGGCGGTAGTGTGCTCGATGCGGCCAAGGCCATCGCCGGCCTGTTGCGGGTCGAGAACAGCGTTATGGATTATCTGGAAGGCGTCGGCCCTGAGCTGCCTTATCAGGGGCCGGCAGTGCCGTTTATTGCTGTGCCGACCACTGCCGGCACCGGTTCCGAAGCGACCAAGAATGCCGTGTTGTCAAAGCAGGGCGAAGGCGGTTTCAAGAAATCCTTCCGGCATGACACCCTGGTGGCACGTTATGCAGTGCTCGATCCGGAGCTGCTGGCGACCTGCCCGGCCGCGTTGGTTGCGGCGGACGGCATGGATGCCTTCACCCAGTTGCTGGAATCCTATGTCTCGACGCGCGCCAATCCGTTCACCGATGCGCTGGCCATGTCCGGCATCCGCGCCGTGCGCGACAGCCTGGTCGGCTGGTACCGGCAGGAGGGTGATGTCGCCGAACATCGCGCCAACATGGCGTATGCTGCGCTGCTTTCCGGTATCACGCTGGCTCAGGTCGGGCTGGGGTCGGTGCATGGTCTGGCAGCGCCGCTCGGCGCCTTTTTCCCGATCCCGCATGGCGTGGTCTGCGGCACGCTGGTAGCTGAATGCACGCGTACCAATATCCGCTTGCTGCAGACACGTGAGCCGGATAGCCCGGCCCTGTGGCGCTACGCCCATGTCGGCAAGGTGCTGGCAAATGATATGAAACTGGACGAACAGCAGGGACTGGATGTGCTGGTGCAGGTACTGGAAGACTGGACGCAACAGATGGGATTGGCGCGTCTCGGTGAATACGGCATGGAAGCGGGTGATATTGCGCATGTGGTGGAAAATTGCCGCGGTAGCAGCATGAAGACCAACCCGCTGGTGCTCACGGATGATGAGGTTGCCGCCATTCTGCAGGCGCGCTTGTGATGGTGATCGGGACTTTTTGTGAATTCCTTGAAAGACACGCTGCGCTGGGCTCTGTGAGCGAAAACGCGGCGTTTTTATGCAGACCGGGTGGCCTTCCGGATACATATTGGAACATGTGCCTGGCAGTACTGGTTGTTTTGTTGAGGCTATCCGGCTGGGATGATCCTGCCTCGTGCGACATGGGAGCGCTGCAGTGAGTGTGTCGCACGATGTGCACAAGCTACATGCCCAGCATGAGGCGGCCGCGATCGAGTTGCGCCTGGCGGCGGCCAAGCAGAACAGCTACCTGGGTGATGCTGTATTGGGTGCGATCGACGGTTGCGTGACCACCTTTGCGGTGGTTGCAGGAACAGCCGGCGCCGGATTGCCGGTGAAGGTGGCCATCATCCTCGGCTTCGCCAACCTGGTTGCCGATGGATTCAGCATGGCTGCCAGCAATTATCAGCGTGCCAAAAGTGAGTGCCAGCTGCTCGCTCGTGCCCGGGCGGAAGAGGAGATGCACGTACGTGAAGTGCCGGATGGCGAACGCGAGGAGGTGCGGCAGATATTTCGCGCCAAGGGTTTTCGAGGCGAGGTGCTTGAAGATATCGTGGCGGGCATCACCAGCAATCGGGATCTTTGGGTAGATACCATGCTGACCGAGGAGTTGGGACTGCGTTTGGAACTGCCCAAGCCATGGCTGGCAGCGCTGGCAACCTTCGCCGGTTTCATGTTGGCGGGACTGCTGCCGTTACTGCCTTACCTGCTACCGAACCAGCCGCAATCAATGATGTTCCCACTTAGCGCAGTTGCGACCGCAGCCACTTTCTTTGGCGTCGGTATACTCAAGGGAGGGGTGCTGCGCCATCCGCCATTGCGGTCGGGTCTGGAAACCCTACTGGTTGGCGGAGCTGCAGCTGCAATGGCTTATGCCGTCGGTATACTGCTGAGGAACCTTGTGGGGACGACGCTCTTCTGACCATGCTTCACGGCAAGCGGCCGAGCAGATAACCAAGCGGCCTGAACTCGGATAGACGTCTGGTTTCGGGGTGCCGACGCTATTGCCGGTAACCACCGCTCTGCAGACGCGATCTTAGAAACGGTTGATGGCCAGTCAGGTGGTGGATTCCCGGGCTAGTTCAGGAAACCTTTCTTGCTCAGTGCCTTGCGCAGCCCTTCCTCGACCAGTCGGTAGCCTTCGGCATTCGGATGTATCGGGTCCGACTTCAACGCATTTTTAGCCAGTACATCGGAGAAGATATCCTCAACCAGCGGCGTGTTGGTCTCCTTTGCCAGTTGCTGATAGAGTTCGTGATCCGACAGGCTACCGACGGCAGCGCCGAATGGGCTGAATGCCGGAATCGCCAGCAGCAGTGGCTGAATGTTGTTCGCCCTGGCTTCGCTGAGGATGGTTCTCAGGTTGTTGATGGTTTCCTGCTGCGGC
>PHCQ01000094.1 GCA_002840835.1 Betaproteobacteria bacterium HGW-Betaproteobacteria-16 | reverse complement strand
CATCGAGCGTGACGATCTGCGGGTCGATCCGCGCTTCGCCGACCTGGCCAGTCGAACCCGCCACATTGACGAGGTGTACGGCTTTCTGGGCCAGACGCTATGCGTGCAAAGCACCGCGCACTGGTTGGAGCTGTTCGAAGACATCGACGTGCCGGCGGTGCCTCTGAACACCGTCGAATCACTGTTGGATGACCCACACTTGGCGGCGGTGGGCTTCTTCCGTCAGGTCGAGCACCCGAGCGAAGGAGCGATGCGTACCTTTGGCGCGCCAGCGCGCTGGGTGGGTTACGACGTCAGCAAGCTGGCGCCCGCGCCGCGATTGGGGGAGCACACCGAATCGGTGCTGCGCGAATGCGGCTTTGATGCAGTTGCGCTGGCGTCCTTGCTGGTTGGTGGCGCAGCGGTTCCACTCCTCGCCGATGCGGAGGTGTCAGAATGAGGCTTCCGGCATCAAACGCGACTCGACTGGTCAGCGCGTTGGGCCCCAATTCCGTGGATGGGCAAATGCAAGGATAGCGTTGATGAAGCGGGCTGGAAGATGCTTTTTTGACCATTGATGACCCTGCCCGTATCGCGTTCATCGACATCCACCCCGACCAGAAGGCGCTCAACGCGGTGCAGTTCTCGTGCAACGCCCACGCCTACTACGCCAGTCTGGGTGTGCGCATCTAGCTCCCGCTCATCGACAACGGAGCGGCCTTCCGCTTAAGAGACTTCGCACAGGCCTGCCAAGATTTGGGTATTTGTGACCGATTACCAGCTCGTGGCGGTCCCAAACCAGCGGCAAGGTCGAGCGCTTCATCCAGTCGGATCTGAGCGAATGGGTCTATGGCTTCGCTTACCAGAACTCCAGCGAGCACACCGCTGCGTCGGACCATTGGAATCACCACTACAACTGGCACCTTGGAGTTGGAGTTGACCCGATTTCGTGACCTGCTCGGCGGTGTGTTCAAACCGGCCAAGCGCGCAACCTATCCAAACAACACCGGTCTTAGAGATCCAGTACCAACAAATTGGAACGACAACCCGACACACAGATCATCATCGACTTGTTGGCTGCTCGCTCTTGCTGTGTCAGGATGCTGTCCCGGTGATCCACCTCGCCAGCCAGAACTTTGGTTTCGCAGGCACCGCAGATCCCCTCCTTGCAGCTGTAGCTAGGAATGATGCCCGCATCCATCATGGCGTCGAGAATGGTCGAACCAGCCGGCACTTGAATGATCCTCTGACTCCGGCGCAGTTCTACGGTGCAGCCATTGGCGTTGAAGGGCGGCGTCCCCACAGGTTCCACGGCGGCGAACCGTTCCAGATGCACGTGGGTGTATCCCAGACCGTCGCAAGCCTTCTGGAACGCGTCCAGCATGGGGCCAGGGCCGCAGCCATAGAAATGGGTATCGGCCGGATACGCTGCCAGCAGTGTTGGCAGGTCGGGAGACGCACCGACTTCGTCATCGAAGTGGTACCGCACTTTGAGCTGGCCTGACTCCATCGAATCCAGCACTTGCAAGAACGCAGCATCCCGGCGGGAACGAGCGAAATAGAGCAGCTCGGCAGATCGACCCAGCGAAGCCAGTCGATTGAGCATGCACAGCATAGGTGTGATGCCGATGCCACCTGCAACCAGCACGGAGTGCTGAGCACGTTCTTGCAGCGGAAAATTGTTGCGAGGCACCGAGATGTCCAGAACATCGCCCACGCGAACCTTCTCGTGGACATACTTCGACCCCCCACGGCTCTGACGATCCTTGAGAACGCCCACCACGTAGCGTTGCTTATCGGTGATCGGGTTCATCAGCGAGTAGCTGCGAACCAAGCCGTTTCCCAGATGAAGGTCGATATGTGAGCCAGCGGCATGAGGTGGGAAGACAGTGTCTGGTGTGGCTGGCCTAAGTTCGACACTAACAACGCCGGGGGCTTCAAGCCTCATGTTGTAGACAAGTGCAGAAAGCTTGGATGTTGACATTGCGGAGTTCTAGACAAGAACCTTGGGGAACATGTCCCCAATAGCTACATGATGTGCAAGCCACCGTCGACCATCAGCGTGGTCCCGGTGATGAAGGAGGCCTCGCTGGACGCTAGCCACACGATGGGCCAGGCAATCTCTTCCGGCGAGGCCCAGCGCCCGATCAGCGAAGTATCCTTGCGCTCGGTCCTGAGCTGCTCGACGCTCTTGCCCGAGCCCTGCGCGCGGCCGACGTGAAAATCCGTCAGCGTGGAACCGGGGCACACCGCGTTGGCGCGCACGCCGTGCGACGACTCCTCGAACGCGAGGCTGCGCGTGTAGGCCAGTTGCGCGGCCTTGGTCGCGTCGTACAGCGCCATGCCCTTGCGGCCGGTGACCGCGTAACACGACGAGACGTTGACGATGCTGCCCGCGCCCGATTGCCGCAGCGCCGGCAAGGCCGCGGCGCAGTAGTTGGACATGCCCACCAGGTTCACGCCTACCATGGCCTGCCACTCGGCGGGCGTGGCGTCGGCGGCGGCCGAGTAGTTGCGCATGGCGGCGTTGTTTACCAGGATATCCAGGCCACCGAGCTGCGCGTTGCATTGCTGCACGGCGGCGCGCGCGGCGACCTCGTCGGCCACGTTGGCCGCCACGCACAGCACGCGCGCGCCGGGCAGGGCCTGCACGATGGCTTGGCGGGTGCGCTCCAGCGCCTGGGCGTCGGCATCCACCAGCAGCACGGCCGCGCCTTCGCGACAGAACAGCGTGGCCGCCGCGGCGCCAATGCCGGCACCGCCGCCCGTGATCAGCGCGGTCTTCTCAGCGAGTCGGGGTGCGCTCATGTCGGCTCACTCCGCTTGGCGCCGGTGTCCTTGATGACCTTGCCCCAGCGCACGATCTCGGTGCCGATCCAGTCGCTGAACTGCTTGGGCGAGCTCGCGACGATTTCGAACTCCATCTCGTGCAGGCGCTTCTGGATGTCGGGCGAGTTGAGAATGCGCACCATCTCCTCGTGGTAGCGGTTGATGATGGCCGGCGGCGTGCCGGCCGGCGCGAGCAGACCGATCCACGAGGTGGCCTCGAAGTCCTTCAGCCCCGACTCGCTGAGAGTCGGGATGTCCGGTGTACTCGGAAAACGTTTCGGGCCGATGGAGGCCAGCAGCTTGAGACGCCCCTCCTTCACGAAGCCCTGCACGTTGCCGGGCACGAAGAAGCCGGCCTGGATGTTGCCCGCGATCAGATCGGCCACGGCTGGCCCGGCGCCGCGGTAGGAAATGTGCGTCATGCGGAAGTTCGCCCCCGACTTCATCATTTCCATGGTGAGGTGCGAGGCGCTGCCCATGGCCACCGAGCCGTAGGCATACTTGGTCGGGTTGGCCCTGGCCTTGGCGATGAAGTCCTTCACATCGGTGATGCCGGTGGCCGGGTTCACCACCAGGTATTGCGGCGACGTCACCGCCAGCGTGATGGGCGCGAGATCCTTGGTAGGGTCGTACGGCATCTTGTCGAACAGGGTGACGTTGATCGCCAGCGGCCCGTTGTAGCCGATCAGCAGGGTGTGGCCGTCCGGCGCGGCGCGGCTCACCTCGTATGCACCAATGTTGCCCCCCGCACCAGGTTTGTTCTCGACCACAAATGGCTGGCCGAGCGCCTCCTGCAGCTTCGGCCCGATCAGGCGAGCGAGCACGTCGTTGGTGCTGCCGACGATGGGCACGATGATGCGCACCGGCTTGCTGGGCTTCCAGTCGGACGCGCCTTGCGCCCAGGCGGCAGTGGCCGCGCAGGCCGCGAGCGCGACAGCCGCCGCGAGTTTCAGGTGGGTTTTCATAGGTGTCTCCGGTGCTGTCTGTCGTGGGGTGGAAAAGTGAAGTCGCTCAAAGGCTGAAGACCGGTTTTTTCGTCGCGTCGGCGAGCTGCTCGCGTGCCCACGCAACGGGGTCCTGTTCCTTGGGCAGCAGCACTCCGGCGGGGCGCACGTGCTGTGCGCTTGGGTCCAGCGCGGGCGGGGTCTGGCCATCTGCCAAGCCGAGCGCGGCCTCATGCAACATGCGGCGCGCCATCACGATAGCCTTGTCAGTGGGCAGTAGCTTTTCGGCCTCGTGATTCTGGATCGTGCCCATGCTTTCCTGCAGCGAATAGTCCTGCGCGGAGAAGCCGAACACGCCGCTGTAAGAGCGGTCTTCGCGTTGCGCCACGCGGTCCATGCAGTAGTCGTTGTCGCGGTTTTGCTTGGGGATGAAGCTGCCGGGCGCTTCGTATTCGACATGAATGCCCTTACCTTCTTCCATCGCGGTGCGTTCTTCGTCGGTGAGGGGATGGGCAGGCTGCCAGTTGATGCTCCAAGCCCAGCAGCTATGGTCGTCGATCGGCACCCACACATGCCCGCCCAGCGCATGCTCGCCAAACGGCGCGATCAGCGTGAACCAGGGGAACAGCCACTGCGTGATGCGCCAGTAATACGAATCGGGTTCGCCGTTGCGGCGGCCGAACAGACTCAGGCCGAAGGGCGTCTGCTCGATCTCGAACTTCACGTTGCCGTCGGCCTTGATGTAGTCCAGCGCCTTCACTCCCTGGTGCATCGGGTCGGTATCCACCTCGTAGCGGTGCACGTAAGAGACGTGTGCGGTGTCGATGCCGCCTTCCATGGCCTGCAGCCAGTTGCTGTACTGCAGGCGCTTGGAGACATACACATGTTCGGGCGGCAGCGTGCACCACTCCAGCTCGGGCGGTGCGGGCTGCTGATCGGCCGGGCCCATGTAGGTCCACACGATGCCACCGCGCTCCACGCAAGGGTAGCCCTTTATGTGCATGCGCGCGCAAGCCTGAGGCGCGGACGGCACGTCCACACATTGCCCCATGCCGTCGAACTTCACGCCGTGGTAGGCGCAGCGGATGCCGTTGTGCTCGTTGCGGCCGAAGTACAGCGACACGCCTCGGTGCGAGCAGAATTCGCCGATCAGGCAAGCCTTGCCATCGCTATTGCGAAAGGCGAGCAGCTTCTCGCCCAGCAGTTGCACGCGCACCTGCGGCCCGTCGGCTTCGGGGATTTCGCTCGATGCCAGTGCCGGCACCCAGTAGCGGCGCATCAGGTTGCCCATGCGCGTGCCGGGACCGACGCGGGTGAGCGCTTCAGACATTTCCTTGTTCATAGACAGGTCTCCAAAATTGATCGGCATGTCCACTGCATGACATTACAGTCCATTTTACGGACCGATTGAGCTCTGTCAAGTTTTGAATAGTCAGTCCATCAAGTGGACTGGTGGGCGGGTACCATGATAGAAGTGCAACCTTGGGTGGAGTTATGGGACCAACTGAAAAACCGGGCGAGAGTGTCCGGGCCGTGGACAGAGCGCTGGAAATCCTCATGGCGTTCACGGCAACCGACCACCAACTGACAGCGGGTGAGCTGCTCAAGCGGGTAGACCTGAGCCGTCCAACCCTGTACAGGCTGTTGCGCACGCTGGAACACAGCGGGTTCATCGTGTCGTCCGGTGATCCTCAGCGCTTCGAATTAGGTCCCTCGGTGGCGCACCTTGCACACGTGTGGAGCTCCAGTCTTGACATAGCGACCCTGGCGCAACCGATGCTGCGCCGCTTGTGGGACCAGACGGGCGAGACTGTTGCCTTGCTTGTTCACCAGGGCAACAGTCGAATCTGTGTGGCCGAATTGCCCAGCGCACAGCCGCTCAGTTTCAAACGCGGCTTGGGCTATCGGGAAGACGTGACGTTGGGCGCTAGCGGGCGTGCCATCCTTGCCCATGTTCCCACACCCGAAAGCTATCTGAACAAGAGCGGAGAAACCGTCAATGTATCGGCCTATCTCGACAGGCTGCAGCAGATCCGGGAACAGGGGTATGCGATAAGCCGGGACGAATTGATCCAGGGCGCGGTGGCGGTTGCTGTGCCGTTTTTTCTGGGGAACGACAAAGTCATGGGGTCTTTGGCCGTTTTCGGTCCTGGTGTGCGCGTGGACCAAGCGCGTGTCAGCGTATTTGTTACGCTCCTCAAGGAAGAAGCACGGAAACTCTCGCAAGCACTTGGGCAGCGCTAGCTAGCTTCAAGGGGCCGGCCGGGGCGACACTGATTCTCATACACCCAAGTGCTGCTCCAGCAGTTCGGGCTTCGACAGGAGCTCTTCGGAACTGCCTTCAAAAACCACCTCGCCCTTGACCAGGATCACGTTGCGGTCGGTGATCTGGGTGACGTGTTTCCAGTTCTTGTCCACGATGATGCTGCTGATGCCGCTTTCGCGGATCAGGCCGCAGATGCGCCAGATTTCGCGCGCGATCAGGGGCGCAAGGCCTTCCGTGGCTTCGTCGAGGATGAGCAGGTCGGGGTTGGTCATGAGCGCACGGCCGATGGTGAGCATCTGCTGCTCGCCGCCGCTGAGTTGCTGCCCACCGTGGTTCAGGCGTTCGGCCAGGCGCGGGAAGGTTTCCAGCACGCGGTCGTACGTCCATTCGCGCTGACCCCGGGTGCCGGCGCGGGCCGACATCACCAGGTTTTCCTTGACGCTCAGGTTCCCGAAGATGCCGCGGCCTTCGGGCACGTAGGCCAGGCCCTGGCGTGCGATCTCGAAGGTGGGTGCGCCGGTCATGTCGCGGCCCTTCACGTGCACTTTGCCCCCACTGGGTTTGACGATGCCCATGATGGATTTGAGCAGCGTGGACTTGCCCATGCCGTTGCGGCCCATCAGGCCGATGGTCTGACCCTGGCCGACGGTGAAGTCGATGCCGCGCAGGATGTGGCTGGCGCCGTAGTGGGTGTTCAGGCCCTTGGCCTCAACCAATGCGTTGGTCGATGCGCTCATCAGTGTTCCTCACCCAGATAGGCTGCCTGCACGGAAGCATCGGCGCGCACCTGCGCGGGCGTGCCGCTGGCGATCACCTGGCCGTTCACCATCACGGTGAGCTGGTCGGCGAGCGTGAAGACGGCGTCCATGTCGTGTTCCACCAGCATGATCGCGTGGTCTTTTTTCAAACGCAGCAGAAGCGCGACCATGCTCTCGGCCTCGGCCTGACCCATGCCGGCCAAGGGTTCGTCCAGCAGCAACACGGTGGGCTCGGTGGCCAGCGTCATGGCGATCTCCAGCTGCCGCTGTTCGCCGTGGCTGGTGGTGCCCGCCACCATGCTGGCGCGGCTTTTGAGGCCCGCGAGTTCGAGCGCGCGTTCGCAGCGCTGGTTGACCGAACCCATGGCGCTGGCCGAGGACACCCAGCGCAACGGGTTCCACGGCGCGTGCCGCTCGCGCGATTGCGCGGCCAGGCGCACGTTGTCCCACACGGTGAAGGGCAGGAAGATGTTGGTCTTCTGGTAGCTGCGGCCCAGGCCCAGGCGCGAGATTTTCTCGGGGCTTCTGCCGGCGGTCTCCACGCCGTTGAGCGTGATGCGACCCGAGGTGGGTGGCAGGTCGCCCGAGAGCAGGTTGGTCAGCGTGGACTTGCCCGCGCCGTTGGGGCCGATCACCGCGTGGATGCGACCGCGGTGGAGGTCGACCGACACGTCGTTGACAGCCGCCAGTCCGCCGAAGCGCTTGGTGAGGTTGTGGGCCGACAGAAGAAGTTCGCTCATGTCTTCCCCTGTTTTCCGGTGAAACGTTCCACCAGCCCGAGCAGGCCGCGCGGCGCGAACACCACCACCAGCACGATGAACGTGCCCATGAGCAGCTGCCAGTGTTTGGTGAGGTCCTTGAAGAAGTGCATCACGTACTCGAACGCGAAGGCGCCCACGATGGCCCCGGCGAAGTTGCCCATGCCGCCGAGGATGACCATCATGATGGCGTGCGCGCTCATGTGAAACCCCATGAGTTCGGGGTTCACGTAGCCGGTCTGCGCGGCCCACAGGAAGCCCGCCACACCGGCCAGCGCACCCGCCAGCGTGAAGGCCGTGAGCTTGTAGCCGAAGGTGCCGTAGCCCACGGCGCGCATGCGGTGCTCGTTCACGCGGATGCCGGCGAGCACGCGGCCAAACGGCGAGAACAGGAGGCGGCGCAGGAAGGCGTAGACCAGCACGAGCAGCAGCAGCGTGAAATAGAAGAAGGTGGTCTTGTTTTCCAGGTCGATGCCGGTCCAGCCGAACACCGAAGCGGTGGGGCGGAAGTTCACGTACACGCCGTCCGATCCGCCGAGCACCTTGTTGTCGAAGAACAGGAAGAACACCATCTGCGCGAACGCCATGGTGACCATGATGAAGTAGATGCCGTGGGTGCGCACCACGAAGAAGCCGATGATGAGCGCCGCCAGGCCCGCGCCCAGCGCCGAAGCGGGCAGGGCCCACCACAGGCTGATGGGTGTGTCGGCCGGCGTGAGGAAAGCCAGGGCGTAGCCGGCCAGGCCGAAGTAGGCCGCGTGGCCGAGCGACACCAGACCGGTCACGCCCTGCAACAGATCGAGGCTCATGGCGAAGATCGCCAGGATCATCATCTGCGAGAGCATCTGCAGGTAAAAATCGCCACCGGTCACCGGGATGAGCGGAAACGCGGCAAGCGCGATGGCGCCCAGCACCAGGATGGCCTGGATGCTGCGGGGCAGCTTTTCGAGTTGGGCTTTGGGTGAGCTCATTGTTTGAAGAGCCCTTCGGGCTTGTAGAGCAGCACGAGTGCCATCAACATGTAGACCGCCATGCCAGCGATCTGCGGCACCAGCACCTTGCCAAAGGTGTCGACCAGGCCCACGAGCAGGGCCGCGACGAGGGCGCCGCGCACCGAACCGATACCACCGATGACCACGACCACGAAACACATGATCAGCACCGAACTGCCCATGCCGGGGTACACACTGGCGATGGGCGAGGCGATCATGCCCGCGATGGCGGCCAGCGCCACGCCCAGGGCAAACACCACGCTGTGGATCAGGCGGATGTTGATGCCCAGCGACTCCGTCATCTCGCGGTTGAATGCGCCTGCACGGATCTTCATGCCCAGGCGGGTCTTGGAAATCAGCAGGTACAGGCCGAGTGCCAGCGCAATGCACACGCCCGACATCACCAGCCGGTACACCGGGTAAGAGAGGTTCTCGGTCAGCGGGATAGACCAGTTCAGCACCTCGGGCACCTGCACCGCGTGCACGTCGTCGCCCCAGAGGATGGAGCGCACCTCTTCAAAGATGTAGATCAGGCCGAAGGTCAGCAGCACCTGGTCGAGGTGGTCGCGGTGGTAGAAGTGCCGGAACAGCAGCCATTCCAGCAGCCAGCCCAGCGCCACGGCGATCACCGTGCCCACCACGATGGCCAGCACCAGACTGTCCAACTGGCCGACCAGGAACCAGGCCAGGTAGGCACCCAGCATGTAGAAGCTGCCGTGCGCCAGGTTGACCACACCCATGATCCCGAAGATCAGCGTGAGGCCCGCGGCCAGCATGAACAGCAACAGGCCGTATTGCAGGCTGTTGAGCAACTGGATGAGGAAGTTGGCGAAATCCATGAGTTAAGGAACAAAAGGACGAAGAAAAGCGGCGGAACATCTTTTGGACGAACTCCGCCGCTGGAGGACAACCGGGGCGCGAAAGACTCAACCCATGCGGCAACCCGTGGCGGGATCGGCCACAGCCTTCTGAGCAATGCCGATCACCTTGTTGTCCTTGTTGACCACCTGGCGCAGGTAGATGTCCTGGATCGGGTTGTGGGCCTTGCTCATGGTCCATTTCCCGCGCGGACTGTCGATGGTGGCGCCTTCCAGCGCTGCGTACAGTGCCGGTTTGTTCGACAAGTCGCCTTTGACTGCGTTGGCACCCTTGACGAGCAGCAAGCCCGCGTCGTATCCCTGAACGGCATACACATCGGGCTGCGCCTTGAACGCCTTTACATAGTCGAGGCGGAACTGCTTGTTGCGCGGGATATCCAGCGAGTCGCTGTAGTGCAGCGTGGTGAGAACGCCCTCGGCAGCTTCGCCTGCTGCATCGAGCACGCCCTCGGTCAGGAAGCCCGAGCCGTACAGTGGGATCGTCTTGTTCAGGCCGGCCGCAGCGTAGTCGCGCAGGAACTTGGCTGCACCGCCACCGGCGAAGAAGCAGGCCACGGCGTCGGGCTTGTAAGACGCAATCTCGGTCAACAGCGACTGAAACTCCACGTTGGGAAAGGGCAGGCCGAGCTTCTTGATGATGGTGCCACCGGCTTCGGTGTAGCTCTTTTCGAAACCCTCAAAGGCCTCGTCGCCTGCGGCGTAGTTCCAGGTGATCCACACCGCCTTCTTGTGGCCTCGGTCGACCATGGCCTTGCCCAAAGCCAGGGTAGGCTGGGCGTTGGTGAAGCTGGTTCGAAACACATTGGGCGCACACTGGGCCCGGGTGGCCACGTGCACGCCGGCATTGGGAATGATGTTGAGAACTCCTGTATCGCGTGCGACCTTGTGAATGCCCATCTGCACGCCCGAGTGCACCGAACCCACCAGCACGTCGACCTTGTCACGCATTACCAGGCGGGTCGCGTTCTCGATGCCCTTGGCCGGATTGGATTCGTCATCGACCTTGAAGAACTCCACCTCGCGGCCACCGAGCTTGCCGCCGTTTTGCGCCAGCGCCAGCCGGAAGCCGTTTTCGACGGCGATACCGGGCTGGGCAAAGGTACCTGTGAACGGCAGCATCAGGCCAACCCGCAGATTGCTGGCTTGCGCCTGCGCCCACCGGGGCAACAAAATGCCGCTGGAGGCCGCGCCGATCAGCGCGGCTCCTCGTGTCAAAACAAAGCGCCTTGATTTCATCTGTGTCTCCTGTTGTGGTGGGATCGGGAAAACATCAGGCAGCGGATTTTTCCGCAACCAGCAACCGATCGATGATGCGGCGGGCTTGCACGCCACCGCCATCGATGTTCAGGCTCAGTAGCTTGCGCCCGGCGTTGCGCTCCAGGTTCTGCTGCTGCATCTCCAGCATCTGGAGGTCCTCGGAGAAAACCTTGCTCAGGCTGGTGCGGATCTGCTCGCTCAACGCCTGGTCCTGCGCATTGAAGTTCCTGGCCATGCCCCAGAAGTACCAGGTCGAGGACTCGGTTTCAGGTGTGATGAAGTCGATGACTGTGCTGGAGGCTTTGACCTTGGGGTCTGCATTGAAGCCGCCCTTGCCCGCGTGCGCCACACCCACATCGATCAGCACATGGCTTGGCGGATAGAAGCGGCAGATTTGCCACCGGTCCACTGGAACATCGTCGGCCAGGTTGTTTCCGCGCAAGCCCGCACGCCAGAATGGCGGCGCCATGATGCCCTCCATGTAACGCTCGGTGATGGCGCAGTCTCCATCCATCCGCGTCTTGGGCGGCGACTCATCGATTTCCTTTTGACCAATTGAGTTCGGGTGCAAGTAAGTCTCGTGAGTCAGGTCCATGAGGTTGTCGATCATGAGCCGGTAATCGCATTTGACGTGGTACAGCCCACCGCTGTAGGCCCACTCGGGGTCATCGGCCCAGGCCAGATGGTGGATCTTGGAGGGGTCGGCCTCTTGCGCATCGCCAGGCCAGACCCAGATGAACCCGTAGCGCTCCACTACGGGATACGTCCGCACGGCGGGGAAGCCGCCCACGCGTTGGCATGGCATGGCAACCGTCTTGCCATCGCAACCCATTTCCAGACCGTGGTAGCCACAAACCAGTTTGCCGTTTTCAACCTTGCCCAGCGACAACGGAGCACCGCGGTGGGGGCAAAAGTCTTCGACAGCGGCCACCTTGTTGTCGGGGCCACGGAAAAACACGATGGACTCGCCGCAAATCTTGCGGCCAAGGGGCTTTCCATCGAGTTCGCTGGGCGTAGCGCCTACATACCACGTGTTTTTGGGAAACATGATTCGTTCTCTCCTATAAGTTCTAAGGATTCGGGCAGGCTTGTGGGGTCAGCCCTTGGGTGGCTCAAGCACACCTACGTTCTGATAGATGTGTTTGATCTCGGTGAAATCGATCAACGCGTCAAAGCCGTGGAGACGGCCCAAGCCACTGCGGCGATAGCCGCCGGTCTCCGCTTCAGCGCACAGCTTGTTGTGGTCGTTGATCCAAACAGTGCCGTTGCGCAGCGCTCGAGCGATACGCCAGGCGCGCGCGCCCTGCTCGGTCCAGACACTCGCGGACAACCCGAACTCGGTGTGATTGGCCCGCGCCACCGCTTCGGTTTCGGTTTCAAACTTTTCCAGCACGACCAAGGGGCCGAAAATCTCCTCTTGGACAAAAGATGCACTGGCATCCCGGTGCGCGACCAAGGTGGGCGAGACAAACCCGCCAAGCCGCAGGTTTCCGCCGAGACGCTGACCGCGCAGGATCACTTCGTCTGCGTCGTCCATCGCCTGCTCGATGCGACGTTGCACCAACTCAGTGGTAGAGAGATCGATCAAGGGACCCATCTGGGCGCCCGGGGTATTTCCGGGCGCCACTTTGATTGCCGCCAGTGCACTGGCCAGCGCTTTTTTCATCGCCTCATAGCGTGACGCGTGAACCAACACCCGGCGCGCCGCCGTGCATTGCTGACCAGAGATGACCGTCGCAGCGGCAGCCAGTTGAGGCGCGATGTGGTCGATATCGGCATCTTCAAAAACCAGGCAGCATGACTTGCCACCCAGTTCGAGCGACAGTTTCTTCATAGTGGGAGCAGCGGCGGCCATGATGCGCTGCCCCGTCAGGTTGGAGCCCGTGAAGCTGACCACATCCACCTCTGGCGAGGTGGTGAGCAACTGAGCCACGTCGTGGCCTTGCTCACTCACCAGGTTCACCACACCGGGCGGCAGTCCAGTCACGTCGGCCAGTTCCCTGATCACCGCAGCGGTGATGAGTGCGGACTGCGGTGCAGGCTTGACCACGCAAGTACAGCCAGCGGCCAACGCGGGGGTGATCGACCGGATAAGCAGGATCACGGGAGCGTTCCAAGGGACGATGATGCCGGCGACGCCGGCCGGCTCTTTCAGCATCGTGGAAAATACGCCGGGTTCCACCTCGAGCACGTGGCCTGGTATGTGCCGGGCCAGACCCGCGTAGTAACGGATCTCCGAGATGGCTCCCATCAGCTCACCCCGCGATTGCGCGATCACCTTGCCATTCTCTTGCGTTAGCAGTTGGGCCAGTGCTTCAGCCTTGTGCTCTAGCCGGCTGGCCCATTCGTTCATCACGTTCTGCCGCAGCCGCGGCGACTGGGCCCACGTGGGCTTTTCAAAGGCTCTGCGTGCAGCCGAAATGGCCGCCTCCGCGTCTGCCCGGGTGGCAGCGCTGAAGCAACCGATCTGGCTGCCGTTGGCCGGGTCCAGGCTGGGCACTTCGAGGCCCTGGCTGGCGGGCATCCACCGGCCATCGATCAAGAGTTCTGCTGTGGCGTGCATAGGAGTGCTCAATGTGTGACCGATCCGCCATCAACCACAATCACCTGACCGGTGACAAAGTCACTGTCGGCGCTGGCGAGGTAGATCAAGGTGCCGGTCAGGTCGTCGGGTACCTGATCACGCTTGATGCAGCGGGACGAAACGATGCCTGAAGCGATTGAGCCTTGCCAGTCGGGATTTGCGCTGACATTGGCGCTCAGGGTCAGGCCCGGCGCCAGTGTATTGACGCAGATATTGTCGTTACCCAATTCACGCGCCAGACAGCGCGCCATCGCCACCACGGCGCCCTTGGAGGTGACGTAGTGCAGGAAGAGCGGCGTGCCCTTGAAAACCGTGCCGGAGGCGATGTTGATGATCTTGCCGTAGCGCTGCTGACGCATCACGGGGCTGACCGCTCTGGCGCACTCGAAGGAGCCGCGCACGTTGACGGACATCACCTTGTCCCACTCGGCCGACTCGATCTGCTCGAACGGCTTGAGGGCAAGGTTGCCGAAAATTGCGGCGTTGTTGACCAGCACGTCAATGCGGCCGAACGCCTGAAGTGCGGACCCAACCATCTTCTCCACCGATTCGCGGGACGTCACGTCTGTGTGGACAAACACCGCCCGGCCACCCTTCTCAATGATCTGGTTGACCACCCCGGTGGCGTCCAGCACATCGGCACAGACCACGGAGGCACCTTCTTGAGCCAATGCACGCGCGTATGTCTCTCCGATACCTTGCGCCGCGCCGGTCACGATCGCAACCCGGTTGGCCAGCCGCGGGGGGTTTTCTTTGGGAAGTTGATTCATGGAGTGTCTTTATGCCTTGGTGGTTTTTGTGTGCTTTTCGATCAAGGCCCGGGCTGTTGACAACAGATCGCGACCATCGAAGCCGCGGCTCTCCATGTCCTTGACCCATTCGACCTCTACCTGGCTTGCTGCGCGCCTGAACTCTTGGGCTTCGACCTGCCCGAAGTTATGGGTCACGTTGCCGCGTGCCTCCACCAACTTGCGGGCAGGGTCGTCGCCACCTTGGTGGGTGCGCCCCAAGGATGCAGAAGCGGTCATGCCCGAGTTGGCGTCCAGCACTTTCCGGACATCTGGCGGCAGGGACTCGTACTTCCGTTTGTTTGTTGCCGTCACGAATGTCGTGGTGTAGAGCGCGCCACTTGCTGGATCGAACTGGCTGTGAAACTTCGTCAATTCGTGCACCTTTACGGAGGGAACGACATCCCAAGGGATCACGCAGCCGTCGAGAAGCCCCTTTTGCAGTGCGTCGGGAATCTGGGGCAGCGGCATTCCCACAGGAATGGCGCCGAGGTATCCCAGCATCTTCGTAATTTGTCTGGTTGGGCCCCGCATCTTCATGCCGCGCAAGTCGTCCGGAGCCTTGATGGGGCGGTCGCGGGTGTGGAACATCCCCGGCCCATGAACCTGCACTGCAATGGGATGCACTTCCTTGTATTCGTTGGACGCTTTTGTCTGGATGAACTCCCAGAAAGCCTTGGAAGTAGCCTCGGCGTTGGTCATCATGAACGGCAGGTCAAACACCTCGCTGCAAGGAAAGCGTCCAGGTGAATAGCCGGTCAGTGTCCAAACGATGTCAGCCGCGCCATCCCGTGCCTGGTCGTATAGCTGCACAGGCGCACCATCAAGCTGCATCGCGGGGTACGCCTCAAACCGGATGCGCCCATCTGATTCCCGTTGCACCTTGTCCATCCATACCTTGTTCATGCTGACCCATACGTTGGACATGGGAGACATGAAAGTGTGAAACCGCAAAGTGATCGACTGCTGAGCAAAGCCCGTCAGCGAGGGGGCGCCCAAGGCCATCCCTACTGCCAACTGAACGATGGTTCTGCGGTTGATCATTTGGTGAATTGAGGAGAAGGCGTGAGTACCGAGAAAGTAGCAACTGATCCAGGCCGCCATCTGGAGTGTCCATCAGATGAACACATTGCTCATTGTACGGCTACAATCGCTCCGAGAAATCAGGGTAAACACGTGGGACTCCGGGCGGGTGTGCGTGATAAGCGGTCATCAATGCCACCCGATGTTGTAAAAATGGGTCGACAGGGAAAATCCAGCGCTATCGCCAAATCCACTGCACCGCGACAGGTACAGCAAGGACCCATTTCTCACGCGCGCCACGGCCAAGCACCAGCGCGCAGGCAGCGTCAGACTGCCGGATTGGTGTGGGAGCCTGTCGAATGGCCGAGAGAAGCACAGCTTGACTCGGGGCAACGCCCGGGAGCCTGATGGCGGCACTCAGCTAAATGCGCGCCTGTTGTTGTCGTGCCAGGAAGCTGCACGTGGCTACCAGCAAGTTGGCGCACTCGACCACATTGCCTTCGATGCGGTGCCTGGGTCCGGCCACGGCCACGGCCAGCGTTTCGTTGTTGATGGTGAAGAAGGTCGCCACCGCCCACACGTCGCTGACGTTCTCGCCGCGCGTCACGAAGTAGCCGATCCGCCGGCTGTCCAGCACGTCCTGGATCAGCGCATCGTGCTCGATTTTCGTGGCCGAGGTGATGAAGGCCAGCTCCCGCCCTTCCAGCCACGCGCGCAATTCTGACTCCTTGAGGCTGCCCAGCAAGGCCTTGCCGATGGAACTCGAATGCAGCGGCTTGAACTCGCCGGGTTTGGCGGTGTAGCGGATCGCGTGTAGCCCTTCGATCACCTGCAAGTAGATCACCGACTCGCCTTGGCGCTTCCCGAGGATCACGGTCTCACGGGTCGCGTCGCGCAACCGCTCCAGCACCGGCGTGGCGTGTTCGATGAAGGGGTCTTTCGCGAACACGTCGCGCATCACGTCGTACATGCGTTTGGTCGGATAGAGCGCCCGCGGGCGGCTGAGCGTGTACAGGTAGCCGCGCGCCATCAGCGTCGAGACGATGGCGTGGCAGGTGCTCTTGGGAATGCCCAGCGCCTCGGACAGATCGGTCAGCGACATCGGCCGCTGGTTTGTCTGGAACGCCTCAAAGATGTCGATCACGCGCTCGATCGCCGTCACATTCACACCGGTCATGGCGCTTCCTTCCAGGTTGGTCGGGTGGTCG
>PHCQ01000093.1 GCA_002840835.1 Betaproteobacteria bacterium HGW-Betaproteobacteria-16 | reverse complement strand
GCCCAATCAAGGCGCAAAGCACAGCCATAGCTCGGGCTATGGCGCGCATTTGCAACGCAGAGTGGGTGCGTTTGGGCGTGGTGAGCGGGCATGAACGAAAGACTTTCAGCCTCTCAAGTGCCGTCCCCCTCCCGCCGAAGGCGAGAGAGGGGGAAGACGCGAAGCGGCGCAGGGGGTGACACCTGGTCATGCTGGAGACTCACCGTTCACCCACCCCTTGACGATGTTCGCCACCGCCACCGGGTTTTCCAGCGCCAGGCGTTTGGCGTCCGACATGCGGGTCTGTTCGGCCGTGATTTCCTGCGGGCTCGGCATGGGCAGGCCGGGGCGCTCCGGTGTTTCGTCGACCAGGGCGTTGAGGGGTTGCACCTTGCGTGTTTCTGCAGCAGGCGAGCGCATCAGCTTCAGGCCGGGGCGCACCATGCCCAGCACCACCAGCAGACCCAGCATCACCATGCCCACAGGCCAGGCCAGCGAGCGGGCGAGCTCGTGATTTTCAACCTGCTTCCACCAGGCCACAGGGGCTTCTTCTGGCGGCTTGACCGAGTTGAATGCCACGTTCACCAGATTGACCGAGTCGCCGCGACCCTGGTTGAAGCCGATGGTCTCGCGCACCAGCGCTGTCATCTGCTCGATCTGTTCGGGCGGGATCGGGGTGGTGGTTTCCTTGCCGGCGCGGTCCACGCTGGTGCGGTGGTTGATGACCACGGCCGCGCTGAGGCGACGCACCTGGCCACTGGCCTCACGCACCACCTTCACGGTCTTGTCGACCTCATAGTTCACGACCGATTCGCGGCGCATCGCGCCAGCCCGCTCGGCACCACCGGCCGCACCGAGTTGTCCGGGCTCGCCGTTGATGGGCGCCTGACCCACGGCGGGCGGCTGATTGGTCACCGCGCCGGGCACGCCTGCAGGCTGGGCGGTCGGGCCGGAACCGTCTTCCACGGTCTGCTGGCTGCGGATGGTGCCGGGTTCGCCGCCCTGGTTCGGGCGGTGCTGTTCGGAGGTCGATTCCACGAGCGAGAAATCAACGTCGGCGCTGACCTGTGCCTTCACGTTGCCCACACCGACCAGCGGCTCGAGCATGTCCAGGATGCGGCGGGTGTAGACCTGTTCCATTTGCTGCACGTACTGCAGCTTCTGGGTGTCTGCGCCCTGCGAAGGGCCGTCGGTGTTGCTGGAGAGCAGGGAGCCGGCGTCGTCGACCACACTGACCGCCTTGGGGTTCATCTCCGGCACGCTGGAGGCCACCAGATGCACGATGCCGGCGACCTGAGCGCGGTCGAGCACGCGGCCGGGATGCAGGGTGAGCAGCACGGAAGCGCTTGGCTTTTGCTGTTCGCGGAAAAAGCCGTTCTGATTGGGCAGCGCCAGGTGGATGCGCGCGCTCTGCACCGAAGAGAGCGACTGGATGGAGCGAGTGAGTTCGCCTTCCAGGCCACGCTGGAAGGTCAGGCGTTCCTGGAATTGGGTCATGCCAAAGCGGTTGGACTCCATCAGCTCGAAGCCGGCCACCGAACCCTTGGGCAGGCCTTGTGAGGCCAGGCGCAGGCGCGTGTCGTGCACCTTGTCGGCCGGCACCATGATGGCCATGCCGCCTTCGGTGTGCTTGTAGGGCACGTTCATCTGCGTGAGCTGGGCCACGATGGCGCCGCCGTCGCGATCGCTCAGGTTCGAATACAGCACCCGCCATTCGGCCTGGCGCCCCATGAAGAAGAACGCAGCCACGATGCCCAGCAGGGCCAGCATGCCCAGACCCAGCTTGATCTTCTGCGCCGTGTCCATGCGCGCAAAGCCATCGGCCAGCGCGTTGGGGCGACGCACAGGTTGCAGGTCCAGTTCGGCGACAGAGGTGCTCATGGGTCGAGATGGGTCGAATAAGGGATGTCTGGCAGAGGAAAAGCCCCCTGTTGCGACCGATTATTCGGGTCCGGCGTCCGCGCCATACCGACGAAAAGGACCGGGTTTGTCCCCCTTATTCCCCAGCGGGTCCAGGCCACCCTCCCTAGCATTGGGGCGTTGACCATTGAAGTTGAAGGACACCGCCATGGACATGCGCATCAGCCCCCTGACCAGTCAAGCCCTCACCGGCGTGGGTGCCAACGCCCTGAAGCGTCCGGGCGCCGGCGCCGCCGCAGGCCCGGGCATTGCCGACAGCTTCAAGAGCGCCCTGCAGTCGGTCAGTGCCAGCCAGAACGAAGCCTCCCGCCTGCAGACCCAGGTGCAACTGGGCAACCCCAATGTGAGCCTGGAAGAAACCATGCTGGCCATGCAGAAGTCCCAGATCGGCTTCCAGGCCACCCTGCATGTGCGCAACCGGATGGTCCAGGCTTACACAGATGTGATGAATATGTCCGTCTGACGACGGTCAAATACATCACTGTCACCCCCCTGCGCCGCTTCGCGTCTTCCCCCTGAGGGGGGACGATGTCTCTGACCGGCAAAGCCGGATCTTCGACATCCCTGGAAGCTTCGCCGCTCGTTGTGGGCCTGCGCTGCGCTGGCCGGTGAGCGTTCATCTTTCCTCTTTCCATCTCTCCGGGTGCTTATCCAGCCTCCGGAGCACGTGCCCCAATCCAGGGATGACGAAGATCCGGCTTTGCCGGTCAGAGGCATCGCCCCCCTGGGGGGGTGACGCGAAGCGGCGCGGGGGGGGGGAAGCCAAAGTCCACTTTCAGTGAACTTTGGCTTCCATCAGGACTTCCAGGTCGTTCAGCCAGGGTTCGGCCAGGCAGCGGATTTCTGCGTCGGCGCGCAGGATGCGCTGCATGATCTTGGTCTTTTCCTTGCGCTCGGCGGGGGCGAGCTGGTCGGTGCGTGACTTGCTGCGCAACTGGGCAATCAGCACGGCGCAGGCGCCTTCCAGGCGGACCACTTGGTCCCAGTTTTCGGTTTGAGCAGCCTGCAGCATCTTCTGGCTGGCGTCGTCGATGGCGCGGTAGTAGTCCAGCAAGGTGTGCTCCATGATCAGGCTCCAGGGCCCGTTGCGGGCTGCAGGGCGGCGCTGCGGATGTCTTTCCACGATTGCGCCACGGGTTCAATCAGGCTTGTCACCTCGGAAATGAGGGCGTCTTCGTTGCGCATGTTGGCCAGGGTCAACCGCTGCACGCTGTATGAATAGACGGCTTGAAGCCGCTGCGCGAGCTCGCCGCCTTCCTGCAGGTTCAAGCCTCCCCTGAGGCCTTCTTCCAGAATGCGAACGGCCTTGCTGAGCGCTTTGGCTTTGGTTTCCATGTCGCCGCGCTCCAACGCGCCACGGGCCTGGTTCATGGCCTGCAACAGTGCGTCGAACAAAAGATTGACGAGCTGGTGTGGGTCTGCACCCTGCACGCTGGTTGCGGCGGCGACGGTTTTGTAGGCAGATGCGGCGCGGGTGCTGACGGGTGTGAACATGGCTTGGTTTCCTTGTACCTGATGCCTTTTTTTATCGGCATCTGCGCTCTGGACTGTAGGCGTCCGTTCGTCTGTTTGGCTTGGAAATCCCATGCTCTTCTCCTCCACGACGTTCTCACAAGGCTCGACAAAGATTCAACCGCTCCGGTCGCCACATCGCTGGGGCATTGATCGGTTCAGACCAAGCGGGGAAGGGCAGAAAATCAGCGTTTGACGTTGTTCCACAGCGTGATCTGCTGGGTCACGAAGGCATTGAGGCCGTTGAGTTGTCCGACCGCCGCGTCCATGGCGTTGTACTGTGCCAGCAGGCGCACTTCGGCGCGCTCCGCACGATCGCTTACTTTTTCCTGTTCCTTGGTGTTGCGCGAGAGATAGCCCTTGAGTGCTTCGGTGCGCGTGCTCACCAGGCCGTTGACCGAGAGCAGGCCGTCGGCAAATGCCTTCACCTTTAATCCAAAACCGCGTTCGGTGGCGATGCTGCTGGTGTTGGCAAACAGTGCTTGCAGGTCTTCGGGGTTTTCCATCGCCGCGTCGAGCTTGGTGGCGTTGATGGACATCACCCCACCGGTCTTCATCTCGATGCCCACGTCAAGCAGACGCGAATACGGTTCGCTGGCGGTCACTGACCGCATCATGCCGCGCAGCGCGTTCTGCAGGCCCACGGCGGTGCTGTCGCCCTGCAGCGAGCCGGCCACTTTGGTGTCGGGGTCGTACTTGGTGGCTGTGGCCAGCATGTTGTTGATCGCGTTGTAGGCATCCACGAATCCCTGGATGTTCTTGCGCATCGCGTCCTTGTCCACGCTCACCCCCACCTCCACCGGGCCGGTGGTGACCTTGGAGAGCGTGAGCGTGATGCCGGGCAGAGCATCTTTGACGGTGTTGCTGGCCGAGCTGATGGGCACGTTGTTGACTGTGGCTTGCGCGTTTTCGCCGGCCTGGCTCAGCGTCATGCCGGTGGCGGTACCGGGATCGAATGCCAGGCGTGAGAGGCCGGCAGCGTCGTTGGGATTGCCATCGTCGTCGGTGACCTGGACGCGGAAGCCCTTTTCTTCGCCGGTATCGCTGGAGCGCATCAGCAGGCGCTCGCCGGAGGCATCGCGCAGGACGGTGGCGCTCACGCCAGCGCCAGCAGCGTTGATCTTGGTGGCAATCTGGCTGAGTGTGTCAGTGGGTTCGATGCTCACGTCCACCGCAGCGGCGGTGCCAGCGGCGAAGGTGCCGCCGGACCAGTTACCGATCTGGATGCTCAAACCGCCGCCGCCCATGGGCGTGCCAATGGGCACAGCGCCAGAAGCCACTGACTGCGCCTTGGCCAGGCTTTGCACTTCAATCGCCATGGAGGTGGCGTTGGTGCCGGCGGCCACGCTGATGCCAACGGCATCGGGTGTGGACGATGTGCCCTTGACGCTGGTCCATGCGCCGGGCGCGGAGAGCTTGGCCGCAGCGTCGCCCAGGCCTGCGACCATGGACTTGATGGTGCCGTAAATCGAGAGCTTGCTCTGGAAAGAAGTTGCCTTTTGCTGCAGCGGGATCAGGGGCGCCTGTTCCAGCGCCACCAGTTTGGACACGATGCCCTGGATGTCGATGCCGCTGGCGAGGCCTGGCGATGAGATAGCCATGGAGAGTCCTTTCCGGAATGAGCACAGCGCACGCTGCGTGCAAACGCTGTGGTCATGCCGCAAGGCCCAAGGCGGCGAGGGGGTTGTTCACCTCCTGCGCCGCCTGGGTGGCCACTCACCCGGTAGGGTGGGGCGCCTGCAGAAACCAATCAAGAGACCGATTTTTTGTTATATCGGCACTTTTCCGTCAACCTTGAAGCAGCGACAGCACGCCCTGTGGCACCTGGTTGGCCTGGGCCACCATGGCGGTACCAGCCTGTTGCAGGATCTGGGCGCGTGACAGATTGGCGGTTTCCTTGGCGAAGTCGGCGTCCATGATGCGGCCACGTGAAGCCGAGAGGTTCTCCACACCGATCTGGATGTTGGCCACCGCGCTCTCGAAGCGGCTTTGCACGGCACCCAGGGTGGCGCGGGCGCCGTTGACCTGGTCGAGCGCATCGTCGAGCTTCTTCATGGCGATGTAAGCACCCTTTTCGGTCGTCACGTCGATGGAGTCGATGCCGGTCAGATCGGTGGCGGCGGCGACCACGGTCGGTGCAGCAAAGCCGGTGGCGGCAACAGTGAAGCCGGCGGAGAAGGTGGGGATGACGGGTGCGCCAACCGCATCCAGGCGGGACGACAGGATCTCTACGTCGAAGGTGCCGTCGTCGTTGGTCACCAGGTAAGCGGACACGCCGGTGTCACTGGACCTTCGGTTGATGGCTTCCATCACCTGGCCAATGCGCTCCGTACCCGAATCGGCAGCCTCAAAGGCACCCAGGTCGTGGGCGGTGCCGTCGACCGTGATGGTGAGCGTGCCGGCCGCGATGGCTGTGCCGAAGCCGGTGAAGCCTGCTGCCTCTGGATCAATGGCCGCCACGGTGACTTCGCCATAGGCAATGGTGCTCAGGTTCTCAGCCGTGGTGTCGGCCAGCGAACCGATGGTGATGTTGTCACCGGCGTTGGCGCCCACCTGGAAGGTGGCGGCGGTGAAGGAGCCGTCCAGAACCTTCTTGCCGTTGAAAGAGGTCTGCTTGGAAACGCGGTCAACTTCATCGGCCAGTTGCTTCACTTCGGCCTGCAGGGCGGTGCGGTCGTCGGCGCTGTTGGTGGCGTTGGCAGACTGAACGGCCAGTTCACGCATGCGCTGCAGCATGTCTCCCACTTTGCCCAGCGCGCCTTCAGCGGTCTGCGCCAGCGAAATGCCGTCGTTGGCATTCCGCGCAGCCACGCTCAGACCCTTGATCTGGGAGTTCATGCGCTCGGCAATGGCCAGGCCGGCGGCGTCGTCCTTGGCGCTGTTGACTCGCAGGCCCGATGAGAGGCGCTGCATGGAAGTGGCCAGCGAGCCCTGCGAGGATTGCAGGTTGCGCTGAGCGTTCATCGACATCACGTTGGTGTTGATGGTGGTCATGACTAACTCCTAAAAATAAAAAGGCAATCCGGCATCGCTGCCAATCTCGACACCGGCCACAAAGGCCGGCTGCCATGACCGGGGCAGGAATGCTCGCGCCGGCTGGGCCCTTGGACCTTGACCGCCTCGCCGCATTCACTTGCCGGACGACGAACCTTTTTAGAAGTTCGTTGAGTTCAATTTCGGTAGCCCTGACGTATTCTTCAGCAGCAACGCGCCATTCATCACTTGGAAAAGACAGACTTCCCCGGTGCTATTCAAAGGATTGCGGAATCAGTGCCTCCAAAAGAAAAAGGCGGTGGAGGCAGTTGTTCACCACCTCTACCGCCTGGAGCGCCACACCTGCGGGCGTGGCGTTCGGGTCTCGAAACTGATCAGCGCAGGAGCGAGAGCACACCCTGTGGGATCTGGTTGGCCTGGGCCACCATGGCGGTACCGGCTTGCTGCAGGATCTGCGAGCGCGACAAGTTGGCGGTTTCCTTGGCGAAGTCGGCGTCCATGATGCGGCCACGCGAGGCAGAGAGGTTCTCCACGCCGATCTGGATGTTGGCCACAGCGTTTTCGAAGCGGCTCTGCACGGCACCCAGCGTGGCGCGTGCGCTGTTGACGGAGTCGAGAGCGTCGTCGAGCTTCTTGATGGCGATGTAGGCGCCCTTTTCGGTCGTCACGTCAATGTTGGAAATGCCCGTCGAGTCAGCGGCCGATGCAGCCGTATCCACGGCGTCGCCGGTGGCTTCCAGCAAGCCTGTGGCGGTGGCGGTGAATCCAGCAGAAAACTCGACCGTGGCCGGTGCCGTGCCCGCGGCGTTGAGCTGGGAGGACAGCAGTTCCACATCAAAAGTGCCGTCTTCGTTGTCCACCAGGTAAGCCGACACGCCGGTGTCGGCGGTCTTGCGGTTGATGGCCTCCACCACCTGGCCCAGGCGTGCGGTTTCAGAGGAAGCCGCTTCGATGACCCCCAGATCGACAGCGGTTCCGCCACCGACCGTGATGGTCAGTGTGCCGGTCGCGATTTCGGTGTCGTAACCCGTGATGCCGGCAGCCGTCACCGTGGCGGTGGCTTCACCGTAGATCACGTTGCTGAGGTTGTCGGCGGTGGTGTCGGCCAGCGAACCGATGGTGATGTTGTCGCCAGCGTTGGCGCCGACCTGGAAGGAGGCGGCGGTGAACGAACCATCGAGCACCTTCTTGCCGTTGAACGAGGTCTGCTTGGAGACCCGGTCGATTTCATCGGCCAGCTGCTTGACTTCGGCCTGCAGGGCATCGCGGTCATCGCTGCTGTTGGTGGCGTTGGCCGACTGCACAGACAGCTCACGCATGCGCTGCAGCATGTCGCCGACCTTGCCCAGCGCGCCTTCAGCGGTCTGCGCCAGAGAGATGCCGTCGTTGGCGTTGCGTGCTGCCACGCTCAGGCCTTTGACCTGGGCGTTCATGCGCTCGGCAATGGCCAGGCCAGCGGCGTCGTCCTTGGCGCTGTTGACACGCAGGCCGGATGAGAGGCGCTGCATGGAAGTGGCCAGCGAACCCTGGGAAGAGATCAGGTTGCGCTGTGCGTTCATCGACATCACGTTGGTGTTGATGGTGGTCATGACTAACTCCTAAAAATGGATGAAAAGTAATCCGGCATTGCTGCCAATCCCGACACCAGCCAGAGGGCTGGCTGCCACGACCGGTGCTGGGCTGAACGTGTTGGCTTGGGTCACTTGTAGGCCTTTTGCCATCTCGTCGCTTTTGCTTGCCGGACGACGAACCTTTTTAGAAGTTCGTTGAATTCAATTTCGGTGGTCACACTGGTTTCTTGAGAAAAGAAAGTGCTTGATGTCTGAAAAAAAGAGCTAAAGAAACCGCTGTTCGTGCATTCAAACTTCGTGGACATCGGTGGCGCCCTCAAGACACAAGGCTGCGAGACCCGAGGGGAAAAGAGAAAGGCGGTGGCAGCGGTTGTTCACCGCGGCCACCGCCTTTTGCAGCCGCACCCGATTGACGGGTGCTGGCCTGGCGAGACTGAACTGCCTGGGATCAGCGCAACAGAGACAGTACGCCCTGTGGCACCTGGTTGGCCTGGGCCACCATGGCGGTGCCGGCCTGCTGCAGGATCTGCGAGCGCGACAGGTTGGCGGTTTCCTTGGCGAAGTCGGCGTCCATGATGCGGCCACGCGAAGCAGAGAGGTTTTCCACACCGATCTGGATGTTGGCCACAGCGTTTTCGAAGCGGCTCTGCACGGCGCCCAGCGTGGCGCGTGCACTGTTGACGGAGTCGAGCGCGTCGTCGAGCTTCTTGATGGCGATGTAGGCACCCTTTTCGGTCGTCACGTCGATGTTGGAGATGCCCGTGGAGTCAGCGGCAGAAGCAGCGCCAATGGCTGCACCATCGCCCACGACCAGGCCGGTACCGGTGGCGGTGAAACCTGCACCAAAAACCACTGCCTCGGGATCACCGTTGGCGTCAAGTGAAGATGACAACAGTTCGACGTCATAGGTGCCGTCCTCGTTGTCCACCAGATACGCGGACACACCGGTGTCGGCGGTCTTGCGGTTGATGGCTTCCACGACCTGGCCCATGCGCTCGGTCGCCGAGGAAGCTGCAGCGAGTTCGCCAAGGTCCACCGCCGTGCCACCGCCCACCGCAATGGTCAGGTTGGCTGTCACGGCAGTGGCAAAGGCCGTGATGTCGGCATCTGGGTCAATGCCAGCCACCGTGTTCTCACCGTAGGCCACGGTGCTGAGGTTGTCGGCGGTGGTGTCGGCCAGTGAGCCGATGGTGATGTTGTCGCCAGCGTTGGCGCCGACCTGGAAGGAAGCGGCGGTGAACGAACCATCGAGCACCTTCTTGCCGTTGAAAGAGGTCTGCTTGGAAACGCGGTCGATTTCGTCGGCCAGCTGTTTCACTTCGGCCTGCAGGGCGTCGCGGTCGTCGCTGCTGTTGGTGGCATTGGCCGACTGCACGGCCAGTTCGCGCATGCGCTGCAGCATGTCGCCGACCTTGCCCAGCGCGCCTTCAGCGGTCTGTGCCAGAGAGATGCCGTCGTTGGCGTTGCGTGCTGCCACGCTCAGGCCCTTGACCTGTGCGTTCATGCGCTCTGCGATGGCCAGGCCAGCGGCGTCGTCCTTGGCGCTGTTGACACGCAGGCCGGAAGACAGGCGCTGCATGGAAGTGGCGAGCGAACCCTGTGAAGACATGAGGTTGCGCTGTGCGTTCATCGACATCACGTTGGTGTTGATGGTGGTCATGACTAACTCCTAAAAATAGATGAAAAGTAATCCGGCATTGCTGCCAATCCCGACACCAGCCAGAGGGCTGGCTGCCACGACCGGTGCTGGGCTGAACGCGTTGGCTGTGGGTCTTGTGACCTGTTGCCGTCTCGCCGCTTTTGCTTGCCGGACGACGAACCTTTTTAGAAGTCCGTTGAGGTTAATTTCGGGCTTCACCCAGGTTTCTTGAGAAAAGAAAGATGTTGATTGCTGCAAAAAAGTGCTAAAGAAATGGCTGTTCGTGCTTTCAGCATCCGCCAGCCATGGTGTCGCTTGTCGGACGCAAGGCCGCCGTGCCCACGCAGGCGCCAAAGGAACGGGGGGAAAAGAGAAAGGCGGTCGAGTGGTTGTGCACCACTTCACCGCCTTGATGCCGCCGCACGCGCCGGGCGATTGGCGCAGGCGATCTGCCTGAGGTCAGCGCAAGAGCGAGAGCACGCCTTGGAGCACCTGGTTGGCCTGGGCCACCATGGCGGTGCCGGCCTGCTGCAGGATCTGGGAGCGCGACAGGTTGGCAGTTTCCTTGGCGAAGTCGGCGTCCATGATGCGGCCACGCGAAGCTGAGAGGTTCTCCACACCGATCTGGATGTTGGCCACGGCATTCTCAAAGCGGCTTTGCACAGCACCCAGGGTGGCGCGGGCGCCGTTGACTTGATCGAGCGCGCTGTCGAGCTTCAACATGGCAATATAGGCGCCCTTTTCGGTGGTCACGTCTATAGAGTCGATGCCGGTATCTACCATGTGACTGCCTGCCGAGGTGTCGGCGTCCGCGCTGTCGAACCCGGTGGTTGCGGCAGTAAATCCGTTGTACGCGACGGCGGAAGTGTCGAGATAGGTGGGTTCTGCGGTGTTGGACCCCAGCAGCTCGATTGAATACGAGCCACTGCCTTCATCGACGAGGAATGCCGACATGCCAGTCTCGCTGGTCTTGCGATTGATCGCTTCAATGACCTGTCCCAGACGCTGGGTACCCGACGAAGCCGCCGCAATGGGCCCCAGGTCGATGACTTCTCCACCCACCCCGATTTGCAGCACTCCGTCTGCAATGGCTGTGGCGTAGCCGGTGATGGTGGTGTTGACATTGAACGCCGCAATGGTGTCTTCTGTGTATCGCGCCGTGCTGAGGTTGTCGGCCGTGGTGTCGGCCAGCGAACCGATGGTGATGTTGTCACCGGCGTTGGCGCCCACCTGGAAGGAAGCGGCGGTGAAAGAGCCGTCGAGCACCTTCTTTCCGTTGAAAGAAGTCTGCTTGGACACGCGGTCGATCTCATCGGCCAGTTGCTTCACTTCGGCCTGCAGGGCGTCGCGGTCGTCGCTGCTGTTGGTGGCATTGGCCGATTGCACCGCCAGTTCGCGCATGCGCTGCAGTATGTCGCCCACTTTGCCCAGCGCGCCTTCAGCGGTCTGCGCCAGGGAGATGCCGTCGTTGGCGTTGCGGGCCGCCACGCTCAGGCCCTTGACCTGGGCGTTCATGCGCTCGGCAATGGCCAGGCCGGCGGCGTCGTCCTTGGCGCTGTTGACACGCAGACCCGAAGACAGGCGCTGCATGGAAGTGGCCATCGAGCCCTGCGAAGACAGCAGGTTGCGCTGGGCGTTCATCGACATCACGTTGGTGTTGATGGTGGTCATGAAGAATGCCCAAAAGTAGATGAGAAAAGGGAGCCCGCTCTGCCGCTCATCCCGACACCAGCCAGGGGGCTGACTGCCACGACCTTTGCTGGGCTGAACGTGCTGGCCTTGGCCGCTTTTTTTTTGACCAGTTGCCATCTCGACGCTTTGCTTGCGGGACGACGAACCTTTTGAGAAGTCCGTTGCTTTGAATTTCGGTGTGTGCGGATATTTCTTTAGGGTGTGCCCAATGTGATGGGCAGAAAACCGTGGGGAAGCGGGCGTTGTCCTTTGCGAGTTGCGCTGTTGCGTGTGCGGCGGTCGACTGGCCCTGGATTTTCCGGACGCAAGTGGGTAGGCGAGCCTGCCCCCTTCATTCACTTTTTTCCTGGAGAGGCCTGGCATCGCATGACTCAGACCTGGCCGAACCAGGGAACCGAAGCAAAACATCAGGGGAGTGGTGGGCCATACACCCACACAAAAATGAGAACCAAGGTTGTAGGCATTTGCCTGACAAGCCGTAGGGGGGTCCCGACACGTCAAACAGCCATTCGCCGATTCAAGTTTTTTCACCGATCGACACAATTACATACATCGAGAAAGCAAACGCAACCAAGTCCCCCGCCCCACAGCGAAACGACACCTTAGGAGAACACCATGGACAGCGAACAACTCTTGGCTGAAATCCGCGAAGCCAACCTGACCTACCTGATGCTGGCCCAGAACCTGATCCGCAAGGACCGCGCTGAAGCGCTGTACCGTCTGGGTGTGAGCGAAGAGGCTGCCGACCTGCTGGGCATGCTCTCCACCGCACAGCTGCTCAAGATCGCTTCGAGCAACATGTTGCTGTGCCGTTTCCGTGTGGACGACGACCTGGTGTGGAACCTGCTGACCAACCACAACGTGAAGAAGGTGGACAACGCCACCACCACACAGTTGCACGCCAGCATCCTGATGGCCGGAAAATTTGCTGAATCGATGAGCGCCACGGCGCACTGATCGAATCAGCGGACCACCCCCGCGCCGCGCCTGCGGCGCGTCACCCCCTCAAGGGGGCGACATCTGGGACCGGCGGAGCCGGATCCTCGATGTCCCTGGATCAAGACACTTCTCTCTCACCGCCTCTGGAGTTCGACATGGCCACGCAAAAAAGCATCCTCAACGAGTCGCGTGACATCGAGCGCGCCATTGCCCTGATCCAGCTGGGTGCGCGGCTGCAGGTGCTGGAGTACGAAACCAGCCTGTCGTATGAGCGTCTGTTGCGCCTGTACAAGGAAGTCGCGGGCAAGAGCCCTTCGAAAGGCCAGTTGCCTTTCTCCACCGACTGGTTCCTGACCTGGCAGCCCAACATCCATTCGTCGCTGTTCCTGAACATCCACGAGTACCTCTCCAAGACCAGCGAGCTGGAAGAGATCGACACCGTCATCAAGGCCTTCCGCCTGTACAGCGACCAGATGCAGGCCAGCGCGATCGAACCGCTGCTGTCCATCACACGGGCCTGGCGCCTGGTGAAGTTTGTGGACAACGGCATGCTGACCTTGACCAAGTGCTCCTGCTGCGGTGGCCACTTCGTGACCGAACCCTACGAAAACTCACGCAATTTCATTTGCGGCATGTGCGAACCACCCGCACGCGCAGGCAAGGGCGCTGCTTCCAGCGGTGGTTTGCGCTTGCATTAGAGAGCTCCCCCCTGCGCCGCTGACGCGGCTTCCCCCCTCTCTGGCGCGCCCTTCGGCGCTTGGAGGAGGGACGGCAGCTCGTGCCGGCGGAGCCGGACCCTTGCTGCCCCTGGTGTTCTGCCGCGCAGGCTCCTAGACGTCCCATCTACCGTGCAAACTCCGAAATGGACCCCGATGCGGGTCCATTTCGCGTTTATGGCCCCGGTCGATCGCACCTAGAGTTGACCGCTAGATAGTTAAACCCCTCACACCACGCTGGCGCCTGCCTCCAGCGTTCTGTTTCAGGCTCACGAACATGTTTGTCATCATCGGATACGTTGTCGCTCTCGGCTGCATCTTTGGCGGCTTTGCCATTGCGGGCGGCAACATGGCCGTGATCATGAAGGCCTTGCCGCTGGAGATGCTGATCATCGGCGGCGGAGCGGTCGGCGCCTTTGTGGTGAACAACCAGCCCAAGGTGCTCAAGGCCACCATGAAGGCCATTCCCATGGCGCTCAAGGGTTCCAAGTACACCAAGGAGCGCTACATGCAGTTGCTGGCGCTGCAATACGACCTGCTGCAGAAGGCTCGAAAGGAAGGCCTGATGGCCATCGAGCAGGACGTGGAGAATCCGCACGAGTCGGCGGTGTTCAAGAAATACCCCGCCATTGCCGATGATCACCACGTGGTGGAGTTCATCACCGACTACCTGCGCATGATGGTCTCCGGCAACCTCAACGCACACGAGATCGAATCGCTGATGGACAGCGAGATCGAAACCCATCACAACGAAGGCCATGCGCCTGTCGCTGCGATCACCCGCTTGGCTGGCGGCCTGCCGGCGTTCGGCATTGTGGCTGCGGTGCTGGGTGTGATCAAGACCATGGGATCGGTGGGTCAACCGCCGGCGGTGCTTGGCGCCATGATCGGTTCTGCCCTGGTGGGTACGTTTCTTGGCATTTTCCTGGCCTACGCCATCGCCGAACCGCTGGCTGGCGTGATCGACCAGAAGATGGAAGAGGGCACCAAGGAACTGCAGTGCATCAAGAGCACCCTGCTCGCCAGCATGCAGGGCTACGCGCCGGCCACTGCCATTGAATTCGGACGCAAGGTGCTGCAGTCCACCGAGCGCCCCACCTTCACTGAGCTCGAAGGCCATGTCAAGGGCAAGAAGGCACCGGCCTGAGCCTGAGGCATTCACCACCGCACTGACACCGCACGCAACGGAGAACCGCCATGGCCGACGGCAAAAAGCTACAGCCCATCATCATCAAGCGCATCAAGAAGACCGGGCACGCTGCACACGGAGGTGCCTGGAAGATCGCCTACGCCGACTTCGTGACGGCCATGATGGCGTTTTTTCTGCTCATGTGGTTGCTGGGCTCTACCTCCAAGGGTGAACTGCAAGGCATTGCCAGCTACTTCAGCAACCCGGTCAAGGTCTCGCTCATGGGTGGCGACGGTACCGGCAACAGCAACAGCATCCTGCCCGGCGGCGGGCGCGACCTGAGCAAGTCCGCGGGCCAGGTCGACGGCGGTGACGCCGAGCGCGCGGCCAAGCAGATGTGGACGCAGATGGCCAAGGAAGAACGCGAGCGCAACGAGGCAAACCGCATTCAGGAACTGCAGCGCAAGATCCAGTCGGTCATCTCCAGCGACCCGAGGCTTGCCGAATACGGCTCGCAGATCCAGCTGGAGACCACGCTCGACGGCCTGCACATCCAGATCGTTGATCAGCAGAGCCGGCCCATGTTCGACACAGGCAGTGCCCTGGTGAAGCCCTACATGAGCGAAATCCTGCGTGGCATTGGTGCCGCGCTGGGTGATGTGGAGAACCGCATCGCGCTGGCCGGCCACACAGACGCCACCCCCTATGGCAGTGGCGACCGTGGCTACAGCAACTGGGAGCTCTCTGCCGACCGGGCCAACGCCTCGCGCCGCGAGCTGGTGGCAGGCGGCCTGCCAGACAACAAGCTGCTGCGCGTGGAAGGTCTGGCCTCCAGCCAGTTGCTGCGTCCGGAAGCACCCACCGACCCGATCAACCGCCGCATCAGCATCGTGGTCCTGACGGAGGAAGCGCAGGAACGGCTGATGCCAGCCTCCACACCCAATTCATCCCTTCAGAATTCGCCACAAGTGACGAAGATTCCCATAGAAAGCGGGCGCTGAGTCGCCGCTGCCCCCCTATCCGCCCCTTTTTCGCCCCATTTCTGCTCCAACCGCACCGACGGAGGCCTGCATGTCCACCCCGATGAAATTCCTGATCGTTGATGACTTCTCCACGATGCGCCGCATCGTGCGCAACCTCCTGAAAGAGATTGGCCATGCCGACGCCGACGAGGCTGAAGACGGCGCCATTGCCCTGAACAAGCTGCGCAATGGCAACTTCAATTTCGTGGTGTCCGACATCAACATGCCGAACATGAACGGTTTCGAACTGCTCGCCGAGATCAAGAAGGACGAAAAGCTCAAGCACCTGCCGGTGCTCATGGTCACCGCCGAGGCGCGCAAGGAAGACATCGTGCTGGCAGCGCAGAACGGCGCGGCAGGCTACATCGTCAAGCCCTTCACCAAGGCGACGCTGGAAGACAAGATGGCCAACATCTTCAAGAAACTTGGCCTGTGAGGGGAGCACGACCATGCATGAAGAACAACCTACAGGCACCGGCGGCAACGAAATGTTCCAGCAGCTGGGCTCCATCACCCGGCAGTTGCACGACGCACTGAAAGAACTCGGCTACACCGACAAGCTCAAGGGCTCGGTCGACCAGTTGCCCGACGCACAGAGCCGCCTGTCCTACATCGCCCGTCTGACCGGCGAGGCGGCCGAAAAAGTGCTCAACCATGTGGAGCTGGGCAAGAACGAACAGGCCGAGCTGGCTGACCGAGGCCGAAAACTGGCAGACACCATCAGCCGCGTGCCGGCTCTGGCCAAGGCCATGCCTGAATTGATGGAATGGTCCAACGACGTGGTGCGCATCAGCGAACAGACCGATTCGCGCCTGACCGACATCATGATGGCCCAGGACTTTCACGACCTGACCGGCCAGGTGATCAACCGCGTGGTGCAACTGGCCAGCACCATTGAAGAACAGCTGCTGGGCTTGCTGCTGCAGTCGGCGCCTTCTGGCCAGCCTGGGCAGGATCAGGCGTTTGAGCTGGCCGGGCCGGTGGTGAACCCTGAGGGGCGCACGGATGTGGTGAGTGATCAGGCGCAGGTGGACGATTTGTTGGCCAGTTTGGGGTTCTGAGGATTCTTTGACTTCTCTCCCTCGCCCCTTTGGGGAGAGGGTAGGGTGAGGGGCCTCTTTCTGCAGTAGCTTTTTCCTCCGGATGCTTGGTTTGGCCGGGTCTCGCCCCGGCGGGCGAGTGTCTTTCTTTGTCTCGCCAAAGAAAGTCACCAAAGAAAGGCGAGCCGAAGTCCGGGCCGCTGCGCGGTTCCTTGCGCTGCTCGCGTCGTGGGGGAAATTCGCAAACTTGTCCGCTGCGCGGCCTTCGG
>PHCQ01000150.1 GCA_002840835.1 Betaproteobacteria bacterium HGW-Betaproteobacteria-16 | reverse complement strand
CCGCCCCGCCGAGCTCGGCCTCGACGCAATCAGGCGCGCCTATCGGGACGCCGAGGGGAACCTCAGCGCCGCCGCCCGCCTGCTCGCAGAACCCGGTGCCGTCGTCGCCCCCCGCCGCGCTCAGGACGCCGGTGACGCTGACGCTGTCGCCGAGGAGCAGGATCCCGCCGCCCGAGCCCCCGCCGCCGTTCATGCAGCCGTCGGTCCCCCCCTGGGAGCCGTCGGCGAGGACCATCCCCGAGACGGCCACCGTCGGCGCCGAGAACACGACCTTTCCGCCCCCGCGCCCGCCGGCCGCGGCGCCGTAGGAGCTGCCGCCGCCCGAGCCCATCGCCACGTCGTTCGCGGACCACGGGACGGACTCGAGGGCCGCCGTGCCGTAGCTCGCCCCGGGCGTGCAGTAGACGTTGGACCAGGTGCCGGTGCCGGGATCGTAGTCCTGCTCGGGCTCGCCCCGGCCGCCGACGCCCCCGTAGCCGCCGCCGCACGGCGCCCGGCCGCCGTTGGTCCCCCGGCCCGGTCCCGCCTGCGGGCCGAAGCCGGCCGCGTCCCCGTCGAGGGTGCCGAGCACGCGCACCTCGTCCGCGTAGACGACGAGATCGCCGTAGGCGGCGCCGTCGTAGGGCTCGATCGCGACCGTCGCGCCGGCCGCGATGGTGAAGACGCCGACGTTCTCGTGGACCCCCGCGACGACGTCGCCGTCGCCCAGGGTCCAGTCGCCGCCCCCGTGGTCGCCGCCGCTGAGCGCCGTCCACGGGACCTGGTAGTCGACGGTCGCCGTCTGCGCGCCGCCCACGTTGCCGACGGCGTCGCGGAAGGTCACCGTCACGCTGTGGGTCCCGAGGGTCGGCGGGATGGTGATCGCGAGGGCGCTCGCCGCCGGGATCCACTCGAAGGTGCTCGCGTCGTCGATGACGTCGCCGGTGACGTTCATCTCGGCCGCGTCCGCGGCGCCGATCGTCAGGTGGAGGGTGGTCTCGGCGGTCGTCGGCGCCTCGTCGATCGCCAGGGTCGTGCCGCTCGGCGGGGTGGTGTCCCAGGTGAAGTGCGCGGTGGGCGGCGCCCCCTCGACGTTGCCGGCGCTGTCGGTGGCGCCATACAGCGATGACAGGATGCGGCCGGAGCGCATCACCACACGCGTTTCGAGCAGATCGCTGCTTTCCTGAGCGGCAAAGCCGTCACCTTGGCGGAGAACGGTCAGAGCGGGGGCACCGCTACGCTCGAACTGGATGGCCTGCAGTTGGCCATCCAGTGTGGTGGTGGCCTGGATGCGTCTGCCGACGCGTATGCCGGACGCCATCTGGCGCACTGCATCGGTCGCGAGCAAACGCTGAATGTCCAGGTCGTCGATCTTCAGGCGCGACAGCGCATTGGCCAGGGTGTCGCCCGACTGGATCACGCTTTCGCGTTCAAACGTGCCGGTGTCGCCGGCGGAAGCCAAAGCCGGCAGCGTGATGGCTTCGATCACGGTTTGCGGGGTGATATCGAGGGTGTTGGTGTCAGGCGCCAGGCCGAAAGCGGCAACGACGCCAAAAAGCGGCAGGCTGGAGAGGGCAACCAGAGTGCGCAGGCGGAAGCGGCGTTCCGCTCCGGTCAGGCGATCGGTTAAGATTCTCAGTTTGGTGAGCGGCATGGACCGTTTCCCTTCTGTAAACGATCCGGGAGTCTAACACAAACGACCCCCGGGGTTTTTCCAATCCAAACAGCAGTTTGTGCGTGTTGGGCGAAGTGGTATTCATATATTACGGCGCGGTCCAGGCAAACTTGACCCGCCACAGAGAGGACGTTGATGCGGGAGGATGCTTTGCAGGAAATCAAGCGCGGAGCCGACGAGTTGCTGGTCGAGGCCGACCTGGTCGAAAAGCTGAAAACGGGGCGGCCGTTGCGGATCAAGGCCGGATTCGACCCGACGGCGCCGGACCTGCATCTGGGGCACACGGTGCTGCTGAACAAACTGCGCCAGTTTCAGACGCTGGGGCATCACGTCATCTTTCTGGTGGGCGATTTCACCGGCATGATCGGCGACCCGACCGGCAAGAACACCACCCGCCCGCCGCTGACCCCGGAGGCGGTGGCCGAAAACGCCAAGACCTATCAGGAGCAGGTGTTCAAGATCCTCGATCCGGCGCTGACCGAGGTGCGCTTCAACTCGGAGTGGATGGATAAGCTGGGTTCGGTCGGCATGATTCGCCTGGCGGCAACGCATACCGTTGCACGCATGCTGGAGCGCGACGACTTTCACAAGCGCTACAGCAGCCAGCAGCCGATTGCGATCCATGAGTTTTTGTACCCCCTGATCCAGGGCTACGATTCGGTGGTGCTGAAGGCGGATGTCGAACTGGGGGGCACCGACCAGAAGTTCAATCTGCTGATGGGGCGCGAACTGCAGAAGCATCATGGCCAGCCCCCCCAGTGCATCCTGACCATGCCGTTGCTGGAAGGCCTGGATGGCGTCAACAAGATGTCGAAGTCGCTTGGCAACTATATCGGGATCAACGAGCCGCCCCAGGAAATCTTCGGCAAGCTGATGTCGGTGTCCGACGACTTGATGTGGCGTTATATACAGTTGTTGTCGTTCGAATCACTCGCGACCATCGAAGGCTGGAAGCGGGATGTGGCTGAAGGCGCCAATCCGCGCGACATCAAGGTGCGGTTTGCGCAGGAAATCGTGGCGCGCTTTCATGATGCGACTGCGGCGAGCCGTGCGCTGGCCGAGTTCGAGGCGCGCTTCCAGCGAGGCGCGTTGCCGGACGACATGCCGGAAATCAGCCTGCCCGGTGTAGACGGGATCCTTCTGGTGCCGCAACTGTTGAAGCAGGCCGGCCTGGTGGCCAGCACCTCGGACGCCATACGCCAGATTGCAGGCGGCGGCGTCAGGCTAAATGGCGAGCGCGTGGCAGATAAAGGGGTGAGCGTTGCCGTAGGGGCGACCGTGGTGGCGCAGGTCGGGAAGCGAAAATTCGCCCGTGTCACAATTATTTAAAATTCGCGCTTCGAAAGTATTGACGAAGCGTTTTTGCTCTGTAGAATGCGCACCTCTTCGAAGC
>PHCQ01000149.1 GCA_002840835.1 Betaproteobacteria bacterium HGW-Betaproteobacteria-16 | reverse complement strand
GCCCGACCACCTGCTCGATTCGGTGCGCAACGCGGTGGAAGCCCAGGCCCTGCAGCGCCAGACCAGCCGGCTCGACCTGGAGCTGCGCACCAGCAACCGTGTGCTGCGCCAGCGCACGGCCACGCAGATGGCGCAGGCCCGCAACAGCTTCGGTTTTGAGCGCATCGTGCGCGCACCGGGCAGCCCGCTCGATCATGTGTGCGCCATGGCTGAGCGTGTGGCCCGTTACGACATCCCGGTGCTGGTGCTGGGCGAGTCAGGCACCGGCAAGGAGCTGCTGGCGCGCGCCATCCACTACGCGTCGCCCCGGCTCACCGGGCCGTTCGTGGTGGAGAACTGCGCAGCCATTCCCGACACCCTGCTCGAATCCGAACTCTTTGGGCACAAGCGTGGCGCCTTCACCGGCGCGTTCGAAGACCACCTGGGCCTGTTCCAGCGCGGCGACGGCGGCACGGTTTTTCTGGACGAAATCGGCGAGACCTCTCCGGCGTTTCAAGTGAAGCTGCTGCGCGTACTGCAGGAGGGCGAAGTGCGCCCCGTGGGCGGTGCGCGCCCGGTGCCGGTGAACGTGCGCGTGATCGCCGCCACCCACCGGCAGCTGGAGCAGCGCGTGCGCGACGGCCTGTTCCGCGAAGACCTGTACTACCGTATCGCCGGCATCACCATCACTGTGCCGCCGCTGCGCGAGCGCGTGGCCGACATCCCACCCATCGCGCACCAACTGGTGCAGGACGTGGCCGCCGAGCTCGGGCACCCGGGCGCAACCCTGCCCGATGAAGCCCTGGCCTGCCTCGTGGCCTACCCCTGGCCGGGCAACATTCGCGAGCTGCGCAACGAGATCGCGCGTGCACTCGCCCTGCACGACGGCACCCGGCTGGACGCCGCGGCCTTCTCCAGCCGCGTGTTGCAGGGCCGCGCCTCGGGTTCGGCCGACGACCTCACCGCCGCCATTCCGCAGAGCGGCACGCTGGGCGAACGGCTGGACGTGATCGAGGCCATGCTGCTGCGTGAGACCCTGCTGCGCCACCGCTGGAACAAGACCCGGGCGGCGCAGGAACTGGGTTTGTCCAGGGTGGGCTTGCGCGCCAAGATGCAACGTTTCGGTCTCGACAAGCCATGACATCTAAAAGCCCCCACGCTCCACCGCTTCGCGGGTCGCTGCCCCCCGAGGGGGCTGATCCGGCTTGGGGCGGCCCGGCGCCGGATCGTGCTCCCTCCGCGTGTCTTCAGGCGGCCGATGCGGTGCTCGCCCGCTGGGGCCACGACCCGCACGCGCTCGTTCAGGTGTTGCGCGAAACGCAGGCACAGACCCACTGGCTGCCACGCGACTTGCTGGCGCACGTCGCGCAGGCGCTGCGCCTGCCGCTGGCCCAGGTTGAAGGCGTGGCCACGTTCTACCGCTTTTTCCACACCCGTCCTGTGGGTCGCCTGCGGGTGCTGTTCTCCGACAACATCACCGACCGTTTGCTCGGCAGCGAGGCGCTGCTGGCCCGGCTCTGCGAGCGCCTCGGTGTGGCGCCGGGCGAGACCGATGCGGCCGGTCGCTTCAGCGTGGATCGATGCTCGTGCACCGGCCTGTGCGACCAGGGCCCGGCTCTGCTGGTCAACCACCACCAGGTCATCACCTGCCTCGATGCCGGGCGCATTGATGCGCTCGCGGTGCTCATGCGGGATGAGGTGCCGGTGGACGACTGGCCCGCCGACTGGTTCCTTGTGCACAACCCGGTGCACCGCGCCGATGCGCTGCTGAGTGGCCTGCCGGCCGACGCGCCGGCGCTGCCCGCCGTGCTCGCGCGCGAACCGCAGGCCCTGATCGACGAGGTGGCCCGCGCCGGACTGCGCGGGCGTGGCGGTGCCGGCTTTCCGACCGCGCGCAAGTGGCAGGCCTGTCGCGATACCAGCGGCCCGCTGCGCTGCGTGGTCTGCAACGCCGACGAAGGCGAGCCCGGCACCTTCAAGGACCGCGCGCTGCTCAGCGATCACGCCGACGCGGTGTTCGACGGCATGACCATCGCCGCGCGCGCCATCGGTGCACAGCAGGGCTGGCTCTACCTGCGCGGCGAATACCGCTACCTGCTGCCGCACCTGCAGGCCGTGCTGGATCGCCGCCGTGTCAACGGGTTGCTGGGCACCAACGCCACCGGCCTGGCCGGATTTGATTTCGACATTGGCATCCACCTCGGCGCCGGGGCTTACGTCTGCGGCGAAGAGTCGGCCCTGATCGAATCGCTGGAAGGGAAACGCGGCTCGCCGCGCATCCGCCCGCCGTTCCCGGTGGAGCGCGGTTACCTGGGACGCCCGACGGTCGTCAACAACGTCGAGACCTTCTGCGCCGTGGCCCATATCGCACGGCGTGGTGGCGCCTGGTGGTCCGGCATCGGCCTCGCGTCATCCACCGGCACCAAGATCCATTCGGTCTCGGGCGACTGCGAGCGCCCGGGCCTGTACGAATACCCGCTGGGCACGCCGATCGCGCGCATCCTGGCCGACTGCGGCGCCCGCGACGCCCAGGCGGTGCAGGTGGGCGGCCCCTCGGGCAGCTGCGTGCCCGCGTCGGGCTTCGACAGGCGCATCGCCTTCGACGACGTGCCCAGTGCCGGCGCCTTCATGGTCTTCAACCACACGCGCGACCTGTTCGAGGTGGCACGCCACTTTGCCCGCTTCTTCGCGCACGAGAGCTGCGGACTCTGCACGCCCTGCCGCGTGGGCACCGAGCTGGTGGTGCGGCGGCTGGACAAACTCGCCCAGGCACGCGGCGCCGGTCGCGGCTCGGCCTTCGACCTGGAACGCCTGCACGAGCTGGATGAGTTGCTGCACAGCGGCACGCACTGCGGCCTCGGGGTTTCGGCCTGCAACCCGCTGCGCGACACGCTGGCCCACTTCGGTGAGGTCTACGCATCGCGCACGGCGACGCCGCAGTTCGAACCCGAGTTCGATCTCGACGCCGAACTTTCGGCTGCGCGCCGCGTCACGGGGCGCACCGACCCGGGTGCCCACCTGCACACGGAGGACTCTCCATGAGTGGACCGCGCAACGACCCGCCTTCGGTGTTCCAGTTCGACGGTCAGCCCGTCC
>PHCQ01000011.1 GCA_002840835.1 Betaproteobacteria bacterium HGW-Betaproteobacteria-16 | reverse complement strand
TCACCCACCCGCAGGAGACCAACATGTCCACCATCGACTACAGCGACAAGATCCCCAACAACGTCAACCTGAGCGAAGACCGCACGCTGCAGCGCGCGCTGGAGCAGTGGCAGCCCAACTACCTCAAGTGGTGGGACGACATGGGCCCTGACGGCTCGCAGAACTTCGACGTCTACCTTCGCACCGCCGTCAGCGTGGACCCGCAGGGCTGGGCGCAGTTCGGCCACGTCAAGATGCCCGACTACCGCTGGGGCATCTTCCTCAACCCCGCCGAGCAAGACCGCAAGATCCACTTCGGTGACCACAAAGGCGAAGCCGCCTGGCAAGACATCCCTGGCGAATACCGCGCCAACCTGCGCCGCATCATCGTCACGCAAGGCGACACCGAGCCCGCATCGGTGGAGCAGCAGCGCCACCTGGGCCTGACCGCGCCCAGCCAGTACGACCTGCGCAACCTGTTCCAGGTGAACGTGGAAGAGGGCCGCCACCTCTGGGCCATGGTGTACCTGCTGCACAAGTACTTCGGCAAGGACGGCCGCGAAGAGGGCGAAGCCCTGCTGGAGCGCAACAGCGGCAACGCCGACAACCCGCGCATTCTGGAAGCGTTCAACGAAGAAACGCCAGACTGGCTGAGCTTCTTCATGTTCACCTACTTCACCGATCGCGACGGCAAGTTCCAGCTCTGCGCATTGGCCGAGAGCAGCTTCGACCCGCTGGCACGCACCACCAAGTTCATGCTGACCGAGGAAGCCCACCACATGTTCGTGGGTGAGTCTGGCGTGAGCCGCGTGATCAACCGCACCTGCCAGGTGATGAACGAGCTGAAGACCGACGACCCGGCCAAGCTGCGCGCCGCCGGTGTGATCGACCTGCCTACCATCCAGCGCTACCTGAACTTCCACTTCAGCGTCACCATCGACCTCTTCGGCGCTGACGAATCCAGCAACGCCGCCACCTTCTACAGCACCGGCCTCAAAGGCCGCTACGAAGAAGGCAAGCGCACCGACGACCACGTGCTCAAGGGCCAGTTCTACAAGGTGCTGAATGTGCAGAACGGCCAGCTGGTCGAAAAAGAAGTGCCGATGCTAAACGCGCTCAACGAAGTGCTGCGCGACGACTACATCAAGGACAGTATCGGCGGCGTGGAGCGCTGGAACAAGGTGATTGAAAAAGCCGGCATCCCGTTCCGCCTGACCGTGCCGCACAAAGCCTTCCACCGCAACATCGGTCTGCTCAAGGGCGTGAAGGTGGCCCCTGATGGCCGCGTAGTTTCCGAAGCCGAATGGAACGCCAACCGCGACAACTGGCTGCCCAGCGAGGGCGACCGCGCCTTCGTTGCCAGCCTGATGGGCCGTGTGGTCGATCCAGGCAAGTTCGCCAACTGGATCGCGCCCCCGGTCATGGGCATCAACCGGCAGCCGGTGGATTTCGAGTATGTAAGGTTTGGGTAACTCCCCCCTGCGCTGCTGACGCAGCTTCCCCCCTCCGTAGCGCGCCTTCGGCGCTTCGAGGGGGGACGGCATCTTGGGCCGGCAAAGCCGTCCCTCGCTGCCCCTGGATGAAGGCACGCGCGCCGGAGGTGTGTGGGATGTTTTCTTGCCTTTTTCTTCCTTGCTTCGTCCGCCCTTGAGCATGGGTTGGGGTGACTGGCGCAGTGAGGTAAAGGAGGAGCCGGCCGCAGGCCGGCGGGGGACACGAACGGAGCCGGTCGCCCCAGCCCATGCGGTGCCCCCACGAAGTCCAAACCAGCCACACAATAGAACGCCACGATAGAAGTCCCGGAGACCCCCATGAACGCGCCAGTTGAAGCCGCTGTCATCAAGCAGCACCTGATCGACCCGGAAATCTGCATCCGTTGCAACACCTGCGAGTCGATTTGCCCGGTGGGTGCCATCACCCACGATTCGAACAACTACGTGGTGGATGTCGACAAGTGCAATTGGTGCAACGACTGCATTTCGCCTTGCCCCACCGGCTCTATCGACAACTACCGCAAGGTGTTGCGCATCAAGGCCTATTCGCTGGAAGAGCAACTGGGCTGGGAAGAACTTCCTGCTGAAATCCCCAGCAGCGATCTGGCTGCCATGGCCGGTGAGGCTGATGCGGTGCAGACGCTGTCTGATGCGGCATCTGAAGAAGAGACGCCGGCGCCCGAACCGGTCAGCGATCCGAGCGGGCAGACGCCGCTGAACACCAGCGCGCTCGGTGCCACCCTGCCGCCCTGGAGCGCCGCTCACGCGTACACCAACCTCTACGGCCCCAAGTCCGCCCAGAAGTCGGTCACTGCCACCGTGGTGGGCAACGTGCGCGTGACCGAAGTAGGCAAGACCGCTGGCGGCGACTACGACACCCACCACATCGTGCTCGACTTCGGCAGCATGCCGTTTCCGGTGCTCGAAGGCCAGAGCATCGGTGTGATCCCACCCGGGGTCGATGCCAAAGGCAAGGCGCATCACGCCCGCCAGTATTCCATCGCCAGCCCGCGCAACGGCGAGCGGCCTGGGTACAACAACCTGTCGCTCACCATCAAGCGCGTGCTGGAAGACCATGCCGGCCAGGCGGTGCGCGGCGTGGCCAGCAACTTCATGTGCGACCTCAAGGTGGGCGACAAGGTGGAGGTGATCGGACCTTTCGGTACCAGCTTCCTCATGCCCAACCACCCCCGATCCAGCATCGTGATGATCTGTACCGGCACAGGGTCTGCGCCCATGCGCGCCATGACCGAATGGCGGCGGCGCCTGCGGCAGAGCGGAAAATTTGAAGGGGGCAAGCTCCTGCTCTTCTTCGGCGCGCGCACCCAGGAAGAACTGCCGTATTTTGGTCCGCTGCAGAGCCTGCCCAAGGACTTCATCGACATCAATTTCGCCTTCAGCCGCACCGCAGGTCAACCCAAGCGCTACGTGCAGGACGCCATGCGCGAGCGCGTAGCCGATCTTGCGTTGCTGCTTCAGGACCCCAACACCTATTTCTATGTGTGCGGCCTCAAGAGCATGGAAGAGGGCGTGGTGCTGGCGCTGCGCGACGTGGCGAAAGCCGCCGGACTGGACTGGGACGGCATTGCCGCGTCACTCAAGCGCGACGCCCGGTTGCACCTGGAAACCTATTGAAGGCTGGCGCCAGTTGGGGGCCCTGGCAGGCACAGAGGCACGTTGGTGGTCCCGCGCCCACGGTGGGGTGATGCACAGCCGACTGGTCGTGCCCACACCGGATGCCGTACAGTGCAGGCCACGTATGGAAAAAGCACATACCCCTGCAGCGACAGTTCAGCGACCGGCCATTGAGGTGGACGTGGTCATGCGCCGCGAGCCGGTGATCGGCCCCATGAGCCGCTGGCAGTCTTTTCAGTGGGTGCTGGCCGATGTGATGGTGCGGTCCGAGCCCGAGCAGACCACTGCGGCCGATCCTGACGAATCGCATGAGCCCGAGAGGGTGGAGCCGGTGGGCGAAACCCCGGCCGACGAGGCCGCCACGCACTGGCTGTTTCCCCGTTTTCGCGTCGAGCTGTTCCGCGACGACGCAGAAGGCTATTTCCTCAACCTCAACAGCCCGAGTCCCTGCTTCTGGGTCTTCTGGCGCGCCGACGAAGCCCGCCTGCTCGATGGCGAACCCATGGCGGTGCCGCAGATCGTGACGCTGAGCTACCACGATGCCGGGCGCTGGCTCGATGCCCAGGAGCGGGTGGACCAGGTGCCCGCCCCAGAAGAGGTTGTGGACTGGTTGCGCGGCTTCGTGGACAGCACCTACCAGCCTGAACCCAAGCGCCGTAAGCGCCCGGAAAGCTTCAAACCCCTCACCGACCGTTTCGGTCAGCCGGTGCGCATCTCAACCGAGAAGCACGGCACAGGTCCCAAGACATGACACTTCGCATTGGCATCAGCGCGCGTCTGCTGCACAACCCCCCGGACGGACTGGGCTTGCCGCAGAAGCGGCTGCAGTTTCTGGAAAGCACGATGGCGCACTGGATCATGGCCCACCGGGCCATTGCGCTCATGGTCCCCTTCGTCGACGAAGAAAGCCCCTTGTCGGCCAACCGCGCGCCCATGACCGAGATCGTCGATCTGCTCGACGGACTGGTGCTGCAGGGCGGTATCGACATCTGCCCCGAAACCTATGGCGACACGCTGCGTGACCCGGCCTGGGCGGGGGATGCCATCCGCGACCGGTACGAACTGAACCTGCTGCGTGGCTTCATCGAAGCAGGCAAGCCCGTGCTCGGTGTGTGCCGCGGTGCCCAGCTCATCAACGTGTATTTTGGTGGCAGCCTGGTGCAGGACATCCCTTCACTGCGCCCCGGCTCGGCTGAACATCAGGACACCAGCCGCTACGACCGCCTGATGCACGACGTGCATTTCGAAGAGGGATCGTTGCTGCACCGCCTGTATGGCAACGGCGCGCCCCACCGTGTCACCAGCATCCACCACCAGTGCGTTGACCGGCTGGGCGAGGGCCTGGTGGTCGAGGCGCACAGCCCGCAAGACGGCATCGTCGAAGCGATTCGCCACAAGGGGCCTGGTTATGTGCTTGGCGTGCAGTGGCACCCTGAGTTCCATCTTTCCCCGGGAGAAGAGACCCAGGGCCTGCTCGACAGCGGTCCGATGATGATGGACTTTCTGCGTGCGGCGCGTGCGCGGGCCGACCGCCACCAGAGTGGTGCGTCGGTGGTGCACGCCGGCATGCCATTGCCGACACGAACATGAGCACCGAAGACAGCAACTTCTTCTCGCGCTGGTCGCGCCGCAAGGTGCAGGTGCGTTCGGGCGAACCTTTGCCGCCGGAACCGGCGGCACCACGCCCCGTAGCAGCTGCCACGCCTGAGGTCGTTGTGGCGCCACCGGCGGTCGAAGCACCTCTGCCGGCTGAGAAGCCCGAAGAAGCACCACCCGCCCTGACCCTGGACGACGTGGCTCGCCTCACGCCGGAATCCGACTTTTCTTCGTTCGTGGCGCGTGGTGTGTCGCCCGAAGTGCGCAATGCCGCTGTCAAGAAATTGTTCACCGATCCGCACTACAACGTGATGGACGGGCTCGACATCTACATCGACGACTACTCCAAACCCAGCCCCTTGTCCGTCGCCGAAATGGCCAAGATGGTGGGGGCCCAGTTCCTGAAGCTGGTGGAGGACCCGAACGACAAGCAGGCGCCCGGTGCGGCCAGCTTGCCTGGGCAAGAGCAACAGCCCGCTGAAGATCCGGCACAGACCGATGCCACGACTGGCGAGCCTGCAGTCAACCCCGAAGACGCTCAAACAGAAGCGCCCCCTCTGCTGGCTTCTGCCACAGACCCCTCCGAACCCAACGATTCCCAAGATGACCACGCTGATCTGCAACTGCAACCAGACCATGCCCCTGGACCCCAAGGCCCTGGGCGAGGCGCTGGATGAAGACCTGACCCTGCACACCACGCTGTGCCGGCGCGACGCACCCGCGTTCCAGCGGGCCTGCCGCAGCAGCGAAGACCTGGTGGTCGCCTGCACCCAGGAAAGCCGTTTGTTCACCGAGCTCTCCGAGCAGAGTGAAGGCGCGGTGTCGCTCGACGTGCGCCCGATCCACTTCGTCAATATCCGCGAAACCGGCGGCTGGGGCCGTGAGGGCGCCAAGGCCATGCCCAAGATCGCCGCCTTGCTGGCGGCCGCCCGCCTGCCCGACGCCGAACCCGTGCCCACGGTGACTTACAAAAGCGCCGGACGCCTGCTGGTGATCGGCGAGCTGGACCAGGCCGAACGCGCGGCCGGCATGGTGGCCGATGTGCTGGAGGTCTCGCTCATGGCCACCGGTGGCGCAGGCATGCAGGCTCGCCGCTACCCTGTGATCGCTGCTCGCGCCGCCCAGGTGCGCGGCTGGTTGGGTGCCTTCGATGTGAGCTGGTCCACCGGCAACCCGATCGACCTCGACCTCTGCACCCGCTGCAACGCCTGTGTGGCGGCCTGCCCGGAAGACGCGATCGGCCTGGACTACCAGATCGACATGAACCGCTGCAAGTCGCACCGCTCATGCGTGGCCGCCTGCGAAGCGGTGGGCGCCATCAACTTCCAGCGCGAACCCCAGGACCACAGCGAACGCTTCGACCTGGTGCTCGACCTGCGGCGCGACCCGGCCTTCAGCCAGCACGCACACCCGCAAGGCTATTTCCACCTGCCGCACGGGCTGGCCGACACCAAGGCCATGGAGACCATGCTCAAGGTGCGTGAGCTGGTGGGCGAGTTCGAAAAGCCCAAGTTCTTCACCTACAAGCAGAAGGTGTGCGCCCACGGCCGCAACGAATCCGTGGGCTGCAACGCCTGCGTCGAGATCTGCTCGGCGCTCGCCATCAGCAGCGACCTCAAGCGCAACCAGATCGTGGTCAACCCCAATCTCTGCGTGGGTTGCGGCGCCTGCACCACCGTGTGCCCCACCGGCGCATTGAGCTACGCCTACCCCCGCGCCAGCGAGCAGGGCGTGAAGCTGCGCACCCTGCTGGCCACCTACCAGAAGGCCGGTGGCAAAGACGCGGCGCTGCTGCTGCACAGCCAGGAAGCCGGTGCGGCCCTCGTCGGCGACCTGGGTCGCGCGGCGTCGCTCGACAAGACGGTGCGTGGTGTGCCCGCGCGCGTGATTCCGGTGCCGCTCTGGCACACCGCCTCCATCGGCCTGGACGTGTGGCTCACGGCCTTCGCGTATGGCGCGTCCCAGGTGTGGGTGCTCATGACGGGCGAAGAAGCGCCACAGTACCGCGACGCCGTGCGCGAACAGATGACCGTGGCTCAGGCCATCGTCACCGGCATGGGCTACACCGGACAACACTTCAAACTGATCGAGGCGCGCGACGCCAAAGACCTCGACGCCTTCGATGCCGCGCTGGGCGAAGCCCCGGCACAGGGCGTGAAGCGGCGCGCCAGCTTTGCCGTGCAGGCAGAAAAACGCGCCACGCTCGAGCTCGCACTCGACCACCTGCTGCAGGACAGCGCCTCTCAGGCGAGGGCGTCCGAGGCCATTGCCCTGCCTGCCGCATCGCTGCTGGGCGCCATCAACGTCAACAAAGACACCTGCACCCTGTGCCTGAGCTGCGTGAGTGCCTGCCCGGCCAGTGCACTGCAAGACAACACCGAGCGCCCCCAGCTGCGCTTCATCGAAAAGAACTGCGTGCAGTGCGGCCTGTGCGCCACCACCTGCCCGGAAAATGCCATCACGCTGGAGCCACGGTTGCTGCTGGGAGAGCAGCGCAAACAGTTGCGCGTGCTCAATGAAGCACAACCCTATCAGTGCATCCGCTGCAGCAAGCCCTTCGGTACGCTCAAGGGCATTGAGGTCATGTTGGGCAAACTCAGCGGCCACGCCATGTTCCAGGGCGAAGCGCTGGAGCGCTTGAAAATGTGCGGCGACTGCCGGGTGGTCGACATCTACTCGAACCCAAGCGAGACCCAAATCACGGACCTCTGACATGAACGAATCCATCCCTGTCTCCTCTGCCCTCGACGAAGAAACCGCACGCGCCGAGGTCTACGGTCTGCTGGCCGCGCTGTACTACGCACCCCCCACGCCCGAACTCATGGCCCAGTTGCGTGTGGCCGTGACCGAGGCACCCGCCGCAGGCGGGTACCTGGAGGAGCCATGGCGCCAGCTGGTGGCGGCCGCCCGCGCCATCGACGACGCCGCCGTGGCCACCGAATACGACGCCTTGTTCGGCGGCGTGGGCAAGCCCGAGATCTATCTCTTTGGCTCCCACTACCTGAGCGGCTTCCTGAACGAAAAACCGCTGGCGCAGTTGCGCGGAGACCTGGCGGTGCTGGGTCTGTCGCGTGACGATGCCATGTCTGAAACCGAAGACCATTTCGCCTACTTGTGTGAGGTCATGCGGTATCTGATTGCGGGTGATGAGGTCGAAGTGTCAAACCTGACCCAGCAGCAAAAGTTCTTCACCACCCACATGCAGCCCTGGGCCAATGCCATGTGCGACACCATCGCGGCCCATCCCAAGGCGCGGTTTTATGCGGCGCTCGCCGGTTTCACCAGTGCGTTTGTGGGCGTGGAGGCGCAGGGCTTCGACATGCTGGCCTGAGATTGCGTTCCGCTTGGTAAGGGTGGGCGAAGGCGGCTGGGCTGGGTGCGCGTTCTCCGGCCTTGCTCGCGGGCGTCTGCCTTGGCCCACCACTGCTTTTTCGTCAACACCGCCTGAGGCGTGCAGGCTCTGTGGCAACCGCGAATGGGGGCCTGCGCCCGCGCACCCAGCCCATCCACCTCACGAGGTGCTGGCTATCCAAAATGGGTGTGCCCAAACCTCCCTGCAGGACGGTGGTGGCGCCCGCCCGCTCCGGCCTTGCGCGAGGTCTCTGAACGAAACTGCAAGAAGTACCGAACTCAAAGAACCCCGGGCCGCCCATCCCCCGTTGGCGCAGCATCCGGCGCATGGGGTTCGGTCAGCAACGCCACGCAGAACGAAGCACCTTCCGCATCCGAACGGTTCTCCGCCGTGATGTGTCCACCGTAGCGCTCCACCAGCCCCTGGCTGATCCACAGGCCCAAGCCGTTGCCATCGTTCTTGGTCGTAAAGAAGGGACGGAAAAGGCGGTCCAGCACTTCGGGTGAGAGGCCGCTGCCGCTGTCCTGCACGCACAGGCGCGCTCCCGCCACCCCGGACGCATCGGCCCAGTCTTGCGTCTCCAGCCGCAGCACCCCACCCTCGGGCATGGCCTGGATGGCGTTGATCATGAGGTTGATGATCACCTGCTGCAGTTCCTGGCGGTTGAAGCCTACGCGCTGGGTGGCCAGGAAGTCGCGTTGCACTTCAATGAGCGTCTGTGCCAGCAGGTGGTTCACCAGCACCAGACAGTCGTCCACCGTGCGGTTCAGGTCCAGGGTTTCCACATAACCCGCGTATTCGGTGGGACGCGCGTACTGCAGCAGTTGCGTGACGATCAGGCGCATGCGTTCCACCTGCTCGTCCAGCAGCCTGAGTTCGCCCTGCACCGGCAGGCTGTGTGAACCCAGGGTTTCGCGCATCAGGTCGAGGTTGCCCTGCATCACCGCGATGGGGTTGTTGATCTCGTGCGCGATGCTGGCAGTGAGCTGGCCGATGGCCGCAAGCTTTTCGCTTTTCACCAGTTGCTGCTGCGCCAGTTTCAGGGAGGTGTTGCTGGCCTCCAGCTCACGTGTGCGGTCGGCCACCTTGCGATCCAGCTCCTCGCCCCAGCGCCGCAGCGCGAGGGTTTTTTCGTCGATCACGTCCAGCAGGTGGTCCAGGTGACCGGCCAGGGCGCCCAGCTCATCGCGCGCAGCCAGCGTGCCCACACGGGCCTGCGAGTGGCCTTCTTCCACGCGAAGCATGGTGTGGTTCATGCGCTCGACCGGCTTGAAGATGCTGCGTGCCCAGCGCATGGAGAACCAGGCAGACAGCGTCATCACCAGCAGGAAGATCAGCACGATGGCGCCCAGCATGGCGTAACGCACCATGCGGAATGGCGCCTCCAGGTAACCCACATACAGCATGCCGATGCGCCGGTCGCGTGCATCAAGCAGCGGTTCATAGGCCGAGACGTACCAATCGTTGACGACAAAGGCGCGATCCAGCCAGGTGTTGCCGCTGCCCAGCACCGTGTCGCGCACGGTTTGCGAGACGCGTGTGCCGATGGCGCGCTGGTCCTGGAACAGACGCACATTGGTCGTGATGCGCACGTCGTCCAGGAAGAGGGTGGCCGTGCCCTGACTGTCAAAGGGCAGGGATCCTTCGGGATAGACGATGCCGTTGATGTGGTCGATGAAGCCCAGGTTCTGGTTGAGCAGCAGGCCGCCAGCGAGCAGGGCGACGGTGCGTCCGGCGTTGTCCATCACCGGCGTGGCCGACAGCATCACCATGGCACGGTCTTCGATGTCGCGAGCGGTCGGTGCGGCATTGCGGGTGGAGACCAGCGCAATGTGCAGGCGTGGCAGCAGGTGGGGAGCCAGTTGCGCCACGGTGTCGTGGTCAAGCAGCATGAGCCGTGCGGTGTTGCTGGCCGACGGCTTGGCGGGGTGGGCCAGCAATTCAGCGAGCGCGTCCGGCATGGGGTGCGCGACCTCGTTCCTGGCGGTCTCTGCACTTGCGATCGGTTGGCCCTCTGGGGAATAGAGCACCAGAAAATCGAGACCCAGCTGCTGCCGCGATGCGGCCAGTTGCTGCGCGAGATCGGAGGTGCCGGACGCAGACGCCTGGAGGGCTGTGTACAAAGCCAGGGAACCGGCCACGCCCTGCGTCCCGGAACCGACTTCCACCAGCACCCGGTCGAAGTAGCCACGGGCCACCGCCAGGTCGCTGCGCACCTTGGTGGTCAGCAAGCGGTCGTAGGCCGAATTGCCCCAGAGCACCAGCACCAGCACCAGCAGAGGGAACGCCACCAGCAGCGGCAGCAACGCCATCGCCAGCAGCTTGTTGCGCACCGACGAGGCCAGCCACTGCGGGGTGCGCCAGAGGGTCATGCCCGTGCTCGCGCGCAACGCAGCGGGGGATGGTTTCTCCGGAGCGCGTGTCCCCCATTCCAGCGGATGCCGAGGAACCGGCTTTGCCGGGCCTCTGGCATGCCTTGCAGGCCGCAGCCTCGCCAGGGGCGAGGCTTCTTCGGGCTGTCCAGGCCTGCGCAGGCAGGCCCGGAGCCGCGGCCCTCAGCCCCCTTGAGGGGGTGGCGCGAAGCGACGCGGGGGTGGGTCATCCTCCACTCCATTCGGCCACACGCCGTTCCAGCGTGCGGCGTGACACGCCCAGCAGATGGGCCGCGCGGGTCTTGTCGCCCTGCACCGACTCCAGCACGTTCAGGATGTGGCGCTTTTCAAGCGCGTGCAGATCGGTGGGCAGAGGCTCCTGCGAATCGCTGGCCATGCCTGTGCCGCCCGGGTAGAGCGCAGAGACGTTCAGCGCGCCCAGAATCAGCGAGCGTTCGATCAGGTTGCGCAATTCGCGCACATTGCCTGGCCAGCTGTACTGCGACAGAAAGGCCATCTCCTGCTCGGTGATCTGCAGCGGCTCCATGCCGAGCGACGGCGCGAGCTGCGCCATGAAATGCGCCACCAGCTCGGGAATGTCTTCCTTGTGTGCGCGCAGCGGCGGCAGCAGCAGTTCGACCACTTGCAGGCGAAAGTACAGGTCCTTGCGAAACCGGCCTGCGGCCACCGCGTCGCTGAGCGAGCGGTTGGTGGCGGCCATGATGCGAAGGTTCAGGGGCACCAGCTGTTCGCTGCCCACGGGCCGGATGTTCAGGTCTTCAATGGCGCGCAGCAGCGTGGCCTGGATCGACAGCGGCAGTTCGGCGATCTCGTCCAGGAACAGGGTGCCGCCCTGGGCGTAGAGAAACAGCCCATCCCGCGCACGCGCTGCACCGGTGAAGGCGCCTTTGGCATGCCCAAACAGCTCGCTTTCGATCAGGTCAGGAGAGACGGAGGCGCAATTCACCGGCACAAACGGGCCGCTAGCCCTGCTGCTCTGCGCATGCAGGGCACGCGCCACCAGCTCCTTGCCGGTACCCGATTCACCCTGCAGCAGCACCGTGCTGTCCACGGAGGCGACGCGCGTCATTGAGGTACGCAATTGCTGCATCGCGAGGGATTGCCCCACCAGCGATTCACTCAGGCCCGGCGGGCTGGCCACCGCCCGGCGCAGCACGAAGTTCTCGCGTCGCAGCCGGGAGCGCTCGTAGCAATGTTTCACCGCGTTGAGGATCTGTGGAACACGGAAGGGTTTGAGGATGAAGTCGGATGCACCGGCCCTCAAGGCTTCGATGGCGGTGTCGAGATCGGCGAAGGCGGTGATCAGGATCACCTCTCCGGTGAATCCCTGGTCACGCAATTCCTTGAGCCACGCCACCCCGCTTTTGCCGGGCAGTGAAATATCGAGGATCACCAGATCCACATGGTGCCCGCGCAGCCAGTCGGCCCCGTCTTCGGCGCTGCCGGCGCTCATCACGAAGTGGCAACGCGGTGCCAGGGTCTTGACCAGAAAGTTGAGCATGCCCTGTTCGTCGTCGACCACCAGGATCGACCAGTCAGGCCAGCCTTCGAGATTTTTCTCGGGTGCAGGGGGGAGATGCGTGCGTTCCACCCGGCGGGATTCTACGGACTAAGCCTACGAAATTAGTGGGACATTGCCGCAAATCCGACGCCACCAAAGGTCGTTCATGAGCCCTCATGTCCCTTTTCGATGCGACAAATTGTCGCGAGACGACGGGGCATCTTGACGCACGGGTTCGTCCCGCATTCAAAAGGTTTAAGGGTTAACCCAGGTTTCAGAGGGCCAGTTGAACCGAAAGGAAACCGCACACAGAGGGCAGGGTGAGCGAGTCCGCCGTTCAGCCCGCCCTGCACGGATGACGAATCAGACTTGGCACGCTTCTGGCTATCAAAACCGGAGCACGTCGGGATGTTGCGCTGCCGCATGAGGCACTGCCGTTGGAGAAAACAACAGCGCCCGCACAGGGAGGGGAAGCGCGCTTGCACGCATTTTGTTGCAAGGTTAGATTCCACCTATGCAAGAAAGCCGCAAGTGTGTGCGCGCACCCCATTCAACCAGGAGAACCACATGAGCAAGTCCCCCCACCAATCCACTGGTGATGGTCCATCCCGACTGAATCGCCGCACCCTGTTTGCGGGCGCTGGCACGGTGGGAGCGGTGGCCGCCGTGGCCACCGTGTTGCCCCGTGTCCAGCCTGAAGCACCTGCCGCTGCCGCAGTGCGCCCTGCACCCACACGCGGTGGCGGCTACAGCTTGAGCGAGCACGTGAAGCACTACTACCAGACCACCCGCATCTGAGTGCCGGCCGACACTCGCCTTATTTGAATTCCCGCGTTTCCCCACGATTCCACCAGTCCACCGACCGCGCCGGAACACCCGTTCCCGCCAAGGCAGACCCTCCGGAGGCAAAACAATGTTGCTGACCAAAAAATCCTCGTCGACGGCCGGGCACGGCTCGCGTTCACATTCCAGCTTTGTGCACAACCTGCAGCGTGGCCTGGCCTCCGCACTGCCCACCATGGACCGTCGCGCCTTCCTGCGCCGCTCCGGTCTGGGTGTGGGAGTCGGGCTGGCGGCCACCCAGCTCACCCTGGTGAAGAAGGCCAAGGCGGCCGAGGGCAAGTCCATCGACGGCACCGGCAAGATCGAAGTCAAGCGCACCGTCTGTACCCACTGCTCGGTGGGCTGCGCGACCGACGCGATCGTGGAAAACGGCGTCTGGGTGCGCCAGGAACCGGTGTTCGACTCGCCCATCAACCTCGGTGCCCATTGCGCCAAGGGTGCCGCCCTTCGTGAACACGGCCACGGCGAGTACCGCCTGCGCTATCCCATGAAGCTGGTCAACGGCAAGTACCAGCGCATCAGCTGGGACACCGCGCTGGAAGAGATCACCGCCAAGATGAAGGAACTGCGCGAGGCCAGCGGCCCCGATTCGGTGTACTTCGTGGGCTCGTCCAAGCACAACAACGAACAGTCGTACCTGATGCGCAAGTTCGTGAGCTTCTGGGGCACCAACAACTGCGACCACCAGGCGCGCATCTGCCACTCCACCACGGTGGCCGGCGTGGCAAACACCTGGGGTTATGGCGCCATGACCAATTCGTACAACGACATGCAGAACAGCAAGTGCGCGTTGTACATCGGCTCCAACGCCGCCGAAGCGCACCCCGTGTCGCTGCTGCACATGCTGCACGCCAAGGAAAACGGCTGCAAGATGATCGTGGTCGATCCGCGCTTCACCCGTACAGCGGCCAAGGCCGACGAGTACGTGCGAATTCGCTCTGGCACCGACATTCCCTTCCTGTTCGGCTTGTTGCACCACATCTTCAAGAACGGCTGGGAAGACAAGCAGTACATCAATGACCGTGTCTACGGCATGGAAGATGTCAAGGCCGACGTGATGGCCAAGTGGACACCCGCAGCCGTGGAAGAGGCCTGCGGCGTGGGCGAAGAGCAGATGTTCAAGATTGCCAAGATGCTGGCCGAGGCCAAGCCCGCCACCATCGTGTGGTGCATGGGCCAGACGCAGCACACCATCGGCAACGCCATGGTGCGCGCCTCCTGCATCCTGCAACTGGCGCTGGGTAACGTGGGCAAGAGCGGCGGCGGCACCAACATCTTCCGCGGCCACGACAACGTGCAGGGCGCGACCGACGTGGGCCCAAACCCCGATTCGCTGCCGGGCTACTACGGTTTGGCCGCTGGCTCGTGGAAGCACTTCGCCGCCGTCTGGGGCGTGGACTACGAGTGGATCAAGAAGCAGTACGCCGAAGGCATGATGGAGAAGCCCGGCATCACGGTCTCTCGCTGGATCGACGGTGTGCTGGAGAACAACGAGCTGATCGACCAGGAAGCGAACCTGCGCGGTGTGTTCTTCTGGGGTCACGCTCCAAACTCTCAGTCGCGCGGGCTGGAGATGAAGCGCGCGATGGACAAGCTCGACCTGCTGGTGGTGGTGGATCCGTACCCGTCTGCCACCGCATCGATGGCGGCCATGCCCGGCAAGCCGGAAGACCTCAATCCCAACCGCGCGGTGTACCTGCTGCCCGCAGCGACGCAGTTCGAGACCAGCGGTTCGGTCACGGCCTCTAACCGCTCGATCCAGTGGCGCGAGAAGGTGATCGAGCCCCTGTGGGAGAGCCGCAGCGATCACATGATCATGCACCAGTTCGCAGAGAAGCTGGGCTTCGCAGCCGAGTTCTCCAAGAACTTCAAGATGCAGCAAGTCAAGGGCATGGACGAGCCCGTGATTGAAGACGTGCTGCGCGAAATCAACGCATCGGTCTGGACCATTGGCTACACCGGCCAGAGCCCGGAGCGCCTGAAGGCCCACATGCGCAACATGGGCGCCTTCGACATCAAGTCGCTGCGCTGCAAAGGCAAGGTGGTGGACAAGGAAACCGGCTACGACATGAGCGGTGACTATTTCGGCCTGCCTTGGCCTTGCTACGGCACTGCCGCCATCAAGCACCCCGGATCGCCCAACCTGTACAGCACCGAGCGGCACGTGATGGACGGTGGCGGCAACTTCCGCGCCAACTTCGGCGTGGAACGCGACGGCAAGAGCCTGCTGGCCGAGGACGGTTCGCACTCCCTGGGCGCCGAGATCACCACCGGCTACCCCGAGTTCGACCACGTGTTGCTCAAGAAGCTTGGCTGGTGGGGCGACCTGACCGCCGACGAGCAGAAGGCGGCCGAAGGCAAGAACTGGAAGACCGACCTTTCCGGTGGCATCCAGCGTGTCTGCATGGCGCACGGCTGCCATCCGTTTGGCAACGCCAAGGCCCGCGCCGTGGTGTGGAACTTCCCCGACGCGATCCCGCAGCACCGCGAGCCCATCTACGGCATCCGCCCGGACCTGGTGGCCAAGTACCCCAGCCACGACGACCAGAAGACCCGCTGGCGCCTGCCCATTCTCTACAAGTCGCTGCAGCAGAAGAACGTGGACGACAAGGTGCACGAGAAATTCCCGCTGATCATGACTTCCGGTCGCCTGGTCGAGTACGAGGGTGGTGGCGAAGAAACGCGATCCAACCCCTGGCTGGCCGAACTGCAGCAGGAAATGTTCGTGGAACTCAACCCGGCCGCGGCGGCCGAGCGTGGCATCAACAACGGTGATCGCGTGTGGGTGAGTTCACCCACGGGTGCACGCCTGAACGTGCAGGCGCTGGTGACCGAGCGTGTGGCACCCGACACGGTGTTCCTGCCGTTCCACTTCTCTGGCCGCTGGCAAGGTGAAGACATGAAACCCTACTACCCGGATGGTGCGTTCCCGGTTGTTCGCGGCGAAGCCGTCAACACCGCCACCACCTATGGTTACGACATCGTGACCATGATGCAGGAAACCAAGACCACGGTCTGCAACGTTGCCAAGGCCTAAGGAGACACAACATGGCAAGAATGAAATTCATCTGCGATGCAGAGCGCTGCATCGAATGCAACGGTTGTGTGACGGCCTGCAAGAACGAACACGAGGTGCCATGGGGCGTGAACCGCCGCCGTGTGGTCACCCTCAACGATGGTGTTCCCGGCGAGAAGTCGATCTCTGTGGCCTGCATGCACTGCAGTGATGCACCCTGCATGGCGGTCTGCCCCGTGAACTGCTTCTACCGCACCGAAGAAGGTGTGGTGCTGCACGACAAGGACGTCTGCATCGGCTGCGGCTACTGCTCTTACGCCTGCCCGTTCGGCGCGCCCCAGTTCCCCTCGCAAGGCACCTTCGGTGTGCGCGGCAAGATGGACAAGTGCACCTTCTGTGCCGGCGGCCCCGAAGCGCACGGCAGCCAGTCGGAGTTCGAAAAATACGGTCGCAACCGCCTCGCCGAAGGCAAGCTGCCCGCCTGTGCAGAAATGTGCTCGACCAAGGCCTTGCTGGCTGGTGACGGCGACGTGGTGGCCGACATCTTCCGCAGCCGCGTGCTGCAGCGTGGCAAGGGAGCAGAAGTCTGGGGTTGGGGCACCGCTTACGGCAGCGCGCAAGGAGGCAAGTCATGAAGGTTTCACGTTTCTTCCTTTCGACCGCCGTGGCAGTGTCTGCCCTGACATTGGTGGCCTGCGGCGATCAGCCGCAGGAAATGACCGGCCAAGGCATCAAGAGCGATAACGCGCCTTACCAGGGCGTGGGCAGCAGTCAGTACGCACAAGATGGTTGGAAACCCGGTGACCGCAGCAGTTGGGAGCAGCAGTTGAAAACCCGTGCACAGTACGGGCAGAACGACTACACCCGCATGAGCAACTGACCAGGAGCGCTCTATGCACAAGCTTTTGACCACGGGTTTGCGCCGACTCGGCGCGCCTTCTTTCTGGGTGGCTGCCGCCCTCGGACTGAGCATGGGCCTGGCCCATGCGCAGGCGCCGCAGAGCGGGCCTGTCCCGGACGATCCGGCACCGCCAGCGGCCACCGCTGCGCCGGCCCAGCAGGGCGGCATTCGCAGCGCCAACATCTTCGAAATCGCGCCCGACGCCAGCACCGACCCCAACTACGCCGAGCAGACCAACGCGCAGCGTGGGCAAGTGCAACCCGGCAACAACGCGCCCATGTGGCGCGATGTGGGCAAGGGTGTGACCGGTGTCACCAACCTGCCTTACCCGGAAATGGGCAACATGATCCAGGGCTTCGTGCAGTACCCGGGCTCCCGCTACACCACCGCAGGTGAAGCGTGGCGCCAAGTGCGCAACGACTGGATCCTGCCCTACGGCGGCTCGTTGCTCCTGATTGCGCTGGTGGCCATTGTCCTTTTCTATTTCACCAAGGGCACCATCGAGCTGCACGGCAAGGAAACCGGTCGCAAGATTGAGCGCTTCACCTACTTCGAGCGCGCGGCGCACTGGGTGAACGCCATTGCGTTTGTCACGCTGGCCATTTCCGGCATCGTGATGGCGTTCGGCAAGTTCTTCCTGTTGCCCATCATGGGCAGCACCCTGTTCGGCTGGCTCACCTACGCGCTCAAGAACGCACACAATTTTGTCGGCCCGCTCTTCGTGGTGTCGCTGATCGTCGTGTTCCTGGTGTTCGTGCGCGACAACCTGCCTGGCAAGGGTGACCTCACCTGGCTGCTGAAGGGCGGCGGGCTGCTGGGTAAAGAAGAGGTGCCTTCGCACCGCTTCAATGCCGGTGAAAAACTGCTGTTCTGGGCCGGCGTGTTCCTGTTCGGCGCACTGGTTGCCGGCTCTGGCGTTTTCCTGGACAAGATCGTGCCCGCAGTGGAATACACGCGCGCCAACATGCAGGTGGCGCACATGATCCACGCTAGTGCCGCTGTGCTGATGATGGCCCTGTTCATGGGACACATCTACATGGGCACGCTGGGCATGCGCGGTGCGTACAGTGCCATGAAGACCGGCTATGTGGATGAAACCTGGGCCAAGGAACACCACGAGTACTGGTACGACGACATCAAGGCCGGCAAGATCCCTGCCCAGCGCAGTGCGACAGCCACTGGCGGCACGGACACCGCCCAGACCGCCAAGGCCTGACGCTCAGGTGCAAGACCGAAACTCATTCTGAACAGGACCTTCATGAAACGCAGTCTGTTGTTGTGCTTATCGTTGATGCTGGCTGGCGCCGCACATGCCAAGCTGCCCGCGCCTGCGCCGCTGTCAGAAGAGGCCAAGGCCAAGGCGGCCGAGGCAGCTGCGCGCACCGCCCACGCGGGCAAAGTGGCGGCTTATCAGCTGTGCCGGTCCATGGACAGGGCAGCTGAAAACCACTTCAAGACCGCCGCCGCCATGGGCAAGCCGGTCAAGAGCGCCCAGAGTGCACCCGCTTGTACTGATCCGGGCGCATTTGTTTACGCGCCTCCCAAGCCGGTCGAAGCGGCTGAAGCGCATTCGCCGGCGGCTACAGCAGTTGCCCCTCCGAGTGGCGCCGCGCCTGCGGCGGCGCCCACCCCTGCGAAGTAAACCAGGCGAGGGCGGCACTGCCAAGTGCCCAATGACCCTTTCTCTTGCCTCCCATGGGCCGCACCTCCGGGTGGCGGCCCTTTTCTTGCGTTAGTCTCTTCCCATGCCTTTGCCCCACCTGACCCAGGCCCGTGCGCCGCTGACCCGTGAAGTCGAGGTCACCAACCAGCATGGCCAGTGCGAGTCGATCTTCATTCCGGCCGAACGCGACCTCACGGTCTACGTCGACAAACGCGAACTCGTGACCCTGATGACGCTGGGCGCCCACCCTGAATGGCTGGTGCTGGGGTATTTGCTCAATCAGCGACTGGTGAAATCCATCGATGAAATAGAGTCTGTGACGGTCGACTGGGAGGTGGGCGCGGCCTCTGTCAAAACGCGCCACGGCATCGACCGCATCGAGGAGCGCACGGCCAAGCGGGTGGTGACCACCGGCTGTGGTCAGGGCAGCGTGTTTGGCAATCTGATGGACGAGATCGACCAGATCCGTCTGCCCGAAGGGGCCACGCTGGACCAATCGGCCCTGTATGAAATCGTCAATGCGATCCGGCTCAAGGAAAGCACCTACAAGTCGGCCGGCTCGGTTCACGCCTGCGCCTTGTTTGGCGGCAGCGAGTTGCGCCTGTTTGTTGAAGATGTCGGGCGCCACAACGCGGTGGACACGATTGCGGGCTGGATGGCACTGGATCAGGCTGATGCCCCCACGCTCCACCGCTCACGCGGGTCGCTGCCCCCCGAGGGGGCTGATCCGGCTTGGGGCGGCCCGGCGCCGGAAGAAGATGCCCCCACGCCGCACGGCGCGCTCGGGTCGTTGCCACCCGGGAATGCCGAGCAGGCCTCGGGCGGCCCCGTGAAGGTCTTCTACACCACCGGTCGCCTCACCAGCGAAATGGTCATCAAGTCAGCGCAAATGGGTGTGGCGATCGTGGTGTCGCGCAGCGGCATCACGCAAATGGGGCTGGAGGTGGCGCAGCGGGTGGGCCTGTGCGCCATCGGGCGCGCCACCAACAAGCGCTTTCTCTGTTACGCCAACGCCCAGCGCCTGGTGCTGGACGCAATACCGCCAGAGGCTCCCCTGGCTTCGGCTGGCGACGCAAAGGCCCTGTCCGCCTGAGACGGTGCGTGAACGCCTGTGCGAGGCGGGATCGGGCATAAACTCTGGACATCCCGGCCTGTGCGCCTGGTGCTGCGATGCCGTGAAGTGACGCTGTGCCGGGCTGCCACGGGTTCAACCCCCAACTCTTCTGAAAGCAGCCGATGAGCCGAGCCGTTCACGTCATCGATCACCCCCTCGTCCAGCACAAGCTCACGCTGATGCGCCGCAAGGACACCAGCACCAAGAGCTTCCGGGAGCTGGCGCACGAAGTCAGCATCCTGCTGGCCTACGAGCTCACGCGGGAAATGCCCATGCAGGAGATCGAGATCGAGACCCCGCTGGAGAAGATGACCTCGCGCATCATCGACGGCAAGAAGATCGTGCTGGCCTCCATCCTTCGCGCCGGCAATGGCTTCCTGGACGGCATGTTGCAGGTGCTGCCCGCAGCCCGCGTGGGTCACATCGGTCTTTACCGCGACCCCGCCACACTGAAGGCGGTGGAGTATTACTTCAAGATGCCGCAGGACATGGCCGAGCGCGACGTGATCGTGCTGGACCCCATGCTGGCCACCGGCAACTCAGCCGTGGCTGCGGTGGACCGCCTCAAGCAGACCCAGCCACGCTCCCTGCGCTTCGTCTGCCTCGTCGCCTGCCCGGAGGGCATCAAGAATTTTCACGACCACCATCCCGACGTGCCCATCTACACACCTGCGGTGGACCGTGGTCTGAACGAACACGGGTACATCGTGCCGGGGCTGGGCGACGCGGGTGATCGCATCTTCGGGACGAAGTAGTCTCATCCCACGGCGGAGGGCGTGAAGGCACGGTCTCCCAGGGGGCGCCCCTCCCTGCGCAGGTGAGCGGCCCGCAGCCGCCGCCTCAGGCGGGAATCAGTCGCTCGGTACCGCCCAGGTAAGGGCGCAACACCTCAGGCACTGTCACACTGCCGTCGGCGTTCTGGTTGTTCTCCAGCACCGCGACCAGGGCACGGCCCACCGCGAGACCGGAGCCGTTGAGGGTGTGCACGAGTTCGTTCTTGCCGTGGGCGTTCTTGAAGCGCGCCTGCAGGCGCCGCGCCTGGAAGGCTTCGCAGTTGGAGACCGAGCTGATTTCGCGGTAGGTGCCCTGGGCGGGCACCCAGACCTCGAGGTCGTAGGTCTTGCTGGCGCCAAAGCCCATGTCGCCGGTGCACAGGCTCATGACGCGGTAGGGCAGGCCCAGCTTCTGCAGAATGGCCTCGGCGTGCGTGGTCATGGCTTCGAGCGCTTCATAGCTCTTCTCGGGGTGCACGATCTGCACCATTTCCACCTTGTCGAACTGGTGCTGGCGGATCATGCCGCGCGTGTCGCGCCCGGCGCTGCCGGCTTCTGAGCGAAAGCACGGGGTGTGTGCGGTGAGCTTGATCGGCAGGTCGGCTTCGGACAACACCGTGTCGCGCACGGTGTTGGTCAGCGTCACCTCCGATGTGGGGATCAGGTACAGCGCCTGGTTGTCCGGCACCGGTTCGCTTTCCTGGCCACCTTTTTTCACCGCGAACAGGTCACCCTCGAACTTCGGCAACTGGCCGGTGCCGCGCAGGGTGTCGCTGTTGACGATGTAGGGCGTGTAGCACTCGGTGTAGCCGTGTTCACGGGTCTGCACGTCCAGCATGAACTGCGCCAGCGCCCGGTGCAGGCTGGCGATGGGGCCGCGCATGAAGCTGAAGCGCGAACCGGCCAGCTTGACGCCGGTGTCGAAGTCCAGGCCCAGCTTTTCGCCGATGTCCACATGGTCGCGCAGTTCGAAATCGAATGTGCGCGGCATGCCCCAGCGGCGCACTTCCACATTGCCTTCTTCGCCAGCGCCCACCGGCACGCTCTCGTGCGGCAAATTGGGCACCGCCAGCAGCAGGTTCTGCAACTCGGCCTGAAGCACTTCCAGCCGGCTGGCCGATGTGTCGAGCTCGGTCTTGATCTGCCCCACTTGGGCCATCACCGCCTCGGCTTCGGCGTGTTGTCCCTTTCCCTTGAGCATGCCGATCTGTTTGGACAGGCTGTTGCGCTGGCTCTGGAGCTCTTCGGTGCGGGTCTGCAGGGTCTTGCGTTCGGTCTCCAGCGCGCTGAACTGGGCCACGTCCAGATAAGGCTGGGGCTGCTTGCGGGTCTCCAGCCGGGCGATCACGGCGTTGAGGTCTTTTCTCAGTTGAACGATGTCGAGCATGGTGTGATGTGTGGAAGGCCCGGCACCGGGCCATGCATGAAGTGAGCGAATGTCAGCCCGGGTTCAGCGCAGATGCTCGATGGGCGAGCCGGTCTCGCCATCGATGCGCAAGCCTTTGGGCAAGGGGAACTTCACGGTTTCGGACAGGCCGTCCATGGTGCGCACGGAAATGGCGCCCAGCGCCTTGATGCGGTCCATCACCTGTCGCACCAGGATCTCCGGTGCTGAAGCGCCGGCGGTCAGGCCCACGCGGGCCTTGCCCGCAAACCATTCGGGTCGCAGCTCTTCTGCGCTGTCGACCATGTGGCTGGGCGTGCCCAGCTTGATCGCCACTTCACGCAGGCGGTTGCTATTGGAGCTGGTGGGGCTGCCCACCACGATCACGATGTCGACCTGCGGGCTCAACAGCTTGACCGCGTCCTGCCGGTTCTGGGTGGCGTAGCAGATGTCCTGCTGCTTGGGTTCGCGCACCTGGGGGAAGCGCGCCTTCACGGCATTGAGGATTTCGGCCGCGTCGTCCACCGACAAGGTGGTCTGGGTCACCACCGCGAGCTTGGTGGTCTGTGCCGGCGCCACGCGCGCCACGTCCTGCACGTCTTCCACCAGATGGATGCCACTGTCGAGCTGGCCCATGGTGCCTTCTACTTCCGGGTGGCCCTTGTGCCCGATCATGATGAACTCAAAACCCTCGCGGTGCAGCTTGGCCACCTCCACGTGCACCTTGGTCACCAGCGGGCAGGTGGCATCAAAGATGTGGAAACCGCGTCGCTGCGCTTCATCCTGAATGGCCTTGCTCACGCCATGGGCAGAAAACACCAGCGTGGCGCCAGCCGGCACGTCGTCCAGCTCTTCGATGAAGATGGCGCCCTTGGCCTTGAGGTCGTTGACCACATAGGTGTTGTGCACGATCTCGTGGCGCACATAGATGGGCCGCCCGAACTTGGCGAGCGCGCGCTCGACGATTTCGATGGCACGGTCCACACCCGCACAAAAACCACGGGGTTCCGCCAGGATGATTTCTTGGGACGTGGTCAATCAAGCACTCCAATCAGTTGCACCTCAAACCGCACGGCCTGCCCGGCGAGCGGATGATTGAAGTCGAACAGCACCGCCCCGTCTTCACGCACCTCCATCGCAGCGCCTGCGTAGTGACCCAGGCCGTCGGGCGTGGGGAACTGCACCACGTCGCCGGCCACGTACTGTTCGTTCGGGTCGCCCAGCTCGTTGAGCAGCTTGCGTGCCACCCATTGCACCATTTCCGGCTGGCGTTCGCCGAAGGCTTCGCCTTCAGGCAGTTCGATGACGGTGCGCGTGCCTTCTTCAAGACCGATCAGGCGTTGCTCGATGGCGGGTGAGATTTCGCCTGCGCCCAGGCTCAACGTGGCGGGCTGACCATCGAAGGTGTCGATGATGACCCGACCTTGCGGCCCCGACATGCGGTAGTGCAGGGTGAGGAAAGAACCTTCTTGGACTTGGGGCATGGACGAAAAGGGGATGAATTCAGGGAGTCGGGGCGCCGAAAAGGGTCCGGAACGCCAACAGGGCGAAATGCGAAACACCTGCTATTGTAAAAAGCGGCCTGCCAAAGAATCAAAACAGGGAGAAAAACACATGGAAGGCCTTGTCAGGTCCGGGCTCAAGAGCATGCCGGCCGATGCGCGACCGCGCGAAAAACTGCTGATGCGGGGGCCTTCGGCACTCAGCGACGCCGAGTTACTGGCGCTGTTGCTGCGCACCGGCATCAGCGGCAAACACGTGGTGCAACTGGCGCAGGAACTGCTGGACCGCTTTGGTGGCGTGGGCGGCCTGCTGCACACCGGCGCCGAAGCGCTCAGGGTCGTCAAGGGCCTTGGGCCGGCCAAGCGCGCCGAGGTGGTGGCGGTGCTGGAACTGGCCCGGCGCGCGCTGTCGCAAGAGCTGCAGGCACGCCCCTTGTTTGACAGCCCGAAGGCGGTGCGCGACTACCTGCAGCTGCAACTGGGCGCACGCGCGCATGAAGTGTTCGCGGTGCTGTTCCTGGACAGCCAGAACCGGCTGATTGCGCTGGAAGAGCTGTTTCGCGGCACGCTTTCGCAAACCAGTGTCTACCCCAGGGAAGTGGTGCTGCGCGCCCTGCATCACCATTGCGCAGCGGTGGTGCTGGCCCACAACCACCCCAGCGGAACGGCCCAGCCATCCCGCGCCGACGAAGCGCTCACTCAGACGCTGAAAACCGCGCTGGCGCTGGTGGACGTGCGGGTGCTGGACCACTTCATTGTCACTCGCGAACATGCGGTCTCCATGGCCGAGATGGGCATGGTATGACCCCCCTGCGCCGCTTCGCGCCTTCCCCCCAAAGGGGGGACGCACCCCGTGGCCTGGCGGAGCCAGTTCCACGGGTGCCCTGGAGGGGGCACGCGCTCCGGTGGCTCTAGAGGTCCCCCCTGCGCCGCTTTTGCGGCTTCCCCCCAAGGGGGACGCACCCTGTGGCCTGGCAAAGCCAGTTCCACGGGTGCCTTGGACAAGGTACCCGCTCCGGAGGCAGCGCCTTCACTCGTGTCGAAGAGACTGGCCCGGCCGGTGGGTCAGCGCTCCTGCGCGAGAATGGACCACCATGAAACTGCGCTCGCTCGCCGAACTCAAGACGCTGCAGAAGGTGATCGCCCAGCGGGCGGCCGCCGAGGCGGCTGTGCAGGAGGCTGAGCGCAGGCGTCTGATTCGGCTGGACCGGGAGAAACGGCTGTTCGAACTGGCGGTGGGCCCTGTGCAGCCGCTGGTCACTGCGCGGCGTGTGCATCACCCGCCCAGGCCTGTGGACCCTTCGCCCCGCCAGCGCCAGTTGGACGAAGCGTCCGTGATGCGCGAGGCGCTGTCTGACGATTTCGACGTTGAAACCTTGCTGCATACCGATGAAGCCCTGAGCTACCGCCGCCCGGGTCTGGGGCCGGATGTGGCGCGCAAGCTGCGCGAAGGTCACTGGAGCATCCAGCGGCAGATTGACCTTCACGGCCTTCGCACGGACGAGGCCCGCGAGGCCTTGGGCAGGTTCGTGCGTGAGGCGCATCAGCAAGGGCTGCGCTGCGTGCGCGTGGTGCACGGCAAAGGCCTGGGTTCGCCCGGGCGGGCGCCCGTGCTCAAGGGCCGTGTGCTGCGCTGGCTGGTGCAGAAAAAGGAAGTGATGGCCTTTGTGCAGGCACGGCCCGCCGAGGGCGGGGCCGGGGCGCTGGTTGTTCTGTTGAAGTGACGCCCTCACTCCAAGGCACGGGCGCAACGCATGAGGTGGCCCATTCCAGGGGTATCGCGGAACTGGCTTTGCCAGGCCGCTGATACCGCCCCCTCCCTGGGGGGTGACGCCAAAGGCGGCACGGGGTCATCTCAACTCCTCGGCGTCAGGCGCATCTCGTTCTGCACGATCTGGATGTCGAACCGCGACAGAAAGCTCTGGCCCAGCAGGGCCTTGTCCTCGTCCAGTCCCACCAGACCCACTGCCACCACGGCCGGCACGGAACCCAGATGGCCAGCCCGCACCGGCACGTTGCGCAGCATGCGTCCGGGCAGAGCGCCATTCGCTGTCTGCAGCGTGATGGCGTGCCCACCCGTCAGGCCGGCCTTTTGCGCAAAAGCCTCGCTGACCGCGACGCTGCTGGCGCCGGTGTCCACCAGAAACACCACAGCCTCCCCGTTGACCTCACCGGCCACCCGGAAGTGACCATCTCGCCCGCGCGGAATGACCAGCTCACCCTGGTCGCCCGCATGGGCCACATAGGCCGCTTCCTGGCGCTGTTCCACATAGGAAAACCCCATGTAGAGCAGCCCCAGCATGGCCACCCAGAACGCCAGGATGGCGATCGAACCACGGCGCGTGGTGCGCAGCACGCTGTTGTCGGTCTCCGGCGCAGACATTCAGTGGCTCCCGGGGGTGTTCCGCATCCAGTCCGCCGTCTGGAAGAAGCTGGTCTTCAAGCGTTCACGCAAGGCCGGGTCCACGCCGGTCTCGCCCATGGCCTGGTCCATGCAGGCCAGCCACTGGTCTCGCTCGACGATGCCGATGGCAAACGGCATGTGGCGCATGCGCAGTCGCGGGTGGCCGAAGCGTTCGGTGTAGTGCTGCGGACCGCCCAGCCAGCCACAGAGGAACCAGAACAGTTTCTGCCGCGCATCGTCCAGCGTGCTGCCGTGGGCCACACGCAGTTCGCGGTAGCCCGGCTCAATGTCCATCAGGCCCCCAAAGCGGTCCACCAACGCACGCACACGTTCTTCACCGCCGATCCATTCGAAAGAGGTGGCGGGAGCAGCAGGAACAATGGAATTTTCAGATTTCATGAAAAGTCATGCAGCGAGTCAAGTGCCTTCATCCAGAGACACCGCGAGGCCGGCTTCGCCGGATCGCTAGTGTCGCCCCCTGGGGGGTGACGCCGAAAGGCGGCGCGGGGGGAGTCAATCTCATACCGTTGCCTTTCTGAGCGTTTCCACCACAGGGGTGCGCAGCACACTGCGCAAGCCCCACCAACCTGCCATCAAGGCCAGCACGGCACCGGCCAGACTGCCTGCAATGGGCACCAGTGGCGAAGCGGTCCAGGCGAATTCGAAAGCATAGCGGGCCAGTGCCCAGCCCACCACCACTGCCACCACGGACGCCAGGAAGCCTGCCAGCAGGCCGACCCCAAGCAGTTCAATGCGCTGTACCTGCCGCAACAGCGCCGAGCTGGCGCCCACGGCGCGCAGGATGGCGAATTCGCGCTCCCGCTCACCCCGTGTGGCGGTGATCGCCGAGAGCAGCACCACCAGGCCAGCCGCCAGGGTGAAGGCGAACAGGAACTCGATGGCGCTGATCACCTGCCCCAGTACGCGCTGCACCTGGGCGATGGTCTGGCTCATGTCCACGTTGGTGATGTTGGGGTAGTCGCGCACCAGGGTGTTGTCAAACTGGGGGTTGTCTTCGGGCGCCTGGAAGGCACTGATGTAGGACACGGGCACGTCGGGCACCAGGGCCAGCGGGAAGATGACAAAGAAGTTCACGCGCATGGAACCCCAGTCGACCTCGCGCAGGCTGGTGATGCGGCCTTCGGTGACCTGGCCGGCGATGTCAAAGCCCAGGCGGTCGCCCAACTTCAGGCCCAGCTGTTCGGCCAGACCCGCTTCCACGCTCAGGGCATCGGGTTCGTTGTCGGTCCACCGACCCTGCACCACCGGGTTGTGCGGCGGCAGCGTGGCGGTGTTGGAGAGGTTGAATTCGCGCTCCACCAGGCGCTGAGAGCGGTCGTCTGTGAAGTCTTCAGGGCGCACGTTGCGGCCATTGATGGTGACCAACCGGCCGCGGATCATGGGGTACCAGTCGTAGCGCTCCACGCCTGCGTCGCGCAGGGTCTGCTGGAAGGCGTCACCCTGTTCGGGCTGCACATTGATCACGAAGCGGTTCGGCGCGTCGGGCGGGGTGGCGTTGCGCCAGCTGGCGATCAGGTCGGTGCGCAGCAACACCAGCAGCACCAGCGCGAGCAGGCCCACAGAGAGCGCGCTGATCTGCACCACCGCATAGGCGGGGCGTGCAGAAAGCTGGCGCGTGGCCATGACCAGGGCGCGCGGCGCGGTGGCTTCGTTCACGCTGGCGCGAAGCAGGCGCACTGCCAGGTAGCTCACCGCGGCGAACAGCAGCACGGCAGCCGCAAACCCGCCCACGGCAATGGCGCCCAGCAGCAGGTCGCGGCTGGCCGCCAGCAGCAGGGCGGCAAAGCCTGCAATGCCCAGCCCCAGCACGCCCAGCGTGGCGGGCTTGAGCTGGCCCACATCGCGGCGGATCACCCGCAGCGGAGGCACCTGAGCGAGCTGAAGCACGGGTGGCAGGCCAAAAGCCATCATCAGCGTGAGGCCCATGCCCAGGCCCAGCAGCACAGGCGCCATGCCAGGTGCGGGCAAAGAAGATTCCACCAGACCGGCCAGCAAGATCACGAACACATGGTGCACCGCGTAGCCCACGGCCACGCCCACCGTGCTGGCCCCCAGGCCCACGAGCGCGAATTCCAGCGTGTAGGCGCGCGCCATGGTGCCCTGTGAAAGGCCCAGCACACGCAGCATGGCGCAGTCGTCCAGATGGCGCTGGGCAAATCCGCGTGCCGCAATGGCCACCGCCACCGCGCACAGCAAGGCCGCCAGCAGGGCCACCAGGTTGAGGAATTTTTCGGCGCGCTCCAGGGTCTGCTGCATCTCGGGCCGGCCGCCTTCGAGCGATTCGAGCCGGATGCCGCGCACGCCTGGCTTGTTCACTTCGGCTTCTGCCCAGCGCGCGAACGCGGCCACCGGTGCATCGGCGCCGGCCACGGCCAGCCTGTAGTTCAGTCGGCTGGCGGGTTGCACCAGACCGGTGGCGGGCAGGTCGGCGTCGTTGATCATCACGCGCGGCGCAAAGCTCATGAAGCCGGCGCCACGATCAGGTTCGACCACGATCACCCGCGCGATGTTGAAGCTGGCGTCGCCCAGCAGCAGCGGCTGGTCCATCTGCAGGTTCAGCTGAAGCAACAGGGCAGCGTCCACCCAGGCGGTGCCGGGGGCGGGAATGTCGCTGGTGGGTTCGTCCAGCGCATCTGGCGAGCGTGCAACGCGCACTTCGCCGCGCAGCGGGTAGCCCTGACCCACGGCCTTCAGCGCCACCAGCCGCGCCGAACCACCTTGCTCGTCCGGTGCCCGCCCCATGGTGGGAAAGCCCAGGGTCTGCACGGTTTGCAGGCCGAGTTCGACTGCTTTTTCCTGAAACGCCGGCGATGGCGCGTTGTCGCTGCTGAGCACCACATCGCCGCCGATCAGGGCCCGGGCGTCGCGGGAAAGCCCGTTCTGCAGACGGTCCGCAAAAAAACCCACCGCCGTGAGTGCCGCCACCGCCAGCGTCACGGCCAGCACCAGCAAGCGCAACTCCCCGGCCCGCCAGTCGCGCACCAGCGAAGACCAGCCCAGGGTCCAGAAACGAATGGGAAGAGATTTGGCGGCTGTGCTCATCCAGCTACCTTATCTCATTGGCAAAAGCCACATGAGGTTGAGCCCCGGGAACCCGCCCGGAAGGGCGTTGAGCCAGCTGCTTGAGCAATCTTTTCCCTCAAGCTTTCAACCTTGCCTTAATAGTCCAGCCACTCAATCGGGCTGACCAGTGCACTGCCGTTCACCCGCTGAATGGTCTGGGTGACCACGTCGATGTTGTTGTCGAACGAGCCATGCGTGGCCTGGGCAGTCTTGCCCTCGCGGTTGACCGGTATGTAGGGCATGGGCACCGGGTGCAGGTTGGCACGGGGAAAGCGGCTGTGCCAGTCCTGCAGGTGGCGAAGGTGGCTCTTGTCCCACTGGTCTTCCGTGAAGTGCTGCGGATCATGCGCGCGTTCCATGCCCAGCAGCGGCACTTTGCGCACATCGTCCAGGGCCCGGCTGACGAGGTAAAGCAGCGACTTGCCATACAGCGTGACCGGTCCCAGATTCAGGAGGTCGTCGTCCTTTTCCTGTTTGTCGGTCAGGTAGTGCAGGTGGAGCAGCCCGGGGTCGAAGACGCTGATGTTTTTGTCGAGGTATTTTTCGATGGCAAATGCCACCGTGCACGCTGGCGCGTAAAGTGTGCAGCCGGCCACCTTCACCTGGCTCGTCGCCAGGCGATCGAGCAGGTGACCAAGCACGATGGAACCGGCCGAGTGCCCGACAAGGTGCAGTTGAAGAGGCTGATGGCCAAGCTGCACCTGCAGGCGTGCGAGCGCCTCGGCCAACCGGGCGCTGCCGCGCCCCCGCCGGGCTGCCAACTGGGCGTTCTCGCGCATTTCTGACCACAATCCCTTGAACGCCTTGCTGGCCACAGCTTCCACACTGCGGTCGCGTGCGTCTGCCAGCAGATCGAACAGCCCCCGAGCACGCGCGTCGTCGTCCAGTCCAAACAGCTTGCGCACCTTGTCTTCCAGCATGTGCTTCAAGGTTTCCAGTGGACCGGTGCGCCAGGTCAGAAAGAGCGGGTAGATGCCGTTGGCTTCAAAGTAGGGCGCCAGCAGGCGAATGCGCTCGATCGATTCGCCCTGGCTGTTCAGGCCACCGTGTGCATAGATCACCATGCGTGCGCTTCCCTGCGATTGAAAGTGGTTCAGTGCGCGGTTGACCTGTGCCTGCACGAAGGCGGCCTCGCTGCCTTCGATGCCGGCGGCCAGATCGGTGACGACCACGTGGCCGTTGTTTCCTGTCACAAGCGTGTGCTCATACGCCTTGGCGGTGGGCCAGGGCTGGTACGGCCGGTGCAGAAACGGTTTGTCGATGGGCCAGGGGTCATCGACCGGGTTGTCTTCGTTCATGGTGCTGCGCACGGCAAAGCCGATCGAACGCCCACTGCGTGTGGGCCAGCGCAGGGCAGCAATGCGCTCTGGCGACATGGCCTGGTTTTGAGGCACGCCCAGTGCGACCGCCCAGGCGTCGGTGCCGTGTACCACCCAGTCTGCGTACGGCAGCACCGCAAAACCCCCCGCACCCCAGCGGGTGCCCCAGGAGTTCTGCACCACAAAGCCACGGTCGTTGTACCCCACCAGCGCAAAAGCGTGGCCGCCCCAGGGCGAGCTGCGGCTGGCCGCCGGAATGCCCGGCAGCGCCGCCTCGTCGTGGGATTCGGGCGGGCGAGCCAGCCGCACCACCTTGTCCCAGCCGTCGTGAACCCGGGCCGAGACATAGATGGCACCGATTTCGTTGATCGCTGCCTGCATCTCGACCACCGACTTTTTGTTCACCCGGTAGTAAACCCCGAGCGGGTGTTTCAGCGCGTCCAGCTCCCATTCAAGCTGGCCGCGGGCGCCATGGTGGTCCGTGCGCCAGTAGTGCATCTGGCAGACACCGTGCTTGTGAAATCCCTTGAGCGCCCCGCGACAAGAAGACCCTTCGTAGGTCTCGCCCTCCCATTCGTCGTAGCGTCTGGCCAGCTCGTACAACATGTGCGGGCTGACCTTGACCACGGCGCCGCCACCATCCTGGCCATACCGCCGGATCCAGAGCAGGTAGTTGACCACGGTCGCGAGACCGAAGCCCGTGCAGGCGCCCTCCTGTCCCTGGTCGAGCACCAGGCCCGCCTGCACGTAGGCGGGCACCGCCTCTGCAAGAAAGGCCTGGGCAGGGTAGTGGGTGTCCAGTGAACGCAGCGGCGGCTCATAGCCCAGATCGCGGAAGTCGAGACGGTCCGGCCGGGCATCGAAGAGCCGCGAGGTCAGGTCGGCCTGCTCGTTGGACTTGGGCTTTGTCCTGGGGTTTGTCTTTGGCTTCGTCTTTTTCGGTGCAGCTGGCGATGCTTTCGCGCTCGCGGCGGGCACCATCTCCTTGACGCGTTTTGCACCATGCTTCATCGCCAACGCAGCCGGTGCCGGTTTCGATCGGGTTGCCATGCTTAACCCCTCCTGGAAACGCCTGGCCCACGATGGGCGTCAGCATTTCTGACCGCTTTTTTACGCCTTCTGTGACGCCGCTCCAACCCCCACAGTGTGGACGATGGAGAAGGACGGATGTCATTCGGCCGGTCCTTCGGACTTATCGCTGATCTGGAATCGGCAACGTCTCGTGAAAGGCTGTCAGCACAGCGGCAAGCCATTCAGGTGAAGCTGGGGGAAGCCCAGAGGGTCTGGGATCTGCGCTTGAAGCCCAGAAACACGAAAGCCCCAGGGCGCGGGGCTTGAGGGTGCATGGCGGGTGTCCTGAGATTTCGGAACTGCGCTTCACTTGCATCCGCCGAGTTCACGACATTCGGCTCGCAAAGCGGTAGCGTCCTCTCGCAGCTCGCGGTTTCTGGTGTCGCAGGACGTGGCCAGTGCAGACATTTCACTTGAAATCGAGCTTTCCCAGGTGGCGCCAGCCAAGTTGTTGGTCGCATATTGCTTCTTGAGCTGAAGAGACTTTATCTCCTGCGCGCACCGCTCACGGGTGCTGTGAATCGCCGCAGTGGCATCCTTCAGTCGACGCTCAAGCTGACTGATGGCCACCATTTGTTCGATACGTTGAGCCTCTGTTTGCCGTTTTGGAGCGGCGGGGTCGCCATTTGTGGCCGTGACTGGCTCAGCAGGCCGCACGTGGCCCGTGGCAGGGCGCACATCAAGCTTCTCTCCTTTCCCCGCGCAGGGTGCGTCTTGGAAAACGAAAGACCCGTTGGGTTGGGAGCACTTGTTGATTGCCCAGGTTGGGCTGGTGAACGCAGCACCTGCGATGGCGCAGAGGAGCACTACGGTGAGACGAGTTTTCATTTCTTGGGTCCGCACATTCGACCTGATCGTCGGCATGCACACATTTTGCAACACGCTCACCTGTGTCACCAAATACGCGAAAGGAACGACCGACCCTTCTGCCGCGCAGCCTCCCAGGGTTGAATACCGCACAGCGAGAGCTTTTCGGCCTGACCACACAGGCAAACGGTCTTACATCGCGCTGGAGGACAAAAAACAGAAAACCCCGGAAGCTACATATAGATAGCGCCGGGGCCAGTGTCTTGGCGGAGAGAGAGGGATTCGAACCCTCGGTACAGGAGAACCTGTACGCCGGATTTCGAAAGCAATGCGTCTAAAAATCACTATATAAAACAATGGGTTATATAGCCTGATCGACACTTTGCAAATTCTTTGCAAAAATGTAAGCCTGCTCACCAGCTAAGGCTGCACTTTGAATGACCTACTAGACAAGCACGAGATCGAGGACGGTTTCTATATCTACCTCCAGCGCAACAGCAAGGTCTGGTTGGCTCGTTTCAAGATCGGTGGCAAATGGATCTCGCGCACGACCAAGCAGCGCGGAAAGACCAAGGCAGTGTCAGCTGCCATTAGAGTCAAAGCGGAGTGCGATATCAAGCACGAGCACGGCATCACCATCCAGACCAAGGCGTTCAAGCATGTCGCTGAGCTAGCCATCAAGCGCATGGATGAGCTGCCGGATGGGGCAAAAGGATCGGCAACCTTCGACGACTACAAGCGCACTCTTCGTCGCTACCACATTCCGTTTTTCGACAGGCTTCACATAACCAGCATTGACCAGGAGCGGCTTGCGAAATTTGATGCCTGGCGCATTCAGGAGTCTGGACGTGTGCCAGCGCAGTCCACTTTAAAGACGCACAACGCAGCGCTGCAGCGCGTCTTCGACGAGGCGGTGATACGGAAATGGATGACGGCTGCGCAGGTACCTTCGCTGAGCGCGTCTGGAGGCTTGGCCGGGGAGCGTCGGGACTACTTCACGGCAAAAGAAGTGACCAAGATCAGCAAAGCATTTGGTCCCTGGATAGCTGCAAGTCGCACGCGACCATCCAGAGAGGTTCGGCAACTGCTGTATCACTACTTTCAAGTAGCCGTACATACCGGCATGCGCCCCGGCACTGAGATGGACAACTTGCGCTGGAATGACGTGGACATCAAAGACGACCATGTCGTGATCACAGTCCGCAAAGGAAAGACGACGCAGTACACCGGATCGCGAAGGGTCATTGGTCACAGCACTGTTCTGGACATGCTTCTCGATCTGCATGCGTGGTCGCAAGATACCGATGTGCCAGACGACCACAATCCGCTAGTTTTTAGGTTGCCGGATGGCAGTCAGTGCAAGCAGCTGGGGCGCAACTTCAGCATGCTGTTGAAGCGTTTGAAACTGGAGGAAGGGCCGGGGGGGAGGCGAACGCTGTATTCACTGCGTCACACCTACATCTCACACCGACTTTTGGAGCGCGTCTCGCCATACGTTCTTGCCAAACAATGCGGAACCAGTCCTGAAATGATCCAGCGTCACTATGACCACCTGACGCCGTTGATGCACGTGAAAGAACTGGTGGGCAGCGAAGGGGCTGAGTTGACCAAGCTGATCAATGCCTACGCGGCGTTGGACTTCACATAAGGTGATCGAAGTCTTCTGCACAATGATGTGCAACTCCCACGAGCGGCAAAAATTATTCTGAGAGGCATAGAGGGATGACAAACAGCATTGCCAAGATCAGTGACCAATCAGAAGCGCAGCTGTCACGTGTGCTCAAGCATCTTCAAGAGACGGCTTCGGTTGTTTCTGCCCAGATGCGCTCTTCAAACATGGCGTTCTACAAGCACCTCGCCGAACTGTACTTGTGGTGGCACGCAGCAAGCTCGGTTCCAGGCTACCTTGATGCTGAGTACAAGAAAGTCGGAAAGCGACGGGCAAAGCCCGTGCAACATGGGATCAACTTCAGCCCCCTGTTTCGGCTCACTTGGGGATACAACAACGGACTGACAGACGATAAATGTCGCCGCTGGAGCATCGTGCTGAACAAGCTACACGACCTATACCAGACTGAAGCGCAATACCGAACCGAAAGCGTCACCAAATTTCAGCTCTATATACATAACAAGGGGGGAGTTGAAGGCTTCATCAACGATGGCAAGTCCTCGTCTTCGAGTGCCGATGATGAAGATGTGAGCGACGAAGAGTTTGATGCGAAGCAACCCGTCGAACCAGCACGAGTAACAACAGACGAGATGTTGGCTCAACTTTTTGAGCAGGCAAAAACGTTCTACGGTGCATTGCATAGTCAGCCCATCATTGACCTCGACGCCACCATCCCTGTCACCGCTGATGGTATGAGTACCGTGCTGGTCAGAAAAGTTGGAGACCAGTACCAGTTAATCGGGGCAAGCAGCGACGAAGCGTTTGTCAAACCGGTGGCTATGCAAACGTACCTGAACGACTACTCTGCACTTCCATGGTCTATGCAGGCGTTGATGGAAACAGTCAGCACCCAGTGCCTGCCAAGTAATCTTCAGAGCTTCTACTCTGCGTTGGAAGACAGTTCAAGCAGCACACACGACGGAGAAGAGGGGGGCAAGCAACTGAAGTCCGTGCGTCGTTTGCTTTATGTGCACAGTAGCGGCGAATTCATCCTCAGTCCGATACGTGCGGTGAGCGGAGTGGTGACAGTCGCGAAGCCATCGCGTCCGATCCTTGAAAATCCCGACAAGGATGTGTGTCTGTCTACGCGGAGCCGGAGACTGCTTGAGAAGAAGCTGATCAGTGGGCGTAATTTCAACTTGTTTTCGCCCTCCAACGCAGAATTCATCCCGCAGTACACAACACCGAATCTGGCCAGCCATGTGCTGCGCCTCCAAGACAGATTCGATGTCGGTGAATTTTTGCACCTTGATTTTTGGCCGTTCTACAAAAGCATGGCTGCGGCGCAGAGGCAGGTGACGGTTGATGAGTCCAAGCCAAGAAACAACGGGTGGTACGCAAGTCTGAGCCTGGCATGGCTACGAAAATTTTCACTTGAGTTCACAACTCCTTGGCTTGCAACTCATGGCACTCACATCAAGCGTGCACATCAGCAGATCATTCAGGTCACTTTCGATACGAAGGAGCTAAGAGTGGATTTTGTGTATCGCGATGAGCAGTTTGAAGCCAGCGTCGGCGTGGCCCTTCCAGCCTCAAGCGCGAGCGGCCCGGCTACCAAAGTTTTGGTGCGATCGAAAGACTTTGTTGTTGCAATGCAATCCATCGCGGACCTAGGTATCACATCAAAAATCGAACTACATGTGAACACTGATGCAGTCGTGATCTCGTACACAACCTCCGCAGCAGGCTATCAGGTATACGTACCTACCTGCACTACCTCCGGAGTTCGTAGTAGCAGGTGCTTCAAGCTTTACACACCCAACGAGGCTAGCGAATTTGAAGACTACAACGATCAAGCCGAAGGCGACTTCGATCCGGAGTAGCAGCAATGGATCTTTGGAACGACGAGTACGCCGTATACCTCCCAGCTGTCAACGACATATATGCAAGTGAGGTGGCAAAACAGCTTTCGCCGAAACGACCCTTCCCGGCAGGGCTGACGCTGAAGGACTTGATTTTTTGGGAGCCAAACCAGCTTTGGACCTACCCTTACTTCCTGCACAGCATTGGCTTGTATGCCGTAGGCGCGTTGCCAGACAACGCTGTCACCCAGCGCCAGCGAGAGAACAGCACGATGCTTGGCGACAGTGGTGGTTTTCAGATCGGCAAAGGTAGCCTGAAGGGACTCAAGGCACTCGGGGAGAAACCGATGCCCTCGTTTGATGCAATCCGAGGCTGGCAAGAATCAGAGAAGGTGAGGGACTGGATACTCACTTGGCTGGTCACGCATGCTGACTACGCTATGACCATCGACATGCCGTTGTGGGCGGCTGCGCCGACCGGCTCTCGTTCTCCTTTTCACAACTGCTCCGTCGAGCAACTGATCGACATGACGGTGGAGAACTTGCGGTTTATCGACCGCAACACATATGGTTCTACTAAATGGCTAAACGTGGTTCAAGGCGGCGTGACGGAAGGCGACATCGAGCAGTGGTGGCTTGCTGTTAAGTGGTTCCGACGAGGTGGCTGGGCGATGGCAGGTCGCGCAGGATTTAGAGGGGGCCTCTTTCATATGTTGTCCACGCTTTTGATGATGCGTGACGATGGTGCGTTTGAGCCGGGACAGGACTGGATACATGTTCTTGGTGTGTCCACAGCGAAGTGGGCCGTTTTGTTGACCGCCATTCAGAAGGCGCTTCGCCGAATCAACCCGACACTCACAATCAGCTTTGACAGCAGTAGCCCATTTCAAACAGGTGGCCGGTACGAAAATGCTGTTATGGCGCCCACTTTCACAAGCCAGCCAAACAGCTGGAGTATGGGCACGGTCAGGGCGCCGCAAAGCATTTTGAACGTCACCAAGAGCAACGTACTTGCCTTTCAAAATTCCGATAGCCCGCTAGCCAAACTTGTGACCCTGGACCACTTGAGTGTGCGAGGTGGAATTTGGGATCCACGCGCCTTCGACTCAGTCAGCAATGCACTGCTCGTGAACCACAACGTTTGGGTCTACTTGGACGCGTTTCGCCAAGCGAACGACTATGCATCGACCAGCGACACTGATCGCGTCCCCAAGCTGTACCTGGACTGCATTGCGCTGATTGCCGATTTGTTTGCAGACGAAAGTTGGAGGTCGTCGATCAACCATCACCGCGCGCTGCTTGATCAAGTCGAACCAAACGGGTACGCGATGCTTTGAACTTGGTCGCTATCGCGGAAATTCAGCGATAGCGAAGTTCACGCGGCTTGCGACTACCGTGCATGGCACTCTGCAGACGAGGTTCCATGCATTTGCAGTGGGATGTGGCATCGCGACTACACGCAGTTGCTGATGTGCATGCCTAGATTGCACGAAAAACAGAGAAATCAGCCGTTCATTTTTGTGGGGCAAGGGGCCTGCCTACCTCTCCATTTTCTAGGGGCCCCGACTTTTCATTCTCTTGCTTGCAAACTTTGACAGCGAGGTAGGGGAGCTGGCACATTGACTTCTTCCCACACGTCTGCGCACCCATAAAGTGCTTGCGTCAACTTGCCCAAGCTGAATGGTTCGGCTAGGCAAGCCGCCGGTGTGGGTGAATGAAAGGTTCATCTATGTACAGACTTCTTAACAAGGAGGCACGCACACCGCTGCCGGTAGTGATCAGGGCAATTCGTCGCTTCGAGCGCAGCGCAAGCAGCGCCATGAGCGACTATGCGTTCCGTCAAGAGTGCATCGCGATTCTGCATGCGCACAACTGGCGCGTGCGGGACTATCGAGCCGAGCTACTACGCCGCGCTCGTCACGCACGCCGCATACAAAGCAACATGTGCAAGCGTCCACGCTCTGCATAGCTTATGTAAACAGCAGCGCCCCGTTTCGGGGCGCTGTATGTTCATGGACTTAAAACACAAGCTCTACTGCCTTGCGCTTCTGGTCATCGTTGACGTCGATATAGCGCATGGTCGTTTGTATTGATTGGTGACCGGCAAGTGAAGCCAACACCCGGACACCAACGCCCTTTGCAGCCAAGTTCGTGATGAAAGTACGGCGTCCGCTGTGACTGCTGGCTCCATCAATGCCCGCGCGCCTGTACATCCAAAAAAAGTGCTGGCACAAGGTGTTGGCCGTGAACCCTTGCCGCTTTTGTGTGGAGAACAATGGACGCTCGGGGGCTCGTGCTTTGGTGGACTTGATATATGACCCCAACTCTTTGCGCATGCGGTCGTTCAGGAACACAGCTCTGGCATGTCCTCCCTTTACCTGCTCCGGAGCGAGTTGCACTTCTGCTTTGACCGTACCGTCAGCGGCAACCACGTCTCCATACTTCAGTGCAGCTACTTCGCTGATGCGCAGCCCCGCGTTAAATGTCAGAAGCACCATGGCCCTGTTGCGTGCGGCGTGGCGTGTGAGTGCGCAGAAGTCCAGCACTCGGCGCAGCTCGCGCTCTGTCAACGTTTTTGCTTGTCCCACTTCGTCTCTCCTTGAACCAATGAATTTCGTTCAAGTAAGTGTGCGATCTTTGTTTTTTTCGGACGACCAGTTTTTTGGGGTCACTGCTTTCTTAGCAAGATCAAGCACTTAGCCCCCAAACCAAAGCTTTTCTGCATTAGCTTTGGTTTGTGCACGGAAGGGACAGTGAGGCACGGCACATCGTGACCTACAAGCGCAAACCGCCCGTTCCACATGTCGAAGTACTCGGAGCGGAAAAAAACCGCGCTACGGGCGCGTAGCGCCTACCTGTTCGCGATCTGCAGTCGCGCTGTCCGGGTGATGGCCTCTACACTTGCAAGGGAACGTCGAAGCCAGGATTTTTAGTCCTACAATCACTGTATAAAACAACATAGGTAACATAATGTCCCGTTTTCAATCGCTGGAGCTATGTGCGGGTGCTGGCGGACAGGCAATTGGTCTCGAACGTGCAGGGTTTGAGCATGCGGCGCTGATCGAGCTCGAGCCCCCAGCATGCGCAACACTCAGGCTCAACCGCCCTGCTTGGAACGTGGTCGAAGGCGATCTGAGAGCTTTCAGTGGACGGCCACATCACGGCGTCGATCTCATTGCTGGAGGGGTGCCTTGCCCTCCCTTCTCCAAAGCCGGTAAGCAACTTGGTGGTGAAGATGAGCGCGACTTGTTCCCCGAAGCTATTCGACTTGTAGATGAATGTCGACCGCAAGCTGTGATGCTTGAGAACGTGCGCGGATTACTTGATGGAGTGTTCGCGGACTATCGCCTCAAGGTAGAAAAGCAGTTGAAGAAGCTTGGGTACGTTCCTGGCTGGAGATTGTTGAACGCGTCGGACTATGGTGTCTCGCAGCTTCGACCACGCGTTGTGTTCGTAGGTATTCGAAAGGACATGGCTAGCGGGTTTGAATGGCCCGAGCCCATAAAGTCGCAGCCCCCAACTGTGGGGGAGCTGCTCGTCGATCTCATGTCAGAAAATGGATGGCGGGGCGCACGGCGGTGGAAAGAACAAGCATCTTCCATAGCCCCCACACTTGTAGGTGGGTCAAAGAAGCACGGGGGGCCAGATCTTGGTCCCACACGCGCGAAACAAGCTTGGGCTGCAATAGGAGTGGACGGCATGGGCTTGTGGGATGAGGCACCTCCGCGTGACTTTGTCGGGATGCCTCGCCTGACTCCCCGCATGACTGCACGTGTGCAGGGCTTTCCAGACGATTGGCTGTTCGCTGGACGAAAGACAGCAGCGTATCGCCAGATCGGAAATGCATTTCCTCCACCAGTAGCGGCCGCTGTCGCTTCGCGGATCTTCCAAGCGCTATCTGTTCAGCGTATTTTCAAAGTTGCCTAGACGAGGCCGCGATGACCATAGTCTCCGGCAAGCTAGATGAAGCTGAGAGCGGTCGAGAAGCGAGCTTTTTGGCCTTGGACAATGGCGCAGGTGGGAGGAAGAGAAGGCTTCTAGTGCTTGCTGACGGTCGAACCGCCGTCGTCTCCCTCTCTGTTCGAACTTTCAAGAGAAGTAGGCAGTCATATGGCTACATGCAGTTCAAGATCGACGGGAAAACTGTTACCAGGTACGTTGGTAAAGTGACAGCAGAAGACAAGAGTGCCTCGCTGAAACTAGGGTGGAAATTGCTTAGGCACCGAAAGCTTGCTGAGAGCAACGGTTGGCAGTGGCATCAGTAGTCACTGAAAAATGGGCTTGTTGTGCCCGCGCACTTTTGTCCCACTCAAGACACGACGTGGCCCAGCCGACGAGCCAAGATCTTCTCGGCTGGGTCTGTCAACGTTTTTGAGATGAAGTCATCCGCAGTGCATGTGGGTAGGCTGAGCAGACGAATTAGGGGCCCATCAGTCTTTCCATGAAGTACGACGATCCCACGAGTCGAGAGTTGATCCCGTGCCCCACCATTTGTTCTAACTCTCTTCATGAAGTCTTGCTGCTTCGCAACGTCAGCTATCACTGAACGAGGGATGGGCGTCTGTTGAACCAATGTGAACAGACTCGCAATACGCTCGTTGCCGCTTCTTCCCTCAAAAATTTCCTCTACCTGAGCCGGGGGAACAGACTTCCAGAAGTTAGCTGGGTACGGTTCGCCCTGAACAAGCCACCTGATGTTCTTGAACCCTTCCGCTGACACTGACTTCTTTCCGTCTCTGTTTGCGCCTCCAGTTAGGTGCTCGGGCTTTGCCAGTATCAATCCGACATACAGACGTTCAAGAGGTTCGTCAGCGGCGATAAGGATGCAGACTTCATTGATCGCCTCTCTCGGAATCATCCAGTTGCTCCCGATAGTGAACTTGACGTCGACGTCATGCCCGCCAAGGACCATATCCAGCTTCCCTTTGGGGGCCTTGAGCAGCGCACGAAGCTCGATCTCGACGCGAGTGCCGAGGTATGTCTTCTCCGTCTTTTCGAGTTCGATGACTGTGCGTCGATTTGTTTTCGGAGTGTCTATAACTATGTCAATGGATGACCGAATAGCATTGCCGAGCTCGTCCCGAAATTTCACAACGCTACCGTGAAGTTGCCTGAGCATCGCCAGTTCAACATCGCTTAAAACTTCAAAGTCGGGATGGCCTGGCTGGACAAGGCTTGCAGGTAGCGTGATTCGCATATGGTGTGTGTTGAGGTAGTCAACGGACACAATACATCAAGCTTGGTCATGGGGGGTAGTTTGAGCCTAAAGCAGTCTCTTTGTAGCGCTCGGCCTTCTGCCTCGATGCCGCCCACAAAGCCGCCCAAAAGAGTAACAAGCCGACTATTAGCTATTTGTTGAGTCGTTACTCTTTTCTGTCACTCATGCCCCCGATGACCAAGCATCAGCTGCAAAGCAGCTGATGCAGGTGCGTGCACGACAAGTCGTTTTCGGCTGAGCGCCTTCACTCCTTCTCTGCACGCGGATGGCTGCGCCTGTTGTGCTTGAGTCTCTATCTGTTGCCTGCTCAAACCAAAACGACGAAGTCATCTGGCAGCAAGTGATGAGCCACGCAGTGCAACGAAGTGACTCATTCACGCCGCTGCCTGCAGCACGCCGAAGGTGTGATGCCTTCATGCCTGTTATCACGCTTCAGCGTTGTGCTCGCTCGCTGCACGATGAGATTTCAAGTGACGGCCATTGCTGTTGGTCATCTGCCAGATCGGGTGCTTCATGAGGTCGTGGGTTGACATGCCGTTGAACTCCTCAAAGTTTTGCCTGATGCGGCATGCCTTCTTGCGGTCCATGCCAGCGATAGGGGGCGCTTTTGGCGGACGACAAGTGCCATCGATCAAGCACTCATGAGCACCTGTGAATATGCCAGCCAGCAGATACGCGGCAAGGTCTGTTTCCATCAAGTACACGTGGCACTCAGCACAGCTGTCCTGGCGCAGCGCCCCGCGCATGACTACTTGATGAGCCATTTCACCAACGAGTGCGTAGCGGATTTCATCGAAGTCCATGTTCACCACATCGCGCAAGAAGGTGCTGACCAAGTTGCTGTAGTTGATGGCGCTCAGGAATGCGACGTGTCGCTGATCCCGATACTGGTTTACGCCATGGCAGTTGTGATCTACACGTTGCCAGCCACGCTGGGTGTCGTAACAGTTGTTGTCCACGTACACCGGGTTGGTACAGCGTTGTTCAATGTAGTTGATGACGGCTGCGCGGATGCTGCTGTCTTTGGTATTGAACGTCTTACTGTTGTGCCGCTGACCTGCGTAGTGCACGGTCAGCGCGGGTGTTGCGTAGCGTTCAAACGCATGGGTGACGTGGAAGTGGGTGCCAAACAGCTTTGACCAGATGTGAAACTGCCGTGTGGCTGTGAAGTTTGCACAGGTAATGTGCACTGCGTCAGCACCTGCATACACGTCGGGGCTTATCAAGCGAAACAGCATCGAATCCCACTCAAGACCTGGCCGGTTGGTGAAGATGCGTTGAGGAGTAACAAGCAGGTCTTCGACTATTTGCTTGTCGTCCAGCATGTCTTCAGTAGCCATGAAGGCTAGGGCCTGTTCGGTGTCGATAAAGACCTCGTTCCAGCCGTCATGCTTGCTGGGTGACAAGCTGAAAATTTCAAGCCAGTCCTTGTGATTGGTCATGCGCCAGTTGCAGGTGTAGTAGACCTCCAAGTGTTCGTCTTGGATCACAGTTCGGTTCTCACACAGCAGCCGTTTCGATGGGCAGTCGAGGAAGGCTTTTTGCGTGATGACGATGACTTGTGTGTTGGCCTCGATGGCGCGAAAAATCTTTTGCTGGACGTTCTTGGTGTTCTCGCTGTGAATGACAGTGCCGCACGTGCTGTATTCCTCGGCCAGTACCAGTGACGGCACGATTACCAGAAAACGGGTGTCGCTGTTGCGAGTGATAAGTAGTCGGTTGAAAGTGCTCTTGCCTCGGCCGCAGCCGGTCGCGTTGACGTTGATCATTGTTGTTCTCCCTGTAGTTGAGTCGCCCGCCATCCCCTGGCTGGCACAGCATGTGTGCCTGGGCATTCCTATTTATCCAGGTCGTGAAAAAGCCCGGTGCTTTTGTGGCACCGGGCTTATGGGGGGATAGCCCGACTACAGAGAAAATACGCCAGCGACGTGCACCGATGGCGTGTAGCTATTTACCTTCTAGAGCAGTGGGTCGGGAGATTTTGCGGGGTCTTTGCAGGCTGTCAGTCCATTGACATTCGCGTGCGCTGCGCGCTCTGCTGCTCCATGGTTTGCTTTCTCGAAGAAAGTCCCCACGTCACAAAGCCTCAAATCCGCAGCACAAGCGTTGATTGCCGCCCACCAGCTACATTGGGGCGTAGGGGCTGGGGAAAACAGCGTGCATGGCGTTTTGTGCCCCGCGCATTGTGTTCAGTAGTCGCTGGGAAGCAGGATGCAGGTGCTGCTGCGGTCTGCTTCCGTGATGACCCAGACCTTGTTCGTCGAAAACTGGTAACTGCTGAAGATGCGCAGTTCGTGCTGAACACCTAGCACGTTCGCCGCAGCATCCTGTTCGCTTATGTCCCCCCAATCACAGTTCACGTGTCTGCTGATCAGCAACAGCGGGTCGATATTGTGTGTGCTGCAGAAGCTGCTGGCGGCCGGTGTGATCACGACTTTACCGAGTTGAAAAAGTGGCATGTATAGCTCCTAAAAATAGAGCTAAAAGCTACGAGAGCGAAACACTTTGGGCGACCTGAAGAAGGTCGTTGTCGGAACACGGTACGTCGGTGTGGGAGGGGTGCGACATGGGCGATCATCCTTCCTAAAAGGAAAAATTCCGGTCGACCTCGGCACGGGTCAGGTAGCAAAGTGTGGTTTTCAACACAGGAGAACCCGACCATGGCAGCACTGGCAAAACTCAAGCTTGTAAGCGCTCAAGCAGACCAAAAAACTCCGATCGCGATCCGTCGCAGCAAGCTGACTGGGAAGCTCGATCTTCAGATTGCGCTGGCAAAAGCGCAGACCGAAGGTGCGGATTTTGTAGCGTCGCGCAAGAAGACGGTCATCGACAGTGAGACCGGTTTGAAAAAGCGTGTGGACGCAGCCATGACGGTCCGACCTTGGTGGTGGACCAATCAGGCCGGGGCAGTTGTGCTCGCTTTGCGATATGGCTCAAAGCCTATCGAAATTGCCAAGGGCAAAAACGCCATCGAGGTGGGCAGCTTCGAGAATTTGGTCGACACACTACTGGCTGTGCGCGAAGCCATCGTGACCGGCGAGCTTGATGCTCAGATCGAAGCGGCCAGCGGTGCGGTCCGTGCTGGCTTCAAGAAGAAGTGAGGTCTGGCTGTGAACAAGTACATGGCAAGGGTCAAGGTTCGCAGCACATCCGGAGCTGGCACGACGACTGTGAAGGCGCAGGTGGTGGCCAGCAACCCGATTCAAGCAAAGCAGTTGCTGGAGGCGCAGTATGGGCGGGGTAATGTGCTTGGGGTGCCCGTGTTGGCGTAAATTTTTTGATAGGCGCAAGCGACCCGTGGCAGTCTGTCTTTCTGCGCACTTAGTGGCCCGTCTCCAGCTTCAGTGCCTGTTCGCGGTCACGTGAGTCTTGTCGGCTCGTCATCGCTAAGAGGTCCGCCGCGTAGCCCTCACCAAGGACTTGGCTAGGCTTCAGTTTTGTGGGGCAGGAGTCGCGGGCGCAGGTAAGCTAAATGCGGCTGTGTATGTTGCGTAAAGCGTTTGGACTACCTCAAGCAGCGGCTCGCAGAGTTCAAGCCAAGTCTCATACGGAGGGGTGTTCTCGTTTCTATGGAGCGGTCTGTAGTGCACGCATTGGTTGCGCAGCTCATAGACGCGTCTCGCGACTGGCCGAGACGGGTTTTCGGCACTTATATCCGCACCAGATAGAACCCGTATTCGGTCTATCAGCAGCGCGTCGATGTTGGTAAAAAGATGGTCGAGAGCATCGTCCTCGCGCCTGCGCCAACCGAGGTGGGACTCAATCTCGGCCGCAACTTGCAATGGCGGGCTTGAAATGCCCAACGCTGTCGACAACTCTTGGATTGCGGGAATGGGGAAGAGCTGTTCGATACAGCGATAGACAGCGAGAAAAGCTGTTTCGCCGCGAGCCTCTGTAAGCGCTCTCAGCAGGAGATGAAACGGGGCATGCTCCTTGGGATCTCGCGCCATGTAACCTATCCTGTCCCGGAAGGCTTGGGGCCAAGCCAAAGGTACGGACCGAGGCGAGCTAAGCGTCGCTACGATTGCGGCGCGCAAACCATGCGCTGCATCTAGCGCTAGTGCGCTTGATGGGTCTATTTTAAAGACGCTGAAGTTTTCGAAGTAGGGCCGAACTACGTCCATGGCCAATAGCTCTGTTTTCCCCTCTTCTACAGGATAGAAAACATACTCGCGCAGTTGCTGGGGTAAGTCAGGAATACTTGCCAGAGGAACGTTCAGCTCCGAGACCACGGCAGTGAACATTCCCGCGTTCACTGGGACAGCTTGCAGGTCATCAGGCGGTGACGGGATGTCGATGCCGATAGCGATCAGATAGATATCGTTCTTGAAACTACCCAGGACGAACTTGGATAAGGGGCCTAGCACTAAGTGGGGCGACGAACGGAAGGACAAGTTTTTCAGCCATTCCTTCTCCTCCGCATCCGTCTGAATTGACCTTTTTTGCCGACAGATATCCTCGGGGACCAGGTCACCAACCGCTGCGCCCAGGGTTGTGAATAACGCCATGTTCGCGTCTATCATTTTTCTAGCCATGTCGGCGTGGACCCTAGTATGCGCGCCAGCAGGGTGTCATTTCTACAAGTGCAAAGTCCTCTTCGATCAGAACTTGAAAGGACTTCAAGAAAAATTCTCGCTCCATGTCGCCGACCGATAAGCCCGACTTACCGCGTGTGATCGCCTCGTTAAGGGTCTGGAAGCCGAGAAATTTGCCAAGCTTTTCCACTGACAGTACTTTCAAATGCTTTTCTAGACTTGCAACCCCCTCAGTCAGTTTTTGCATGCGCCGATTCTGGTCGGCAGTAGAGCGGGTCACTCCTGGCCGCCCAAAGACGGCCAGCGCCATGGCAGTGATCAGGCCAACGCACGCAGGTTGGCTAGCGAAAAGATCCTTCCCATTTTCGAAACGAACCCTTACAGCTTTATCGGCACTGCCGCGCGCCTTCTTGTATCGGTCGAACGCGATATCAATCCGCACCAGCGCCCCTAGTACCATGCAGAAGTGCTTGGAGAAGTCTTTGTCCGAGGCCGCCTCCATAAAATCAAGTTTGGTGAACTCGTCGGCTAGGCGCTCTCGAATGTCGATTTTTTCCTTCCTCGCTCCGAACACCAAAAACAGTTCGATGAGTTCGTCCGCCTGGAACTGGCCACCTTTAGACCGTCGGCGTCCGTCGGCTCTCTGCAGCACTTCTAAGCCTGCGACCTTGCCCTCTACTTCAAGGATCAAGGACCTGAAGACGACCTCAACTTGACTGCGCAAATTCCAAGGTACCTGACCGGTATTTAGGACCAGCATGCGATAGATCAGACTGTTGGTGGATTCGGAAATCCAAAACTCGACGCGCATTTGCCGCGTACCAACCTGGGGATCGAGGGCCAGTGCTTCCCGCAGCGCTGTAGTGCGCTGCATGCCGTCGATGATAGAAATGCGGTCTGCGTTCTGGCTTTGCACCAGCGAGACCAGTTGCACTGAGCTCTTCTTGCTCACGCTATCAAAATCAATCTCCTGGAGCACCACCCCAACTACCACGGGAGGCAGCACTGCACCGTTCACGATGTCTTCTACCATCCGCCGCCGAATGCGGATGGCAGAGGTAGTGCGCAACTTCTCTCGCTGGAACTCGATTCCGCCTCTGTTCTGGTATGCGCGTTCCACCAGTTTGAGGTAATCCTGCGTTTCCATCATCGTCATGATCGAATGGCAGTTGACGCGCTTGTCGAGCAAACTGTTGGACGATGATGCAGTCCTTGGCAGGGGCGCTGACTTGGCAGAGGCAGAGGTTTTCGCTGTGACCTTGGAACCGCCCTTGCCGGTGCTGGTGGAAGGCCATAAGTCAGCCGAGACAGCCGTACTAGTGAGCGGCTTCTTCACACTAGCAGTTCCGGTCTTGGCGGCTTGCTTTGTTCTTGGCGCTAGTGGCATCTAAACCTCTCCGAAGTTGGCTGGCAGCTTGTCAATCTTTCAGATTATGGCGGAGGTCCTGTAGTCTCGGGGCAACGAGCCGGATCGATGTTTTCACTTCATGCCGATGGCGGCGGTGTGCTGTAGACACGCATCGAATCCGCTGCAAACAGGCTTGTGCCTGACCGCTCTCACCTCGACCGGGACGCCGAGTCTTCCGCATCGAAAGGCGATTCTTGGCCAATATCAGTCACACCTGACGTAATTGTGTTGAACAGCCCCCGTCGATAAATACACACAGTGAACCACTGTGTGAGAGGGCTTTATGAAACTGGATGAAATCGATGGTGGCAATGCTGCCAGTCAGCGCTTAAAGGCGTTGAAGGACGAAGCAAAGCGGGCTAAGGACCGAGCAAAGCAAGTGACTGCAAGAGCGGACCAGGCTGCAGCGGCGTTGTCGGCGCAACAGGCTAGCAAGTCGGCCACGATGGCGCGGCAGGCGACGGGTGTGGCGAAGCAGCTTTCTTAAAGAAAAACATCGAGAGAGCCAGGCGAGGATGCAAGTTCCTCCGCATCGTCCACAATAATCACTGCAGTTTTTTGGACGTGATGTTTGCAGGGGGGCGTTGCTGCATTGCCTGCCCAACAGCACGTCAAATCCAGCGCACAAGCGCTGTTCGCAGCGGGTCAGCTACATAGGGTGCTGGGATCGGTGATCGCAGCTTGCAAAGGTGATTTGAGGGGCTGCAAAGTTGCGGCGCTTTGTGCGTGCAGCACAAACAAATACGCCCACATGTTTGTGGGCGCTTTTGTCAGAACGCTTGTTCTGGCGGAAGAGGAGGGATTCGAACCCTCGGTACAGTAGAAACTGTACGCCGGATTTCGAATCCGGTGCATTCGACCACTCTGCCACCCTTCCTAGGTGTCTTGCTAGTCGCAGGAGGCAATTGTAGCTGCCGCGCTCACACAAATCTTTGCAAGTCTTTGCAAGGTTGAATTTCGTGGTCTATACGAAATTCATTATATAAATCAATAGCTTGCGTCGCCGCTGTTTGAAATGCACTGTCTTTCGAATCCGGTGCATTCGACCACTCTGCCATCTCTCCGTGTCGAACCCGCGATTCTAGCAGCACGCGAAAGTCGCGTTTCATGCACGGCGTGCCGGGAGACGGGTGCGACAATGCCGGACCGCCAGATCAACGCCCCTCCATGCTCGTCGATACCCAGCCCGCCACGCACCAGCATCTGCCCGCTTCACAGGAAGTGCGAGACCAATGGGTCGATGCCCAGCTCATTGGCGTCCTGATGGACAACGTCACGCCGTCGCTTATCTCGGGCATGCTGGTGTTGCCGGTCATGGTTTACCTGATGGCTGGAGAGGTCAACAGTCTGGTGCTGGGGGGATGGGTGCTGGTGATGTTCCTGGTGCTGGCCTACCGCTATCGAATGGTTGGTATTTACCGGCTGCAGTACGACAACATGGAGGGCCCCTCACGGGTGGAGTTCATGCGGCGCTACGGCTGGACCTGGCCGGTCTCGGGTCTGTCCTGGGGGGTTTCCGTCTGGTTGACCTCCGCGCACATGAGCATATTGACCCTGTTCGTGTGTGGGCTGGTGGTGCTGGGCCATGGTTTGATGTCGCTCACCACTTTCAGTGCCTACCTCAAGGTCTTCAAGGGGTACACCAGTGCACTGCTGGGTTCGACCCTGGTGGGTATTTTGTTGCCGGTGGTCTTGGGGCTGGTCAGCATGGCGGAGCTCAATCTGGTGCTTTCGCTGGTGGCACTGTTGTTGATTTTCTGGTGGCTGCTGCGCTCGGCGGGCATTCGCCTTCACCAGATTCACCGTTCCAGCTTCGAGTTGCAGTTTTCAAACCAGGAACTGATCGATTCGCTCACCCAGCAAACCCGGGCGTCGCTCCGGGCCGTGGCCACCAAGAACCGGTTTCTGGCTTCTGCCGCACACGACCTGCGCCAGCCGGTGCATGCGCTGAGCCTGTACGCCGACTGGCTGGCCACCGAGCCGGAGATGGCGCGCGACATCGCGCCGCGCATCCTGCAGTCCACCCGGGCGATCAATGAGTTGTTTGACTCCCTGTTCGACCTGACCCGCATCGACGCCGGTAACTACAAGGTCAAGCTTCAGCACGTGGATGTCCGGGCCTTGCTGGCCGATGTGGCGCTCCAGTTTGAACCGGTGGCAGCAGGCAAGTCGCTGAGCCTGCGCACCCACGCCAGGGCCACCACCATCTGGGCCGACCCGGTGGTGCTGCGGCGCATTCTGGGCAACCTGGTGTCGAATGCCTTGCGGCACACGCACCAGGGCGGCGTGCTGCTCGGGCTCAGGCACCGCACCGACATGCTGGTGTTCGAGGTCTGGGACACCGGTGTGGGCATCGCCAGGGAACACCAGCAGGCGATTTTCCAGGAGTTCTTCCGGGTTTCCCAGCACCAGGGCACGGAAGACAGCCTGGGGCTGGGCTTGACCATCGTGTCCAAGCTGACCACGTTGATGGGCTACCAGCTGGCCCTTTCGTCCACGGCCAACAAGGGCAGCGTGTTCCGCGTGATGCTGCCGGCCTTTACCCAGACAGAAACGCCTCAGGTCCTGGCGGCCTGAAACAAATCAGGGCACCCGCAGTGGGTGCCCTGACGAGAGGTGAGCCCGGCAGTGCCGGGGCGCTCGAGCGTGTTTAAAGATCCAGCAGGCCGGCGGTGCGGGCCAGGTGGCTGGCCTGCGACCGGCTTTTCACATTGAGTCGGCGGAAAAGCCGCCACAGGTGCACCTTGACGGTGTGTTCGCTGATCTGAAGCTGCTCAGCGATGTCCCGGTTGGAAAGACCACGATCCAGCATGACCAGCAACTGCTTCTGGCGCTTGGACAGCTTTTCGGGAATCGTCGGTGCGTTTTCGTCCTCGATTTCGTCGGCAAGAAACTCGCGCAGCACTTTGGCGATCTGGGCAGCACCCGCCGATTTTTCGACGTAGGCGTCGGCACCGGCTTCTCGGGCCAGGTCTTCATAGTCTGAGGCGGGAGACGCGGAGAGCACGATCAGGGAAGTGTCGGGCAGCATCTGCCTGACTTCGCGAACGCCAGACACGCCATTGGTGTCGGGCAGCTTCAGATCCAGGCACACGAGCTCGGGTTCGCCGTGCTCGGCAATCGCGCGGTTGACCGATGCCAGGCGCTCGAGCTCCACCACCTGAGTGGACGAACGCAAGCGCCGCAACAGCATCACCACTGCTTCACGCATCAGCGGGTGATCATCAATGACAAAAATACTCATGGCAGGCGATGCTGTTGATAAAGGGTTTCAGAGCGAGAGCATATCGGCAAAGGAGGCATTTGGCGATAGTGTGCGGGTGAGAAATGCAGACCTTGTTTGTACTTTTTCAGTTGTGCCGGGGTTGCCCCTCGGGTCATGCAACAAGCAACTGGCTCCATTTTCACGCAAAACAAGGCCCCGTCCGTTCAGGCGGCCAAAGGATTGAAATGAGCCAATGCCCGTTGTACATCGGCCATGGTGCCGTACAACTTGAGCCTGGGCAGGTTGGCTTCCAGCGCAGGCACACCCGCTTGCTGCAATTGTGTAATGAGTTGTGCGGCCTCTTTGGGGGAAGCAAATCCCAGGCTTTCCAGCAGCAATTCACCATTGGCGTCGATCAGCTTGAAGCAAAACAGACCGTCGTCGGCACGATATTGCTTGAAACTGGGTGCAGCGACCTTGCTGCTCTTTGGCTTGGCTGCCGCCACTGGGGCCGACTGCAAGGGACGCAGGCCCACCGCATGGCGCAGGCGGCGGGTGAAGGGGGTGGCAATGGCGCGGGCCTTCTCTGCGCCTTGCAACAGCGTTTGCTCGATCTTGGCCGGATTCTGGATCAGGGCGTCGTACACCTCGCGCAAGGGGGCGATTTCCTGTTCCAAGCGGTCTGCCACCAGTTGCTTGGCTTCGCCCCAGGCAATGCCGTCTGCGTAGGCCCGGGCCAGCGCTGCGGTTTCTTCAGCGGTGGCAAAGGCCTGGTACAGCTGGAACACCGCAGAACCTTCGGTGGATTTGGGCTCACCCGGTGCGCGCGAGTCGGTGAGGATGCCCATGATGAGTTTGCGTAACTGGTCCTTGGGGGCGAACAGTGGGATGGTGTTGTCGTAGCTCTTGCTCATCTTGCGGCCATCCAGGCCCGGCAAGGTGGCCACATGCTCTTCAATGGCGGCCTCCGGCAGCGTGAAGTGCTCGCCATACAGGTGGTTGAAACTTGACGCCATGTCGCGCGCCATTTCAATGTGCTGGATCTGGTCACGTCCCACGGGCACCTGGTGGGCGTTGAACATCAGGATGTCGGCCGCCATCAGCACCGGGTACATGAACAGGCCGGCGGTCACGCCAGCGTCCGGGTCATCGCCCGCAGCGGTGTTCTTGTCCACCGAGGCCTTGTAGGCATGCGCCCGGTTGAGCACCCCCTTGCCGGTCACGCAAGTGAGCAGCCAGGTTAGCTCGGGGATCTCGGGGATGTCGGACTGGCGGTAGAAGGTCACCTTATCGGGATCGAGGCCGCAAGCCAGCCAGGTGGCTGCAATCTCCAGCGTGGATCGCTGCACACGGGCCGGTTCGCCCACCTTGATGAGGGCGTGGTAGTCGGCCAGGAAGTAGAAGCTCTCGACTTCGGCCAGGCGGCTGGCCCGAACGGTGGGGCGGATGGCGCCCACGTAGTTGCCCAGGTGGGGCGTGCCAGAAGTGGTGATGCCGGTGAGAACGCGCAGGGTTTTCATGGAGCTGTGGTTGTCTGAATCGAAGGCTGGAAAAAACGGCCTCAAAGGATCAGCAGGCGCAGAGGCGTCAGCAACACCTCGATGGCACTGTGGGTGAGCATCATCAGGGGGCGCAGCCACAGGTTGCCGACCACGCCGGTGATCACGAGGGCCAGCACGATGAAGAAGCCCCAGGGTTCGACGCGAGAGACCAGTTCGGCCTGTTTCCAGGGAAGCAGCCCGACCAGAATACGCCCGCCGTCCAGAGGGGGCAGTGGAAACAGGTTGAAGGCAAACATCACAAGATTGACCAACACGCCCGCCTGGCACATCTTCAGGAAAAAGACTTCCTCTAAGCCCGATGCAACCAGCAGGTACAGCAGCACCGTCCAGCCGATCGCCTGAACGAGATTGGCACCGGGGCCCGCCAGCGCGACCCAGATCATGTCGCGCTTGGGACGGCGCAGATTGCCAAAGTTGACGGGCACGGGCTTGGCGTAGCCGAAGAGGAAGGCGCCGGAGGTGGCGAAGTACAGCATCAGCGGCATGGCGATGGTGCCCACCGGGTCGATGTGCTTGATGGGATTGAGCGTGATGCGCCCCATCATGTGCGCCGTGTTGTCGCCAAAATGACGTGCCGCATAGCCATGGGCCGCCTCATGCACGGTGATGGCAAACAGCACCGGAATGGCGTAGATGGCGATGGTCTGGATGATCTGTGCGAGGTCCATGGCGGGCGTAGGCAAACGGCTATTGTCCCAGACGGAACGACCGGATCAGAAAGGGCGCGTTTTGCCCCGCGGACGTGCCTGCCCGAGCCCTACAGCCCCAAGGGGCCCAAGGCACCTTGCCCCTCGCGGATCACCTCCGGTTCACCGCCACTGCCCATGGCGGTGAGGTCGATCACGGTGGTGGGTTCGAGTACACAGGCACCGGCATCGATGACGCCTGCCAGGTCATGCTGGAAGCGCTCGCGGATTTCGTTCGCGTCGTTCAAGGGGGCGGTCTCGCCGGGCGGAATCAGGGTGGTGGCCAGCAGCGGGCCATTGTGCAAGGCCAGCAGTTCGAGCAAGGTGTGGTGGCCGGGCACACGCAGGCCGATGGTTTTGCGCGACGGATGGCTGAGCCGTCTGGGCACTTCCTTGCTGGCTTCGAGAATGAAGGTGTACGGCCCGGGTGTGGCGAGCTTGAGCAGGCGGTACTGCCGGTTGTCGACCCTCGCGTAGCTGGCCAGCTCGCTCAGATCCCGGCACAGCAGGGTGAGGTGGTGCTTGTCGTCGACCTGCCGGATCCGGCGCAGGCGATCGGCAGCGGCCTTGTCGTCCAGGTGGCAGACCAGCGCGTAGCTGGAGTCAGTGGGCACGGCCAGCACGCCGCCGCGTTCCAGCAGCTGAGCCGCCTGTTTGAGCAGGCGGGGCTGCGGGTTGTCGGGGTGGACTTCGAAATACTGTGACATGGGCCTATTGTGCGTGGGCCCACGGCAGGCGCCAACCCGGGCAGCCTCTCAGGCTTCCGGAGGTTCGACCGGGAGCCGCTTCTCGCGCGCGGTCAGCCAGCTCGCCGTGGCGCCGCACAGCACGATGAGTGCGATGCCGCCCAGCTCCAGCCGGCCAGGGATGTGGTCAAACACCACCCAGCCACACAGCATGGCAAAGCCGATCTGCGAGTACAGAAACGGTGTGAGCGTGGAGGCCTTGGTTCGTGCGAACGCCAGAATCAGGAGAAAGTGCCCCACAGTACCCGCCAGGCCGATCAGACAGAGAAAGGCAAAAGTGCGCAAGTCGGGCAAGCCTTGCCAGATCAGGGGGAGGGCGGCGGTGGCGATCAGCGCACCCACCCAGCCGGTGTAGAGGTGCATGGTCATGGGGTTTTCGGTGCGCGCCATCTTGCTGGTGAGTATCTGGAAACAGGCATAGGTGAACACCATCACCATGGGTATCAGGCTCGTCCAGCCGATCATGGCGTCGCCGGGTTGCACCACCAGCAGGGCGCCAGTGAAACCGCCGGCCACCAGCGCCCACCGCAGCACGGAAACGCGCTCCTTCAGTAGCAGGGCCGCCAGCAGGGTCACCACCAACGGCGTGGTCATGATGATGGCGGTGAACTCGCCCACCGGCATGTACTGCACGCTGACGAACGACAGCACACTCACCATGAGCAACAACAGACCGCGAACCACCTGGTAGCGGGGGTGTTCGGTCTTCAGCAACTGCCGCCCTTGCCTGGGCAGCATGAACGCCGCCACCGCGACCGCTTGGAACACGTAGCGAAACCAGACCGCCACGAGGATCGACATGGAGGCGCCGACCACTTTGACGGTGGTGTCCAGCACGGCGAAGCAGGCGGTGGCCAGCACGAGGAAGATCACGCCAAGCACCGAAGGTGGCAGCTTGGGCGGGAGCTGGGCCGGCATCACTGGATGCGCGAATCCAGCAGTGCCCACACCGGGGTCACGCTGCCCGGCAAGGGCGGCAACTTGCCCAGATCGGTGTGGCTTTCTTCCGGGCTGTGGAAGTCGCTACCGCGCGAGGCCGCCAGATCGAACTCCTGGCAATACTCGGCGTACTTCACGTAGTCGGCCTGGCCGTGGGCACCGGTCATGACCTCAACGCCTTGCCCGCCCAAGGTCTTGAACTCGGTAAACAGCGCGTACTCTTCGTTGGCGGTGAGCTTGTAGCGGCCCGGGTGCGCAATGATGGCAACGCCGCCAGAATCGGTGATCCAGCCCACGGCGTCGCGCAAGCTGGCCCACCGGTGCGGCACGAAGCCGGGCTTGCCTTCGACGATGAACTTGCGAAACACTTCGTTGGTGTCCTTGCACACGCCTGCTTCCACGAGATAGCGCGCAAAGTGGGTGCGCGAGATGAGTTCGGGGTTGTCCACATATTTGAGGGCACCTTCGTAAACACCCGGAATGCCGGCCCTGGCCAGGAGGTCGTCGCTCATGGCCCTGGCCCGCATTTCCCGGCCGCCGCGTGTGGCGCGCAAGCCATTGAGCAAGGCAGGGTGGGTGTGGTCCATGCCCAGACCCACGATGTGCACGGTGGTCCCGGCGAAGGTGACGGAGATTTCAGCGCCAGTCAGGTAACTCAGACCTGCACGTCGGGCCGCCTCGATCGCGCGATCCTGCCCGCCAATTTCATCGTGATCGGTCAATGCCCACAGCTCCACGCCGTTGGCCTTGGCGCGCAGGGCCAGTGCCTCGGGCGTGAGCGTGCCGTCGGACACGATGGAATGGCAATGGAGATCGGCGTTGATGAGTTGGGTCACTCGGGCATTCTAGGTTTTACCGCCGCGACGCGTGCGACTCACCCGGTATTCCGCAGCCCGGCCGCAATGCCATTGATCGAGATGTGAATGCCTCGGCGCACGCGGCCGTCCTTTTCGGCGTCACTTTCACCTGCGCGGTACCGTCGCACCAGTTCCACCTGCAGATGGTGCAACGGATCGATGTAGGGGAAGCGGTGCCGGATGGAGCGTTGCAGCGCGGCATTGCTGACCAGCCGTTGCTTGGCGCCGGTGATCATGTTCAACGCGTCGACGGTGCGGTGCCATTCCGCCTGAACGGTGGAAAAAACCCTGTTGCGAAGGCGCCGGTCTTCCACCAGCTCGGCGTACCGAGACGCCAGCGCCAGATCGCTTTTGGCCAGCACCATGTCCATGTTGGACAACAAGGTGCGAAAGAAGGGCCACTGGGTGGCCATTTTCTGCAGCAAGGCCTTTTGTTTCGCAACACCCGCAGGCCCGTTCTGCTGAAGGAACGCCTGCACCGCCGAGCCGAAGCCGTACCAGCCCGGTAGCGTGAGCCTGCATTGGCCCCAGCTGAAGCCCCAGGGAATCGCCCGCAGATCTTCAATGCGCTGTGTCGCCTTGCGCGACGCGGGCCGGGAACCGATGTTGAGTTCGGCGATTTCGCGAATCGGCGTGGCATCAAAAAAGTACTCGGCGAAACGCGGGGTCTCGTACACCAGCGCGCGGTAAGCCGCCATGCTGTGCAGCGAAAGCGCGTCTGCCGCTTCCATGAACGCGGCCGGTGCATCGCGCGTGGTCTGCAGCAGGGTGGCTTCCAGCGTGGCGGCCACCAGGGTTTCCAGGTTGCGCCGGCCGATTTCGGGGTTGGCGTACTTGGAGCCGATCACCTCGCCCTGTTCGGTGAGGCGGATCTGTCCGCGCACGGTACCGGGGGGCTGGGCCAGGATGGCCTGGTAGCTGGGACCACCGCCGCGGCCCACGGTGCCGCCCCGACCATGGAACATGCGAAGCCGGATATGGCCCCCACGCTCCACCGCTGCGCGGGTCGCTGCCCCCCGAGCGGGCTGATCCGGCTTGGGGCTGCCCGACGCCGGAGCGACGTGCCCCCACGCTTCGCCGCTTGCGCGGGTCGCTGCCCCCCGAGGGGGCTGATCCGGCTTGGGGCTGCCCGGCGCCGGATCGGTGTGCCCCCACGCCTCGCCGGCATTGAGTTCATCAAACAGTTTCACCAGCGCAGTCTCGGCGCGGTAGAGCTCCCAGTTGCTGGTGAAGATGCCGCCGTCCTTGTTGCTGTCGGAGTAACCCAGCATGATGTCCTGCTCGCTGTACCCGTCTGCCTGGCCGCGCTGCACCATGGCGCGCACGCCGGGCAGTGCGTAGTAGTCGCGCATGATGGGCGCGGCGTTGCGCAGGTCTTCAATGGTCTCGAACAGGGGCACCACGATCAGGTCGCAGACCGCGTTTTCGCCCAGCAAACCATGGAGCAGGCCGGTTTCCTTCTGCAGCAGCAGCACTTCCAGCAGGTCGCTCACCGTCTCGGTGTGGCTGATGATGGCGTGCCGGATGGACTGTGCACCCAGGCGCTCGCGCCCCAGACGAGCCGTCTCGAAAATACTCAGCTCACTCAGGCTGTGCTCCGAATACGTGGCTCCCGGCACGCGCAAGGGGCGGGCATCGTTGAGCTGTCGCAGCAGCACGGCCTGTTTGCTGGCCTCGTCGAGCTGGCTGTAGGCCGACTCGATGCGCGCCACCGCCAGCAGTTCGTTGATCACTTCCTCGTGCTTGTCCGAACTCTGACGCAGGTCCACCGTGGCCAGATGAAAACCGAACACCTCCACCGCGCGGATCAGCGGGTGCAGGCGCGCGCTGGCCAGCGCTGCGCCGTGGTTCGCCACCAGCGACGCCTCGATGGTGCGCAAGTCAGCCAGGAATTCGGCAGCATCTGCATAAGGGTCTTGTGGCGCCACGGCGTGCCGCGCAGCTTCGCCACCTGTGAGCTGTGTGAGGGTGGCGGCCAGGCGGGCGTAGATGCCGGTGAGGGCCCGACGGTACGGTTCATCCTGCCGGTGGGCGTTTCGGTCGGGTGAACGCTCGGCCAAGGCCTGCATGGCCGGGCTGACGCTGTTCAGCATCGCCGACACAGACAGCTCGGCGCCCAGCAGGTGCACCTGGGTGAGGTGGTGGCGCAGCACCATGTCGCTCTGGCTCTTTAGCGCCAGTTCCAAGGTTTCGGCGGTCACGTTGGGGTTGCCGTCCCTGTCGCCACCGATCCACTGGCCCATGCGCAGGAAGGTGGCCAAGGGCTGCCCTGCCGTGCCCTTGTCTTTCAGGCCTTGCTCCAGGTCCCGGTAGAGCTTGGGAATCTGGGTCAGGAACGTGGCTTCGTAATAGCTGAGCGCGTTCTCGATTTCATCGGCCACGGTCAGCTTGGTGAACCGCAACAGCCGCGTCTGCCAGAGCTGCGTGACACGTGCCCGCATCTGGGCTTCGTTGTCGGCCAGCTCCCGGGGCAGCCGCGCTTCACCCGCTTCGCGTTCGGTGAGCAGCCGGGCAATGGCGCGTTCGGCATCCAGAATGCTCTTGCGTTGCACCTCCGTTGGGTGCGCGGTCAGCACCGGCGAAATGTGGCTCTGTGCCAGCGTGTGCAGCACGTCCGAAGGCGCGATGCCCGCCTTGCGCAGGCGTTGCAGCGTGAGCGCCAGGCTACCTTCCTGGAGGTCACCGGCGCGCTCGTGTACCGCGCGACGGCGGATGTGGTGGCGGTCTTCGGCCAGGTTGGCCAGGTGGCTGAAGTAGGTGAAGGCGCGAATCACGCTCACCGTCTGGTCGCCGCTCAGTCCCTTGAGCAGCTTCTTCAGGGCCTTGTCAGCCGACTGGTCTGCATGGCGGCGGAACGCGACAGAGAGCTGCCGGATCTGTTCAATCAACTCGAACGCCGCTTGCCCTTCCTGCTCTCGGATCACATCGCCCAGAATGCGCCCCAGCAGGCGAATGTCTTCAATCAGCGGTTTGTCCTTGTCGGCACCTGACCGAGGTTTCGGGGTCGTCGCAATGGCCCTGGCCGGGGTCGTTGCAGGGGATGCGGCGGCGCGAGCGGGCTTTCGGTTCATGGGAGAGGGTGCTGAAATTTTGGGCAGCCCGCATGCTAGCATCCCAACGCCGTCAACCCGTTACCAAGCAGGAACGAAAACATGGGTTGGCCGCCCATCTGCTTTGGCGCACCGACCCATCAGCCCACCCCCATGAAGATCACCATCGCCACACGCGAAAGTCGGCTTGCCTTGTGGCAGGCCGAGCACGTCAAAGCCCTGCTGGAAGCCCTGGGTCACACGGTCCATCTGTTGGGCATGACCACCAAGGGCGACCAGATTCTGGATCGCAGCCTTTCCAAGGTGGGCGGCAAGGGCCTGTTCGTCAAGGAACTCGAGGTGGCGCTGGAAGAGGGGCGCGCCGATATCGCGGTGCATTCGCTCAAGGACGTGCCCATGGATTTGCCCCAGGGTTTTGCACTGGCCTGCGTGATGGAGCGGGAAGATCCCAGGGATGCCTGGGTGTCGCCCGTGTGCAGCGGTCTGTCCGATCTGCCACCCGATGCGGTGGTGGGCACCTCCAGCCTGCGTCGGCTGGTGCTGTTGCGTGAAGCGCTGGACCGCCTGGGGCGCCAGGACGTTCGCATCGAACCCCTGCGTGGCAACCTCGATACCCGACTGCGAAAGCTGGACGAGGGTCAGTACCACGCCATTGTGCTGGCCGCGGCAGGTCTCAAGCGCCTGGGACTGGCTGAGCGTATCCGCCATGTTTTTGAACCGGTGGAGTCGCTGCCTGCAGCAGGGCAAGGCGCACTGGGCATTGAGGTGCGTGCCGACCGGGATGACCTGGTGGCTGCGCTGGCGCCCCTGATCCACATGCCCACCTGGCTGCGCGTGGCCGCCGAACGCACGGTTTCCAGGGCCATGGGCGGCAGTTGCTCGATGCCCCTGGCGGCCTACGCGCAGTGGGATGGCGAAGAGGCTTCGACAGGCGGTGCGGCTCCCTTGTGGCTGGATGGCGCCTGGGGCGATCCTGAGGGCGCTTCACCGATGGTGCGTGTGCGTGACCAGGCGCAGGTCGAATCGCTCGAACAGGCGGAAGCCCTGGGCAGACGGGTGGCCGAGGCGCTGAAGTCGGCCGGCGCTCAGCCACCGAAACCGGAGGGCTGAAGCCTTGGCCCTTGCCACCGACCCTCGCCGACCTGCGCGGCTGAGTCGGCTCATCGTGACGCGGCCCGCGCCAGAGGCGCAGATCTGGGCCGACGCCTTGTGCCAGCGCGCTTGGCCAGCCCACGCCTTGCCCCTGATCGAGATCGGCGAGCCGAGCGATGCGTCGACCTTGAAGGTTTTGCAGGACTGGCGGCAACAGGTGTTTCAGGTCGATGCGGCCATGTTCGTCAGCGGCGCTGCGGTGACCCATTTTTTCGCAGGCATGGCGCCGAACCGCGTGACCGCTGCGCTCGCTGCCGGGCAAGCGTCGACCCGTTTCTGGGCACCCGGGCCGGCCACGGCGGCCGCGCTGCAGGAAGCCGGTGTGCCAGTTGATCGCATCGACGCCCCGGCGCAGGACGCGCCCCAGTTTGATTCGGAAACGCTCTGGCCCGTCGTGGCACCGCAGCTGCATGCAGGCGCCCAGGTGCTGATCGTGCGTGGTACATCGGCTGGCGCGCCTGTCGACATCGTGGCTGGCAGCGGCCGCGACTGGTTGATCAGGCAGTGTCTGGCTGCCGGTGCCCGTGTGGAGGCATGTGTCGCCTACGAGCGCCGTGCGCCGGTCTGGTCATCCGGACAGCAGGCGCTGGCCCGGGCCGCCGCAGGGCCTGACGCCGCGTGGCTGTTCAGCAGTTCGGAGGCGCTCGCCCATTTGCAGACTCTGATGCCTCAGGCCAACTGGCAGGACACCTTTGCACTGGCCACCCACCCCCGTATTGCACAAAGCGCCCAGGCAGCGGGTTTTGGACAAGTGGTGATCAGCCGCCCGGCGTTGCGTGACGTGATGCTCGCCCTAGAATCGACGTGGAGCCACGCATGAATCAAGACCCGAGCGAATCCCCCAGCGCACCCCTTCCTCCGCCTACAGTGCCACGTCCAGATGCTGGCGGCCCCCCTGCGCGCCCGCCTGCGGCGCGTGCGTCCGGGCAATGGGTCCTGCTGCTGGCCCTGGTGGTCGCTCTGGCTTCACTGGCCCTGAGCGGCATGCTCTGGCAAAAGCTGGACTTCACCCAGCAGGAATTGGCCCGCCGCAGCCAGGAGAGTGGTGCTACCGCGGTGGAGGCCAGAACCTTGGCCACCCAGGCCGAAGCGCTCACCCAGGAGTTGCAAGCGCGCTTGAGCGTGGCTGAGGTCCGGCTCTCTGAAGTGAGTCTGCAGCGCAGCCAGCTCGATGAGCTGATGTTGACGCTGTCCCGCTCAAGGGACGACAACCTGGTCCAGGACCTTGAAGCCGCGCTGCGCCTTGCTCAGCAGCAGACCCAGCTCACCGGCAGCGCGCAACCCTTGATTTCTGCCCTGCAAGCGGTGGATCAGCGCATCGGGCGCGCTGCGCAGCCCCGGTTGAATCCGGTGCAGCGGGCCATCTCGCGCGACATTGAGCGTATCCAGGCCGCGTCGCTCGCCGACATTCCTGCCCTGGTGTTGCGACTCGATGAGGTGGCGCGACAGGTCGATGAATGGCCACTTCTGAACCAGGTGGGCCAGCGCGCTGCAGCGGCCCCCGCGAAGTCGGCTTTGCCTGCGGGGGATCCTGCTGATCAAAAGGCGGATTCACCGCCGCCTGAGGCTGATCCCGGTACCCAGGGACTCGGTGAAGGCTGGGCGCGTGTGGCCGACTGGTGGACCGATCTGTGGTCCCTGATCTGGACCGACGTCACCCGCAGCGGTCGCGAGCTGGTGCGGGTCAGTCGCATCGATCAGCCTGAAGCGGTGCTGCTGGCACCGGAACAGGCTTTCTTCATCCGGGAAAACCTCAAACTCAAATTGCTCAACGCCCGGTTGGGCCTGCTGGCCCGTCACATGGCGTCCAGTCAGGCCGACCTGATTGCCGTGGAGGCGGCGATTGCGAAGTACTTCGATACCGCGTCGCCGCTGGTGCGCGGCGCTCAGGTGGCTGTTGGCCAGGTGCGCAAGGACATCGTGGATGGCGTGTTGCCACGACCCGATGAAACCCTGGCGGCGCTCAGTGCCGCCGCGGGAGGTCGTTGATGCGGCGCAGGCAAGGTGGCGCCATGCGCAGCGTTTTCTGGTTTCTGGGCCTGGCGGCGCTGGCGGTGGCGCTGGCCTTGCTGGTCGGACACAACCAGTCCACGATCACGCTTTTCTGGCCACCCTACCGGTTTGATGTTTCGTTCAACATGGTGCTGTTTGCGCTGGTGGCGGGCTTTGTGCTGCTGCACGCCGGCTTGCGGGCCATTTCCATGCTGCGCGATCTGCCGGCCCAGGCGCAGCGCTGGCGCGCACAGCAGGTGGAACGTGCGGCCGTGGGCGCTGTCATGGACGCCTTGTCCCACCAGCTCTCAGGGCGTTTTGTGCGGGCCCAGGCCGCCGCTCTGCACGCCCTTGAGCAACTGAAGTCAGGCAATTCATCGCAATGGCCGCGCCGCCACCAGCTGAAGCTGCTGGCCCATCTGCTCGCTGCAGAAAGCGCCCAGTCGTTGCGCAATGCCGAGCAGCGCGACAAGCATCTGCACGCAGCACTGCATCCCAGGCTGGCGGCCAAGGCACCTGAGGCCCATGAAGGTGCGCTGCTGCGCGCGGTTCGCTGGGCGGTGGAAGACCGGGACGTGGAGGCCGCGAGAAGCCGCCTGGCAGAACTGCCTCAGGGCGCGGCTCGCCGGATCCAGGCGCTTCGGCTCAAGCTGAACGTGGCCCGGCTGGGCGGCGCGACCAGTGAAGCCCTGGACACTGCGCGTCTGCTGGCCAAACACGGGGCCTTTTCACCCGATGCATCCCGCAGCATCGTGCGTGGTCTGGTGCAGGACGCCCTGCGCGAAGCCCACGACCTGACCCAGCTGCGCAGCGTGTGGGAGGGCCTGGATGCGACTGAGCGGCTCACGCCCGAACTGGCGGTGGCCGCGGCCATGCGCGCGAACAGCTTCGCCTCGCGCGATGGCGATGGCGCAGAAGCGGCCAGACAGGCGACGGCCGAGCTGGTTCGCGGTTGGCTGGATCCCGTGTGGGATCACTTCGAGTCGCTGGACGAGACCCAGCAACTGCGCCTGACCCGGGCGCTGGAACCCGCTCTGGAACCCATCGACGCCGAATGGTTGTCCCGCCTGGAGCAGCGCCAGAGGCAGATGCCGAACAACCCCTACCTTCAGTACCTGGCCGGTCAGGCGTGCATGCACTATCAGTTGTGGGGCAAAGCGTCGCAGTTGCTGGGGCAGGCCAGTCACAGTCTGCGTGACCAGACGCTGTTGCGGCGCTGCTGGTGTGCGATGGCAAGGCTCGCCGAGGAGCGTGGCGATGAGCCGGCCGCTCATGAAGCCTGGAAGAAAGCCGCGTTGCTGGAATAAGGAATAAGGCAGTTGGAATAAGGCAGTTCAGCGCGAAGGGCGCGTCAATACCATGTCCCGATCCTTCGTTCACGCTGCCTGAAGACCCAAAAAAGAAGCCAGCCCAAGTGGGCTGGCTTCTTTTTTGGTTGGCGGCTTTCTGGGGCCGCCAATGGCCGATCAAGGCCGGGCGGCTTCAGTTGTTCTCGAACGGAAGCGGCATGTTGCGCAGATCCTTGCGCGTCTCCACGAGCACCAGCGGGCCTTCGTCCAGCACCACGGCGGGACGGGGTTCCCGGGGCACATGAATCGGCTTGGGTTCGGCAGCAATGGCGGCCTGTACTTGTGCCACCTTTTCAGGGTTGGAGTTCACCCACTCAAGTCCGCTGGACTGGGCGACCTGTTGCAGCGATTCGATGGACAACTCGAATGCCGGCACAGCAGGCAGGCCGGTGGCCACAGGTGTCGGCGTGGCCACAGGCGCGGTTGCCTTTTCTGCCTCACGGCGCTCGACAGATGGTGCCACTTCTTCAGCCACGGCCTGCCGGGGCGCTTCGCTTGTCACAGGCGCTTGCGGCGCGGCCGTGCGATCGGCTTCGGGCTGCCCGGAGGGCGGGGTGGCCACTGCCGGGGCTGCTTCTGTGGGCAGGCTGAAGTAGCTGCTCCGCACCGGCGGCTCGTATGCGTCGTCGTCCTGGGCGCTGGCTGAGGGCGTTACCGGCTCGGCTGCGGCAGCAGGGCTGGCCTGGCCAGCTTCCGTCTCGTCACGGGGTGCGCGCTCGCGTCGGTCGCGGCCGTAACGGTCACGACTGCGACGCTCACGCGGTGCGCGCGGTGCGCCGTCGTCTTCGCGGCCTTCAGGTGCCTGAGTCTCTGCATTTTCGTTGGCGTCGACAGCAGCGGTGCCTGCGTCACGGGCAGGCGCGAGGTTGCTGTCTTCCACGATGCCCTGCGGCGTGGCTTCGGCGCCTTCTGCTGGACCGCCCCGGCGCCGGTTGTCGTTGCGTCCGCGGCGCTCGCGGCGCTGGGTGTCAGTGGCTTCACCGGCTTCGCTCGGTGCCGCGCTGCCGGCGGGCAGTGCAGTGGCTTCACCGACGGGTGCCTCGCGGCGATTGTCCCGACGGCCTCCGTTGCGGCCTTCGCCGCGCTCGCCCCGGCCCTCACCCCGGCGTTGTTCACCGTTGCGCGATTCCTGCCGGCCTTCGCTGCGGCCTTCGCCACGAACGTCGGTGCGGCCTTCTGCACGACCTTCACTGCGATTGTCTGGTCGTGCCTCGCCGCGACTGTCCGGGCGGCCTTCGCCACGTCCGGCCACGCGGGCTTCGCCGCGACCCGTGCCGCGTCCGCCTTCGCGGGAACCGCCACGTGCTTCGCCACCTTGGCGACCACCGCGTTGACGACCATCACGGCCATCGCGGCGTCCTTCGGTGCGCTCCTCGCGCTCGCCTTTGGGTGCTGCGACGGGTGCGGGGGCAGGCGCTGCTGCTGGCGCGGTGTCTGCGCCAAACAGGCTCTTGAGCCAGCCAAAGAACCCGGTTTCCACTGGCGCTGCGACCTTGGCTGCGGGCGCGGCCACAGGCTTGGCAGGCACGACCGGTGCCACGACCTCTGGTCGGGGTGCGGCCACAGGGGCGGGACCGTCAGGGAGCACGCCCTTGATCACGGGTTCCTGCTTGTTGCTGCGCTCCTGGCTGCGACGCGTGAACATGGCCACGTCGTCGGCCTCTTCGGCCATCTTGTAGCTCACGTCCAGGTTGTCCAGGCGCGGGTCGTCGTGCTTGAGGCGCTCGAGCTTGTAGTTGGGCGTGTCGAGCGACTTGTTGGGCACCAGCAGCACGTTGATGCGCTGCTTGAGTTCGATCTTGGTGATCTCGGTGCGCTTTTCGTTGAGCAGGAAGCTGGCCACTTCGACCGGCACCTGCACCAGCACGGCGGCCGTGCTGTCCTTGAGCGATTCTTCCTGGATGATGCGCAGGATCTGCAGGGCCGAGCTCTCGGTGTCACGGATGTGGCCGGAACCACCGCAGCGCGGGCAGGGAATGGAAGCACCTTCGTTGAGCGCTGGCTTCAGGCGTTGGCGGCTCATTTCGAGCAGGCCGAACTTGCTGATGGAGCCGAACTGCACGCGGGCACGGTCCTGGCGCAGGGCGTCGCGCAGGCGGTTTTCCACTTCGCGTCGGTTCTTCGACTCGTCCATGTCGATGAAGTCGATCACCAGCAGGCCACCGAGGTCGCGCAGGCGGGCCTGGCGGGCGACTTCGTCGGCGGCTTCCAGGTTGGTGCGGGTGGCGGTCTCTTCGATGTCCCCGCCCTTGATGGCGCGGGCGGAGTTCACGTCCACCGCCACCAACGCTTCGGTCTGGTCGATCACGATGGCGCCGCCGCTGGGCAGCTGCACGATGCGGCTGTAGGCGGTTTCGATCTGGTGTTCGATCTGGAAGCGGCTGAACAGCGGCGCGTCGTCGCGGTAGCGCTTTACGCGGTGCCCGTGTTCGGGCATCACGTGGCTCATGAACTGGTGCGCCTGTTCAAAGATGTCGTCGGTGTCGATCAGGATCTCGCCGATGTCGCTGTTGAAATAGTCGCGGATGGCGCGGATCACGAGGCTCGATTCCTGGTAGATCAGGAAGGCGCCTTTGCTGCCCTTGGTGGCGCCATCAATGGCGTTCCAGAGCTTGAGCAGGTAGTTCAGATCCCACTGGAGCTCGGCAGCATCGCGGCCGATGCCGGCGGTGCGGGCGATGATGCTCATGCCGTTGGGGTATTCGAGCTGGTCGAGTGCGGCCTTGAGTTCCTGTCGGTCTTCGCCTTCAATGCGCCGGCTCACACCGCCGCCGCGTGGGTTGTTGGGCATGAGCACCACATACCGGCCCGCCAGGCTGACGAAGGTGGTGAGGGCTGCGCCCTTGTTGCCGCGCTCTTCCTTTTCCACCTGGACCAGCAGCTCCTGGCCCTCTTTGATCACGTCGTTGATGCGGGCCTGGTTGACCGGCACGCCGGCGGCGAAATACTGGCGCGAGATTTCCTTGAACGGCAGGAAGCCGTGGCGTTCTTCGCCGTAGTCGACGAAGCAGGCTTCGAGCGACGGTTCGACGCGGGTGACGACCGCCTTGTAGATGTTGCCCTTGCGCTGTTCGCGCCCTTCGATTTCGATTTCGTAGTCGAGCAGTTTTTGCCCGTCCACGATCGCCAGGCGGCGTTCTTCGGCCTGCGTGGCGTTGATCAGCATGCGTTTCATGATGCGTTTTCCTTCGTTCAAACACACAAGGACTTGCGGGCCGAAAGGCCGCACACGTCCCACCTGCCTTGAACCAGCGGGAAAAGCGAACGAGGGAGGGAATTGCCGGAGAGCCGTTGACCCGCGGTTCGGGGTGTGTTCGACACGGGCGGGCACATGTGTGCCGCGTCGAACCGCCGGGTCAGGGCGTAGGCGCGTGGAGGTGGGTGAACAGGGATGACCAGGGGGCTGTCAATGACATGGCTCTGGCCGGTGGGTCTCTGGCTTCACTTCGTCCTCACCCAGCCCGTTGACCGGGCTGGGTGACTGGGGTATTCCGTATTCGGGTTCGCGTTTCTGTAGCGGATTCGCCCCCAGCATCGGCCTGACCGGTTCCGTGCCTGGATTCGTCTGCGAATGCGTCAGGCAATGAAAAAGGTCCGGGTGCTGCGGGTGGCAACTTTTCACCAGAAGGGCTCCAGGCCAATGGCGTGGGAGCGGCTGTTTGTGGCGACTGCCTTAAACTCAAGGCAAATCAATCACTTACAGCACGCGACTGGTGTGGAGCATTATAGACAGCTCCGGTCGTTGTGGTGGTCTTATTCTGATAGCCATGTCCCCTGTTGCGCCACCTTTGGCTGTTCGATACCTCACGGTCGATGAAGAGTCGGTGGGGCAGCGGCTGGACAACTACCTGTTTCGCACCCTCAAAGGCGTGCCCAAGACCCATCTGTACCGCATCATCCGTTCTGGCGAGGTGCGGCGCAACAAGGGCCGCGTCAGCGCGGACGATCGCCTGGCATTGGGCGATGTGTTGCGCATTCCACCGATCCGGATATCGGAACGGGCGCAGGAAAAAGTGGCCAATCCGGCGCCAGCGCGGGAATTTGCAGTGGTTTACGAAGATGAGGCCTTTCTGGCGGTCGACAAACCCGCAGGCGTGGCAGTCCATGGTGGCAGCGGCGTGAGTTTTGGCGTGATCGAACAAATGCGCCAGGCGCGCCCGCAGGCCCGTTTCCTGGAATTGGTGCACCGACTGGACCGGGAAACCAGCGGATTGCTGCTGATTGCGAAAAAGAAGAGCGCGCTGAAGGTATTGCAGGAGCAGTTTCGCGAGCGGGAAACCGGCAAGACGTATCTGGCATTGGTCAAGGGGATCTGGCCGGCCAGAATGAAAGTGCTGGATCAGCCCCTGCACAAATTCCTCTTGTCAGACGGCGAACGAAGGGTTCGTGTGACCACCAAGGACGACCCTGACGCCATGCACGCCGTCACCCTGGTGAAGGTGGCCGCCAAGGTGGGCGCCCCGGCAGGCTTGCCTGCAGCCATGGCTGATGGCTTCAGTCTGCTGGAGGTGACGATCAAGACCGGTCGCACCCATCAGATCCGGGTTCACCTCGCCAGCGCAGGTCATGCGATTGTGGGCGACGATAAATATGGAGATTTTGAACTCAATCGACAATTGTCGAAACTCGGATTGAAGCGCATGTTCCTGCACGCGTGGCGATTGCGCCTGTCGCATCCGGTCACGGGTAATCCAATGGAGTTACATTCTGAATTACCTTCTGATCTTCAGGGTTGGATGGCCTTGCGCCAATAGCTATTAGAATGGGTCACGCCTCGCAGAGGTGTTGAAACTCATACCTTATAACCGAGCAACAAGGACGATCAATGGCAACCTATTCAGAACTGATGGCGCAAGCCCAAGCCTTGATGGCGCAAGCCGAGCAGGCCCGCAAAGACGAGCTGTCTTCGGTGATTGCTGATATCAAGGCCAAAATGAAACAATACGGTATTACACCGGCCGATCTGGGCAGCGGCGCAGGTGGCAAAAAGGCCGCCAAGTCCAAATCCAGCGCACCAGCCAAATTCCGTGGGCCGAATGGCGAGCTCTGGGCAGGTGGTCCGGGTCGCAAGCCCGAGTGGGTGCGTACCGCGCTGGCGGCCGGCAAGAGCATCGAAGATTTCCGGATCTGACCCGCTCGCTTCAACCTGCCGCCGCAAGGTGGTCGAAAACGCAGCAAAGCCCGCACATCGCGGGCTTTGTGCTTCCTGGGACGGACACATGATTCGAATTCTGATGGTGTGCATGGGCAATATCTGCCGCTCCCCCATGGCCTCCTGTGCCTTGCAGGGTCTGCTGGAACAGCGCCAGCAGGGACATCGGTTCGAGGTGGACTCTGCGGGCACTTACGCAGGCCACCAGGGCGAACCTGCCGACCCGCGCGCCATTGCCGTGGCTTCGGCCAGGGGGTACGGGGCCATCCACAATGAGCGTGCGCGCCGCGTGGTGCCGGACGATTTTGCGCGGTTTGATCTGATCCTGGCGATGGACCGGGACAACCTGATGCATCTGGAGCACCAGTGCCCGTCGCAGTTCCGCCACAAGCTGCATCTGTATCTTGTGTATGCGGGGGTCACGGGTACCACCGAGGTGCCCGATCCCTATTACGGCAAAGCGGACGGATTTGAGGCCGTCATGCGATTGTGCGAAGCCGGTGCCCAGGGTCTGATGGCCCGGCTAGACACCGAGCCTGGGGGTGATGGACACGTCTGGCCGGGCGCTTCGAAAAGCCGGTGACGAAGACGCCGAACCCTGTTCAAGCAAGGGTTCGGCAGGGCTTCAATTGGACTGCCAGATTACTTTCTTGCCTGACGCTTCCCAGTTTTCATAGTGCCTGGCGTACAGGTCCTCGATGCGGTTGCGCTTCACCTTGAAAGTGGGCGTGATGACGTCGTTGTCTACCGTCCAGGCGGTCGTGACCACCACGATGCATTGCAGTTGCTCGTGAGGGTCGAGCGTCGCATTGATGGATTTTAGGTGCGCGGTCAGTGAATTTTCCAGTTCACTGCGTGCGTTGGCGTCTGCGACCTGCGCAACAGCGTCTGCGTTGAGCATCACGATGCCCAGGGGCTGCCCCAGGTTGGCACCGGTCACCACGCAGGCCTCCACCGCGTCATGCATCACCAGCTTGTCTTCGATGGGCGCCGGGGCCACGTATTTGCCCTTGCCCGTTTTGAACAGATCCTTCACCCGCCCGGTGATGCGGAGCAGGCCCTGTTTGTCGATCGTGCCCTTGTCGCCGGTTTTGAGCCAGCCGTCCGCAGTGAACGACTCCTGACTCTTTTCGGGCTCCTTGTAGTAGCCCAGCATCATGGCGGAATTCTTCATCTGCACTTCGCCGGTCTCGGGGTTGATGCGGTGTTGTACCCCTTCGTAGGCGGGGCCCACCGTGCCTTGCTGGTTCTTGCCCGGTTCGGTGATGTGGGAGAGCGCGAGGTTCTCGGTCATGCCGTAGCCCTCGTTGATGTGCAGGCCCAGCTTGCTGTACCACTCCAGCAGCGCGAGCGGCATGGGGGCTGCGCCACCAGCGGCGAACTTGCACTGGTCAAGGCCCAGCGCTTTCATGACCTTCTTGCGCACGATGCCGCCGAGGATGGGGATGCCGAGCAGGCGGTTCAGCTTGGCCGGTGGCATTTTGTGGTGGATGCCCTGCTGGAACTTGACCCACAGGCGCGGCACCGAGAAGAAGATGGTGGGGCGTGCGCGCTGCAGGTCGGCGGCGAAGGTGTCGAGGGACTCTGCAAAGAACACATGCATGCCGGTGCGCAGCCAGCCGTGTTCAACCAGCATGCGCTCGACCACGTGGGCCAGTGGGAGATACGACAGCATGCGGTCATCGCCGTTCATGGGAATGCGCTTGAGGCCGGCGTCAAGCGCCCAGGCGAAGTTGGCGAACGTGTGCATCACCCCTTTGGGCATGCCGGTGGTGCCCGAGGTGTAGATGAGGGTGGCGAGCTCGTCGCCGTCGCGCACCGGCTCGCCTTTCAGTGGCTGGGTGCGCTTGCAGATGGCATCCCAACCTTCGTAGCTTTTGATGGCGTCAGCAGGAGAGAGCGGGTAGCTCATGCAGGGAAGGTCGCCAGGCACGCCGGGCTTCATGCCTTCCCAGCCGTCGAGCTTGCCGACGAAGAGGGCCTTGGACTCACTATGGGCCAGGATCTGCCGGATGGTCTCGGGCGCCAGCGTGGGATAAAGCGGCACCGACACGTAGCCCGCCATCCAGATCGCCAGGTCGCTCATCATCCACCAGGCGCAGTTCTTGGACAGGATGGCCACCTTGGAGCCAGGCTCCCACCCGTGAGACTGCAGATGGGCCGCCATGCGACGGACCTGGTCTGCCACTTGCGCCCAGGTGAAGTCCTGAACCGCCCCGTTGCCCATGGGCTGGGTGAGAGCCACCCGGGTCGGGGCGGTCTTCTCCCAGTGGTAGAGGCGTTGGAGGGCCAGCAGGTCGGGCGCAATTTTGCTCATGAGGTCGGTCTCCGTTGTTGTGTTCAACCGGAGAATCTACCAAGGCGCCTGCGTTGTGTTTAGAGGGTTTCACCTGTTCGTGGGGGCATCGTCAGGCCGTGAAACGCACCGACAGGCTGCCGATGGGATCACTGAACCGTGCCGACCATTCTTCGCCAGCCTGCACCGGCCACGCATCGGTCCAGGTGCCGGTGGTGATCAGGTCGCCCGCCTGGAGGTCCGGCGCGCCAGGGCAGGCGCGCAGGGTCCGGGTGAAATGCAGCAACGCGCGCAGCGGGCTGTCGAGCACGTTGGCGCCCTGGCCATCTTCGACCGCTTGGTCGTGTTTCTGCAGGGTCACACGGGCGGCAGAGAACAGCGCGTCCAGCGCATTGGCGTCGCCTGCCAGTGCTTGAACCGGAGTGCGTCGGCCGACCAGCAGATGGGCGTGCAGCCCGCCATCGGCCACGGTGTCGGCCGCTGCGAACTTCCAGTCAGGCAGGTGCGACTGCACCAACTCAAAACCGGGAGCCACCCAGTCGATGGCATCAAAAAGATCGTTCAGCGAAGCGTTCCCGACGGGCGTGGCCTTCATGCAGAACACCACCTCAGGTTCAAGGCGTGGCTGGCAGGTGTGGGCCAGCGAAACCTGGCCCTCGCCCTCGCACAAGGTGAGTGTGCTGTGCCAGACGCAGCCCCAGATGGGCGCAAACACGTTGTAGCGCGGCCAGATCGTGCGGTTGGTGAAACCGACCTTGTAGCCCCTGGGTTGCTCCCCGCGTTCCATGCGCAGTTGGCGCACTTCCAGCGCTCTCGCATAGGCCGCGTCGAGCGACAAGCCCGAAGGCTGTGGCCACATCTGACCCTGGTCCAGGTGTTTGAGCAGGTCTTGGGGTGTCATGGGTGCGCAGGAGGGGATCATGGCCACATGATAGGCACCACGAAGGCTCAGCCGGCAGAAGAGGTACGACCAAACAGACGGTGCACCTGCGCACGGATCCACTGGTGCGCCGGGTCTCTCGCGGTACTGGCGTGCCAGACCAGGCGCACCTCGTAGCTGGGAGCCGCCGCGCGCGGCAGCTCCCACACGCGCATGTCCAGGCGCTGGCCCACATTGGCGGCATACATCTGCGGCACGATGGTGAGCAGGTCGGTGTTGAGTGCCAGCTCAGGCAAGGCGCCGAAGTGGCGGGCCCGGATCACCACGCGGTCGCTCAGCTTCATGCGCTCCAGCATCTGTTCCACACTGCCGTGAAAGGTGGCGGTGGGCGCGGCCACCACCAGCGACGACTCCGCCAGCTGGCGCGCGCTGAGGGTGCGCCCGGCCTTGCCGCTGGAGGGTCGCCAGCGCGGTGAGGTCATGGCCACGTAGTGCTCGCGAAACAGCAGGTCGGCGCGCACGCCGCGGTGGCGCGGCTGCAGGATGCCGATGGCGAAGTCGATGTCGCGCGATTCAAGGGCTGCCGGCACATCATCGGCGGCCACCGAGATGTTGGTCAGGTGGGCCTGCGGTGCCTGCTGCCGCAAGGCGGCGGCCAGCGGAGGCAGAAACATCATCTCTCCCAGATCCGACAAAGACAGCCGCCAGCGCATGTCGCTGTGTGCCGGGTCGAACTGGTCGCGCACAGTCACCGCCGCTTCCAGCAGTTGCAACTGGGCTTGAACCTCAGGCGCCAGGCGCTCGCACAGCCTCGTGGCCTGCAGGCCGCCGGGCGAACGAACGAAAAGGTCGTCCTGAAAGTAGTCGCGCAGCCGGGCCAGGGCATTGCTGGTGGCGGGCTGCGACAGCGAGAGGGCCTTACCCGCGGCCGTGACCGAGCCGGTGCGGTGGATGGCCGCCAGCACGCGCAGCAGGTTGAGATCGAGTTGGCGGAAGTTCATCGCTGGGGTGGGCGATGGTCCCTAAGGGTTCACCCGAGTTATTGACCTCATGAATGTGCCACATCCGATAAATCCATTGGCCAGATGCTTATGTGCCCCCTAAATTGGGAGGCACAAGACAAGGAGACACGCGGTTGGAACGTTCATTTCACAGCGAAATCGAGTCGCTGAAGCTCGGCCATGGCGAGACCTTCCAGGGCGAAGGCATCCTGGCCGTGACCAAGGCGCTGCTGCAATCCGGTGTGACCTATGTGGGTGGCTACCAAGGTTCGCCCATCTCGCACCTGCTGGACGTGATGGTGCAGGCCAAGCCCTACATGGACGAGCTCGGTGTGCACGTGGAAGCCTGCACGAACGAGAGTTCCGCAGCGGCCATGCTGGCCGCGTCCATCATGTACCCGGTGCGTGGTGCGGTCACGTGGAAGTCGGTGGTGGGCACCAACGTGGCGTCGGACGCCTTGTCCAACCTGGCCTCACCGGGTGTGATGGGCGGTGCGCTGATCGTGGTGGGCGAGGACTACGGCGAAGGCGCCAGCGTGATCCAGGAGCGCACGCACGCCTTCGCGATGAAGTCGGCCCTGTGGCTGATGGACCCACGTCCCAATCTGCCCACCATCGTGCGCATGGTGGAGAAAGGCTTCGAGCTTTCCGAGGCGTCGAATACGCCGGTGATGATGGAGTTGCGCATACGCGCCTGTCATGTGCAGGGCAGTTTCATCGCGAGTGACAACATCGCACCCGCCATTTCCAGCCGCCTGCTCCAACAGGAGGCGGCGGGATTCAGCTATGACCGTCTCTCGCACCCGCCATCCACCTTCAAGCACGAAAAACACAAATACGAAGTGCGCATGCCGGCAGCGCGCAGGTTCATTGAAGACGCCGGGCTGAACGAGCGCTTTGATGGCCGGCACGCCGATGTCGGGCTGATCTTGCAGGGCGGTCTGTACAACACCACCCTGCGTGCGTTGCAGCAGGCCGGCCTGGCCAACGGCACGGGCGAGAGCGACATTCCCTTGCTCGTGCTCAACGTGGTCTATCCCCTCGTGCCCTCGCAAATTGCGGCGTTCTGCGCGGGCAAGCGCGCGGTGCTGGTGGTCGAGGAAGGACAGCCGGAATTCATCGAGCAGGACATCGCCACCCAGTTGCGCCGGGCCGACCTGCACACGCGTTTGCACGGCAAGGACCTGCTGCCCATGGGGGGCGAATACACGGCCGAGATTTTGCTCAAGGGCATCACCGCTTTTGTGGAGCAGCACCTGCCCGCGTTTGATGCATCGGCCGCGAACGCGTTCAGCACCGAACTCATCGAGGTGAAGCAAAGTGCGCTGGCCGCGCTAGGGGGCGGCGTGCCCGCGCGCCCGCCCAACTTCTGCACCGGTTGCCCGGAGCGCCCCGTGTTTGCGGCGCTCAAGCTGGTCGAGCGCGAAGTGGGCAAGCTGCACATCTCCACCGACATCGGCTGCCACTCCTTCGCCACCTTCGAGCCGTTCTCCTTCGGCAATTCCATCCTCGGCTATGGAATGAGCATGGCGTCGAGCGCAGCGGTGAAGAATTTTTCGGCCAAGCGACCCATCGCCATCATGGGCGACGGCGGTTTCTGGCACAACGGCCTGCTCTCAGGTGTGAGCTCGACCTTGCTGAACCAGGGCGACGGCGTGCTGGTGATCATGAAGAACGGCTACACCTCGGCCACCGGCACGCAGGAGACCATGTCCACCCCCGCGTCCGAGGCCAAGCGGGTGGCCGAAGGGTCGAGCGCCACCGCGGGCGAAATGACCATCGAAAACACGCTGCAGGGCATGGGCGTGAAGTGGGTGAAGACGGTACACAACTACCGCGTGTCCCAGGTGCGCGACCTGCTCAAGGAAGCGGTGAACTCGCCTTTCATGGGGCTCAAGGTGGTGATCGCCGAAGGCGAGTGCCAGCTGGAACGCCAGCGCCGTTTGAAGCCCATTCGCGCGCGGCGGTTGAAGGAAGGCCTGCGCAGCGTGCGCACGCGTTACGGTGTGGACGAGGACACCTGCACCGGCGATCACTCGTGCATCCGTCTCTCCGGCTGCCCCACGCTCACGGTGAAGGCAGCCAGCGACCCGCTCAGGCGCGAACCGGTGGCGCACGTCACCAACGGTTGCGTGGGCTGTGGCCTGTGCGGCGAGGTGGCCGATGCAGCCGTGTTGTGCCCGTCGTTCCACAAGATCGAGATCGTCACGCACCCCAGCTGGTGGGACCGCCTGACCGATCGATTCAACCGCTTTTTCATCGGTCTGCTGCAGCCCGCCTGAACCATGAACCCACCAAACAATGCCTACGGCATCCTGATCGCGGCGCTCGGCGGTGAGGGCGGCGGTGTGCTGGCCGACTGGCTGGTGAAATGCGCCTTGCTCGAGGGCTTGCCGGTGCAGGCCACATCGGTGCCCGGCGTGGCACAGCGCACCGGTGCCACCAGCTACTACATCGAGCTGCTGCGCGGGCCGGTCGCGGACGGCGTCGCACCCGTGTTCGGCCTGACCCCGGTCGCCGGCCGTGTGGACGTGGTGGTGGCCAGCGAACTGCTGGAGGCCGCGCGCATGGTCGAGCGCGGTTTTGTGACCGGGCGCACGACATTGCTCGCGTCCACCCACCGCGTGTACACCACGTTGGAAAAGATGCACATGGCCGACGGCCGGCAGGACCCGCAGCGCCTGGCCGACGCGGCGCGCGCCATGGCTCGTCAGACCGTGCTGTTCGACATGGAGGCCGTGACCGTGAAGGCCGGCACCGTGATCTCAGCCGTGATGTTTGGTGCGCTGGCCGGTGCTGGCGTGCTGCCCTGGCCGCGCAGTGTGTGCGAAGAAGTGATTCGTGCGTCGGGCAAGGGCGTGAACGCGAGCCTGGCGGGTTTTGCCGCCGCGTTTGACGAGGCGCTGCGGCCTTCCGCGCCTGCACCCGGCGTGTCGCGCGATGCAGCGCAGGTGATGTCAGATGCCTCTTTGCCTGGCAACTTGCTGGTGGCCTGGACCGAGCGGCTGAAGCCCTGGCCGGCGGCTGTGCAATTGCTGGCCGCGCACGGCGCCCTGCGATGCCGCGACTACCAGAACGATGCCTACGCCAGCGCCTTTCTGGACCATGTACAGGAGCTGGTGAGCGCAGCAATGCCCGATGCCAGTGATGCACTGGAGGAGGCGGTGCGTCACCTGGCGCTGTGGATGTGTTTTGAAGACGTGATCCGCGTGGCCGATCTGAAGACCCGGCGCAGCCGCTTCGAACGCGTGCGGCAGGAAGCGCAAGCCGGCACCGCCGACATCGTTCGGGTGACGGAACATTTCAAGCCCGGCATCGACGAAGTGGCTGCGGTGCTGCCGCAAATGCTGGGTGCGGCGCTGTTGAAGCTGGCGACCCGACGGGGCTGGCTGGGAAAGGCCCATGTGGGCATGCACATCCGTTCCACGAGCCTGTGGGGCTACCTGATGTTGCGCGGATTGGCGCGTCTGCGCCCGCTGCGGCCCCGCTCGCTGCGCTATGCACAGGAACACGAAACCCTGCAGGTGTGGCTGGCCGCCATGCAGCAGGTGCTGGGCACATCGGCGCCGCTGGCGCTGGTGCTGGCGGGTTTGCCGCAGGTGCTCAAAGGCTACGGCGACACGCAGGCGCGCGGGCGCCTGAACTATGCGCGACTGTGGACCAGCCATGTGGCGCCTGCGTTGGGCGGTGCAGTGGACGCCGAGCAGGCCGCCGCCGCATTGCGTGAAGCGCTGAGCGCCACGCTCGCCGATCCCGAAGGAAAGATCAACGCAGCGCACCGGCCTTCCGCCGGCGCGCAACCCATCTTCTGGGCCGCAAGGCCCGGGAAGGAAGCCCCGGCTTCCAAGGCAGCCTGAGAGGCCGAGCGACCGACAGCTCACTGAGGCCCGAACCCACCACCACCGAAGGAGACAAACCATGAAGACCCCCAACCAGAAATCCCTGCGATCCATTGCGCTTGCCAGCCTGATGCTGTGCGCCCTGGGCGCTCAGGCGCAAGACAAACCGGTGGAGCTCAAGTTCGCCCATTGGCTGCCGGCCATGCACCCGCTGGCCAAGCTGGGCTTTGAGCCCTGGGCCAAATCGGTGGAGGCCGCGTCTGGCGGGTCCATCAAGGTGGCGCTGTTCCCGGCACAGCAACTGGGCAAGGCTGCCGACCATTACGACATGGCGCGCGACGGCATTGCCGAGATGACCTGGGTGAACCCTGGCTACCAGGCCGGGCGCTTTCCGCTGGTGGCCGCCGGTGAACTGCCGTTCCTGATCGCCAAGCCGGGCCCCGGTTCTGCCGCGCTGGACCAGTGGTACCGGCCACATGCGGCCAACGAAATGAAGGACGTGAAGTTCTGCTTTGCGCATGTGCACGTGGGCACCTTCCACTCCAAGAAGCCCATCACCGAACCCGGCCAGTTGCGCGGCATGAAGATCCGCTCGGCCAACGGCACGGTGGCGCAGACCATGAGCCTGCTGGGCGCGACCAACGTGCAGGTGTCGGCGCCGGAAGCGCGCGATGCGCTGGAGAAAGGCCTGGCCGATGCCATCACTTTTCCGTGGAATTCCATCGTGACCTTCGGCATTGACAAGGCGGTGAAGTTTCACAGCGACATGCGCTTCTACACTTCCGACTTCGTGTGGGTGATGAACAAGCCCTGGTACGACAAGCTGGCTGCCGGGCAGAAGAAGGTGATCGACGACCACTGCAACAACGAATGGGCCGCCAAGGTCGGCGCTGCCTGGGGCGATTCGGAAGATGCAGGGCAGGCCAAGCTGGAAGCCACGGCAGGCCACACCATCGTGAAGATCACGCCCGCCCAGATGGACGCCTGGAAGAAGGAGGTGGAGCCGGTGTATGCGCAGTGGATCAAGGGTGCAGACGGCGCTGGCGTGAAAGGCCAGGAATCGCTCGATGCGCTGCGCAAGGCGCTGGCTGACCGTCAGGCCACCAACTGATGCGTCGGCTGTTGTCGGCCACGGAAACGCTGGCCGCCTTGTCGCTGCTGCTGATTGCGTTGCTGACCGCTGGTAACGTGGCACTGCGCTACGCCTTCAGCATGCAGATCCCCGACTGGTTTGACGGCGCGCGCATGCTGCAGGGCATCGCGCTGTTCTGGGGCATTGCCCTGGCCACGTACTACGGCAGCCACATCGCGGTGGACCTGGTGTGGGAACACCTGGGCCCGGCGGGTCGGCGCTGGATCGACCTGGTGGCCACGACGGTCACCCTGGCGTTTCTGGTTCCACTGGCGTGGATGGTGTGGGTCAAGGTGGGGGGCACGGGCACGCAGGGCACCATGGACCTGCGGCTGCCGCTGCAATGGTTCTACAGCGCGGCTGCCGTGGGAGCCTGTGTGGCGGCGGTGCTGGCGATGGTTCGCTTGTGGCAGCTGTGGCACGGCCGTGCGGCAGACCCCGGTGATGGTGCGGCGGGCAGTGGCCCGGGGGGTGTTCATGGATCGTGATCTGGTGGCCCTGGTGGGCTTTGTGGCCATGTTCGGCCTGATGGCGCTGCGCGTGCCCATCGGGGTGGCCATGGGCATTGCGGGCGTGGCCGGCTTTGGTGTGCTCACGGGCTTGCAGCCTGGGTTGAACCTGCTGGCCAACGTGCCGTTGTCGGTATTGACGGACTACAACCTCAGCGTGATCCCGATGTTCATCCTGATGGGGGCATTCGCCTCCCACTCGGGCATGAGCCAGGAGCTCTTCGTGGCCGGGCGCGCCTGGCTGGGGCACCGGCGCGGTGGCCTGGCGCTGGCCACCATCGCGGCGTGCGGTGGCTTCTCTGCCATCAACGGGTCTTCGGTGGCCACGGCCGCCACCATGACGCAGGTGGCCCTGCCGGAGATGCGGCGCGCCGGCTATCACCAGGGCTTCTCGACCGGGCTCATTGCAGCGGGCGGTACGCTGGGCATCATGATCCCGCCGTCGGTGATTCTGGTGCTCTACGGCATCATGACCGAGACCGACATCACCCTGCTGTTCGCGGCCGGGATCGTGCCCGGGCTGCTGGCGGTGGCGTTCTATTGCGCTGTGGTGGCGGTGGTGAGCCGCTGGCGACCCGACACCATGCCGCGTGGCGAACGCCACGGCTGGCGCGAGCGCTTTGCTTCACTGCGCGCGCTGTGGGCGGTGGTGGTGCTGTTCGTGTTCGTGCTGGGCGGCATCTATGGCGGTCTGTTCACGGTGCAGGAGGCCGCTGGCGTGGGGGCGGTGGGCACCTTGCTGATCGGCATGTTGCGCGGCCGGCTGGGCTGGCGAGAGATCAAGGCTTCGCTGATTTCAGCCTTGCGCGTGTCGTCGGCCATCATGCTGATCGTGGTTGGGGCCTACCTGTTTGGCTACTTCCTCACCATCACGCAGTTCACACAGAACGCCGTGGCCTTTCTGGTGGAACTGCCGGTGGGGCCTTACGGCGTGCTGGCGCTGGTGATGGTGGGCTACCTGGTCCTGGGCGCGGTGATGGACGAGCTGGCCATGATTCTGCTGACCGTGCCCATCGTGTTCCCGGCCATGATGCAGCTGGGGTTCGACCCGGTGTGGTTCGGCGTGATCGTGGTGATGGCGGTGACGCTGGGCATGATCTGCCCGCCGGTGGGCATGAACGTGTTCGTGATCAACTCCATCGCGCGCGACGTGCCCCTGGGTGACATCTACCGCGGCACCATGCCCTTCATCGGCGTGGACCTGCTGCGCCTGCTGATCCTGTGCGCGTTTCCGGCCATTTCCCTCTGGCTGCCGGGGTTGGTGCAGTAGCCGCTTTCTGGGCTGCCGCTATGCTGGCGGCATGAACACTTCTTCCATCGAAATCATCGAACTCGTCACCGGCGGTGACACCGCCGCCGAACCCGTGGCCAGCATCGTGGTGCTGCACGGCCTGGGCGCCGACGGGCGCGACTTCGTGCCCATTGCGCAGGAGCTGGACCTTGACGCCGTCGGCCCGGTGCGCTTCGTGTTTCCCAGCGCACCGGTGCAGCCGGTGACCATCAACGGTGGCTACGAGATGCGCGCGTGGTACGACATCCACCCGCCCGGCCCGGATGGGTCGCGCGCCGAAGACGAAGCCGGGTTGCGCGCCTCGCAGGCCCTGGTGCAGCGCCTGCTGGACCGTGAAGCCGAACGCGGCGTGCCGCCCGGGCGCACCGTGCTCATGGGGTTTTCGCAGGGCTGCGCCATGACGCTGCTGGCAGGCCTGCGCGCGCCGCAGCGCCTGGCCGGGCTGGTGGCCCTGTCAGGCTATCTGCCACTGCCCCACACGCTGGAGGCCGAGCGCAGTGACGCCAATCGCGATGTGCCGATCTTCCTGGCGCACGGGACGCACGATCCGGTGGTGGAGGTGGCGCGCGGCATGCACGCCCGCGATGCGCTTCGGGCGCTGGGCTACAGCGTGCAGTGGCACACCTACCCCATGGAGCATTCCGTGAGCGCGGAAGAGGTGGTCGAGCTCAATGCCTGGTTGCTTGAGGTGCTGGGCAAAGACTGAGCGTTAGAACGTATTCAGGTTCTTGGACGCTCAGGTGTCGCGCAACAAACGCAGGAAGCGCTCGTCGCTCGCGTAGGCGATGTTCACCCGCATGGAAGGCTGTGCCGACTGCCGGTCCGGGTAGAACACCGAACCCGGCGCGATGAAGATGCCTTCGGCCGCGGCGCGGCGCACCAGATCGATTTCCGACACGCCTTCGGGCAGGCCTGCCCAGGCGTAGTAGCCGCCGCTGTAAGGCGCAAACAGGCGCAAGCCAGCCTGGGTCATGCGCTGGAAAGCGGTGGCCTGCACGCCGGCCAGGCGGGCCTTGAGCCGCAGCAGGTGCTTGCGGTACTGGCCGCCGGTGATGAGCTGGCAGACCACCCGTTCCACGAAGTCTGAAGTGGACACCAGCGTGACCATCTTCAGGTCGCACAGCGCGTTGATGATGGTGGGCGGGCCGGCGATGAAGCCCACCCGCAGACCGGCCGACAGCGTCTTGGAAAAGCTGCTCACGTAGATCACGCGTTCCAGTTGGTCGAGCGCGCTCAGCCGAGGTGCGGTGGCAGGCATGAGGTCGGCGAAGGGGTCGTCTTCCACGATCTGCAGGTCGTGCTGGGTGGCCAGCTGCAAGAGCCGGTGCGCCTTGGCCAGCGAGAGCGACCCGCCCGTCGGGTTGTGCGCCAGCGACTGCGTGAAGAACAGCTTGGGCCGATGCTGTGCGGCCAGGGCGTGCAGGGCGTCCAGGTCCGGCCCGTCAGCCAGTCGCGGCACGCCCACCATGGTCACCTTGGCCAGCTTGAGCTTGCCAAACAGCGGGTAGTAACCGGGTGAGTCGACCAGCACCACGTCGCCCGGTTCCAGCAACTGGCGCACGATGAGGTCGAGCGCGTGGTTGGCGCCCTGGGTGAGCAGCACCTGGTGGACTTCGGCCTGGATGGCGCGTTCGTGCAGCAGCCGGGCGATGGTCTGGCGCAGCGGCAGGTAGCCCCATGGCGTGCCATAACCGTGTTCGAGCTGGCTCCAGGTGTCGGCCCGCACGCCGCGCAGGTGCCGGCCCAGTTCGGAACCCTCCATCCACGAAGCGGGCGGGCGGCCATCGCCCACGCGCACGGCGTAGTGCTGTTCCAGTTGTTCGCGCAGCAGCGAGACCACGTCCACCGCTTCGCTCAGGTGCGCCGCCGGGGCCTGGGTGCGGTGGCCGGGTGCCTTGCGCGCGAAGTAGCCGGAGCCCGGCCGGGCTTCTGCGTAGCCACGCGCGATCAACCGGTTGTAGGCCTCCACCACCGTGTTGCGCGACAAGGCTTCCTTGTCTGCGCAGTCGCGCACGGAACGCAACCGGGTGCCGGCGGGCAGCAGGCCTTTGTCGATGGCGGTGGCGATGCGTTTGGCCAGGGCTTCGACCTTGGTGTCGGGCGAGGCGCCGTCGTTTGGAGCGGGAGGAGCAGGCAGAGGTGTCACGCAGCTGTGTCCAATTTTTGATGGGTACAGTTTGTCAATCCGTCACCAAACTGTACCGCTGTTAGTGAGGTGTTGTCGATAGACTTCAACGGTCGTTGTGAGGAGGGGCGTTCGACGCCTCACCACCCGGCAACCACCGCCCGTCACGTGCGGGATGCACAAACCAGAACCGATTGGAGACAAGACATGACCCAGACCACCGTCGCCCGGCGATCCCTCATCAAATCCGCCCTGGCCGGTACCGCTGCTGCTGCACTGGTCGCACCCAAGCTGGCCAGCGCGCAGTCCACCGTGACCTGGCGCATGCAGGCGCTGTGGGACGGCGGCACCACGCCGCAGAAGTTCGAAGAACAGTTCGTGGCCCGCGTGGCCGAACTCACCGGCGGGCGCTTCAAGATCAACCTGTTTGCCGCCGGCCAGATCGTGCCGGCCGCCCAGGCTTTTGACGCGGTGCGTGGTGGTGCCTTCGAGATGATGAAGACCTTCGACGGCTACGAAGCCGGCAAGATCCCCGCGTTCGCTTTCACCAGCACCATTCCTTTCGGCTTTGCCGAGAGCGACGAATACGAGGCCTGGTTCTACGAAAAAGGTGGCCTGGAAATGGCGCGCCAGGCCTATGCGCCGGCCGGTCTGCATTACATCGCCCCCACCGTGTACGGCCAGGAGCCGCTGCACTCCAAGGTGCCGGTTCGAAAGATCGCCGACCTCGCTGGCAAGAAGGGCCGTTTCGTGGGCCTGGCGTCTTCCGTGATGGGTGCCTTCGGCGTGGCCGTGACCCCGCTGCCCACGGGTGAGGTGTATTCCGCGCTCGACAAGGGCGTGATCGACATGGCCGACCGCGGCGACCTCACCGCCAACTTCGAAGCCGGCCTGGCCGAGGTGGCCAAGTACGTGATCGTGCCGGGCTTCCACCAGCCCACCACCGCCACCGCCTATGTGGCCAACCGTGGCGCGTTCGAGAAGCTGCCGGCCGAGTTCAAGGCCGCGCTGGCGATGGCCGCACGCGAAGTGTCGGGATCACTGCGCCAACGCATTCTGGTGAACGACGCAGCGGTGCTGGCCAAGTACCAGGCCAAGGGCTGCGAGATCATCCGCTTCAGCGCGGCCGACATCGCTGCCGCGCGGCCCAAGGCCATCGAAGCCTGGCGTGCCGCCACCAAGGGCGATGCCCTCGCCGGCAAGATCCTGGACAGCCAGATCGCCTTCATGAAGGAACTGGGCCTGCTGGCCTGATCGCACACGCCCCGTTCTGCCCGCTGGCAGGGTGGGGCGTTTTCGTTCGTTCTCGAAGGAATCCGGTATGCCTCCCTGGTTGTCGGCGGCCACTGCGACCGTCACGCGCCTGAACCGCGCGATCTTTCACCTCACGGTCTGGCTCATGGCCATCGTGGTGCCTGTGATGCTGTACGAAGTGGTGCAGCGCTATGTGTTCAACAACCCCACGGTCTGGGCCATGGAACTGGCCGTGCTGCTGTTCGGCCCCTACTTTCTGCTGGGTGGCCCCTACCTGTTGCACCTGCGCGGTCATGTGTCGCTGGACCTGGTGCGCCAGCGGCTCGACGCCACCTGGCAGCGCCGGATGGACCTGGTGAACTTTCCCGTGATCATGCTGTTCTGCGCGATCCTGCTGTACTTCAGCGCCCCGGCGGCCTGGAGCGCGTGGGAATACCGCGAGACCAGTTTCTCTGCCTGGAACCCGCCCATCTGGCCGGCCAAGGCCGCCGTGCCGCTGGCGATGGTCCTGATGCTGCTGCAGGCGCTGGTGGAGTACTGCCGGGTGATCTGGCGCACCGACGGTGAAGGCGATGCCGGCTTGGTGGAGGTCACCCATTGAGCCCGAACACCATCCTGCTGCTGATGTTCGGCAGCCTCACGCTGTTCATGCTCACCGGTTTGCCCATCGCCTTTGTACTGGGCGGTCTCTCGCTGCTGTTCATCGTCACGCTCTGGGAGCCCAGCGCGGTGATCGTGCTGGTGCTGCAGATCTTCGACACCATGAAGTCGGAGTCGCTGCTGGCGATTCCCTTGTTCATTCTCATGGCTTGCATCCTGCAGCGTTCGGGCGTGATCGAGGCCTTGTACAAGGCCATGGAAATGTGGTTTGGCCGGCTGCGCGGTGGCCTGGCCATTGGCACCGTGATCATCTGCGTGGTGATGGCGGCCATGACCGGCGTGGTGGGTGCCGCTGTCACGGCCATGGGGATTCTGGCGCTGCCGGAGATGCTGCGCCGGGGTTACAAGCCGCAGATCGCGCTGGGCACCATCTGCGCATCGGGCACGCTGGGCATCCTGATTCCGCCGTCGGTGCTGACCATCGTCTACGCGGTCACGGCGCAGATTTCGATCGGCCAGATGCTGATCGCCGGCATCATCCCCGGCCTGCTGTTGGCCAGCCTGTACATCGCCTACCTGCTGGTGGTGGCGTGGCTCAAGCCGGAGTGGATGCCGCTGGACACCAGCATGACCAAGGTACCGCTGGCCACCAAGCTGCGCGCGCTCAAGTCACTGGTGATCCCGGCCATGCTGATCGTGATGATCCTGGGCTCGATCTTCTTCGGCATCGCCACGCCCACCGAGTCTGCGGCCGTGGGCGTGGCCGGTGCACTGCTGCCTTCAATCTTCAACAGGCGGCTGAAGCTGTCCATGCTGCGCGAAGCCGGTATCGACGCGCTCAAGGCCACTTCGATGATTTTGTGGATCACCATCGGCGCCAAGGCCTATGTGGCCATCTTCACCGGCCTGGGTGGGGCGGACACCTTGCTCGAATTCATCAAGGGCATGGAGGTGAACCGCTGGTGGATCCTGGCGGCCATGATGCTGCTGCTGGTGTTCCTGGGCACGGTGCTCGACGAGCTCGGCATCATCCTGCTGACCGTGCCGGTGTTCCTGCCCATCGTGCGTCTGCTGGGTTTTGACGAGCTCTGGTTTGGTGTGCTGTTCGCCATCACCATCCAGATGGGCTACATCAGCCCGCCGTTCGGCTACACGCTGTTCTACATCAAGGGCACGCTGCCCAAACACATCGGCATGGGCGCGGTGTACCAGGGTGTGATTCCCTTCTTCATCCTGCAGTTCGTGGGCCTGCTGATCTGCGCAGCCTTCCCCGAACTCGTCACCTACCTGCCGAAGCTGATGGCTTCGCGCTGATCCCCTCATTCCCTTCATTTCCTGCCCAAGGTTCGAACCATGACTACATCTGCACCTTCCAGCCGCATCGGCGGTTTTCACAAGCTTGGCGTGGCCCAGCGCATCCAGGCGATGGCGCAGTTTGCTGGCCTCAGCGAGAACGACCAGGCATTGCTGGCCGACACCGGCAACCTGCCAGCCGACATGGCCGATCACCTCATTGAGAACTTCGTGGGCACCATGAACATTCCCATGGGTGTGGCCACCAACATGAAGATCGATGGCCGTGACCGGCTCATTCCCATGGCCACCGAAGAGTCCTCTGTGGTGGCGGCGGTGTGCAACGCGGCTCGGCAGAGTTACGAGGCCGGTGGATTCGTCACGTCCATGTCGGGCACGCTGATGATCGCGCAGATCCAGCTCACCGAGGTGCGCGACCCGCAGCATGCGCGCCTGTGCATCCTGGAGCGCAAGGCCGATGTACAGGCCATTTGCGACGCCTGCGACCCGGTGCTGCTCAAGCTCGGTGGTGGTTTTCGCGAGCTGGAAGTGCGTGTGCTGGACACGCGCGGCGGCCCCATGGTGATCACCCACATCGTGGTCGACACGCGCGACGCCATGGGCGCCAATGCGGTCAACACCATGGCCGAAAAACTGGCGCCGCAGATCGCGGCCTGGACCGGCGGGCGCACCAACCTGCGCATCCTCTCCAACCTGGCCGACCGCCGCCTGGCACGCGCGCGCTGCACCTGGCCGTTGGCGGCGATTGGGGGCGAAGCGGTGCGCGACGGCATGGTGTCGGCCTACCACTTTGCCGATGCCGATCCCTACCGCGCGGCCACGCACAACAAGGGCATCATGAACGGCGTGAGCGCCGTGGTGCTGGCCACCGGCAACGACACACGCGCGGTGGAAGCCGGCGCACACGCCTATGCCGCACGCAACGGCCGCTACGCCAGCCTCACCACCTGGGAAGTCACCGCCAACGGCGACCTGGCCGGCAGCATCGAGCTGCCCATGGCTGTGGGCCTGGTGGGTGGTGCCACCAAGTTGCACCCCATGGCCAAGGTGGCGCTGAAGGTGCTGGGCGTGACCTCGGCCGAAGAACTCGCGCGCATCATCGCCGCCGTGGGCCTGGCGCAGAACTTTTCAGCCATGAAGGCACTGGCCACCACCGGCATCCAGAAAGGCCACATGGCGCTGCACGCACAGAACGTGGCGCTGATGGCCGGTGCGCTGGGCGACGAAGTCGACCGCGTCGCCCAGGCACTTGTGGCCAGCGGCACGGTGCGCATCGACGTGGCCGAAGCACAGTTGGCGCGATTGCGAAAGGGCTGATCGGCGCACAAGGCCGTTTTCGGCCGCTTCCTTGACCGAATCGGTATGGCGTGCCACCGTACCCCTCCAGAATGGAAAAAGGGTGTGGCGTTCTTCATGCCCTGTGCCGTTTTCTGGATCAAGGAGGTTTCCCCATGCGCTTACAGGACAAAGTCATTCTCATCACGGGCGGTGCCAGCGGCATCGGCCTCGCTTCGGTGGAGCGCTGCCTCGCCGAAGGTGCCAAGGTGGCGCTGGCCGATCTGGCGGGCTCCGCAGGCGCTGACAAGGCGGCGGAACTTGACAAGCAGTTCCCCGGGCGCTGCATCTTCACCGCAGTGGACGTGACCTCCACCGAACAGGTCAACCAGATGGTGAGCGACGTGGTGGCCAAATTCGGCCGGCTGGACGGGGTGTTCAACAATGCCGGTATTGGCGGCATCAACCCCGCAGAGAGCTACCCGGACGAAGATTTTCTGCGCGTCATCGACATCAACCTCAATGGTGTGTTCCGCGTGGCGCGTGCAGCGCTCAAGCCCATGTATGCGCAGGGCAGTGGCAGCATCGTCAACTGCGCGTCCATCCTCGGTGTGTTCGGGCAAAGCGGCACGGCGGCCTACACGGCTGCCAAGGGCGGGGTGGTCAACCTCACGCGCACGTTGGCACTGGAAGGCGCGGCCAAGGGCGTGCGCGTGAACACCATCGGGCCGGGTTATATCGACACGCCCTTGTTGTCCTTGCTGGACGATGCCACCAAGCAGTTCCTGATCGGCCTGCACCCGCTGGGCCGCCTGGGCCGGCCGGAAGAGGTGGCCAATGCGGCGCTGTTCCTGATGAGCGATGAAGCCAGCTTCATCACGGGGGCGAACCTGATGGTGGATGGGGGGTTTACCGCAGGGAAATCCTGACACCCCCCTGCGCCGCTGACGCGGCTTCCCCCCTCTGTGGCCGCCTTCGGCGCTTCGAGGGGGGACGCACCCTGTGGCCCGGCAAAGCCGGTTCCACGGGTGCCCTGGATGGAGGGACGTCGCGCCGGAAGCTTCGGTACTCCCCCCTGCGCCGCTGACGCGGCTTCCCCCTTCTGTAGCGCGCCTTCGGCGCTTCGAGGGGGGACGCACCCTGTGGCCCGGCGAAGCCGGTTCCACGGGTGCCCTGGATGGATGCACTTCGCTCCGGTGGCGCCGGTGGAGCTGCGGTCTTCTCTTTAGGCTGAGCGCCTTGCGGCCTCTGCGAGTTGAAGCGCGAGTCGGTTGTGATGCTCGATCAACGGACCCTGGTCCACTGTGGTGAGCTGACCTTCACGCACCACCACTTTGCCATTCACCACGGTATACGCCGCCTGCGGGCTGGCGCACAGTAGCAGGCTGGCGACCGGGTCGTGCACGGCGCCGCCGGCGAAGTTCAGTGTGCGCAGGTCGAACAGGGCGAGGTCGGCGCACATGCCTACAGCCAGGTGGCCGATGTCGCTGCGGCCGAGCACCTGTGCGCCACCGCGCGTGGCCAGGTGCAGGGCATCGCGGGCGGTCATTTCGGTGGGGCCCAGGTCGCAGCCGAAGAAGGTTTTTCCTTCGCTCACTTCGGGCGGCTGCAGCGCGCGCCCCACGCGGGCCAGCAGCAGGGCCTGGCGGGCTTCGTTCACCATGTGGGCACCGTCGTTGCTGGCACTGCCATCCACGCCCAGGCCCACCGGTACGCCGGCGTTCAGCATGCGGCGCACGGGCGCAATGCCGCTGGCCAGGCGCATGTTGCTGCAGGGGCAGTGCGCCACGCCGGTGCGGCTGGCAGCGAAGACGGAAATGCCTTCGTCGTCCAGTTTCACGCAGTGGGCGTGCCACACGTCGTCACCCAGCCAGCCGAGTTCCTGTGCGTACTGCGCGGGCGTCTTGTTGAACTGTTCCCGGCTGTAGGCGATGTCGTGGTCGTTTTCGGCCAAATGGGTGTGCAGGCGCACGCCCTGGCCTTTGAAGCTGCGCGCCAGGGCCGCGCTTTCTTTCATCAGCGCGGGGCTCACGGAAAACGGCGAGCAGGGTGCCAGCGCCACCTGCAGCATGGCACCGTGAGAAGCGTCGTGCCAGGTTTCGATGAGGCGCTGGCTGTCTTTCAGAATCGCGTCTTCGCGTTCTACCACCGCGTCTGGCGGCAGACCACCTTGTGATTGCCCCACGCTCATGCTGCCGCGCGTGGCCGTGAAGCGCATGCCGATCTGCTGCGCTGCTTCGATGCTGTCTTCCAGCCGCACCCCATTGGGGTAGATGTAGAGGTGGTCGCTGCTGGTGGTGCAGCCGCTCATCAGCAGCTCGGCCATGGCCACCTGGGTGGACACCTGTACCGCCTCTGGCGTGAGCCATGCCCAGATCGGGTACAGGCCGCGCAGCCAGGTGAACAGTTCGGCGTCCTGCACGCCGGGAATGGCACGGGTGAGACTCTGATACATGTGGTGGTGCGTGTTCACCAGACCCGGCGTCACCAGATGGCCACGCGCGTCGATCACCTCGCTGGCTTCCTCGCGCAGGGCGGGGGGCACGTTTGCGGCGGGGCCGATCCATTCGATCAGGTGGTCGCGCACGAACAGCGAGGCGTCTTTCAGTTCGCGGCCCTGCGCCGGGTCGGCATGGTCAAAGGTGGCGATGCAGGCGGCGTGGTCGATCAGCAGGCTTGTCATGGCAATGGGTTCGGGTAAGTGGGTGGGTGCGTGCTCGCGCGTTGTAGCGACAATCGGCAGCATGTCCACATTCTCATCCCACGCCGACATCCCGATCACCGACATTCACCACGGTGACCCCCGTGTGCTGCTGCGCCAGCTGTTCGATGTGGCGGTGCAACGCGCCTTGCCATCGCACAACACCGCCGCACACTTGCCGGCGCCGCCCAAAGGGCGCACCGTGGTGATCGGCGCGGGCAAGGCCGGCGGCGCCATGGTGCAGGCGGTGGAAGCCTTGTGGCCGGCAGATGCGCCACTCTCCGGCCTGGTGGTCACGCGCTACCACCACACGCCGCCCCGCCCGGAAGGCCTGGCGCAGCGCATTGAAGTGGCGGAAGCTTCACACCCTGTGCCTGATGCCGCCGGCCTGGCTGCCGCCGGGCGCATCATGCAACTCACGCAAGACCTCACCGAAGACGACCTGGTGCTGTGCCTGATCTCTGGCGGTGGTTCGTCCCTGCTCACGCTGCCGTGCGAAGGCATCACGCTGGAAGACAAGCAACGCATCAACCAGCAACTGTTGGAAAGCGGCGCCAACATCCTCGAGATGAACACGGTGCGCAAGCACCTCTCTGCCATCAAGGGTGGGCGTTTGGGGGCGGCGTGCGCACCGGCTCGCGTGGTTACGCTCACCATCAGCGATGTGCCCGGCGACGACGTGAGCGTGATCGCCAGCGGCCCCACCGTGCCCGACGCGTCCACCTGCGCCGACGCGCTCGCCATCCTTCAGCGCTACGGCATCGACGTGCCCGAAGCGGTGCGCGCGCAACTGGAAAGCGGCGCACTGGAAACACCAAAGCCCGGTGACGTGCGCTTCGAAGGCCATGTGGTGGAGCTCATTGCCACACCGCAACAAAGCCTGGAAGCCGCCGCCGACGCGGCACGTGCGTTGGGGCTCAACGCGTATGTGCTGAGCGACGAGATTGAAGGCGAATCCCGCGAGGTGGGCAAGGTGCACGCGGCGCTGGCGCGCTCTACCGCGCAAGGCCGCAGCAGCTTCGAAGCGCCCTGTGTGATCCTCAGCGGCGGCGAAACCACGGTGACGGTGCGCCCCCGCGCCGAAGGCCAGTCCAAAGGACGCGGCGGGCGCGCGGGCGAATTCTGCATGGGCCTGGCGCAGGCGCTTCAGGGGCAGGCCGGGGTATGGGCACTGGCGGCCGATACCGACGGCATCGACGGCGTGGAGGACAACGCCGGCGCTCTGGTCACGCCTGACACGCTGGCCCGCGCGCAGGCGCTGGGCGTGAAGGTGACCGACCACCTGGCGCGCAACGATGCGTATGGCTACTTCGAGGCCATTGGCGATCTGGTGATGACCGGGCCGACGCACACAAACGTGAACGACTTTCGCTGTGTGCTGGTGCTACCCCCTGTGCCGACTCTCTAAAGTCGTCCGTTCCCGATCGCTGGTTGACGCATTAGGGCGCATGTCCTAAACTGATTAGGACAACTGACCTAATCAGCACGAAAATCGTCACCATGTCCCCGCCCACCACGCTCCCCCAGGAAAGCACCACGCGTGAGCGCATAGTGGAAGCCGCCGACACGCTGTTCTACCAGCGCGGCTTCGAAAAGACCTCGTTCGCCGACATCGCCGGCCAGGTCCATCTCTCCCGCGGCAACTTCTACTACCACTTCAAAACCAAAGACGAGATCCTGGGCGCCGTGATTGCGCTTCGCGCGGCCAACACGCAGGCCATGCTGCAAAGCTGGACCGCCAGCGCCGAAACACCAGTGGGCCGGCTGGAGCGCTTTGCAGAAATGCTGATCCGCAACCGCAAGGACATCCAGCGCTATGGCTGCCCGGTGGGCACGCTGTGCGCCGAGCTGGCCAAGCTCGCGCACCCCGCGCAGGGCGATGCCGGCATGATCTTCGGGCAGTTCCGCCACTGGCTGCGCGACCAGTTCAAGGCCCTGGGGCGCAAGGCCGATGCGGACGCGCTGGCCATGCATCTGCTGTCGCGCAGCCAGGGCATCGCGGCCCTGGCCAATGCCTTTCACGATGAGGCCTTCATCCGCCGCGAGGTGGCACAAATCCACGACTGGCTGTTGACCCTGCAACCAGAAGCGCCCGCTGCACGCACGCGTGTCAACAAACCCAAAACCCCCAGACCCTGAACCGAGGAGACCACATGCACATCATCTTTCTCAAATTCGGTCCCAACCGCGCTCAGGCCGGGCAGTGGCTGGCGGAGCACAAGCGATGGATGCAACAGGGCATTGACGACGGCAATTTTCTGATGACCGGTTCGCTCGACAACGCGCAGGGCGGTGCCGTGCTGGCCGCGAACATGGATCGCGAGGCCATCGAGCGCCGCGTGGCAGAGGATCCGTTTGTGATTCACCAGGTGGTCACTGCCGACATCCACACCGTGGCACCTTCGCTCATGGCGCAGGGCCTGGCGCCCTTGCTCGACGCCACCCATGCACCCTCGGTCACCGCATGAGCAAAGCCACCACCATCCCCGGCACCGACGGCCAACCCCGTTGCCGCTGGTGCGCCGCCGCACCCGAATTCGAGCCCTACCACGACCGCGAATGGGGCTTTCCGGTGGCTGACGACATCCGGTTGTTCGAAAAAATCTGCCTGGAGAGTTTTCAGTCCGGCCTGAGCTGGCGCACCATCCTCGCCAAACGCGAATCCTTCCGCCGCGCTTTCAGCGGCTTCGACTTTCACGAGGTTGCGAAGTACGGCGACAAACAGGTCGCGAGCCTGCTGCAGGACGCCGGCATCGTGCGCCACCGGGGCAAGATCGAGGCCGCCATCCACAACGCCCGCTGCGCCGTGCAGTTGCAGGCTGAAACCGGTTCCCTGGCTGCCTACTTCTGGCGGTTCCAAGCAAGACCCCACCGCGCTGCCGAGCCGCAGACCGTTTCCGTGTCACCAGAATCCATCGCGCTGTCCAAAGACCTGAAAAAACGCGGCTGGAAATTCGTGGGGCCGACCACCGCCTTTGCCTTCATGCAGGCCATGGGCCTGGTGAACGACCATGCGACCGGTTGCGTGATTGGCGACAAGGTGGCGCAGGCCAGAAAGGCTTTCAAGGTTCCTGGCTGAGTCCGGATAAGCCGATCAAGCAGACAGACGGACCGCAGTTGAGTCTGTCTGGGTGAGTTCAGCCTTTGAAACCGCTGCCCAGCTGCATAGCAACACCCCGTTACGCCTGTGCAACCGTCCCCGGCCCCCAATCCCGATGAACGGTACGCGCAATGTGAATAATCACGCCTTGGCCCAACTGGAGGCCGTTTCCGGACGGCCAGCCATGATGGCCTCGTGCCAGATGGCGCGAAACCCCCGCTGATGGGTGCCTGTTGCGCCCTTTTGCCGCTCCCCACCAAGAATGCGGTGAAAGCCAGCGAACCCCTTTGGAAATCATCCGCCAGGCGCCTGAAAGGGCGCTGAGGAACCGTTTTTGCGCAGTCCTTTTCACCACCGCTCCACCCTGGTCCGCCAACTGGCCGCCTGGCAGCCCGTGCCTGATGGCGCGGAGGCGCCGCGCCAGGACGTGGCCGAGCGCCTGGGGCAGTGGCTGAACGTGGCCGACGCCATTGCCTTGCGGGCCTTGCACCAGGCGCTGCCAGCGGTGAAGCAGCGGCCGCGTGCCCAGGGTGTGGCCGTGCAGGCCCCGGCCGAGCTGCAGGCTGAGTTGCAACGCGTGCGCCAGGCGCTGGAACGCGCCATCACCCGGCACGACGCCGACCTCACCGAGCACGAATTTGCGCCTGTGCACCAGCACGTGCTGGATCTGCAGCGCCACATGGACATGCGCATCGACGCCTTGCGTGACCACGTGCGCCAGACCTTGGCCATGGCCTCGCCGCAACTGGCACAACTGGCCGCGCTGGACGCTTCGCTTCAGCACCTGCTGGGCGGGCGCGAACAGCATCTGTTGTCCACCGTGCCCTCGTTTCTGAAAGCGCGCTTCGCCCGCGTGCGTAAATCGGCTGAAAAGGCCGCTGAAAAGGCCGCTGAAAAGGCCGTTGAAACGGCGGATGACCCGACCGAATCCGCAGCAGCTGCAAAAGCCATTGCCCCCTCCCTGACCGCAGACCTGCACGCCCTGTTGCGTGCCGAACTCGACCTGCGCCTGCAACCCGTGCACGGAATGATCGAGGCCTATCTGCAGGCCGTTCAATCCAACACTGCCTCGGCACCCACTGCAGGCGCACCCGTGCACCAGACCGCCCCATGAAGCCCATGTCATCGAACACCGCCACTGAAACCGCAGCCATCGAAGCCGCAGCCACCCCACCTTTCCCTGCATCGCATTCCAGCACCGCCGGCCAAGCCCTCTGGTTCGTCAGCCTGGCGCTGGGCCTGGTGGCTGCTGCCTGGGTGGGCGCAGGCTTTGTGGGCAACAACCCGCTGGCCCTGGTCATGACGCTGGCCATCGGTGGCGTTTACCTGGCTGGCGCGCTGGAAGTGCACCGCTTCCGCCAGGGCACGTCTGCACTGGCTGCGGCTCTGGCCCAGGTGCCGCAGCCACTGGCCGCGCTGGGCGACTGGCTGCCTCGCGTGCCGGTGGCGCTTCGCCCAGCAGTGCGCGCCCGCATCGAGGGCGAACGCGCCGCATTGCCTGCACTGGCGCTCACGCCGTACCTCATTGGCCTGCTGGTGATGCTGGGCATGCTGGGCACCTTCCTGGGCATGGTGGTCACGTTCAAGGGCGCCGTGTTTGCGCTGGAAGGCTCCACCGATCTGCAGGCCATCCGCTCCGCTCTGGCCGCGCCCATTCGCGGGCTGGGCCTGTCGTTCGGCACGTCGGTGGCCGGTGTGGCCACCTCGGCCATGCTGGGCCTCATGGCCGCGCTGGCCCGTCGTGAACGCGTGGCCGTGGCCCGTGCGCTGGACGCCAAAATCACCACCGACTTCCGCCCCTTCTCGCAGGCGCAGCAGCGCGCAGATGCTTTCCGTGCGCTGCAGCAGCAGGCCGAAGCCCTGCCCCAGGTGGCGCAAGGCCTGCAAGCCCTGATGGAGCAGATGGAAAAACGCAGCCAGCAACTGGACGAACAGTTGCTGGCCCGCCAGGCCCAGTTTCACAGCGAAGCCGCCGCGGCGTACACCGGGCTGGCCCGTTCGGTGGAACAGTCGCTGCGCGAAAGCCTGGCCGCCAGCGCCAGCGCGGCGGGTGAGAGCCTGCGCCCCATCGTCACCACCGCCATGGCAGGCATGGCCGCCGAATCCACCCGCCTGCACGAACAGGTGGGCGCCGCCGTGCAGACCCAGCTGGAAGGCCTCTCCACCCGCTTCGCCACCACGGCAGACCAGGTCGCTGGCCACTGGCACAGCGCCCTGCAGCAGCAGGCACACACCAGCGAGCGCCTGGTGGGCGGGCTGGAGCGTTCGCTCAACGGCTTCACCAGCAGCTTTGAAGAACGCGCCAGCGCGCTGCTCGCCGGCGTGCAAGACCACGCCAACCAAACCCAGGCCGCGCAAAGCGAAGCCGCCACCGCTCAGCAAGCCGCTTGGGCCGCGTCGCTGCAAGCCGTGGCGGCAGAACTGCAGGCCCACTGGCAGCGCGTGGGCGACCAAACCCTGGCGCACCAGCAGACCGTGTGCCAGACCCTGGAACACACCGCACAAGCCATCACCGAAAGCGCCAGCGAACAGGCCGGCCGCAGCATGGAAGGCGTGGCCCGCCTGCTGGAGAAAAGCGAAGCGCTGGTGCAGGCGCGTGCTGAGTCTGAGGCGCAGTGGGCGCAGCAGCAAGGCGAGCGAATGGATCAAATCGCAGGCCTGTGGCGCAGCGAACTGGCCTCGCTGCGCGACGCCGAAGCTGCGCGCGCCCAGGCCGTGGTGGACCGCCTGGCCAGCTTGCAGACGGACATGGCCGAACACCTGCAAACCCTGCGCGCAGAAGAGGCCACCCGCGGCCAATCTGCTGCAGACCGCACCATCGAATGGCAAGCCGCCTTCACCACCCAGCTGGAAGCCCTGCGCAACGACGAAGCCTCACGCAGCCGGGCCGCGGTGGACCGCCTGGGCGAACTGCAGGCCTCGGTGAACAGCCAGGTCAGCACCCACCTGGCCACCCTGGGCACTGCGCTGGAAGCGCCCATGGCCCGCCTGATCGAAACCGCTTCAGAGGCGCCCAAGGCCGCCGCCGAAGTGATTGCCCAGTTGCGCCAGGAAATGAGCCGCCTCACCGAACGCGACAACCTCGCTCTGCAAGAACGCAGCGAGCTGGTGGCAAACATCAGCACCTTGCTGCAGAACGTACAGCAAACCACCAGCGAACAGCGCGCTGCCATTGAAACGCTGGTGGCGTCTGCCACCGACGTGCTCAACCGCACCGGCGAACAGTTCGCGCAGACCATGGGCGCACAAGCCGGCCGCGCTGAAGAACAGGCCACCCACATGGCCAGCAGCGCCGCAGAACTGGCCGCCCTGGGCGAAGCCTTTCAGCAAGGCGTGCAACAGTTCAGCAGCGCCAATGAAAAGCTCGTGGATGGCCTGCAGCGCGTGGAAGCTGCCATGGGCCAGTCCCTGGCGCGCAGCGACGAACAGCTGGCCTACTACGTGGCCCAGGCGCGCGAGGTGATCGACCTCAGCATCAGCGCGCAGCAGGGCATTGTGGAAGACCTGCGCCACCTGCGCAGCCACCCGGCCGCGTTGGCTGAGGGCACCGCATGATCGCCGGCCTGGACGACCGCAGCTCGGGCCACCCGGGCGCAGAGGACGACGACGGTGTGGAATCCACCGCGCCCGTGTGGGCCGTGTTCGGCGATCTGATGGCTGGCCTGGTGGGCGCCTTTGTGCTGGTGCTCATTGGCGTGCTGCTGGTGCAGATGGACCTGGTGAGCAGCCTGCAAAGCGAAGTGGCCAAACGCCAGCAGGAAGAACAGCGCCGCATGGCCCTGGAAAAAGCCCTGGCCATTCCGCTGCAGAGCGGGCGCGTCACGCTCAACAACGGCCGTATCGGCATCAGCGGCAGCGTGCTGTTTGCACTCAATTCCGCCGAGCTGCGCCCTGAAGGCCAGCAACTGCTGCAAAGCCTGGTGCCGCCGCTGCAGGTGTACCTGGGCGAACGCGACGAAATGCTGATGGTCAGTGGCTTCACCGACGACCGCCCCATCCAGCAAGGTAACCTGCACTTCGCCGACAACCTCGAACTCTCTGCCCAGCGCGCCCTGACCGTGACCCGCGCGCTCATCAACGAGGGCATGCCGAAACAGCGGGTGTTCAGCGCTGCCTTCGGTGCTGAGCAGCCGGTGGCCTCCAACGCCGAAGAGCAGGGCAGGGCCTTGAACCGTCGGGTGGAAATGGCTCCTGTGCCGCGGGCGGCGCCTGCGCCCAGCACGGCAGCGCCGGGAACAGCGGCCAAGCCATGAGTGACAAGTTGCCCCCAGCCAATCGCTCGCCGCTGGCCGCCCTCAACACCCACATCGCCCAGGCCAGCCAGCTCGCCCGCCAGCAGCTTCCCACCACCACAGCCCAGGCAGACACCACCCCCTGGCCCACCCTGCGCAGCGCCCAGCGCTTCCACGAAACCTGGTCCCGCATCAGCGCCGAGACCGAAGTGACCAAGGCCGAAAAAAGAGCGCCGGACAACGCTGGCCCGCTCAACTCCCACAAGCTGGTGCTGCACACCCTGAGCCTCATGCGCCAGCTCTCGCCCGACTACCTGCGCGGGTTTCTGGCGCAAGCGGAAACGCTGCTGTGGCTGGACCAGGCGCATGCGTTGCCCAGGCAGGTGGCCGCGTCCAAAGGTGGGGTCGTGAAGTCTGGGCGAGGGAAAAAGTAGCGGGCCTGTGTGGGTGGCGCTTCGCCACATGAAAAGCGGCGAACAGGGTGCTCAGCCTCTGGGCAGCTGCGCTTGCCATAAGCAGCCGGGCTATTTGGTCACATGGCTTGGGCTCTCAGCACCTGTCGTGGGGAGTCGGAGATTGGGGGGCTAGACCCGAGTAGGAAGTGTCTCCCTCGCGATTGTGGCGACAGCTTCGTGCAATTCTGGCGCGCCCGCAAGAATGGCGTATTCCTTGTCAGCAGCAGTGCGCGAAATATCCAGCTTGAGAGGCTGACCAACGACGTCTGTGTACATGCCACCAGCTTCCTGCACGATGAGCATGGGAGCCGCGATGTCCCAAATTCGTGTGCTTTGATTCAGCATCCCACCCAAGCGACCGTCCGAGGTGTAGGCGGGGTCAACCAGGCTGTTGGTGGCTCTGACGTTCCTGACGCGGCAAAGCAACTTTGCCAAGACAGCGACATTGCGCGCTGCCTGCTCCTCGCTGGAACCTCCGTCCATCCCATACGCCCACAAGACGTTTTCCAACTTCTGTTCGCGGGTGACAGCAATTCGCTTTCCGTTTCTAAAAGCACCAGCACCAACTTGTGCTGAATACAGATCGCCGGTCACAGGAAGGTGGATGACGCCGGCGACCGGCACCTCATCTTTCAGGACGCTGATGAGTACACCGAACCATGGCACTCCAGCTGCGTAATTCGAAGTCCCGTCAAGCGGATCCACGACCCAAGTGAACTGCGATCCCCGCAGATCACAGCCCGTTTCCTCCGCAATGATCGAGTGGCCTGGATACGCACTCCTGATCCCGCGAACAATCATTTCTTCGGAGCGCGAATCTGCTGCAGTGACCACATTGCTGTGGTCTCCCTTCTTGTCTATGACATCCGATGTGCCAAAGGTTTCAAGCAGGGATCGACCTGCTGCCTGAGCAAGGTCAATTGCTGTATTCAACAGTTCACTCCCATTGTGCATACGAAGATCCTTGTTAGGACTCATCAGAGTTCTCTGGCGGGGTCCGTCCACGTGTCCAAGGGGCCCCGATTGAAGTACGCCAAGCCTCCCACCCCGGTGGCAAGTCGGCCAGCTGGCCAATACTGGCATCAAGCTCGAAGCAGCAGCCGAGGCATACAACTTTGCAGTGTTCGGCCTCGGTCGTCGTGTCGCAAAGTATCTGCCAAATGCCGTCATCATCATGGCTCACCCGCAAGATCGGGAATCCCTCTCGCAGGACCCTGACCGTTGAGATGGCGAGCGCGTTGATCGGGACTGTGAACGGCCATTCCGCTTGGGAGAAACTGTGTGGATGTTGCTGGACAGTTTGCATGGGGCTTAAAGAATGAATAGGACAGTCCCGTCTCGAGTGATCCGCGCAGTTGCTGGATACGGCATCAAAGGGTCAGGATGGGAAGTCCGAGCTCTCAATAGCTCACTCGTTTTTTGTGGGAGGGAGAGTCCACGGCAATCGTATCCGTTGGCATTCATCTGGCAAAGCAAGTTTTGAAGTCCACGGCGTGGGTGTGTCAGGCATGCCTCTGCTGCTGCACACCCTGAGCCTCCTGCGCAACCTCTCGCCCGACTACCTGCGCGGGTCTCTGGCGCAAGCGGAAACGCTGCTGTGGCTGGACCAGGCGCATGCGTTGCCCAGGCAGGCGGCCGCAGCGAAAACGGGCGGGGCGAAAACAGGTGGAGTGAAAGCGGGTCAGAAGAAGCGGTGACCGTGCTGTCTCACGTCTTTCAGTGCATGCTCGAATCCGCGCACGGCGGTGAGCCGCCACGGCCTGGGCTGCGCACCTGTATCGCCTGGTCGAATGCAATGCCCTGCAAAGGCGGGCCCTGCAGCACGGCGTCGTTCTTCAGCCTGTCGTAGGCGCTGCGGATCACGTCGTGACATTCGCAGCTATGGGCCTTAAGACTGGCGCGGTCCAGCACGGAAATCTGCCCGCGGCCATTGCGGATGACGCCAGCCTTCTGGAGCCGGAGCGCAGCGACGGTCACGCCTTCACGGCGCACGCCCAGCAAGCCGGCAATGCGTTCCTGGGTGATGTGCAGTTCGTTGTCGGCTTGCCTATCCAGGTGCACCAGCATCCAGCGGGCCAGTTGCTGGTCGATGGAGTGGTGGCGGTTGCAGGCCGAAGTTTGTGACATGTGCTGGAACAGCGTGCGGGTGTAGTTCAGCAACTGGTGCATGACCGGCTCAGAGCGCTTGGCATGGTGCGCGATGGACTGCGCCCGCATGCGGTAGCCGTGGCCGCCCCGCACCACCACGGCCGAGTTCTGCGCCATCACCGTGCCGGTGGCGGGGGTGCCGTTGTTGGCGTTGCTGCTGCCCATGAAGGCATCCACGCCCACCATGCCTTCGCTGCCCACCACCGCCACCTCCACCGTGGCGCCATCCAGCATGGTGGAAATCAGCGACACCGCAGCGGTGACAGGGAAGTACACGTGCCGAAGGCTGCAGCCCGCTTCCTGCAAGGTGGCACCCGCCGGCATTTCAACCCATTCGAGGTGCGATTCGATGTGACGCCAGTCGTCGAAAGGCATGGCCGCCAGCAACTGGTTTTTTTCGCGATGAGAGATGGATGAAGTAGACATTCGCTGCGCCTGAAGATGGTTTTTTTGATCACCCTGGCTGCCGCCAACTGGCAGGGGGTGTGCAATGGGTGCAGAGCCGGGGAGTGGTCTCGCTGCACACAGTGGCGCAATGTAGATGGGAGTGTGAAGGCATGGCATGTCAAAAGACACAAGTCGATGTATCTCTTGCGTAAAGCCTGCTGGCGGCGTTCAGCAGAGCTTCTGCCTCCTGGCTTGTGACCAACCTGTGAGGTGCTGCGCTGGTTCGGCAACGTGGAACCGCGCCAGTACGCCCCTTGTGTGGTGGCAGAGGTGGTGATCAAGCCGGCGAATGGCGACGAGGGCGCAGAGACCGAGGAGGGCAGCGAGGCCTTTCCCCTATCTGGCTTGCTTCAACTTTGACCAAACATGGGCGAGAGGCGGTGCGAGATGAGCGCGCCCGCGACCCAGAACGTAGCGGCTGTGAAGAAGGCCATGACTGCCCCGGTGACGCAACAAACCAGTGTGCCCAGCGGAGGCGGGCTGATCCAGTTCGTGCTGCCCAAGGGCATGACACGGGCGTCAGCCCCGGACCCCGCAGATGACGAAGTTCCTCGCCTCTTGGTGAGCCTTCAACCCCCGCGCGACTGAACCTCCTTGCGTAGCCGCTCTTCCTGTTCACGCAGTTCGGGTGTCAGTGCGTCGCCGAAATCCTCAGCAGAGAAAATCTGCCGGATCTCGATTTCAGAATCGGTGCGCATCGGGTTCGGGCACTTCTTCACCCACTCGATCGCGTCCTGCAGCGAATCGCACTTCCAGATCCAGAAACCGGCCACCAGCTCATTGGTCTCTGCAAACGGGCCTTCGATCACGCTGCGATGTTTGCCCGAGAAAGCAACCCGCGCTCCCCGCGAGCTGGGGTGAAGCCCTTCGCCAGCCTCCATCACTCCGGCCTTGACGAGCGCTTCGTTGAAGGCGCCCATTTCGGCGAACTCCTCTTGTGTGGGCATTACTCCCGCTTCACTGTCTTTCGTCGCTTTCACCATCACCATGAATCGCATCTTGATCTCCTTGGATTGAACGGGTGGTCACCCACCTGCATCTGTACGACGTGCAACGGCGTGCCACATCGACAACCATTCGTCGGTTGGATGCGGTGATTGATGGGCACTTTCGCCGCATGAAACGCGGCGAATTGGTGGACTTGCCACGTGGTTGCGCGTCGGGCAGAGGGGTGACTGAGTGTGGTGGAGGACTGACTCGACGGATGTTCAACAGATGGGGCTGGAAGCGGCCAGAAGCTGTCGGATGGCCAAGTGTAAAGCAGTCGCTCAACGTAAAGAAGACCGGCGATCAACAGGAGCTCCCGCAGCACGCGGACGATGTTGGGCGTCCGCGTCGATCAACAAGTTAGGGCGCATCGGCACCGTCTCCACGACGAAGATCTTCGAAGTGCTGCGTGAAAAAGTCGACAATCTTCTGCTCGAACGCGCGGTAAGGCTGCCGCGATGCGGCTGGATCAAGTTGAAGCAGCGCAATCGTGAGCTTCGCCAGATCCGCGAACGCGCGAAGCGCGGATTGCTGGTCAGGTTGTCCGTGCAGGAGCGCATTCACAGCATCAATCATACGGTCGATCTCACGTCCAAGTGAGCGGAGCCCATTGTCCCTATTGGGCGCTTCAGCTGGCAGCGACTTGTCGATGAACGCCCATAGGCGATTCTTGAATTTTGGCGCCGACACATCTCGCCCATTGAAAGGCACTGTGCTCGCAGGAAACAGCGCGTCGGCCAGTTGCTCCACATAACGACGGCCCGAGATCCCCACATGAGCAAAGTCTTCTTCGGTCTTTGCCGCTGAAAGCGCACGGACGGCAGATCCAAGCGCATTGAAGAGCTTAGGGTTGAGGTCCTCCAGCATCATCACCAGTTCAGACGCATCGTCATCACCATTCGGGAGCACAGAAGCGAGAGCGCCCTGCACCGCCTTTAGCTGGATGAAGTGCTGCGGCGTGTCAAAGTCGTCGAAGATTGTTTGATGCGCTCCGCGATCCTCCCAGTCCACCGTCGCGAAGCCAAGCTTGAGCAGTTCCTTCGTTTCGTACTCGTCCTTCTCGTCTTCGTTACCCATCGAGTAAAACCGTGTGCAGCGATCGCCTTCGACACGGCAGTATTGCGGCATGGAGTTTCGGAACAACACGAGATGTGCCGGCAGGCAGAAGTCAACCTCTAGAAGCCCGAGGTACGCAGGATCGTGGCGGAGCGCGGAATCAAGTTGCTGGGCGAGAGCTTTCGTTGCGTTCTGAACTACCCAAGACCAGATTGTTTATTTGAGGTAGGTGTCACGGAGCCGATCTGCTTGGATGGTGGACCAAGTCCCTGCGAAATAAGTTGCATCCGCGATGCGGCGATACTCCGCCGAGGTCTTGGAGTGGCTGTACACAAGGACGTCACCGTGCGCGATCTTCAACGGGCGGTTCGAAGCCTGCATAACACCCGATCTGAAAATGAGATCGCGAATCGGCGGACCGTAGTAACCATCGAAGCGCGGATCGTCTGAATTGAACAAGATCGCGATGATCACAGGTCCCTCCTATGCGCTCTTACTTTTGAGTTAACCGGCCCGCGGAGGCAAGCGCCGTAAGCCCGGGCTGAGATGATGCACTATGTGCCTCGGGCCGGGCTTACGGCGCTTGCCGTAGCGGGTCCGGTTGAACGAGAGGTTAGGCGTCGCTACGCGCAGCGGGTGGCGCGGCGCTTACCTCCAACTCAGCCGTAGTGGTTCCTGCAGGTGGACGTCGCAGAGGCGGCAACTTGGTGCGTCTACGATTCTTGTTCAGAAGTTCGGGGCAGACCTGCTTCAACGCAGCTTCAATGTCTGCGTCGAAACGCGCATAGGCAAGGCTGTGTGCGCGCTTTAGCCCATTCACGTCCAAGCCTGTGGCCCCGCGGAAGTCCGCTCCTCCAAAATCGGCACCATCGAAGACGCAATCAGCTAGGACGCAATCTCGGAGATCAGCGCCGCGTAGCAGCGCGCCGTTAAAGGATGCCTTCCTGAGATTCGAGCCCCTGAAGTTCGTGCCATGAGCCTTTGAGTGCATGAGTCTCACTCTAGGCATGTTGCATCGTTCAAAGCTCGCTCCGCGAAGATCCGCATACCCGATAAATGCGGTATCCAGATCAATTTCGAGCAGTCTGGCGTTGCGAAGACTTGATTCGCCGAGATCAACTTGATGCATCGGCGAACGTACCAGTCGAATCTCTTTCAGGTTCGCGCGGCGCAAGTAGCACCTGCTGAGAAAGATAAACTCGCGTCCCATGGAGTTCAGGCGACGAATGGCCCCGGAAATCCTGTGAGAAGCCTCCCCGGAGTGCCACTCACGATAGTCGTCTATCTCTTCGGCATAGCGACGCGCACGTTCCTTCGCATCTCGCTTCTGGTTCAGCCACAAAATAAACATGCCGATGACAACAATGTCCATCAGCATTCCGTGCGCTTCAACGCGGATGCCATCCAGAAATTCGGTGTTGTTATATCGACCCCATGAGACCGCCACGACGGCTATGGCCGCAAGTGCAAGTGCAAGGCCAGCGATTCGCAACTCACTCGCAAGTATCGAATCGGTCAATTTCTGCAAGCCAGTTCGGGAGTCGTGGATGCTAGCCGGGCTCAGTGGAACACCGTTTGCTCTAGCCTCGAGTGCCCTCTCAATCAGCTTCCCCTCAGCTTCCGCAGGGAATCCACATTGCGTGCAGGCGACTTCGCCGGGGGGATTGGCTGTGCTACATGCATGACAGGACCAACGATACTGGGGCATTGCAACGCCTAACGTGATGTATCCCGCAGAACCTGCGGGATAAGCTGGACTGTGCGGGATCTTTTGGTCATCTCATGCCCCGAAAAATACAAACATATCAAAGGGTTAGCCACTGAGACCTGATTTTTATGCAGGTATAAGTAAACCATGAAACCCGGCATCATTTTTTTGCCAGTGTCCTCTTTGCTTTAGCTCTTTGTATGACCGTTATGGGTGGCGGATTCAACCGGTCGATGCAACACACTAACCACCGCGTAGGCGGAAGGAGTGTTGCAGATGAAACAGCGGCCACGGATCTACTACTCGGACAGCCAGAAGGCCTTGATGTGGGAGCGCTGGAAGCAAGGCTGGACGCTTCATGAGATCGGCAAGCTCTTCGATCGTGCCCATACGTCGATTCACAGAATACTTTCGGAGACAGGCGGATTCCGGCCGGCTGAGCGATTGCGCGCATCGACTGCGTTGACTTTGGCCGAACGCGAGGAGATCTCGCGAGCGATGGTGGCAGGCGAATCGATTCGATCAACGGCAGCGCGGCTTGGGCGCGCACCATCGACGATCAGCCGGGAGATCAAGCGCAATGGAGGCGGTGAGGGCTACCGTGCAACCCAGGCCGATGAAGCGGCTTGGGAACGAGCGCGGCGCCCCCAGCGCTGCAAGCTGAGGGAGAACCGCGCGCTGGCTCGCATCGTGGCCGACAAGCTGAGGATGCTCTGGTCTCCGGAACAAATCTCAGGTTGGCTCAAGCATACTTATCCGAGCGACGAGAGCCATCACGTGTCACACGAGACTATCTACCGCAGTCTGTTCATTCAAGCGCGTGGCGCCTTGAAGAAGGAGCTGTTGGAACACCTGAGGCGCACTCGCGGGATGCGTCGATCGCGTCACTACACGCAGAAGACCGCAATTCACGGACAGATCGTCGATGCTGTTTCGATCAGCGAGCGGCCTGCCTGCGTCGAAGACCGAGCAGTGCCAGGCCACTGGGAGGGAGACCTGGTCTTTGGCAGTGGCAAGAGCCAGATCGCGACATTGGTCGAGCGTCAAACGCGATACGTCATGTTGGTGAAGCTTGATGGCAAAGACTCGCAAACGGTCGTCAACGCGCTCATCAAGAACGCCCGAAAACTGCCGCAAGAGCTCTACAAGTCACTGACCTGGGACAGAGGCACGGAGATGCATGCGCACAAGCAGTTCACCATGGCCACCGACATCCAGGTCTACTTCTGCGATCCACAAAGCCCGTGGCAACGCGGAAGCAACGAGAACACAAATGGGCTGCTCAGGCAGTACATGCCCAAGGGCATGGATATATCGGGTTTCTCACAGCTTCAGCTCAACGCGATCGCGAGACAATTGAACGAGAGGCCGCGCAAGACGCTCGGCTTCCATACGCCCGCTGAGATGTTCAGCGAATGTGTTGCATCGACCGGTTGAATCCGCCGTCGAAACCGGGCGCTCATACATTTTTGGTAGCGGCCATACGCCGTCTCACTTCACATACCCCCGCAACCCCTTCACCAACCCATCAAACACCACCCTGCATCGCGGGCTGTTCCGCAACCCTTCGTGCATGGCCACCCAGGTGGTGAGCTTCAGAGACAAGCCGGTGGGCAACACGCGCACCAGGTTCGGGTCGCGACGGGCCAAGGCGGTCTGGCAGCCGCCGATGCCGGCGCCGGCGCGCAGCAGGGCCAGTTGGGCCAGATCGCTGTCGCAACGCCAGTGAAAGTTTTCGCGCCGCCACATGGGCAGCTTGGCGGTGGCGCTTCGCAGGAACGGGGTTTCGCTGTCGAAGCCGATGAGCACGTGGTTGGCCAGGTCGGCCATTGACGTGGGCTTGCCGCGGCGTTCCAGGTAGCTGCGGTGGGCGTGCAGGCCCACTTCCACGTCGCCCACTCGAGTGGCCAGCAGCACCTCCTGCTGAGGAGCGGTCATGCGCACGGCGATGTCCACTTCGCGGCGCACCAGGTCTTGCAGGGCGTTGCTGGTGACCAGCTCCACGCGCAGGTCCGGGTGCTGCGCCTGCAGCGCGGCCAGCATGGGCGGCAGCACTTCCACGCCCATCACTTCGCTGGCGGATATGCGCACCGTGCCTCGCACGCCTTCGCCCAGGCTGCGCGCACTGCGTTCCAGCGAGGCGGCCATGCTGTGCATGGCTTCGGCGCCGTCGCGTAGGGTGAGTGCGGCCTCAGTGGGCAGAAGGCCAGCCTGCGATCGCGTGAACAGGGTGGTGCCCAGCGCGGCTTCCAGCAGCGCCACGTGGCGGCCCACGGTGGGCTGCGTGAGGCCCAGCGCGCGCGCCGCGCCTGAGAGCGAGCCTTCTTCCAGCACCGCCAGCAAGGAGCGGTACAGCTCCCATCCGATTTCTTTAGCCATAGAAAAACGTATAGCACCTGTTAAAGATTGGGCAATTTCTTTTTACCTGCGAAACGCCGACCATAACGCCATCACTACCCCATCACCACTTTTTCAGGAGTTTTTCATGTCGAATTCATCAACGGTTCTGGTGCTTGGTGCCACGGGCGGCATTGGCGGGGAGATGGCTCGCCTGTTGCTGGCGCGGGGTTGGCAGGTGCGTGCCATGAAGCGTGGCTTGGGTGTTGCGCCGCAGCAGCAAGGCGGCATCGAATGGGTGGAAGGCGACGCGCTGAAGGCGGCCGATGTGATGGCCGCTGCGCAGGGCTGTGCGGTGATCGTGCACGCGGTGAACCCGCCAGGCTACCGTCGCTGGGCCGAATGGGTGCTGCCCATGATCGACAACACCATTGCCGCTGCCCAGGCCTATGGCGCCACGGTGGTGCTGCCGGGCACGGTTTACAACTACGGGCCAGACGCGTTTCCCCTCATTGCTGAAGACGCACCGCAAAACGCCCACACCACCAAGGGCCGCATTCGCGTGCCGCTGGAGCAGCGTCTGGCCACAGCTGCGCAGGCGGGCCGCATGAAGGTGATCGTGGTGCGCGCGGGCGATTTTTTTGGTCCTCGCGCGGGCAACAACTGGTTCAGCCAGGGCATGATCAAGCCCGGGCGCGCAGTGGGCACGGTGTACGCCCCGGCCGCCGCCGGCGTGGGCCATCAGTTCGCCTACCTGCCCGACGTGGCCCGCACCATGGCAGACCTGCTGGACCGCCGCCACACCCTGCCGGCCTTCGCCAGTTTCCACATGGCCGGCCACTGGGACGCCACCGGTACCGCCCTGGCCGAAGCCGTGCAGCGCGTGGTGGTGCGCCGGGGTGGGGCAGCGCCTGCGATCAAGCCGTTCCCCTGGTGGCTGGTGCGCCTGGTGTCGCCCTTCGTGGCCACCTTCCGTGAATTGCTGGGCATGCGCTATCTGTGGCAACAGCCGGTGCGCTTGGACAACCGCCGCCTGGTGCAGCAACTGGGCCATGAGCCGCACACGCCGCTGGACGAAGCGGTGGAGGCCACGCTGGTGGGGCTGGGGTGTTTGCCAGGCAGGCAGAGCGTCATGCCGTTGCAGCGAATTCCGTGCGAAAGCGCAGAGGTGTGAGGCCCACGCGGGTGCGAAAGTCGCGGGTGAAGTGGGGCTGGTCGGCGTAGCCGCTGACGAAACCCACCTCGGCAATGGGTGCCGGCGATTTCAGCAGCCACCATGACGCAGACCTGCAGCGCGCTTCAGAGAGCACATGCGTGTAGCTCAGCCCGGCGCGGCTCAGGTTGCGTTGGAGGCTGCGCGGCGCCTCGCCTTGTGCCTCGGCCAACGCGGGCAAGGTCAGCGGGGCCATGAGGTCTTTGCTCAATGTGCTGAAGCATTGTTGTGCGTGCACTGGCCAGGTTTGTGGGGGCTCCAGATGGGGTGGGGGGGCTGCTGCCATGGGGGGCGTTTCACGCCAGGCGCTGGCGGGCGCCCATGCCATGCGCCATTCCACCGGGCTGCCTTGCTGCGCCAGCCTTGCCAGCGCGTGAGGATCAGGCGCCGGGTACACAGGCACATCGCCCACCCACGCAGTCAGCTGAGTGGCGCCCACGGCTTCCAGAAATGCCACCAGCACGCCCAGCACCACCAGGCCCTCGGCCAACAGCGGTGGCGGCAGACCGGCACGGGCGCGGTGCGCGATGCGGGCGCCGCCATCCGCCAGGCTCAGCAGGTCAATGCGGTGTCGGGAATGGATGTACTGCTCCAGGCGCGCCCAGCGGTTGAAGAGATCGCGCGCGTCGCGGGCAGAGGCCAGCGCAATGTGGGTGGGCTCTTGTGCATAGCCGTGCAGGCCGCGCCCCAGCAAGGCCAGGCAGCCCCAGCCACCCTGTTCGATGGCCGACCGCACCAGCAGGCGTTTTTCGTCGATCGAGACCGTGGCCCGCTGGTCTGCAGCCCGGGGCATGGCGGCATCAGGGTTCAGTCCCAGCTCGCGCATGCCTTGCGCCAGCACGCGCACCATGGCGGCGCTGGCGAAGTCTGTCGTCGGTGCCTGGCGGGCAGGGGGCTTCATGGGCGGGAGGGAACGGCGGTGCTGGATGGGGTGCCCATCATTGTGCGCAAGTCTTCGGCCCGCACAGGCAGGCGCGTGGGCCTGACCCCCACGGCGTCGCGGATGGCGTTGGCAATGGCGGCGGCAGAGGCCACGATGGCGGTTTCGCCTGCGCCGGTGGGTGGTGCCGTGCTTTCCACCAGCATCACCTGCAGGGGCGGCACATCGCCCATGCGCGGGATGGGTGAATCGCCAAAGTTCATGGCGGCTACCTCCGATGTGCCTACTGGCAGCTGCTCCATCAGCGCCATGCCCAGGCCCCACACCAGGTTGCCCTCGCACTGGGCCCGGACCTGGTCGGCGTTGATCACATGGCCGCAATCATGGGCGCACCACATCTGCAGCACGCGTATCTCGCCGGTGGTCGGGTCCACCTGCACGTCGGCCACCACGGCGGCGTAACTCTTCTCCTTGTAGATGCCGCAGGCCACACCACGTCCGCGTTTGGCATGCGGCATGGCGGCTGGTGCCTCCTTCGATTCAGCCGCTTGCACCGCCATGCGCAGCACGCCTGCCAGACGGGGATCGTCGATGTGATCCAGGCGGAACTGCACCGGGTCTGCCCCGGCGGTTCGCGCGCATTCATCCATTGCAGACTCCAGGGCCAAGACGTTGGGGCCGGCGCCCAGGCCGCGCCAAGGGCCGGTGTGTACCGGCAGCCGCTCCAGGTCAAATTCAGAGCGGCGTGCCCTGGCGCGGTAGGGCAGCGTGGCACCCCGTGCCACGCCCATGTCGCCGATCACGTGTGTCACCAGTTGCAGCCAGGGCGGCGCGGCAGCAGACGTGAGCAGGATGTGGCTGCTGGCGAAGCTGTGCCACCAGTGCTGAAGCCGCCCATCCTGCAGCCGGGCGCGAATGCGGTGGCTGGAAGGTGGGCGGTGAAAGCCGTGTTTGAATTCCTGCGCCCGGCTCCATTGCACCTTCACCGGTGCCTTGGCGGCGCGGGCCAGCACAGCCGCTTCCAGCTCCACGGTGCAGATGGTCTTGCCACCAAACGCACCACCCACGCGCTGGCCGTGCACCTGCACCTGGTTTTCTGACAGCCCCAGCCGCTTGGCCACCACGTCGCGCTGGTAGAAAACATCTTGTGAACCCACCCACAGCTGCAGGCCCCCTTGGTCGTCAAACTCTGCCACCGCGGCACGGGGCTCGATGGCGGCGTGGGCGGCCAGGGGCACGTCGATGCGCAGGTCCACGTCCCAGGCGTCCTCGGTATCGATGTTGTCATCGTGCACCTGGTGGGACCGGCGCGGGCTGCGCGCCAGGCGGCGGTCGATGTCGATGGCGGCGTCGATGGTCGACTGCCCGAAGCTGCCTTCGATCTGCCAGGCCAAGGCAAGGGCTTGTTCCACGCGGTCCAGCGCGCCCGGCGTGCGCGCCACAATGCCCACGCCCTCGCTGTTGCTCATGGTCAGCAAGGGATCGCGCACCAGCGCCACAAAGCCGGGCAGGGCGCGGGCTGCCGCTTCGTTCATGTCGCCTGGGCGCGAACGCAGTTCGGGCGACACCGGCGCGCGCAACACGCGACCAAACAGCATGCCAGGCCGGCGCACATCGGCCACATACAGGGGTTCACCGCGCACGATGGCGGTGGCCTGCTCCATGGGCAGATGCGGCCCGGTGGGCAGCGGGCTGCGAACCTGCAGAAAACGCAGCTGGTCCAGCGGTCTTTCCACCACGGTGAGCTGGCCTTGCGTCTGCCCGCTGGCCAGCGCGTCGCGCAAGGTGGCGCAGGCTTGCGCCAGGGGCAGGGCGAAGTCTTTCACCGAATCGCTGCCAACGGTGGCGCGCACGTGGCCGATGGTGGAGGTGCCGTGCAACTGGGCATTCACGGTGTCCCAGTCCACACCCATTTCCAGGCAGACGATCTGCTTCAAGGCCGTGAGGATGTTCTGGCCCATTTCCACGCGCGGAATGATCAGCGTGGTGCGCCCGTTCACATGGCGCACCCAGCCCAGGGCGTCCTGCAGGCTGGGCTGCGGCCGCTTGGGTATCACCGGCAGCGCGCAGCCGGTGAGGCTGGGCACCACGGCCACGGAGAGGCCCGCGGCGCCCAGTTGAAGGAAGCGCCTGCGGGAGAGAGCGACAGTGTTCATCTGGCCATCCCCGCTGCCCGCTTCACGGCCTGCCGGATACGCTGCTGCGTGCCGCAGCGGCAAAGGTTGCCCGCCAGCGCGCTGTCAATCTCGCTGTCGTCCGGGCGCGGTGTGCGGCCCAGCAGGGCGACCGTGCTCATGATCTGCCCCGCCTGGCAGTAGCCGCACTGTGGCACGGCCACGTCCAGCCAGGCCTGCTGCACTGGGTGCAGCTGCTCCGCGGTGCCCAGGCCTTCGATGGTGGTGATGGCGGCATCACCCACGTTGGCCACCGGCAGCACACAGCTGCGCACGGCTTGGCCGTCCAGCAGCACCGTGCATGCGCCGCACAGCCCAGCGCCGCAGCCGAACTTGGTGCCCACCAGGCCCAGCGGTTCGCGCAGCACGTTCAGCAACGATTCATCGCGCCATTCGGGCGGCACGGCCGCTGTTCGCCCATTGACCTTCAACTGCATGGCAACTCCTTGCGGTGTGGAAGGCTGGCAGTCTGGCCGGTGGTTGGCGCGTTGTATTGAACCTGCGCGCCAACCGGGCGGGGCCTTGAATCGCGGTCAATTCGCTGAAGCATTGGCACTCTGGCGAACTGACACGCCAGCTTCATACGCATGACATCAAACCCGCCAAAACTGCGGTGTTGTTGCAATCATTTTGGGAGCGTTTTGATGGATCGTCGTCTTTTCATGGCCCGTGGGGCTCTTCTGGGAGGTGCCGTGGTGGCGCCTGCGTCGCGAGTGTGGGCGCAAGGTGCCGCCGCTCCCGCCATCGTCACGCGCGATGGCGCGCGCCCGCAAATGGCCCATGGCATTCAAAGTGGTGACCCGAAGGCCGATGGTGCCGTGATCTGGACGCGCAGCGACCGGCCCGCACGCCTGTGGCTGGAGTGGGCCACCACCGCGAGCTTTGCCAACGCCACCCGCGTGCGTGGCCCGCACATGCTGGAGGATTCCGATTTCACCGGCCGCGTCGACCTCACCGGACTGCCCGCCGGCCAGGAGATCTTCTACCGTGTGGTGCTGCAGGACCTGCACAACGAGCGTGTGCTCTCCGAGCCCCTGCAGGGGCACCTGCGTTTGCCAGCGGCGGCCACCCAGGGCCGGGCCGCGCGTGACGTGCGCTTTGTCTGGAGCGGTGACACCGCCGGGCAGGGCTGGGGCATCAACGAGGCCTGGGGCGGCATGAAGATCTACGAGCAGATGCGCAGCACCAACCCCGACTTCTTCCTGCACTGCGGCGACACCATCTACGCCGACGGCCCGATCAGCGCACAGGTGAAGCTGGCCGATGGCGGCCTGTGGAACAACGTGGTCACCGAAGAGGTGAGCAAGGTCGCTGAAACGCTGAACGAATTCCGGGGCCGCTACCGCTACAACTTGATGGACGCCAACGTGCGCCGCATGGCGGCCGAGGTTCCCCAGATCTGGCAATGGGACGACCATGAGGTGGTCAACAACTACTCGGACGCCAAGGATCTGAGCGACGACAAGCGCTACACCGAGAAAAACATCCCGCTGCTGGTGGCGCGGGCCACCAAGGCCTTCAACGAATTTGCGCCCATGCGCCGCATGGCCGATGTGGAGTCCGAGCGTGTGTACCGCCACCTGCCACAAGGCCCGCTGCTCGATCTGTTCGTGGTGGACATGCGCAGCTACCGCGGCCCCAACACCGCAAACCTGCAGACCAGTGAAAGCGCCGAGACCGTGTTCATGGGCAAGCCTCAGCTCGACTGGCTGCTGGACGGACTCAAGCGCTCGAAGGCGGTGTGGAAGGTGATCGCCGCCGACATGCCGCTCGGTCTGCATGTGCCCGATGGCAAGGAAAAGTGGGAGGCCATCGCCAACGGTGAAGATGGCGCACCCAAAGGCAGGGAGCTGGAGCTGGCCGGCCTGCTGCGGGCGATCAAACAGGCGGGGATCCAAAACGTGGTGTGGCTCACCGCTGACGTGCACTACACAGCGGCGCACTACTTCGATCCAGCCAAGGCGCAGTTCAGCGACTTCTCGCCGTTCTGGGAATTTGTCTCCGGCCCGCTCAACGCCGGCGGCTTCGGCCCCAACAAGACCGACGCCACTTTCGGCATGCAGGTGATGTACCAGAAGGCCCCCACCGAAGTGAACGCACCGCCGTCCAGCGGCTTGCAGTTCTTCGGCCAGGTCGACATCGACGCCAAAACCCGCGCCATGACGGTGACGCTGAAAGACCTCGCAGGCGCTTCGCTCTACAGCAAGACGCTGGCACCCCAACGGGCATAGGCGCCGCCTCGGTGAGCTGGGCGGCCGTGTCAGGTCCGGTCCTGGTCCTGCCCTGCCCGGCGCTGGGGCGTTGGCGGTTCAGCGAAACAGCTGCGGTGCGCCGAAATCGCCCACAGGCTGCAGGTGGGTCACCAGGTGGCCGGCCTGAACGGTGTGCACGTAAAAGCCCGGCGGCTCGAAGATGAAGGAAGGCGGACTGTCGGGCATCAGACCCAGCGTGATCTGGTGAGCGGTTGACGGTGCGGTCATGGCCACGGTGCCGCCAAAGTGGCGGGTGATGGGGCGATGCAGGTGACCGCAGAGGATGCGTTCGACCTGCGGGTGCTGGCTGATGAGGGCTTCCAACTCGTCGGCCCCTTCGCGCAGGCCCATGTCGTCCATGTGGCGGATGCCGGTGGTGAACGGTGGGTGGTGCATGGCCACGATGGTGGGTGTGCCGGGTGCGGCCTCCAGTTGTGCACGCAGCCAGTCCAGACGGGCAGCGCACAGGCTGCCATGGGGTTTTCCGGGCACCACGGTGTCGAGCGCGAGCAGGCGGCGGCTGCCCAGGCTGGCCTCAAACAGTGCGAAACCTTCCAGCGAAGGGTCGTGCGCCGTGCAGGCCAGGTAGCGGTGATCCGCAAAGGCCTCGCGCAGGTGGGGCACTGCGTCGTGGTTGCCCGGCATCAGCAGCACCGGGCAGGTCAGGGGCGCCAGCAGTTCGCGCAGGTGGGCGTATTCGTCCAACCCGCCGCGCTCCACCAGGTCGCCGGTGATGAGCACGTGGCTGGGCGCCTGGTCCATGGCCACGACCTGCGTCACCGCGCGTTTCAGGAATGTGGCCGTGTCCACTTCGCCCATCAGCAGCCTGCCCTTGGTCACGATGTGCGGGTCCGACAGTTGAACGAAAAATTCGGGCGTGGCGGTGGATGGCATGGCGTTCGCTCCCTTGTGAAAATTAGGCATGTTCATCTGAACACATCGGTTTGACACGTTCGTGTCACAAGCGGCTTTCAGAATTTCAAGTATGGATTCGCTTGACGTTCACATGAACACCCGGGAAGGGGAAATCTTTTCACGTGACCAGTCCATCGTGGACCTGGTCAGCGCGAAAGGGCTGGTCGACATTCACGACCTGGCCGAGCAATTCGGTGTGACACCCCAGACCATACGCCGCACCGTGAACCGTTTGTGCGAGCAGGGTCGCCTGCGCCGCGTGCACGGCGGCGTGACACTGCCTGCGTCGGTCTCCAACCTGCCGTGGGACACGCGCCAGGTGCAGCAGCTGGACGCCAAGCGCGCCATTGCCAGCAAGGTCGCGGCCATGGTTCCGGACGGCAGTTCGGTGTCCATTGGCCTGGGCACCACGCCGCACCAGGTGGCGCTGGCCTTGCGCGGGCATCAGGATTTGCGCGTGATGACCAACAGCCTGCGCGTGGTGCTGGCCCTTGCCGCTGCGCCCGGTGTGGAGATTCGTGTGGCTGGTGGTGCCCTGCGCCTGCCGGATATGGACGTGGTGGGCGAAGCCGCCGCGCAATTCTTTGGCAACTTCAAGACCGATTTCGCCGTGTTTGGCGTGGGCGGCATCGACGAAGACGGCGCCTTGCTGGACTTCGACCCCGCCGAGGTGACGGCCCGCGAGGCCATGCGCCTGAACTGCCGCAGCGCCGTGCTGGTGGCCGACCTCACCAAGTTCGGCCGTGCCGCCGTGGCGCGTGGCGGTTCGCTGGGCGTGATGGATCACCTGGTGATCAACGGTCGCCCGGCCGAGCCGTTCAATCAGTTGGTGGAGAGCGCGCCGCGCCATCTTCACCTCGCGGAGGCGAAATCGTGAGCCGCGTGGAGCTGCAGAACGTCTGCCGCCGTTTCGGTGCACACACCGCCGTGGACGATGTGACCCTGGTGGCCGAACCGGGTGAGTTCGTGGCGTTGCTGGGGCCTTCCGGCTGCGGCAAGAGCACCACGCTGCGGCTGCTCGCCGGCCTGGAGCCGTGTGACGGCGGCAGCATCCGCATCGGTGGTGTGGACCGCACGCATGCGCCGCCGGCCCAGCGCGGCGTGGCCATGGTGTTTCAGAACTACGCGTTGTTTCCGCATCTCTCGGTGGCAGAGAACATCGTGTTCGGTCTGAGCGTGCGACGCGTGCCCGCAGCCGAGCGCCAGCGCCGACTGGGGCGCGCCGCCGACCTGCTGGGCCTGGGGCCGTACCTGGACCGCAAGCCTTCACAACTCTCCGGCGGACAGCGCCAGCGTGTGGCACTGGGCCGCGCCATCGTGGCCGAAGCGCCGGTGTGCCTGATGGACGAGCCGCTGTCCAACCTGGACGCCCAACTGCGACAGCAGATGCGCGCCGAGATTCGCGAGCTGCAGCAGCGCCTGGGCATCACCATGCTCTACGTCACCCACGACCAGACCGAAGCCATGACCATGGCAGACAAGGTGGTGCTGATGCGCGCTGGCAAGGTGGAGCAGCAGGGCAGCCCGCAAGAGCTCTACACCCGCCCGCAGACCCGCTTTGTGGCCGGCTTCATCGGCTCGCCTGCCATGAACCTGTTTCCCGCATCGCTGCTGCAGCAAGGCAGGCCCGACATGCTGGTGGGCGTGCGCCCTGAGGACATGACCGTTGATGCCGAGACACCGAAGCTGCGCGCGCGCGTGGTGGCGGTGGAGTACCTGGGCGCCGAGAGCCTGGTGATCTGCGAGGCGGGCGAAGCTGGTTCGAACC
>PHCQ01000010.1 GCA_002840835.1 Betaproteobacteria bacterium HGW-Betaproteobacteria-16 | reverse complement strand
CGCGTTCGCGGACCTCAGGTGAAAACTGGTTCGACTTCTTGCTCATGGCTCAATCCTCTCAGAGAAAAGAGCCTCCTCAAAACCCGGGGCGGTTCAGTTCGCTCTGCTTTGCCCTACTTACTCGTTTATGGCAGTACAGTAAATGAAGGTTGCCAGGTCAACCTCAAGACACTCACAAGAAAGGGTTGCTATGGATCAAAGTAGTAAAGAGGTTGGCACTCCCGTTGTTGGCCAGTTTGCACTCCCGTCGCACGCCACGTTTGGCCTTGGAGACCGCGTTCGCAAGAAATCGGGCGCCGCTTGGCAGGGTCAAGTTGTGGGCTGGTATTGCACAAAGCTGACCCCTGAAGGCTATGCCGTCGAGTCCGAGTCTCACCCAGGCTCGGTACAAATTTATCCAGTGAATGCGCTTGAACGCGTGGCCTGACCGCTCATCTCGTTGAGAGTCGGCTGCGCGGTCCGATTTCCGCATCCGCACTGCCTGCTTTTGGACCTTTCAATCGCGATCAAAGACCTTCAAATGCACAAAGAGATCGAATTTTTGAGCACTGCCATAGAGCTAGCTCAGGCAGCAGGCAGAACCCTTCTTGAAACCTTTGGCACATCGGATGTCATAGACAAGAAGGGAGACCACAGTAATGTGGTCACTGCGGCAGATTCGCGCTCCGAAGAAATGATTGTTCGCGGGATCCGGAGAGCGTATCCAGGCCATTCGATCATCGCGGAGGAAACAGGCTGTGATTTGAGGGAATCGCAGTTCACTTGGGTCGTGGATCCGCTTGACGGGACTTCGAACTACGCAGCTGGAGTGCCATGGTTCGGTGTACTCATCAGTTTGCTGAAAGATGAGGTGCCGGTCGCTGGTGTTATCCACCTGCCTGTGACCGGTGATCTGTATTCAGCGCAAGCTGGCGCTGGTGCTTTTAGAAATGGAAAGCGAATTGCTGTCACCCGTGAACAGAAGTTAGAAAATGTTCTGTGGGCGTATGGGATGGACGGAGGTTCCAGCGAAGAACAGGCGACTCGCAATGTCGCTGTCTTGGCGAAACTGCTTGGCCGCGTAAGGAACGTCAGGGCCACCAACAGCCTAGTTGATCCTGCCTACACCTCGGATGGTCGTTTGGGGGGCATGCTGAATCAAAGTACGCGACTTTGGGACATTGCAGCACCTATGCTCATAGTTCAGGAAGCTGGCGGCATGTATACAGACGTCGTTGGACGGCCCCTCAAGCTGGATATTTCGCGTACTGCGGCAGACAAGGAGTACGCCATTCTTGCGGGCGCGCCCGCGTTGCATGAAGCCGTCGCCGCAATTGTGAGAGAGACACTGCCAACACAGGTCTAACCTGCAACCCTCGATTCGCTACGGCAGGTGCTGTAAGCCTAGTCCGCGGCAGTCGCACTATCGACCCAAATCGGGCTTGCAGAACCTTTCTCCGCTAGCTGGAGAAGCTAAAACTTTGTATGCGCTCTACTGACCACGTCTTTACGCGCAGGTGACCGTTGAGGCAAACCGCCAGTCCAAACGATGGAGATGCGGTTGGTGGTTCGGTGCCAGTCTGGTCGCAGAAGCCATATGACCGCAATACCTCGTACAGCCGCCACTCAGGCTGGGGCAAGTCGAAACGCCCAACAGCCGCTTCGTTGCAGTCAGCGCGAGCACGCCTGGCCACGCCCATTGACGGCTCTCGCTGCAGAACGGGCGTTGCGCAAATCAACTTCCGCCCTCTCAGTCAAAGGCAACAAGCCCATGGCCAGTGTGGCAAAAGCAACAGGCCGCAGGTCTCAGCCTCGCCTGCGGCCCGCGAGGAAGCACGCAATCGCAAACCCCTGAACCACCACCACTGCCGCAAAGAACAGCGAGGTGCCGGAGCCGATCTGCGGGATCGGCACGGTGGAGGCGCTCAGCAAGAGGCCGAACACGGCCGGTGCAAACGCATAGGTGGCCTGCCCCATCGCCACGATCAATGCAACGACGCGCGGCACGTCTTTGCTCGCAAACTCTGCTTGAGCGATGAGCGGTGGCAGCGATGTGGCATTGCCGATGCCAGAGCCGTACAACGCAATGCCCAGCAGGATCCAAGCGATCTGCTGCTCGCCAGCCAGCAGCAGCAACATAGAGCCGATCAACTGAACGCCATACGACAGTGCGGCAACCGTGCGGCGTTGGCCGCCTGATTGCAATGCACCCGCCACGACAAAGCGCCCGCCCATCGCACAGAGCGTGGCAAAACCCATGGCAAGCCCCGCAGCGTGCGTGCCCAACGCGGGTACCAATAGCAAGAAAAGATGAGCGAGCATGCCGATCTGAGCAAACAGGCCCGCTGCCATCCCCAGAGCCAAGGTCACAAATCGGCGGTCTCGCCAAAGCAACCTGCCCGGCAACGCTGTCTGTGTCGACCATGAGGCGCTGGCCAGATCCGAACCCGGTGCATCGCCGTCCGCACGTTGACCCAGACAGGCAGGCGTCTTGACAAACACGCCACGTTCGAGCCCCACCATCACGGAAATCATCACCACACCCACCACAGCGGCCGCGTTTGAGAAGCCCCATTGAGCAATCAACAGCACCCACAGGGGCATGAACACCACGCCGCCGATGCTGGCACCGTTGTAGGCCTTGGCCAGCGCTAGTGGTCGGTCTCTCTCGTACCACGGCGCGATGGCGGCATTGACGGCCACCGCCCCCATGGTCACCCACCCCGCACCGCTGATGAACGCCGCGCCAAACAATTGCCATGGCGCGCTGGCGGCCGCCCAGCCCAGCACGCCCACGGCGGTGGTCAAGGCGCCGACGACAGCGGTTGGCCCCACGCCGAAGCGCCGATGAAAAAACGGCAGACGCGTCACGACGATGGCACCAAACAGGTAATGCACGGTGACAGCCGTGGACACCAGCGTCAGCGACCAACCCGTGCGTTCCACCACTGTCTGTAGAAAGATCGATGGTCCATAGAACCCCACGCCCCAGCCAAACATGGCCATGACAAAGGTCGCACGAACGACCCATGGACCGAAGAAGCTTGGCACGGATTGCACACATCGAGCACGGAGTTGGGTCATGCCGGAGATGATGTGGTCAACCGCCATCTGCATGCTTCGCTCTCCAACGAAGCGTTTGCTGTCGTCACCTATCCCAGCAGCGCAACCAACCCACCCTCCGGCTCAAACCGCTGGTTCCGGAAGATCAGCCGCGTTGGCCCAGGCCAGGCGCGATCCGCGCAGCTGTGTGAGGGATCGCCCGGGTAGCAGATGATGCGCACACCGTCCACATCAAACGGCTCTGGCGCGATCAGCACAGGGGCACGGCTGCGCGCCACCGCCTGCACCTGGTCCACGCTGCCCAGCGGGCTCAGCTGGCACAGGCTCATGATCTGCGGTGGCGCCAGATCGATCTCGCCGGCCCAGAACCGCTCAAGGCCGGCACGGGGCGACATCCACACCGCCTCCGTCGCTTCAAACACACAATGCTCGACCACCTGATCGGGCGGCGCCAGCGCCACAAAGAAGCGCGTGTCGAAGCGCCGGTTGGTGACCGAAGGCACGCGCGGCGTCACCCAGCGCGACCAGGGCAGCAGACACGACACCGGCAGCCGAAAGCCAAGCGCATGCACCGCTTCGCCAAAGGCCGTGCCGTTCTGCGTCTGTTCACGCACACGCGGCACCACATCGGGCGATGCCTCATGGCCCAGCATCAGTCCACACTCTTCAAACGTCTCGCGCAGCGCCGCCACGTGCAGGCCCACGGCGGTGTCCACATCCAGATCGGCTTCGCCCAGCGCCTGCAGGCAGTCGGCCACGGGCCGGTCCAGTGCGCCCGGTGCCACCAGTCGGTCGGCGGCATCCAGCTTGCCTCCCGGGAACACATGCACGCCACCGAGCACGCCGGAATTGGCATGGCGGCGCACCAGCAGCACCTCCAGGCCCTGTTCGCCGTCGCGCACCACCATCACGGTGGCGGCGGGCACAGGCGGTGTGTGGACGACGTCGGAGTTGATCGGGATGGCCATGCGTAGATTGTCTGCCAGCAGGTGAACCCGGCAAGCAGCGCGGGTGACACACCGCAGCCTTTTCGGGCATGGGGCGCTTGTTCACGCGAAGGAGCGGCACAGATGCTTACACATGCACGCATTTCCTTTTTGGAAGAACTGAATCCAGCGGGGCAATGGGCGCGTATTCAAAGCGTGACCCACAGAAACCGCCGGCCCCGCTGGCACACCACTCCGAAAAGGACTTCATCATGAAATCGACCCGTCTTCACCTCATCGCCATCGCCACCATTGCAGCCACCGCTTCTTCTGTCTGGGCATCTGACATGAGCGGCCCCACCCGCGAACAGGTTCGCGCCGAACTCATGCAAGCACAGCGCAATGGCACCCTGATCGCCAACGGCGAAACCGGCGCCACCTTCCGCAACTTGAACCCCGGCAACTACATGGCCAAACCAGCCACCAAAGGCCTGAGCCGTGCCGAAGTGCAGGCCGCCTTCGAGCAGGCCCGCGCCAACGGCGAGTTGATCGTGAGCAAGGAAATCGGCCTCACCGCCCGCCAACTGGCCCCGGGCAACTACGCCACACCCGCTGCACAAGGCAAGACGCGTGCAGAAGTACAGGCAGAGCTCTCGCGTGCCATTGCCAACGGCACTGTCGTGGCCAACGGAGAACTGAACCGTATCCAGCGGAACCAGGCCCTGCAACAGTCCAGCGTTCAGGATGGCCCTGAGGCGGCCGCGTTCAAGGACAACGCACTGACCTATGCAGGCCAGCGCGGCAACCCCAACAGCAATCTGTATTGATCCTCCTCTTTCGGGCCAGCGCCTGAATGCGCTGCCCCGAACCCCCTGGCATCTCCGTTGGTATTGAGTGAGTCTCCCTTCATGCCCTCCACCGCTTTGCGCGTCGGAGGGCATTTTTCTGGTTTCATTCGGCCCGGCTGTGGGTTGACGGCAATTCCGCCAGGCGTGGAAGCAATGCCTTTACACCACTGGGTGTGATGTCCACAGACCGGCCTGAGCCCCGCCGGACCCAGCCTTGCTCAACCAGGTGCAGGAAGATCTGGTCGGCGAGCTGGCCTGCCAGGTGATCGCGGCGTTCTGACCAGTCGAGACAGGCATAGGCAAAACGCCGCTTGCCATTGGGTTCGGGTGGGCTCAGTCCCAGATCACCAAGCCAGCTCCGACCAGCCTCAGTGAGCTCGAACCCGCTGCTCACGGTCTGCAAGCCGCCCACGCCTTGAAGCGAAGAAAACAGCCGAACGCCCAACCGCCCCGCCAGATGACCGTAGCAACAACGCGCTTGGCGCAAGCGGGCACGCTCCGGGTGCGACCAGGCCGCGTCGTGATCGTCGCGTTCTGCCACCACGGCCAGCGCCTCCAGTGCATGGGCCACATCGGCGTCGGCCAACCGGTAGTAGCGGTGGCGCCCGCGCGGCTCGCAGACCACAAAGCGGGCCTCCTGCAATCGCGCCAGGTGACCACTGGCGGTGGCCGGCGTGACCGATGCCACCTTGGCCAGCTCGCTGGCGCTGGCGTATTCGCCCGAGAGCAGATAGGCCAGCATGCGCGATCGGGCCGGGTCGGCCACCATGGCGGCCACGCGGGCCAGACGGGGTTCGTGGGGATGGGACATTCGCTCAGATTAGCGCAGAGAGCGAGTCTGCGGGCACCTGTTCGCGCTCGTGCAGACCATAGTCGCGCATCACCGTGGCCACACGCAACCGGTAGTGCGCAAAAACGGCTGATCGCCCGTCTTGCTGCGCCAGCCGGTGCTGCGGCTGGCAGCGCCACTGGCGCACAGCGGCTTCGTCGCGCCAGAAACTCAGTGAGAGGTAGCGCCCGGGTTGCGACAGGCTCTCGAAGCGTTCCACGGAGAGGAAGCCGTCGATTTTTTCCAGTTCAGGTCGCAAGGTGGCGGCATGGTCGAAATAGCGCGGGGCGGCGCCGTCGTGGGGTTCGAGTTCGAAGATGACCGCGATCATGGCGCCACCTGCCGTGGCTGGTCGCGCGTGCCGGCCACGTCTTCCAGCCAGCTGCGTTCTTCACGCAGGATGAAGCGTTCACTCTGCGCTCGCTGGAAGTTGGCGCGCCCCTCCGGGTCCTGGCGCAGTGTGGCGCGGTAGCGCTCGTAGGCGGCAAGGTCATCGAAGCCAATGAGACCCCAGGCCACGTCGTTGCTGCCTTCGTGTGGCAGAAAGTAGCCAATGAGCTGGCCGCCACAACGCGGGATGATGCGGCCCCAGGCTTCGGCGTAGGTGCGGAAGGCTTCGCGCTGGAACGGGTCGATCTGGTAACGGATGAAACAGGTGATGGACATGGTGAGATGCGTGAGAGATGGAGAAAGTGATGTCAGAAGCATCACTGTGCCCTCTCGCGAGGCGCCAAGGCTTTGGTGCACACCGAAGTGAAACACCGACGGGTGGACGGCACGCAAGCGTCACGGTCAACGGTCGCAGGTCTTTAAGATGCACCGATCACCCTTCCCCTCAAGCCCCATGACCCAGAACCCCGCCACCCTGTCCGCGCCCCTTCCCCTCGCTGCCCCCGCCGACCTGGGCCTGTGCCCGGACCGCACGCAACGGCTCATGGACGTGTTGCGCGACGAACATGCGCGCGGTCGCCTGCCTGGCGCGGTGGCCGTGCTGGGCCGGCGCGGCAAGCTGGGCCTGATGGAGAGCCTCGGCCAACTCAACCCGGCCACCGGCGTGGCCATGGGCAACGATGCGATCTTCCGCATCTATTCCATGACCAAGCCCATCGTGTCGGTGGCGGTGATGATGATGGTGGAACAGGGCCGCGTGTTGCTGACCGATCCGGTGGCCAAACACCTGCCAGAATTTGCCGATCAGAAGCTCGCCGTGGAACGCGACGGCCAGGTGCAGCTGCAACCCGTGGCCACCCCCGCCACCGTGCAGGACCTGTTGCGCCACACCGCCGGCCTGACCTACGAATTCCTGGGCACCGCGCACGTGCAGCGCCTCTACGCGCAGGCTCAGATCGCATCACGTGAACGCAGCAACGCCGAATTCAGCCGCACCCTGGCGGCCATGCCGCTGTTCATGGAGCCGGGCACACAATGGGGCTACAGCCGCGCCACCGACGTGCTCGGTCGCCTGCTGGAAGTGCTGAGCGGCCAGACACTGGGCCAGCACCTGAAGCAGGCCATCTTTGACCCGCTGGGCATGGTCGACACCGGTTTCGTGGTCCCTGAAACCGAGCACCACCGCATTGCCGAACCTTACGCACACGATCCCGACGGCGGCATCCCGCTGCGCGTGCTGGAGCCACGCCAGGCACCTGCCATGGAAAGCGGTGGCGGCGGGCTCATGTCCACGGCGGCCGACTACGCCCGGTTCCTGCAGTTCATGCTCAACAAGGGCGAACTGGGGGGTACGCGTCTGCTGGGCCCGCACACCGTGGCCCACATGACCGCCGACCACCTGGGCAACATCCCCGCCGATGGCATGCTGCTATCGCCCGGCCACGGCTTTGGCCTGGGCTTCGCGGTACGCACGGCCGCAGGCGTGTCCACACTGCCGGGCTCGGTGGGCACCTACCACTGGGGCGGCATTGCCGGCACCACCTTCTTCGCGGACCCGGCCGAAGACTTCTTCGGCATCCTGCTGACGCAGGCGCCGAACCAGCGCGACCACTACCGGCAGCTGTTTCGCACGCTGGCCTACGCTGTACTGGAGTAAACACCCCCTGCGCCGCTGACGCGGCTTCCCCCTCTCTGGCGCCTTCGGCTTGGAGGGGGACGCGCCCTGTGGCCCGGCAGAGCCGGTTCCACGGGTGCCCTGGACTGGGACACTTCGCTCCGGAGGCTGAGGACTCCTCCCTGCGCCGCTTCGCGGCTTGGGGCCCTTGCGGCGGGCGAAGCCTCTCCGAACACCACCAAGCCAAGGGAAAACCATGATCGCCAATCTCGGCCAAATTTGTATGATGACCATATAACCAGACACCGAGACAAGACATTCCGCCATGAGCGACGCCCTTCAAGCGCCTGAACGCCTCACCGACAAACTGGCCGGTCTGCTGATGCAGCGCATCGAGTCGGGGGATCTGGCGCCTGACGAACGCTTGCCCACCGAGCAGAAGCTGTCCGAGCAGTTCGGCGTATCGCGCACTGTGGTGCGCGAAGCGGTGAGCCGACTGAAGTCGATCGGGTTGCTGACCTCGCGCCAGGGTGCCGGGGTGTTTGTGGCGCCGCGCCACCAGGCCCGCGCCCTGGCGTTCGACCCGCTGGTGGTCACGTCGATGGAGAGCGTGCTGCAGGTGGTGGAGGTGCGGCGCGGCCTGGAGGCCGATGTGGCCGCACTGGCCGCACAGCGCATGACGCCCGAAAAGGCCAAAGCCATTGCCCAGGCACTGGCCCACCTCGAAACCTGCCCGCCACAGGGCACCGAAGGCGTGGAGGCCGATCTGGCGTTTCACCGCAGCATCGCCCGCGCCACCGAAAACCCGCATTACGAACGCCTGCTCGGCTTTCTGGAGCAATACCAGCGCGAAGCCATGCGCGTGACCCGCACCAACGAAGCGCTGGACAGCGGCTACATGGTGCAGGTGCGCGAAGAGCACCGGACCATCGCTGAAGCCGTGATGCGCGGCGATGCCGCAGCCGCCCGCCAGGCCGCCATGCTGCACATGCACAACGCGGCGCACCGCATCGAAAACGCCGATCCCCCCATCCGCCGTGCCCTGGGTGCGCTGCTGGCACCCCCTTCCACCGGATCCACATCTTCATGAGCCATCCTTCATCTCTCACGCTGGGCGTCATCGGCCTGGGCTCCATGGGCATGGGCGCTGCCCTGTCTGCACTGCGCCATGGCGTGCCCACCTGGGGCTGCGACCCACGCGCTGAGGCCCGCACCGCCTTTGAACAAGCCGGCGGCCAGGCCACGGCCAGCGTGGCCGAACTGGCACAGCACTGCGACGTGGTGCTGGTGCTGGTGGTGAACGCCGCGCAGACCGAAGACGTGCTGTTTGGCGCGCAAGGGGTGGCCACTTCGCTCAAGCGCGGCGGCGTGGTGGTGTGCTCTGCCACGGTGGACCCCGCCCTGCCACCGGTCTGGGAGCAGCGCCTGGGCGAGACCGGGCACTGGCTGATTGACGGGCCGGTGTCCGGCGGCGCCAAGAAGGCCGCTGCGGGGCAGATGACGGTGATGGCCTCTGGTCAACCCAAAGCCTTCGCCGCCGCCGGCCACGTGCTGGAAAGCTTTGCCGGCAAGGTCTACCGCCTGGGCGACAAGGCCGGCATCGGCTCCACAGTGAAGATGGTCAACCAGCACCTGGCGGGTGTGCACATCGCCACCGCCTGCGAAGCCATGGCCCTGGGCATGCGCGCCGGCGCCGAGCCGCGCCAGCTGTACGAGGTGATCTGCAACTCCGCCGGCATGAGCTGGATGTTCGAGAACCGTGTGCCGCACATCCTGGACGGCGACTACACGCCGCTCTCGGCAGTGAACATTTTCGTGAAGGACCTGGGCATCGTGCTGGATGCCGCGCGCCAGCTCAAATTCCCGCTGCCACTGGCCGCCGCCGCGCACCAGCTCTACCTGTCCACCGCGGCCATGGGCCTGGGCGGTGAGGACGATTCCGCAGTGGTGAAGTACTACGCACAGCTGGCCGGCATCGAACTGCCCGAGCAGCAAAAGGCCGACGCATGATCCTTGGCGTCATTGCAGACGACTTCACCGGCGCCACCGACGTGGCCAGCATGCTGGTGCGCGCGGGCATGCACACGGTGCAGGTGCTGGGCGTGCCCGAAGGCGGCTTGCCGCAGGCAGACGCGGTGGTGATCGCGCTCAAGACCCGCACCATCGCCCCTGCCGACGCCGTGGCGCAAAGCCTGGCCGCGCTCCAAGCCCTGCGCGCAGCAGGCGCCCGGCAGATCTACTTCAAGTACTGCTCCACGTTCGACTCCACGCCGCAGGGCAACATCGGCCCGGTGACCGACGCGCTCATGGCCGCGCTGGATACCGACTTCACCATCGCCTGCCCGGCTTTCCCGGAAAACGGCCGCACTGTGTTCAAGGGCCACCTGTTCGTGGGCGATGTGCTGCTGAGCGATTCAGGCATGCGCAACCACCCGCTCACGCCCATGACGGATGCGAACCTGGTGCGCGTGCTGCAGGCGCAGACGGCACAGAAGGTGGGTCTGCTGCGGCACGACGTACTCGATGACGGCGCACCGGCTGCGCACGACCGTGTGAAGCAACTGCGTGCCGAGGGTGTGAAGATCGCTGTGGCCGATGCGGTGAGCAACGCCCACTTGCTGACCCTGGCCGAAGCCTGTGCCGACCTGCCCCTGCTCACCGCCGGCTCCGGCCTGGCGCTGGGCCTGCCCCCTGCCTATGCCCGGCGCGGCTGGTTCACGCCCAACTCCAATGCCGCCGATCTGGACACGCTGCAAGGCCCGGCCGCCGTGGTGTCCGGCTCATGCTCGGAAGCCACCAACGCACAGGTGGCGCAGTGGCTGGCAGCGGGCCGCGCGGCTTTGCAGATCGACCCGCTGGCACTGCACGAAGGCCGCCAGACCGCCGACGGCGTGCTGGCGCAAGCCATGAAAGCGCTGCCCCAGGGCCAGGTGCTGGTCTACGCGACCGCCGCGCCTGAAAGCGTGCGCACCGTGCAGCAGGCCCTGGGCGTGCAGGCCGCTGGCGAGCTGGTGGAGCACGCGCTGGCCCGCATCGCCAAAGGGCTGGTGCAGGGCGGCGTGCGCCGCCTCTTGGTGGCCGGCGGTGAAACATCGGGTGCGGTGGTGCAGGCGCTGGGTGTGCAGCAGTTGCGCATTGGCGCAGCCATCTGCCCCGGTGTGCCGTGGACACAAGCCACGCTGCCAGGCAGTGGCGAAGCGGTGCAACTGGCGCTGAAGTCCGGCAACTTCGGTGGCGTGGATTTCTTCGCGCAGGCTTTGCAGCAAGCGGGAGTGGCCCTGTGAGCCAGCCCTGGCCCAGTGCCCAGAACGCCGTGCGCGCAGAGGTGGCCCGCGTGGGCGCCAGCCTGTTCCAACGCGGGCTGGTGCATTCCACCGCGGGCAACATCAGCGTGCGCCTGAGCAGCGAACAAGGCGATGGATTCCTCATCACGCCCACCGACGCCTGCCTGGGTTTCCTGGACCCCGAACAACTTTCCTGGGTGGGTGAAGACGGCACCCTTGTCGCCGGCGCCCGCGCCAGCAAGACGCTCACCCTGCACCGCCGCATCTACGCCGCAGCGCCTCAAGCGCACTGCGTGCTGCACACCCATTCCACACACCTGGTGGCGCTCACGCTGCAGGGTGTCTGGCGCCCGGACGACATCCTGCCGCCGCTCACGCCCTACCAGCTGATGAAGGTGGGTCATGTGCCGCTGGTGCCCTACCGCGTGCCGGGCGATGCCAGCGTGGCCGACGACGTGGCCGCGCTCATCGCGCAGGCGAAGCGCCCGCTGCACGCCGTGATGCTGGAGCGCCTCGGTCCCACCGTGTGGCACAGCAGCCCGGCCAGCGCCATGGCCCTGCTGGAAGAACTGGAAGAAACCGCGCGCCTGTGGTTGCTGAGCGATCGCCGCCCCGATCCGCTCACCGAAGCACAGATCAGCGAGCTTCAGGCCCGATTCAACACCCCCTGGTAAACACATGAACCCCCACGCTCTTCACTTCGTGTATTCGCTGCCCCCCGAGGGGGCGCAAGCCTCCCTTGGGGCGGCCCGGCGGGAGGCTTAAGCAGATGCCCCGCTTCGCCGCCAACCTGTCCATGATGTACACCGAGGTACCGTTCCTCGACCGCTTCGCTGCGGCCGCGCGCGACGGTTTTGATGCGGTGGAATACCTCTTCCCGTACGAGCACGCGCCTGCCGATGTGGCGGCACGGCTGAAGGACAACGACCTCACCCAGGCCTTGTTCAACCTGCCCCCGGGCGACTGGGCGGCCGGCGAACGCGGCATGGCCTGCCACCCCGGTCGCGAGCTTGAATTCGCCACTGCACTGGAACTGGCCATTCCCTACATCGAGGCCACGGGATGTCAACGCGTACACGCCATGGCAGGTCTGGTGCCCGCCGGCAGCGATGCCACCTCACAGCACACCACCTATGTGGCCAACCTGCGCTACGCCGCCGCCCGCCTGGCCCCGCTGGGCGTGAGCCTGTTGATCGAACCCATCAACAGCCGCGACATGCCGGGCTACTTCCTGAGCCTGCAGCAGCAGGCGCACGACGTGCTGGCGGAGGTGGGCGCATCCAACCTGAAAGTGCAGATGGACTTCTACCACTGCCAGATCATGGAAGGCGACCTGAGCAAGCGCCTGCAAAAACACTTTGCCGGCGTGGGCCACATCCAGATCGCCGGCGTGCCCGACCGCCACGAACCCGACTGCGGCGAGGTGAACTACCCGCACCTGTTCGACCTGCTCGATGCGCTGGGGTTTGACGGCTTCGTGGGTTGCGAATACCGCCCCAAGGCCGGCACCAGCGAAGGCCTGGGCTGGCTGCACCTGTACCAGGCTTCACGCAAAACCCCTGCATGACCACCCGCATGAACATCCTCATCACTGGCGGCGCCGGCTTCCTCGGCGACCGCCTCGCCCGCACCTTGCTGCAGCAGGGTACGCTGCGCGGCCAGCGCATCGAACAGCTCATGCTGGCCGACCTGGTGGCCCCGCGCGACGCTGCCCTGCTGGCCGACCCGCGCGTGCGCCACCACACCGGCGACCTGCTGGCCGAGATCCCCGCCTTGTTCACGCAACAGTGGGACGCGGTGTTTCACCTGGCGTCCGCCGTGTCGGGCGAATGCGAGGCCAATTTCGACCTGGGGCTGCACGCCAACCTGGACACCACGCGCCGCCTGCTCGACGCTTGCCGCGCGCAGACCTTGGCAGGGCATGCGCCCCCGTTGGTGTTTTTCTCCAGCTCGGTCGCCGTGTTCGGCAGCGACCCGGCCCTGCCTCTGCCCGCCGTGGTGCGCGACGACACGCTGCCCACGCCGCAAGGCAGCTATGGCATCCACAAGTTTGTGTGTGAACAGCTGGCGGCCGACTACACCCGCAAGGGCTTCATTGATGGCCGCGCCGCGCGCCTCATGACCGTGTCGGTTCGCCCCGGGCAGCCCAATGGCGCGGCATCCGGTTTTCTCTCGGGCCTGTTCCGCGAACCGCTCGCAGGCCTGCCCAGCGCCTGCCCGGTAGACCTGGACACCAGCGTGGCGCTGTCTTCACCAGCGAACACGGTAGCCGGCATCGTGGCTGTGGCCGAGGCCAGCCGGGAAGCCTTTGGCGGCCGCACTGCCCTCAACCTGCCCGCGCTCACCGTCAGCGTGCGCGACATGCTGGCCGCCCTCGAGACCCTGGCAGGTCCTGAAGTGATGGGTCTGATCACGCACGTGCCCGACGCCAGCATCGCCGGCATCGTTTCGGCCTGGCCGTCGCGCTTCGAGAGCGTTCGCGCCCCGCGCCTGGGCCTGAAGGCCGATGCCAGCTTCACCACCGTGCTCCAGCAGTACGTGCAAGACCAGCCCGATGCGGTGCGCCACCCGCAGGCCCGTGCACGGCTGGGCCTGCCACCGCTGAGCTGAAGCCCCCCATTTTTTTGCGTTCCCCTGTTCCCTTTCCCTAACCACAACGGAGACACCGTCCATGAAACAACTCATCAAACCCATCGCCCTCGCCGCCATCCTGGCCGCCTCTGGCGCCGTGCAGGCCCAGACCGTGCTGAAGATCGGATACGCCACGTCGGCCACGTCGCACTACGGCGTGGGTTCCACCGTGTTCTGCGAAGAGATGGAAAAGGGCACCCAAGGCCGCTACAAGTGCCAGCAGTTCCCCAACTCGGCCCTCGGCGGTGAGCGCGAGCAGATCGAAGCCGTGCAACTGGGCACGCAAGACATCGTCAACACCTCCACCGGCCCGCTGGGCAACTTCGTGCCGGAAGTGAAGATCGTCGACATTCCCTTCCTGTTCCGCGACTACGACCACGCGCGCAAGGTGATGGACGGCCCGATCGGCCAGGACCTGCAGAAGAAGATGGAAGCCAAGGGCCTGATCAATCTGGCCTGGACCGAAAACGGCTTCCGCCACATGACCAACAGCAAGCGCGCCATCAACCAGGCGAACGACGCCAGCGGCCTGAAGATGCGCACCATGGAAAACAAGGTGCACATGGACGGCTACAAGACCTTCGGCATCCTGCCCACACCCATGGCTTTCCCTGAACTGTTCACCGCGCTGCAGCAAGGCACCGTGGACGGGCAGGAGAACCCCATTCCCGTGATCCTGGCGTCCAAGTTCTCGCAGGTGCAGAAGCACCTGTCGCTGACCGGCCACGTGTATTCACCTGCGGCGCTGATCCTCTCGCCTGCGGTGTGGAACAAGCTGTCCGCTGCCGACAAGACCGCATTCACCGCCGCCGCCAAGAAGGGCGCAGCGGCCCAGCGCAAAAAGGTGAACGACGACGAGAACACCGGCATTGCCCAGCTCAAGAGCGAAGGCATGCAGGTGGTGGAGAAGGTCGATGGCGAGAGCTTCCGCAAGGCTGTGGCACCTGCCTATGCGCAGTTCGCCAAGGAGTTCGGTGCCGACAGGATCGCAGCGATTCAGGCTGTGAAGTAACTCCCCCCTGCGCCGGGCCTTTCGGCCCGTCTTCCCCCCCTGAGGGGGGACAACACCTTGGGCCGGCGGAGCCGGACCCTTGGTGTTTCTGGATTGACTTCCCCTCGCTCGGCGGGGGCCTCATTTTTTGTTGCGTCACCTGCTATGAAATCCTTCATCCTTGCCATCGACCGCCACGTGACCGGCCTGTGCCTGTCGCTGGCCTGTCTCATCCTGGCGGTGATTTCCTGTCTGGGCATGTGGCAGGTGGTGACGCGTTTTGTTTTTTCGCAGCCCTCCACCTGGACCGAAGAGGTCATGCGGCGGCTGCTGATCTGGATGGTGATGCTGGGCACGGTGGTGGCGTTGCGCCAGGGTGCATTGATCTCGGTGGACCTGATGTTGCGTGTGTCGCGCGGTGCGTGGCGCAGCACGGTGCGCTGGATCATCACCACGGTGAACTTTGCGTTTTTCTCGGTGGTGCTGTGGTTTGGTGTGGATCTGGTGTGGCACGTGCGCTTCCAGACCTTTGCGAGCCTGGACCTCTCCATGGCCTGGGCGTACGCGGCCATTCCGGCGGGTGCCCTGCTGGGCCTGCTGGCCACCGTGGCCCACCATGCCGACCCGCACCACGACGAGCTCACCACAGCGCAATAACGCCACCGATAGCCTGACCACCCATTTCATGTTGAACCCACTGCTCTCCTCATTCGCCGGAACCCCGCCATGCCATTGACCCTGCTCGTCACCATGCTGGTGTGTTTTGCTTTCAGCATTTCCATTGCCGTGGCCATCGGCGGCTCGGCGGTGCTGGGCATCGCGATCTTCGACAGCAACCAGCTCATCCTGGTGCCGAAGGAAATGTTCTCGGCGATCGACAAGTTCCCGCTGGCCGCCATTCCCTTCTTCATCCTCGCCGGCAACCTCATGGAAACCGGTGGCATCTCGCGCCGGCTGGTGAACTTCGCCAAGTCGCTGGTGGGTGGCGTGCAGGGCGGCTTGCCCATGACCTGCGTGCTCACCTGCATGATCTTCGCGGCAGTCTCCGGCTCTTCCGTGGCCACCACTTTCGCCATCGGCTCCATCTTGATTCCGGCGCTTGTCAAGCACGGCTACCCGGTGGGCTACGCGGCCTCACTGCAGGCCACATCGGCCGAGCTGGGTGTGGTCATTCCGCCCTCCATTCCACTGATCCTGTTTGGCGTGGCCGCTGAGGTTTCCATTGGCGAACTGTTCATCGCCGGTGTGGTGCCTGGACTGCTGATCGGCGCGTCGCTGATGCTGTTCGTGCACCTGTGGTGCCGCTTCAAGGGCCTGGGCAAGGCCGATGGTGACGACCGTCTTGGCGTGGGCCCGGCCACCCGCGACGCAGGCTGGGCGCTGTTGATGCCGGTGGTGATCCTGGGTGGCATCTACGGCGGCATCTTCACGCCCACCGAGGCTTCCGTGGTGGCCGTGTTCTATGCACTGCTCGTGGGCTTTGTGATCCACCGCGAACTCAAGCCCAGGGACATCGTCACCGTGCTGCGCAAATCGGTGCTCTCCAGCGCGGTGATCATGTTCATCATTGCGAACGCCGGCCTGTTTGCCTTCCTCATCACCCGTGCCGGCATTCCAGACGCCATCGGCATGTGGCTCACCAGCGTGCTGCAGTCGCCGGGCTGGTTCCTGCTGGGTGTGAACGCCGCGCTGTTCGTGATCGGCATGTTCATCGAGACCTCGGCCGCCATCATCGTGCTCGCGCCCATCCTGGTGCCGGTGGCCATCCACTTCGGTGTGGACCCGGTGCACTTCGGCATCATCATGGTGGTCAACCTGGCCATGGGCATGATCACGCCGCCCTTTGGTGTGAACCTGTTCGCAGCGTGCACCGTGGCCAAGATATCGCTCGACCGCATCGTGGGCCATCTGCTGCCTTTCGTGCTGGTGATCATGGGCTGCCTGGCCCTCATCACCTACCTGCCCTCGATCACGCTCACGCTGCGTGATGCGGTGTTTGCCAAAACGCCGGTGGTCGAGCCCGCTATTGGACCGAGTGTGGGTCCCAGCATCGGCCCCCAGTAAATCCGAAGGAGCTTCCATGGCCCTCAACCACATCAACAACACCGCCGTGCGCTCGGCCTCCGGCCAGACGCTGCCCGTCATCGACCCGGCCACCGGCGAGGCCTACGACACCATCGAACGCAGCAACGCGGCCGACATCGATGCCGCAGTGAAGGCCGCACGCGACTGCTTTGATCGCACATGGGCGCGCACCACCGCGGCCGAGCGCGGGCGCCTGCTCATGAAGCTGAGCCAGAAGGTGGCCGAGCACGCCGATGAACTCGCCGCCATGGAGCAGCGCGACTGTGGCAAGCCCGTGGCCCAGGCCAAGGCCGATGCGCTGGCGCTGGTGCGCTACTTCGAGTTCTATGCCGGCGCGGGCGACAAGCTGCACGGCGACACCATTCCCTACCTCGACGGCTACAGCGTGCTCACCTGGCGCGAGCCCCACGGCGTGACCGGCCACGTGGTGCCCTGGAACTACCCCATGCAGATCTTCGGCCGCTGTGTGGGCGGCGCGCTCGCAGCCGGCAACGTGTGCGTGGTCAAACCCTCCGAAGACGCCTGCCTGTCGCTGCTGCGCGTGGCCGAGTTGGCGGCCGAAGCGGGTTTTCCGCCGGGCTGCATCAACATCGTCACCGGCTACGGCCACGAGGTGGGCGACGCACTGGCGCGCCACCCGGGCGTGGACCACATCAGCTTCACCGGCAGCCCGCGCGTGGGCACGCTCATCCAGCAGGCGGCTGCGGAACGCCACTGTCCGGTGACGCTGGAGCTGGGTGGCAAGGGTCCGCAGATCGTGTTCGCCGATGCCGACATGGACGCCGCCCTGCCCTTCATCGTCAACGCCATCGTGCAGAACAGCGGCCAGACCTGCAGCGCCGGTTCGCGCCTGCTGGTGGAACGCTCGCTGTACGAGCCCTTGCTGAAACGCCTGGGCCAGCGCTTCACCGAACTGCGTGCCGGCCCGCCGGCCATGAACCTGGACCTGGGGCCACTGATCCGCCAGAGCCAGATGGAGCGTGTGCAGGGTTTCCTGGCGCAGGCCGAGGCCGATGGCATTGCCACTGTGGCGCAAGGCCGCGTGGTGAGCGAGGCCGCCACCACCGGCTACTACGCCGCACCCACCTTGCTGCGAGATGTGCCAGTGGACCACCGGCTGGCGCAGGAAGAGGTGTTTGGCCCGGTGCTCTCTGCCATGGCGTTTGACGATGAAGACCACGCGGTGCAGCTCGCCAATGCCACACCCTTCGGCCTGGTGGCCGGGGTGTGGACGCGCGACGGCGGCCGCCAGTTCCGCATGGCCAAGCGCGTGCGCGCGGGCCAGGTGTTCATCAACAACTACGGTGCGGGCGGTGGTGTGGAGCTGCCGTTCGGTGGTGTGAAGTCATCGGGCCATGGGCGTGAAAAAGGCTTTGAGGCGCTGTATGGATTCACGGTGCTGAAGACCGTCGCCATCAAACATGGGTAACCCCAAGGCCTGACTACCCCCCGCGCCGCCTTCGGCGTCACCCCCCTGAAGGGGGGCGATGCCAGTGGCCCGGCAAAGCCGGTTCCACGGCATCTCTGGATGAAGGCACTTCGCCCAACCGTTCCTGATTTCTTTCAAAAACTTCCTTCATTCTTCGGAGACAAATCCATGCGAGTCAAAGACCTTTCCATCATCGTCACCGGCGCGGGCAGCGGCATTGGTGAAGGCATTGCCAAGCGTCTGGCCGAAGAAGGCGCGGCGGTGGTGGTGAACGACGTGAACGTCGAACAGGGCGAACGTGTCACCGCCGAGATCGTGGCGGCGGGTGGCAAGGCCATCTTCTGCCGTGCCGACATGACGCGCTCCGACGACGTGAAGGCACTGGTGGCTGCGGCGGTGAAGGCCCATGGCCGGCTGGACGTGATGGTCAACAACGCCGGCTGGACGCACAAGAACCAGCCCGCGCTGGACGTGCCCGAAGACGAGTTCGACCGTTGCTACGCGGTCAACGTCAAAAGCATCTACCTGTCCGCCATCCACGCCGTGCCCGAATTCCGGCGCACCGGCGGCGGTGCTTTCATCAACATCGCTTCCACAGCCGGCGTGCGCCCGCGCCCAGGCCTGACCTGGTACAACGGCTCCAAAGGCGCGGCCATCACCACCAGCAAGTCGCTGGCGGCCGAACTGGGCCCGGACAACATCCGCGTGAACTGCATCAACCCGGTGATGAACCCGTTCACCGGTCTGGGCGCATCGTTCGCTGGCGGTGAACTCACCGAAGAGCGCCTGAACAAATTCCGCTCCACCATCCCCCTGGGCCGCTTCTCCACCGCGCTGGACGTGGCCAACGCCGTGCTGTACCTCGCCAGCGCTGAAGCCGCCTTCATTTCTGGCGTCTGCCTGGAAGTGGACGGCGCGCGCTGCGTCTGAAGCAGCCGCACGCGCCGGTGCTCAGGGAACGAGGTGCTGAACGCCTTGCGGCGTGATCCCTCTTCGCTGGTGCTGGCCGTGCGGCCCCAGGGCCAGCCAGTCCATGGCGCGCACGCTGCCTACCAGTACCGCCAGGTGGTGTGCGTCGACTGTCTCGGCCGATGCGGCTTGTCCGCCACCCATCAACTGCCCCGGCGCTGCCGGACCCAGGTAATCGCTCGCAGCGGCCGACCGGGCGATGCGCTCCCATGCTGCATCCACATCGGGACCACGGTCCATCACCTGCATGGTCACATCCACGCGCAATTGCCAGCTCAGCAGCGCGCTCCAGAACACCAGCACGGCCTGCGGTCGCGCTCGAAGTTCGGCCACCTTGGGACTGCGCACATCGGTGAAGATGCGCAGTTCGCCGCGCAGCGCATCGGCGCTTCGCAGCACCACCGTGCGCGCCTGCGGCGATTGATCCACCCCCAGCGTCGCCAGCACGGGTGTGCGCCAGGCGTGCTCACGTTCGCGCGTGGCGCGGCTCAGCTCTGTCCAGACCCGGCTGGCGAGCGTATCGTCTGATGGTGTGGAGTCATTCGGCATGGCCTGCACATTCTCCAACCATTGCATCCCGATCGCGCGCACTCGGGCATTGCCCCCGGGCTTGACGCACCGGCATGCGAGGGTAGAGTGGCTGAACAAGCACCAAGCACCAAGCACCAAAGGAAATGCCATGTCCAGCCACCACGACCACACACACCCTGCCGGCGAGGACCACGCCAGCGACGCACCCTGGAAGCACGACGGTGTGCGCGTGGTACCCGGCAACCAGCTTGACGGCAACGTGCCCAGCACGCCCGGCATGGACCGCAAGGCCGCCATCAACTTCGCGCGCGTGGGCGCGCAAAAACTGTGGGCTGGTACCGTGACCATCCACCCCGACGCCAAGACCGGCGCCCACCACCACGGCCCACTGGAAAGTGTGATCTACGTGGTCAAGGGCCGCGCCCGCATGCGCTGGGGCGAAAAGCTCGAATTCACCGCCGAAGCCGGTCCGGGCGATTTCATCTACGTGCCACCCTACGTGCCCCACCAGGAAATCAACGCCAGCGCCACCGAAGTGCTGGAATGCGTGCTCTGCCGCAGCGACGGCCAGGCCGTGGCGGTGAACCTGGACATCGAGCCGGTTGAGAAGCCGGAGCAGGTGCTGTGGGTGGACCCGACACACCCGCATGGGGGTGTTTGAAACCTGGCTGTTGGTGACCTGCTGTTGGCAGCAATCGGATCCCGAATGCAGTCAACGCCCTACCGATAAAAACACAAGGGCGGCAATCAACAGGAACACGACCCACGAGAGATGTTTTCCCTTCGTGAAGAACAAGGGAAGCGCAGCCGATGCAACGGCAGCACCCGCGATGACCTGCAGCACCATCGCCGAAGACAACGGACCACGTGAGGCGAAGAACAACAACAAGGCGAAGGCCCACCAAGCCACCGTTGTGATGTGCCACGCAAAGCGCAACGTTCCTGCGGTGAACGCTGTTCCACCGAAGAGCTTTGGCAACCCATCGCGCTTGAACAGCCGCATGAGGATGTAGCGCTCACCCAGGTACGAGTGCGCACAGCCTGTAGCGAAGATGAGTAGCGCGGCAATCAACAGCATGGTGGACTTTCAAGGTGCGTCAAAGCTCTGAAGGTGGGGAACCCGTCCGCAGCAGCAAGGGGCTGGACGGCACCGACGCCATCGCACCCTCAATCGGCCAGCGCTGCAAAGATGAAAAGTCGACCTTCCAGACATCGACTTCAAACAGCTGGTCTTGGGTATCGACATTCAGAACAGCCGTGACAAGAATGCCGTCCGCATCCGAAAAATGCACTTCAGCGGCCGTATACCCAAGCTTCCTGACTGCGGCGAACTCGCCAATACGGAAGCTACCCATACCGCCATCGGCCAAAGGCTCAATGAGCAAATGATCCGTGCGCTCTTGCCTCCCACCTAGGACGAGAAGCCGGCGTAACAAGGGAATCTCATCATCGAGCAAGGTCCGCATTTGCTGTTCGGTGAGTTGTTGGAGTGCTCCCCAAGTTGCAGGGCATTGTGCGCAGGGTGCGAGCGTTCATTCTTGCGGGCGTCTACTTGAGAATGTCCCGAATGGACTCGTCCTTCGCGAACTGGGCATTCGCGAACGGACACAAAGCAATCACCTTGGTGCCGGAGCTTCTTGCCCAAGCAACGAGCTGATCAAGCAGGCGTCGACCGACGCCCTGACCTGCCAGGGAGGCATCAACGTCGGTGTGATCAATGATGATCAGCGATGCGTTCGTGCGGCTGTATGTCATCTCGGCGAGATGTGCTCCGGCGGCATTGGCAAGGAAAAAGGCGCCCTGTGAACCGGATTCCTGATGTTGAATTGTGAGTTCCATGAGATGGGTTGATTGGTTGATGGAAATCTGCGTGGTGTAACGTGGAGGTCACCGGCCTTGCGCGGCTTTATGCACAAGGCTTGGACCCGGATTTCCGGGGCATGTCCTCTCGATGGAAAGGTTGGGCGTCATTTCAGCAAGCCCTCCGTTTTCAGATGCATTCGGAGCGCTTCGATCTCTTGACGGAAGCGCTTGTACTTTGCCAAGTCTTCGATGGATAGCTTTGCTTCGAAATCTCGTGGCTCGTGTTCAAAGTGAGATTGGTATCTCCGAACCTCCGCTTCGATTCTCGGTAGGGCCGCAAGGGGAGGTCGATGCTTGGCCTTTCCGTTCACCCATTCGGCCAAATCTTTGTCTTGCTTTGAGTCGTCGCAGCGCTGACACGCTGGCACAAGATTCCCTGGCACTGTGTCTCCACCCCGAGAGACTGCGTGAAGGTGATCCCATCGACTTGGATTCTCTGAGCCGCAGTACAGGCAACGGAATGCCCCTTGACTTAAGAAGTACTGACGAATTCGCTCAAGATCTTCGTTGGTGCAACGCGCAGCGAATGACTCTTTGACTGCTCGATCAATCAATGAAAGTCCGAGACCGGCGGACATCTTGATGGGTAGTTTGAGAAGCACGCTATGACGCCCCGTGCTTCGGCTCAGGCGCGCACAAAAGCGCCGCAGCCAGGAAGGGAAACGAAGGCGACGCACTTTTTTGCGTCGCTTGGAGTCGATGGTTAGGCATCGCCTACCTAGCCGGGCCACTCACAGTAGCTGGCTCGACGTTCCTGAGCCTTGCTGGGGGATTGGTGGGGTAGCTTGGCGTTGTTTGCGCGTATGTTCCCCACCGAACTGTCAATCGGCAGTCGCCCATCCCGCCGACATCGATCAGTTGCTCAGTCGGCTGCTTTACGTAGTGAAAGACAAGGTCTAGCCAACTTACGTTGTAGTAGCCGACGGCGACGACTCTCTTGTCATTAAATGAGATCGCAACGTACTCGTCGACGGTGCTACCAGTTTTGCAGTAGTGCCACTCTTCGCGACCGTCTGTCACTTCCCTGACTGCGGGCTCACCAAGCAATCCCTTCACGGATGCAGCGTCTGCCCCATAGGATACGGTCATCGCCTTCTGAATGTCCTGCTGGGTGTGCTTCGAAGGGTCAAAAGGAACGGGCTCTGGTTTCCACATGGCCGTCACCAGGGAGGCCAGCAACACGACATTCAGAACACCCGAAACAACAAGGGGCCACCGTCGCTGTTTTGTTGGGGCGGAGCGGTCGGCCTTTGGCTTCACAGCGGCAGGCTTCTCTTCTGCTGCCGGTTTATCCGACACTTTCATTAGGCATGATTCCTTGCGAATTTATGTTTAAGCGTGTGGCCTGTCCACAGGCGATGCCTAACGAGGCCGTGCAATATCCCCAATTCCAGCCGCATGCTGGCGCTGAAGTTGGCAATCTTGGCTCAATCCCTGCTGATGTCGTGTCCGCCTGATCAGCCCGCCCCGTTGAGCTGCAGATCAGGCCTGTGGTGCTCATTCTGGCACCAAACAACGGCCTGCCTGTGCGGCTAATGTTTCAGATCACGCCCCGCCAGGACGCTTTTGTGCTTCCATCTCGACCGACAGGTTAAACAGCACGTCGTTCATAGTCTTCCAGCATGGCCTCCAGCAATTCACGCTCCGCCGGAGCCAGCGGCAGCGCCATGTCGCTGGCAATGGCAATGGCCGTTAGCATGTGGAACTGCTCGTGATTCACAATCTTGCCTCGTTCGAGAACGCGCCTGTACTTTGACCAATAGACAACCCGACACTCAGAAAGAGTCTTGACGCCGGCGGCGCGACACGTCGCATCGAACTGTTGCACCCAGGCCGGCGATCGAGAAGAAGTCATTTCGAGAATGTCGCCTAACGCCTGCCGCAAACCCAAGAGCGCTTTCGACTTTCCGAATTGCGCCTCAATCCTCGCCACCTCAGCACGAGTGTCAGGCGGAGGGTTGCGTGGTGGTACCCATCCCACTTGGTCAAAATGTTCGTGAAATCTCAGCAGGTCCTCGAACTCTGCTGCTTTCTCTGGAGTCAGCGGCCTTGCCATGCTGTTTCAAGGGTTAGGCCGCACTCTTTGCACCTGTGCCACGTGCACCGAGAATGGCCTGCTTTGTTGCGCGCCACTCAGAGGACGCGTGGACAGTGAGGCGCCCCAGGTTGAGGACGTGCAAGAAGCGAAGTCGGGAGTCAAGGCGACGGAGGATCTTGGCTTGTAGCCACTCTGGATCGAAGCCAGCCCACTCACCAGCGACGGACAACAGGTTGTACCTGCATACGGGGTATACCTCCTCGATGAGGATGAATTCCAACTGCTCGATAGAGTATGGAGACGCGGCCAATCTTTCGGCACGCCACTGGCGATTAATTGACGTGTCGGTGTCGAGGAACATGTCCGACAGCGCCTCCCACACTGGCTGGCGTGCGGCAAGCTCTTCAGCAGCTGGCTTGACGAGAGGCATGGTCATGTAGCGGTCTACCGAACGAAAGGGGGCGTCCTCCCCTCCTAGGGATCAGCGAAGTCGGAGGATACGACATCAGGGTGTCACGATAGAGAGTTTGCCCTCTCATCCATACGACGAGCCTGTTGGATGCATTGACACTGGGAAGCTAAAGCTACACACGCTCACCCACACCAGCCTTGGGACGAACAAAGCACACCACTGCATGCCCATACCGTACAAGCGCATGCACGGGTGGCGCGGCCAATGGGCCAGTAGCGCCGATACTGAAGACCCGTTGCGCAGCGCGCAACATCCTCAACGCGCAGCGCGCACCGGCCCCGCCGGTTTGGGGTCCACACGCTTCAGCAACCATTGCGCCACCACACCCAGCAGCGCCAGACCGGTCATCAGCCAGCCCAGGTTGACCGCATTTTCGTGGGTGAACAGGCCCACCGCAAAGCCACCCACGGCACCCACCAATTGCTGCATCAGCCCCGCCACAGCCGCAGCCGAGCCGGCCAGTGCCGGCATCAGGCCCACTGTGCCCGCCAGCGCGGGCGGCACCAGAAACCCGTTGCCAATGCCCAGCAGCATCAGCGGCAAAGCGAACGCCAGCGGCGTGTTCAACCCGGCGAGTGCCAGCGCCAGCATGAGGCCGATGCCACCCAGGGTGAACCACTGGCCCAGCCACATCATGCGGCGGTCCCCCACGCGGTGCACCAGGTGCGTGGTGAGGTAGTTGCCCACGATATACGAGCCTGGCACCAGCATGATGTAGAAGCCGATGCCGTCCGGCCCCACGCCGTAGCTGCCCAGCACGATGGGCGCGCCACCCAGGAAGGCGTAGAAGGTGGCGGTGGTCATGGCCAGGATGGACACGTACAGGATGAACGCCGGTTCCCGGCCCAGTTGCGCATACGACGACACCATGGCGCGCAGCCAGTGCGGCTGCACCGTGGTTGACGGCTGATGATCGGGCAGACCGCGCCACGCGGCCACGAACAGCACCACGCCCAGCGCCGCAATGAACACGAAGTTCGCCTGCCAGCCCAGGCGCACATGCAGCTGCCCGCCCAGAATGGTGGCCAGCGGCGGACACAGGCCCATGGCCATGCCCACGTAAGCCATCACCCTCGTGCGCTCGGGGCCCTGGAACAGGTCCTGCACCATGGCGCGGCCCACCACCATGCCGGCGGCGCAGCCCGCGCCTTGCAGCACGCGCGCAGCGATCAGTGTGGGCATGTCGGTGGACAGCGCGGCCAGCACCGAACCCGCCACGGCCACGGAGAGGCCGAACAGCAGCACCTTCTTGCGGCCCAGCCGGTCAGACCAGGGCCCGTACACCAGTTGCAGCAGACCATACGCCACCACGTACCCGCTGAACGTGAGTTGCACGGCGGCTTGCGTGGAGCCCAGCAGCGCGGCCCATTCCTGCATGGAGGGCAGGCAGATGGTCATGGCGAGCAGGCCAAACGCCAGCTGGCCCAGCAGATTGGCAATGAGCAGGCCGTGTGGCGCCTGGCGGTTGGGGGATGGGGTCATGAGGGATCGAAAGCGGGGCAGCGCGCCACTCCGGGTGGCGGTCGTGAAAAATCCAGGGCCTGAGCGGCCCGACGTGCAAAGGCCCAAAACTGGCCCAGAGGCTACCCGGATTGTGCCCACTCTGCGCACCGAAGCGGCCATGGGCTTCTGATCAGCAGGGCCCCTCCCGCCTCAGGGGCTCAGTGGCGCACGCGCCAGCGCGTCGGACCACATGGCTTTCCACGGCCGCCAATCGTGGCCGCCAGGCGCGCTGAGCAGCCGCTCGGCTGGCAGCACACCATCCAGCAGGCCAGGAAAAGGCGCCAGCCGGTCGCGTGTGCCGTAACCGACAAACAGTGGCGGGCGCACCTGGGCCGGATCACCAAATCCCTTCAGCCACACCAGCAGATGGCGCTGGTAGTCTTCTGCCGCCAGCGGCAATGCAGGTTGCCATCGCGCCAGTCCGCCGGCCTGATCCACCTCGTCCAGCAACGGCCGCGCCGCGATGAACGGTGCCAGCGCGATCACGCCAGCAACCTCGTCGGGTGCGTTCATGGCATACATCAATGAACCGAACCCGCCCAGCGAAATGCCGGCCAGCCAGATCGACTCGTAGCCCCGCGCCCGCGCCGGCGCCATCACATCGGCACGCAGGCGGTCCTCAAAACTGCGGCTGCGGAAGTAGCCCACATGCGCATCGGCCACCACCACGTCCACGGTCGGGTGCCGCGCACGCACCTCCTCCACGAAGCCTTCGCGAACGATGTCCTGCGGCACCTCTTGTGAACCTGGCAGGAACACGATCAGCGTGCGGCCGGGCTGCTTGGGCGAAGCGGGCAGCCACAGCGCATCCATGGGCACCTGCGCGGCCCTCGGCAACGCACAGCCTCCGAGCAGGCCAGCCACGACGAAGGTCAGGCTCATCAAGATGCACCTTGCACGGTGGGCATGGCGGGGAAAGGCAAGGGTGTCGCTCACAGGCATGGTTGCAGACAGGAATGAGGCCAGGCAGGAGAAGGGGTTGTCAGGCAGTGTGGCACCGGCGCCCACCCATCGGAACAATGCCCTGCAAGGCCCCGCGCGCCAGTGGGGCTTGGGCGGCCAGCCGGCCGGTTCAGGTAAGCGTCGCCACCAGCGACAAACCCTCGCGCACCATGGATCGCACGTCGTCCTCGGTGTGGATCGGGGTCGAGCGGGCGAGGAGCACCCGTCGCGGCAGCACCAGTACCCATGGCCGATCGTTGCCTTGGCCCGGAGCTTCAGACGCCAGCGCATCCGGCCACTTCGGCCCCCCTTCTCCCAGCATCCACATTGCCTGCTGCACATCGACCGCCATCACCATGAAGCCTGTCAGGCCAGCGGCTTGCACCGGCTTGAGCAAGCGCGCATCGACCTGGCGACCCGCTTCTTCTCCAAAGTGCACGTCCAGCGCCTTGTCCAGCGCAAAGCCGGCGGCCTTTTGCGCCATGGTGGCCAGCATGCCTTCGTTGCCCTCCAACTTCATGAAGGGGTTCTCCTGCCCCGCTTGCACACCAATGAACAGCACCGGGGAAGCCGGCCCGCGAAATGTGTCAGCCCACCACACCGCCCTGTGCGTGTGGGCGTGCCGCGTGCGCCTGGTGCTGCGGCTGCGGCGGTACTCCAGTGACCAGCGCGTGCCCTCGGTGGTGCCTTGCCAGCGCATCACCGCCATGGGCCCACTGTCCTGCGAATCAAAGCTCCACCCCTGCGCAGAAGCGGCGGAACGCATGCTGTCCTCAGCCTGCTGGCGCTGCTGGCCACTGCGGCGCACCAGCACGACCATCACCCCCACGGACAAGGCGAAGAACAACAGCAGGGGCCACAACGATGCCAACATGCGCGCAGCCTACGCCAAGTCGGTCACGATGAATAGCGGTTGAAGCCGGACAGACCCTGCCTGTTCTAAGATGCCGCCATGACTGCCTACTGGTTGATGAAATCCGAGCCCGACGAGTGCTCCATCGACGACGCCCTGGCCGCCCCGCAGGCCACCGTGCCGTGGACCGGCGTGCGCAACTACCAGGCCCGCAACTTCATGCGCGACGCCATGCAGGTGGGCGACGGCGTGCTGTTCTACCACTCCAGTTGCCCCGAACCCGGCATCGCCGGCATCGCCCGCGTGGCATCTGCTGTGTACCCGGATCCCACCCAATTCGACCCGAAGTCGCCCTACTTCGACCCCAAGTCCACCCCCGACAAGCCCCGCTGGCTGCTGCGGGACGTGAAAGCAGAAAAGAAAACCCGGTTGCTCAGCCTGGCTGAAATGCGCGCAACACCCGCGCTGGCATACATGGTGGTGCTGCAGCGCGGCAGTCGGCTGTCGATCACGCCCGTCAGCGCCGAGCACTGGCGCCTGATCACAAAGGACATGCTGGGCGGGTAAGTCGCCCAGTGCCAGGAATTGCAGATTGGTGGAACATGATTCTGGACGCAGAAAAAGTCGCATACAGAATCGCATGAATTTGAAATAATTTAATTAAGTCATAGACTTAACCATGATTTCAAAGTCGCAAAAATTTCCGCTCTATGATCATCCATCGCAGATGGAACCACTGCTGCCTGGCGAACACCGCCTTGGGCCACTGCTGGAGCAGGCCAATGACCTGATCCGCAAGGCCGACCGGCTGTCTGGTCAATGCCAACCCGGTGCGCTGGGCGGTTTGCGGCGTCTGTTGCGGGCCATGAACTCGTACTACTCCAACAAGATCGAAGGCCAGCACACCTTGCCGCTGGAGATAGAGCAGGCTCTGCAGAACGACTACGCACAAGACGCCGACAAGGCCCGCAGACAGCGTCTGGCCTTGGCCCACATGGCCACCGAACAGCAGCTCGAAACCCTCTGGCCCCAGTGGGACACGGCCCGCGTGTGGTCGGCCCAGACAGTGCAAGACATTCACCAGGACTTGTTTGCGCGCCTGCCGCAGGCAGATCTGGCCATTCCCTCCAGCGAACTCCCGCCCGGGGCCGCACCCGAATGGCTGGAACCCGGCGCACTGCGCACACAGCAGGTGAGCGTGGGCCGCCACGCCGCGCCCGCCGCCGAACACCTGCCCGTTTTCCTGAACCGCTGGGCACAGGTGTATGGACAGGTGCGGCGCGGTGAAATGCAGGTGGTGGCCATGGCGGCTGCCCACCAGCGCCTGGCGTGGATTCACCCGTTTCGCGATGGTAACGGCCGTGTGGCCCGGCTGCACAGCCATCTGGTGCTGGGTCATCTGGGCCTGAGCAACGGCCTGTGGTCGCCGCTTCGCGGGTTTGCACGAAGCCAGGAAACCTACTACGTCCGGCTTGCTGCGGCCGACGAGCCGCGCGCCGGCGATCTGGATGGACGTGGCAACCTGACCGAGCGCGGCCTGGAGCAATGGATCGCCTACGTGTTGGACGTGTGCCTGGACCAGGTGGGCTTCATGGCCGACACGCTCGCACTGGCCACCATGAAAGACCGCATGGCGGCCTGCCTGGTTTATGAAGAACAGGTGGTCAAACAAGGCGTGCGCAGCGAGGCGCTGCGCGCCCTTCACTACCTCTTCGCCACCCAGGGTGAACTGGAGCGCGTCGACTTCAAAGCGCTTCTCGGCCTGGGCGAGCGCCTGGCCACGGCGCAAGTGAGTGCGTTGCTCAAGCGCGGCCTGCTGGAAACAGATTCACCCCACGGCAAACTGCGCCTGGGCGTGCCACAGCACGCGCTGCGCTTTTACTTTCCACGCCTGTGGCCGGAGGCGGAAGCGCAAAGCTGACGCCGCGCAGCCTCCTAGCGACGGGCGTCGTCCTCGAACCGGCGGGCCGACCGCTCACGCGCCTTGACCGCCTCCACCTCGCGGTTCTTCGGCTCGGCGCTCGTCACCATGGAACGGATGAGCCGCCGCGCCGAATCGGCCACCTCAGCCACCGCACGCTCGAAGGCTTCTTCATTCGCCTTCGAGGGCACGCTGAACCCACTGAGCTTGCGCACGAACTGCAACGAAGCATCGCGGATCTCCAGCTCGCTGGCGGGTGGCTCGAAGTTGAACAGCGTCTTGATGTTGCGGCACATGGGACTCTCCTGCGTGGGGTCAGAGGCTGAGAGTTTTTCGAGCGTGTCCGAGCAACGCGCCCAGACGTGCCCAATCAAGGCGCAAAGCACAGCCATAGCTCGGGCTATGGCGCGCATTTGCAACGCAGAGTGGGTGCGTTTAGGCGTGGTGAGCGGGCACGAGCGAAAGACTCTTAGCCTCTCAGTGCATGGTACGGAGCCGCAGGCAGGCTTTCAAGCCAGGGCCGGTCGCCTGTCAGGATTTTTTGGGTGAAGGAGCCGCTTTCGCAATGCGCTCCCAGTCCCGCAGCGTCTGCTGCAAGCGGTTCCTGGCGTCTGGGTGGCCATCGCTGAATGCATTGTTCAACCGTTTTTTCAGCGCTTCATTGGGCGCGGGAGCGCCAGTGGCCTTGAGCCGGTCGATCAGCAGCATGACCGTCTGAAAGCTCTTCGACGGGATCGCCAGCTCCAGCATGCTTTTGCCATCGTCGGTCAGGTCGTGCACGTTCGCCCCGTGCTCGATCATGAACTTCACCACCCCGGCCTTGCCTTCCCGGCAGGCCCAGTGCAAGGGCACCAGCCCGCCTTCAAGACGGGCCGTGAAATCGGCATCGGGCGCAAGCAGCTCGGCGCCCAGGGGCCAGGCCGACGCCTTGATCATTTGCTGGTGTTTCCAATCGGACATCGGATGTGGGATCTTTTGAGTAGGCAATGCTTGCTGTCTGCGTTGCAGTCTCTCACACGTCGGCCTGAGCACAGCCGGAGTCAATGAAAATCCCGACTCTCCGTCGCCAGTCGTCCCAGCAGCGGCGTGAGGTCTTCCAGGTGGCCGGCGATGAGGTTGCAGACCTCGCCTTCGCGCTGCCACACGCCGCGCACCGCCAGCAGCCTGGAGCGGATGAGTTCGGTGCGCTGGCGGTCGCGCAGGGCCTTCCAGACGATGACCTGCACCACGCCGGTTTCGTCTTCCAGCGTCACGAACACCACGCCTTTGGACGTTTCGGGTTGCTGGCGGCCGGTGACAATGCCGCAGGCGCGCACCAGCTTGCCGTTGGGCAGCGTGTTCAGGGTTTCGGCGGTCATGAAACGGCGGGCCTGCAGGCGCTCGCGCAGCAGGGCCAGTGGGTGGCGGCGCAGGGTGAGGCCCAGGCTGGCGTAGTCCCACACGATGGCTTCGCCTTCGGGGGCTTCAGGCAGGGTCAGTGAGGCTTCGTCCACCGGCGCTTCCTTGAGCAGCGCGGGTGGGGCCTTGAGCGCGGCGGCGTCCCACACCTGCTGGCGGCGGTGGCCGCTCAGGCTCATCAGTGCGTCGGCGGCGGCGAGCTGTTGCATGGTTTGTTGGTCCAATGTGGCGCGGTGGGCGAGGTCTTCTGAATCCTTGAATGCACGGCTTGCGCGCGCGGCGACGATGCGTTTCGCAATGTCTTTCGACAGGCCACTGACCAGGCGCAGACCGAGGCGCACAGCGGGCATGGTGGGCTCGGAGGCAGCCCTCACCCCAACCCACTCCCGCTGACGGGAGAGGGCGTGAACGCCCTGCTCTTCCAGCGTGCAGTCCCAGTCGCTCACCGTCACATCGACCGGTCGCACTTCCACGCCATGGCGTTTCGCGTCCTGCACGAGCTGGCTGGGTGAATAGAAGCCCAGCGGCTGGCTGTTGAGCAGGCCGGCCAAAAACTCGGCCGGGTGGTGGCGCTTGATCCAGCTGCTGTCGTAGACCAGCAGCGCGAAACTGACCGCATGGCTTTCGGGGAAGCCGTAGCTGGAAAAGCCTTTCACCTGTTCCACCACGCGCTTGGCGAAGTCCAGTTCGTAGCCGCGCTCGGTCATGCCGTCGATCAGGCGGTGTTCGTATTGGCCCAGGCCGCCCGTGCGCTTCCAGGCGCCCATGGCTCGACGCAGGCCGTCGGCTTCGCCGGGCGTGAAGCCGGCCGCGATGATGGCGATCTGCATGCACTGTTCCTGGAACACGGGCACACCCAGCGTGCGCTCCAATGCGGCCTCCAGGCCCTTGGGATAGTCCTTGGGTTCCTTGCCTTGCCGGCGGTTCAGGTAAGGGTGCACCGCGCCGCCCTGGATGGGACCGGGCCGCACCAGTGCCACTTCGATCACCAGGTCGTAGAACTCGCGCGGGCGCAGGCGCGGCAGCATGCTCATCTGCGCGCGGCTCTCGATCTGGAACACGCCCACGGTGTCGGCGGCGCAGATCATGTCGTAGGTGGCTTCGTCCTTGTCGGGGATGTCCTGCAGGCGGAATGCAAAGCCTTTGCGCTGGCTGATGAAGTCGAGCGATTTGCGGATCGCGGTGAGCATGCCCAGCGCCAGCACGTCCACTTTCAGCAGGCCCATGGCGTCGAGGTCGTCCTTGTCCCATTCGATGACGGTGCGGTCGGCCATGGTGGCGTTTTCGATGGGTACCAGGCGCGAAAGCGGGCCGCGCGTGAGCACAAAGCCACCGGTGTGCTGCGAGAGGTGGCGCGGAAACCCCATGAGCTGGCCAGTGAGTGTGACCAGCTGGCGCACGGCCAGGCTGTCGGGGTCGAGCCCGGCTTCGCGGATGCGCTCGGGCGCCAGGCCATCCACGTCCCACCAGCGGTGGCCACTGCCCAGCGCATCGAGCACGGCTTCAGCAAACCCCAGCGCCTTGCCCACGTCACGCAGGGCGCTGCGCGGGCGATAGCAGATGACGGTGGCGGTGAGTGCGGCACGCTCGCGCCCGTATTTGCGGTACAGGTACTGGATGACTTCTTCACGCCGTTCGTGTTCGAAGTCCACGTCGATGTCGGGTGGCTCGTTGCGCTCTTTGGAGATGAAGCGCTCGAACAGCACCGAAGCGCGCGCCGGGTCCACTTCGGTGATGCCCAGGCAGTAGCAGACCACGCTGTTGGCGGCCGAACCGCGGCCCTGGCACAGGATGTTCTGCGAGCGCGCAAAGGCAACGATGTCGTACACAGTGAGGAAGTAGTGTTCGTAGCGAAGCTCGGCGATCAGCGCCAGCTCGTGCTCCATCTGTTGCCGTACCTTCACGGATGCACCCGCAGACCATCTTCGCCGCGCACCTTCTTCGGTCAGGCGACGCAGGTAGCTGGTCGGCGTTTCATCGGGCGGCACCACTTCACTGGGGTACTGGTAGCGCAACTCATCCAGCGAGAAGCTGCAGCGCTCGGCCACGTGCAAGGTTTCGCTCAGCAGCTCGGCCGGGTAGCGCTGGGCCAGTGCCGATCGCAAGCGCAGGTGCTGCTCGGCGTTTTGCGCCAGCGCGAAACCGCAGGCGGTGAGCGGCTGGCCGATGCGCGTGGCGGTGAGCACGTCGTGCAAGGGCTTGCGCGATCGCAGGTGCATGCGCACATCGCCCACGGCCACCAGCGGCACGGCGGTGAGCGCGCTGCTCTGGCGCAGCTTGTGCAACAGCATCTCGTCGTCGAGCCGGCGCAACTGCTCCACCCCCAGCCAGCAGCGGCCCAGGAAATGCTGCAACAGCCAGCGCGCCATGGCGTCCATCTGCACCTGGTCGCAACCGCGGTCAGGCACGCCAATGGCCAGGCAATCGTTCAGCGCACCGGCGTCGATGCCGTCCAGCCCCAGCCGGTACGTGCCCTTGGGTGCCGTGCGGCGCAGACCGGTGATGAACTCGCAGAGGTTGCCGTAGCCATTGAGGTTGGTGGCCAGCACGATCAGGGTGAATGGTGTGTCGCACTGCACCTGGAACTGGCTGCCCACCAGCAGCTTCAGTCCCTGCTTTTTGGCGGCCACGTGGGCGCGCACCATGCCGGCCACGGAGCACTCGTCGACCAGGGCCAGGGCGCTGTAGCCCAGGGCCTGGGCGCGTTGCACCAGCTCTTCGGGTTTGCTTGCGCCGCACAGGAAGCTGAAGTTGGAGACGCAGCGAAGCTCGGCGTAGTTGGGAAGGGTGGCGGCGACGCGGGGGGTGTTCTTCATGTCAAGCGAAATGCCCATGCAGAAACCACGCAGGCGATTCATCCAGCCGCGTCTGGAACACCCACAACACGCCCGCCTGCTTCGACAGCGCCACCCAGTAGTCGCGCACCACGTTGCGCGTGACACCAGCCACCTCATCGCGGTCCCACCAGCCACCCTCCACCCGCTGCGGCCCCAGCAGCAGTTGCAGCTCACCCTGGTAGATCGGCCGGTTGCCGCGCACAGCCAGCTTCAGCGGTTCGGGCAATACAAACGTGGGCTGTGGCAAATCAGGCGCGGGAGCGGGCTTGCGTGGCAGCGGCTGCGGTGCGGGCTGCCAGTGGCACATCCATTCCTGGCGATGGTCCTCGCGCAGCACCGGGCGCAACACCCGCTGCGGCCCCAGGCGTGCAGCCAGGCGCTCCAGCACCAGGTGCAGGGTTTCGCTCTGGCGCACGGTGTCAGGCAGCAGGGAAGCACTGCGCTCCTTCAGCCGGTGCACCTCTTGCGCGTGCAACGCCAGGTCGCCCACCAGTGCGAGCAGTTTCACCTGTGCCAGATGCTCGGCCAGCAGGCGGCACAGGTGTTCGATGTCGCGCGTGGGCTCGGCCGTTCGGATGGTGATCTCGCCGCCTTCGCCAGCGGTCTTCGAGCGCATGGCGTCGTGTGCCCAGTGCAGCGTGAAAGCCGTGACACCGCTGTGTCGCGCAGCCAGCCAGCCGCTCATGACCAGCAGCAGGCGGCGCGCGCCAAACAACAGGGCCGGCGCATCGTCCACACGGAACATCAACTCCAGCCGTTCATGAAAGTGTTCGGGCAGCGCCACCCACTGGTGCACCTCAGGCGCCAGCCCGTAGGCCTGGTCCAGCGCAGCGAGCAGGTGCTTGTCAAAACGCCGGGCCATGCCACCGCGCGGCAAGCGCCGCACGTCGCCCAGGGTGCGGCAACCGATGTGCGCCAGCGTGAGCCGGTGCGGGCGCACCGCGCTCAGGCATTCCATGGGCAGCGCATCCAGCAGCACGGGCAGCGGCTGGCGAAAGCCGTTTTCAATGCCGGCGCGCGCCAGCGCCAGCGCCGCCAGGCTGTTGGGCGCCCAGGCCAGCTGGCTCACCCCCAGTTCGCGGCCTTCGCCCCACACGCGGTCGCGCAGCGCTCGCCGGCCACCGAACAGGCGCACGCTGCCTTCCACCTCCATGAGCACGGCACCGTCGGCGACGGCCACGCGGGGCGTGAATTGCAACGCCCAGGTGGCCAGCGCACGCAGCGCCGCGTCAGTGGAAGATGCTGTGTCGTCGGCGCTGGGGAGCAGCAGGGCTGACCACAACATCGTCGGTCTCTCTGGGAACGATCAAGGCGCTGGGCTGGCGCAAGCGGGGCGTGAGCACGGCCGCCAGCCCGCCGGGCACGGACGGCAGGCGCAGGGTCTGCAACAGGGGTGGCCCCTTGCGCTTGATGACATCGATGTGCAGTTCCCAGTCCAGCCCCACCTGTGCCAGCAGCCGAAGCGGCGCAGCCGACGACACCTGCACCGCAGACGCAGGCCGGCACAGGAACACCGGCCCCTCGCACCCGGACGCCAGCACCTGAAGGCGGCGCACCTGCTCCTGCCGCGCCTGGGGCAACCAGGCGATCAAGGCGCCGCAGGCGTTGGCCTTGATGAGTTGTTCAGTCGCCCACAGGCGCTCCGGCGCGGTGTCGGCCTGCACCCAGACCAGGTGGCGCTCGGAAATGCCCTCAGACCGCAAGCCCGGCAGATGCGGCTGCCGGGGCGGCCCCACCACCACCACACTGCGCCCGGCCGCACACACCTGCCGCAGCAGCGGCCCCAGCAGGCGCCATTCCAGCGTGCCGCTGAAGGCACTCAGGATTTCGGTCACCGCGTGACCGGGCCAGCCGCCACCGGGCAAATGGGCATCCAGCCCGGCAAAGCCACTGGGCCACACGGCAGACACCGGGCTACCCAGCTGATCACCCCGCCACAGCGCCGCCGCCACGGCCGCAGGCAACCCACCTGGCGCCAACGCCGGGCGGCGGGCGGTGGGGTTGGGCTCAACGGATAAGGCGCTGGGCGAAACAGGGGCAATGGCGGCAGACATGGCATTCAATAACTGTTTATATGTACAGTATCTGAAAGCCGGTGCCGTGTCCAGCAGAGACCCTGGATGCCGACTGCGCCGCTGTGCCAAAGTCGGCAAAGACGACGTTGGTGGCCTCCGACTGGCAAGCCACGCCGCATCCAGGCGCCATCTGTAAGCCCATTCTTGGCGGACCCCATGAACAACATCCTGAAAAAGGTGGGTGCAGATGTTCTTGAAACGGACTTCTGTTACATCTGAGGCAAGGACCCTGCAAACCGCCGGATCACATGCGCCAGAATGGCTCCACCTGTGACCGGCGCTGTTTCAGCGATCGGTCTTTATCGCTTTGCAAGGCTTTTGCTCACCTCTTTCAGGACTCGAATATGAATACACACCTCCGTCATGGCTTCAAACTGATCACACTGAGCCTGGCCATCGCAGCGCTTGCCGCCTGCGGTGGCGGCGACGACGATCCCCTGCCGGACGATTCGTCGGACGACGTGGTGTCCAAGTACATCGGATCCTGGCGCAGCGAGTGTTTCGACGACAGCGGCGCCTCTGCCCATCTGCGCGCCGACTTCACCAAGGCGTCTGCCACCGGCTTCACCGGTGAGGTGGTGGCCTATGCCTACATCGGCACCTCGTGTTCCGGCCCCGCCGTGAAGATCGAAAAAGTGTTCACCAACATGGTCATGTCTTACGACGGTTCCAAGACAGTGGGTGCCGTGACCGCCGACAAGTTCGCCGGAACGGCTGACCAGGGTTCGGAAAAAGTGCTGCTGCACGTGAGTGGCGACACGCTGCAAATCGGCGACCCCGATGCCGCCAAGGACAGCGAGGGCTACCCGAACGCGTTCTACGACAAGTCGCTGTCGCGCCTCTGACCCGCTTCAGGGGAGCATGGCAACCTAACGCCCCGCTGCTGCGTCGATTTCACGAATCAGGGCCCTTGCCTCATCGCCTTCGGGAATGGGGCGGCCGCTGTCCCGCCATTCGATCGCGGCCTTGAATCCGTGCGCCTGGGCATGGCGGCGGAACCACAGTCCCTCGGGGTTGTGGCGGGTGATGCCGTCGAACAGCGTTGCCATCATCTGTGTCTGTTCCACACCCATGTTCAACATCACCTGGTTCACGACCAGCTTGTGCATGGCGAGGTGAGAACGGGGAACGCCCGCCACGCGGGTGGCCAGCTTCATGGTGGCAGCCTCCAGTTCTTCGGGGGGAACGGACAGCGTGGCCAATCCCCATTCAGCCGCCTGTTTGCCGTCGATGAGGTCACCGGTGAACATCATTTGCTTCGCCCGCATGGGCCCAAGTCGAAAAGTCCACATGGCTGTGGTCGGGCAGCCCCAGACCCGGGTGGGCATGTAGCCGATGCGGGCGTTGTCGGCCATCACGAGAAGATCGCAACACAAAGCGATGTCGCTTCCCCCGGCCGCTGCCGCACCGTGCACCTTGGCGATGGTGGGCTTGGCGCTTTTCCACAGCGTCATGAAGTCTTCTGTGTTGCGCTTCATGCAGGCGTAATCGACCATGGGGTCCCACGGTGATTTTTCCTGCTGGCACGGATGCTCGATGTGCTGCTCTGCGTACCCGGTGAGGTCGTAGCCGCCACAGAAGCCTTTTCCCGCTCCCTCGATGACGATGACATGCACTTCGTCGTCCGCATTGGCCCACTCCACCGCCGCCCGGATCTCGCCCGGTGTTTCATCACTGATCGCATTCAGCCGCTCAGGGCGATTGAGAAGCAGGCGTGCGATGCGAGGATTCTGTGGGTCTTTTTCAATCTGCAACGTGCTGAACTTGGGCATGGCTGAAATCCTTTGTGGACGGAGGTGAAGGTGCTGACATTGATACAGTCAACATTGACTGTATGCGCCCCAAGACCTACAGTCAACATTGACTGTCCATCTCATTTTGACCATGCCACCCATTGCCAAACCAGGCCAAAGGCCACCCACCGACGTGGCACCAGCTCGATCGATCCGCGACCGCATCCTGGATGCAGCGGTGCAGTCACTCATTGAACAAGGCGCTCCGCGCACGACCACACTCGAAGTCCAACGCAGGGCGGGCGTGAGCCGCGGCGCCCTGCTTCACCACTTCCCCACCCATGCCCTCCTGCTCTCAGCCACGGTGGACGACCTGGTTCGCAGAAACGAGCGCAGCGTGTTTGAAATGCTGGAGAAACTGCAGAATGCCCCCGATCCGGTGGAGCGGGCCATTCGCGCCCTGGCGCTGATGATGGCCCAGCCTGCCTTCATGGCCGAGCTGGAACTGTGGGCCCTGGCCCGCACGGACGACGGCCTTCGGCAGGCCTTGCGTCAAGTCGAGCGCGACGCCCACCCCAAAAGCGAGCGGGTACTGCGCACCCTGTTTGCGCCGGCCGCCGACCGCCCTGGCCATGATGCCGTGATCGCCTTCACCACCGACTTTCTGCGCGGTTTTGTGCTTTCCGGTGTGCTGCGCAGAAACCCGGTGCGCCGGCAACAGATGATTTCGGACTGGGTGCGGGCGACCCAGATTCTTCTCGATCACTGGACCTAAACGAAAGACGCTCAGCCCCTCAAGCAAGCCGTCCCAACACAGCGACCTGCACCACGCTCCGGAACTCGAAGCCCAGACGCTCGTAGAGCGCGATGGCAGCCTGGTTGCTTGTCCATGCGTGCAGGAAGGGTTGCTCACCGCGCTGCTGAATGGCGTTCGCGATCACCGAAGAGAGCGTCCTTGCCAGGCCTCGTCCCCGGAAGTCAGGATGGGTGCACACCCCACTGACTTCCGTGTAGCCGGGGAAGCGCATGCGTTCTCCTGCCATTGCAGCCAGGCGCCCGTTGATACGGGCCCCAATGAATCGGCCCATGGTGCGCGTGCGGGCCAGAAAGGGCCCGGGTTCGGTCAACTGCGCCAGGGCGAGCATTTCGGGCGCGTCGGCTTCTCCGAGTTCGACGACGGCGCAGTCACCGTCTTCCCGTGCGATGGGCCGCGCCGCGAGCATTTGCACACCTTGGGCCGCGCGCGTGATCACCAGGCCATCCGGCACACAAATGGCCGGCACCTGCAACACAAAAACAGATTCGCCTTCGCGAACCAGGTCGTGCAGTGCGGCCAGACTGTTGACGCTGTCGTCGCATGCGGATGCAAACAAGTTGACGTCGCGCCGGTAGCGCCTGGCGAAGTCGTCACCTTCCGCGAGATGCGGGGCGTGGGTCAGCGAGGCCCAGACAGGCCGGTCGAGCGAATTCATTGAGGTATCTCCTTCATTCCAGCGCAGTGGATCCCACCGCAAGCTCGGTGGCTCGTTGATTCAGGGATGCGTGTTCAAGAGCCGATTCGAGCATCGCCAACTGGTCCAACAGCGAGCCATTCAGCGGCTCACAAGCCTGTGCCACAGCCGCCTCGATGACGGGCCACACCGACTGCTTCGCATGCTGTACCAGCTCATGCCCCTGGTGGCTGAGCCGAATGCGGCGCACCCGGCGGTCTGCGTCTGCGGTTTGGGACTCCACCAGACCAGTCGCCTCCAGACCAATCAGAGAGCGACTGACCACAGGCTGGCTCACGCCCACCGCCAGGCTCAGTTCGCTCACGCCCAGAGGCCCCAGTCGGTCCAGGGCAGCCAGCAGGGGAAAGTGGGCAGCCGGCATGTCCATGCCGTTGTTTGCCAGCAGTTCCTGCGTCTGTGCCTGCAGCGACTCGCCGATTCGCCTGAGGCGGGTGCCAAGGGTCAGAAACCCCAGCTCTTTGACAACGTCATGCATGTTGAACTCATTTACATAGCCAGATATATATCATGCTATGCAAATGCCCCACACCTGTCAATCTGCCAACGTTTTGCCGTGGGCTACTGGGAGCAGCGACAAAAACCGACACCAGCACCTGCGGGGCACTATCAGCCCCATGGAACCAATTCATTAGCACTCACTCAGACAGAGTGCTAACATTGTTGACAGACAACCTGAGGAGGGTTTTGAACATGTCCACATCCCTTGCCCCCGCCATTTTGCCCACTGCCACCCTGGCCGTGGCCAGCCCTTGGGCCAGCCGCTCGCTGACGCTGCCTGCCCTGGGCAATCTTGACGCCTACATCTCGGCCGTCAACCGCATGCCCATGCTCACGCTGGATGAAGAGCAGAACGCCGCGCGCCGCCTGCGTGACGACAACGACCTGGAAGCCGCCGGTCAACTGGTCATGTCGCACCTGCGCCTAGTCGTGTCCATCGCGCGCCAGTACCTGGGATACGGTCTGCCGCACGGCGATCTGATCCAGGAAGGCAACGTGGGCCTGATGAAGGCCGTCAAGCGCTTCGACCCCGATCAGGGCGTGCGCCTGGTGAGTTACGCCATGCACTGGATCAAGGCCGAGATCCATGAATACATCCTGAAGAACTGGCGCATGGTCAAACTGGCCACCACCAAAGCGCAGCGCAAGCTGTTCTTCAACCTTCGCTCACGCAAGCAGGGTTTCCGTTCCGAAGCGCTGGATGGCGACACTCACCGTGAGGTGCTTTCCGACTCCGAAGTGGGTGTGATGGCCCGCGAGCTCAACGTGAAGCCAGAAGAAGTGCGCGAAATGGAAACGCGACTCTCCGGTGGCGACGTGGTGCTGGATCCGTCGCCGGGTGACGATGGTGAAGACAGCTTTGGCCCGATTGCCTATCTGGCCGACGCTCACCATGAGCCCACGGCCATGCTGGAATCCGCCCACCGTGACCGGCTGGCCACCGAAGGCATTGCCCGGGCCATGAGCGAGCTGGACGACCGGTCACGTCGCATCGTCAGCGAGCGCTGGCTCAAGGTGAACGACGATGGATCGGGCGGCATGACGCTGCACGAACTGGCGGCCGAATACGGCGTGAGTGCCGAGCGAGTGCGCCAGATCGAGGTGGCTGCCATGAAAAAGATGCGCAAAGCGCTGGCCGAGTACGCCTGAGCGTCTTTCCGCATCGGGACCTTCGTGATCCCCATGTCTGTCACTTGAAGCCCCGAGACAGCTGGCTGCCTCGGGGCTTTTTCATGGCAGGGTGAGACCGCCTTCGGGCGGTGACCGCTGCAGAAACCAGCGTCTTGCCGACAGGCTGAAGCGTCCCGTTCAAGAGGCGGGACACAATCGCCCATGCTTTCCGCCCGAAAAACACTTTCACGCCGATCCAGGAGCCTGTTCGCCGCCCTGGCACTTTCCATCTGGCTGTTGACGCTTTCTGGCGCGTGGGCCCAGGCCCCTGTACTGGAACCCATCGTGCTCAGTGGCGCAATCACCAGCATTCCCCTGGCCCAGCGCAGCCAGTACTGGGTCGATCCGGATGGCGACAAATCGGTGCAATGGGTTGAACAGCATCAGCACCAGTTGCCGTTTGCCGTGCGCGACCATCGCCACCGCGTGCGCCTGGAAGGCAAGGCGGCACTGTGGGTGCGTTTCGATGCGCAGGTGGAAGACAACCTGGTGCACTGGGAGCTGGAGCTGGCCCATTCCGGCACCGATCTCGTCAGCATCTACCACCGCACCGCCAGTGGTGAATGGAACGAACAGCGCGCCGGCGACCGGCTTGCCGTGAACGACTGGGTGTACGCCGACCGTTTTCCCGTGATGGCACTGGACACACGGATCAACGAGCCCGTGACGTACTGGGTTCGCATCGAACACGCCCGGGTGCCTTTCTCCGGCCCGCTCACGATCCACAACCACAACACACTGCGCGAACTGCGCATTCACCAGCAGTTTCTGTTGGGCGCCTACTTTGGCATGGTGCTGCTGCTGGCGACGGTCGCCATCGCCAATGCGGCGGTGTTTCGCGACAGCAGCTTTGCTTATTACGCGGCGTACATCACGGTACTGGGCCTGGCACTGGCTTCTTCGCTGGGTGTGGCGGGTCAGTTTCTCTGGCCCGGTTCGCCACGCTGGAATGGCATGGCCGAATTCGTGCTGCTGCCCATGGTGGCGGTGGTCGGACTGCTTTTTGTTCGGCACGTGGTTCAGCCACGCCGCCTGGGTCGCGGCCTGAACCGGACGGCACTTGCACTGGCCGCCATGCTCGTGCTCGTGGTGGCATGGGACCGGGTAGCCCCGTCAGCGCTCAGCCTGCAAGTGGTGACAGTGGGCGGGGCGGCCACGATGGCCCTGGTCTATGTGATGCTGTGGGCTGCCTGGCGAACCGGCGACCGATGGGTGCGCTGGATCGCCCTGGGCATCCTGCCCGTGCTGCTGACAGGCGTGCTGCCGGTGATGCGCAATCTGGATCTGCTGTCGTCGGGCTTCCTGTCCCAGTACGGCATGGTGATCGCAGCCGCCATAGAGGCGCCGCTGCTGTTCTACGGATTGCTGCAGCGCTCGTCCATTCAGCACGAGGCACAGACCCGCGCGCGCGCACTGGCGCTGACCGAACCGCTCACGGGCCTGACCAACCGGCACAACGGCATGCTGCGTCTGCATGAAAGTCTGGTACGCGCGCAGCGCTACAACCATTCAATTGCCCTGCTGCTGATCGATCTGGACAACCACGCATGGTTCGAGCGCGAACATGGGCGCGAAGTGGCCGATCGGGCACTCGTGCTCACAGGCTCGCTGCTGCGGGCCATAGCGCGCGACGTGGACACCGCCACGCGCGTTGACGATCGCAGTTTTGCGCTGTTGATGGAAGGCCCGGTGAGGCCGGCCCAAGCGGTGGCGGCCGCCACCCACATTCTGGCCGGCGGCTTGCGGCCATCCTCGCAGTTGCCGGTGGGCGCCACTTTGCGTTTCAAGATCGTCGTGGCCATGCTGCCCGAGCCCGGGCTGGAGCTGCTACAGGACGCCCAGGCCCATTTGCAGTGGCTGCGAGGCGCACTGGACGATCTGCGCGAAAACAATCGCAAGAGCATTCACACCGTGAATTTCTAGATCGCATGTCCTGCGCGCCTGTCCTGAATGCACATCCCATCAACTCACATGAGAGGAAGCGCGAAGCGCGGCCGGGGTGGCCCAAGCCATTCCGGAGCGAAGTGCCCCAGTCCAGCGATACCGTGGAACCGGCTTTGCCGGGCCACTGGTATCGCCCCCTTGAGGGGGTGGCGCGCTGCGCCGCGGGGGTGGGTCAAACCTCCCTGCGCAGCGCCGGAAACAGGATCACGTCTCGAATGCTGGGGCTGTCGGTCAGCAGCATCATCAGGCGGTCGATGCCGATGCCGCAGCCGCCGGCGGGCGGCATGCCGTATTCCAGCGCGCGGATGTAGTCGGCGTCGTAGAACATGGCCTCTTCGTCGCCACCATCCTTGGCAGAAGCCTGGGCCTGGAAACGGGCAGCCTGGTCCTCGGCATCGTTGAGCTCTGAAAACGCATTGCCGAATTCCCGGCCGGTGATGTAGAGCTCGAAGCGTTCCGTCACTTCCGGATTGGCGTCGTTGGCGCGGGCCAGCGGCGAGATCTCGGTGGGATGGTCCATGATGAAGGTCGGGTTCCAGAGCTTGTCTTCGACCTTTTCCTCAAAGTACATCACCTGCAGGCTGGGCAGGCTGCGGGCAGACAACTGGTGCTTTTCTTCGCACAGGCCCAGCTTCTTCAACTCCACTTGCAGCCAAGCGGCATCGTCCACCTGCTCGCCAGCTTCCGTGTATTTCAGAATGGCTTCACGGATGGTGAGCCGCTCGAATGGCGACATCACGTCCACCGGCTGGCCTTGATAGGTCAGCGGTGTGTCGCCATGCACCTGGCGCACCACGTGGCGAATCAGCGCCTCGTTGAAATCCATCAGGTCGCGGTAATTCCAGTAGGCCGCGTAGAACTCCATCATCGTGAATTCCGGGTTGTGCCGGACGCTGATGCCTTCGTTGCGGAAGTTGCGGTTGATCTCGAACACGCGATCAAACCCACCCACCAGCAAGCGCTTGAGGTACAGCTCTGGAGCGATGCGCAGGAACATCTCCTGGTCGAGCGCGTTGTGGTGCGTCTTGAAGGGCTTGGCATTGGCGCCACCCGGGATCGGGTGCAACATGGGCGTTTCCACTTCCAGGAAGCCATGGCTCACCATGAAGTCGCGCATGCTGGTGAGCGCCTGGCTCCGCACCACAAAACGCTTACGGGCCGACTCGTCGGTCATCAGGTCGACATAGCGCTGGCGGTATTTGATTTCCTGATCGTGCACCCCATGAAATTTGTCGGGCAGCGGCCTCAGGCTCTTGGTGATCAGCCGGATGCTGTCGGCGTGAATGCTGAGTTCACCCTTGTTTGTGCGCATGAGCACGCCTTCCACAGCAATGATGTCGCCCAGGTCCCAGTGCTTGAAGGCCGCGTGCACTGCCTCGCCCACGCTCTCGTTGTTCAGGTAGATCTGGATGCGCCCGCCCGATGGGCCGAAAGACGCGTCTTGCAGCGTGGCAAAACTGGCCTTGCCCATCACGCGCTTGAGCATCATGCGGCCGGCCACACTGGCACGCACCGGTGTGGCTTCCAGCGCTTCCTTGGACGATTCGCCATGCAGGGCAAACAGCTCGGCCGCCTTGTCCACCGGTTTGAAATCGTTCGGGAAGGCCACGCCCTTGCCCTGCTGCTGCGCCTCACGCAAGGCTTTCAGCTTTTCGCGACGCTCGGCAATGAGATGGTTGTCGTCGGCGGCAGGAACGGCGGAAGCGTGGTCGATGGTCATGGTTCTGTGCAATGAAAAACGGGTTGCGCTAGAAAAGCGCAACCCGACATTGTAAGTTCCGGCGCGAAGTGTCTTGAATCCAGAACGCGGCGGAACCGCCCTTCGACAGGCTCAGGACGGGCCGCACCGCGTTGCCCCCTGAGGGGGTGACGCCGCAGGCGGCGCGGGGGGAGCCCTGTCAGTGCCCCAGGTAAGCCTCGCGCACCTTGGGATCGGTCAGCAGATCCTTCCCGGTGCCCGTCATGGTGATTTCCCCCGAGTCCATCACATAGCCTCGGTGGGCGATCTGCAGCGCGCGCTGGGCGTTCTGCTCCACCAGCAGGATGGTCACGCCCTGGGCGGCCACATCGCGCACCACCTCAAAGATCTTGTCGACCATGATGGGCGACAGGCCCATCGAGGGCTCGTCCAGCAGCAGCACCTTGGGCCGGCTCATCAAGGCACGGGCCATGGCCAGCATCTGCTGCTCGCCGCCGCTCATGGTGCCAGCCAGCTGGTCCTTGCGCTCGCGCAAGCGCGGGAAGATCACGAACATGCGCTCGATGTCACTGGCAATTTCTGCCTTGTCGGTGCGAATGTAGGCCCCCATCTGCAGGTTTTCGGTGATGGACATGCGGGTGAACACACCCCGCCCCTCCGGCACCATGGCCAGGCCCTCTTTCACCAGATCCCAGGCGCCTTTGCCCTTGATGGACTTGCCCATGTATTCGATGTCGCCCCCTTCAAAGGCCAGCGATCCGGTCACCGCCTTCATGGTGGTGGTCTTGCCAGCCCCGTTGGAGCCAATCAGCGAAATCAATTCGCCTTCGTGCACCTCCAGATCGATGCCCTTGACGGCCTTGATGCCGCCGTACGCGACCTTCAGGCCGCTGACTTTCAGGAGTGTGTTTGCCATGTCTTTTCCTTGTTCATCTTGGCGCTCGGCGCAAAGTGATCATTTCCAGTGATACCGTCGGGCCGGCTTTGCCAGACGACCTGTATCGCCCCATTGAGGGAGTGACGCGAAGAAGCGGCGCGAGGGTGGGACAAATCAACCTCCACCGGTGCCCAGGTAGGCTTCAATCACCTTGGGATCGCGCTGCACTTCGGCAGGCGTACCAGTCGAGAGCTGCTTGCCGTAATCGAGCACGGTGACGCGGTCACACAAACCCATCACCAGCTTCACATCGTGCTCGATGAGCAAAATGGTGCGGTTGTCCTTGCGGATGCGATCGATCAACTCTCGCAACAGCACTTTCTCCGTGGCGTTCATGCCGGCGGCCGGCTCGTCCAGCGCGATCAGCTGTGGATCGGTGGCCAGTGCGCGCGCAATCTCCAGGCGACGCTGGTCACCGTAGCTCAGCGTGCGCGACTTGTAGTCGGCGAACTTGGCAATGCCCACGTAGTCCAGCAGCTCACGTGCACGCTGGGTGATCTCGGCCTCTTCGCGCTTGAACCCTGGCGTGCGAAGCACGGCCCCGATCAAGCCCGAGTGCGTGCGCACATGCCGCCCGACCATGACGTTTTCCAGCGCAGTCATTTCGGCAAACAAACGGATGTTCTGGAAAGTGCGTGCAATGCCCGCCTTCGCCACTTCATGCACCGCAGAGGGCGTGTAGGGCTTGCCAGCGAGTTCAAAGGATCCGCTGTCCGGCGTGTAAAGGCCGGTCAGCACGTTGAAGAACGTGGTCTTGCCTGCGCCGTTGGGCCCTATCAGGCCATAGACCTGGCCGCGCTTGATCTCAATGCCCACGTCGCTCAGGGCCTGCAGGCCACCGAAGCGCTTGGAAACGTTGGCGACTCTCAGAATGGTTTCAGACATGGTTCGCCTTCCTCACTTGCTCAATGACTTGCCGTGTTCGGGTGAGGGCCACAAGCCCTTCGGACGCAGCAGCATCACCACCACCATCGCCAGCGCGATCAGCAACTGCCGCAGGATTTCCGGCGCCAGCCGGCCGTCTGTCATCGCCGTGAGCGGATGTGCCACATGGCGCAGAAGTTCTGGCAAACCGGCCAGCAACAGGGCGCCGAGGATCACGCCCGGAATGTGCCCAATACCGCCCAGCACCACCATGGCCACGACCATGATGGACTCCATCAACGAGAAGGACTCGGGTGACACAAAGCGCTGGAATGACGCAAACAGCACGCCGGAAACGCCACCGAACGACGCCCCCATGCCGAACGCCAGCAGCTTGAGGTTGCGGGTGTTCAGGCCCATGGCCTTGGCCGCGATCTCGTCTTCGCGAATGGCCATCCAGGCGCGGCCGATACGCGAATCCTGCAGGCGGTAGGAAATGATCACCGCCATCACGACGAAGAAAAGGAACAGGTAGTAATAGAGCGTGACCGGCTGGAAGGTGTAGTCGCCAATGGTCAGACGCTTGCCCAGATCCAGGCCGAAGACCGAAATGGTGTCGATCTGGCTGATGCCTTTGGGCCCGTTGGTGATGTTCACCGGCCGGTCCATGTTGAGCAGGAAGATGCGGATGATCTCGCCAAAGCCCAGGGTGATGATGGCCAGGTAGTCGCCGCGCAGCTTGAGCGTGGGCGCGCCGAGGATCATGCCCACGATGCCGGCCACCACGGCGGCCAGGACCATCACCCACCAGATGCTGTAGTGCAGGCCGTCCGGGAACATGGCCTGAATGGCGGGAAAGGTGTTGGCCAGGTGGGGTGAACCCAGCAAGGCAAAGATGTAGGCTCCCACCGCGAAGAAGGCGATGTAACCCAGGTCGAGCAGGCCGGCGTAGCCGACCACGATGTTCAGGCCCAGGGCCAGCAGCACGTACAGCAGCGCAATGTCGACAATGCGCACCCAGGAGTTGCTGCCGGTGGACTGGAGGATGATTGGCAACAGCAGCAGGGCTGCGGCGGCCAGCAGAAAGACAATCAGTTTGCCTGCTTTGGAATTCATCATGATGGTTTCCTCCGATGGTCAGGCGCGGTCGGCCACACGCTCACCCAACAGGCCCGACGGCCGCAGGGTCAGCACGATGGCCAGAACGATGAAAGCAAAGATGTCGGTGTACTGGCTGCCCAGCACGCCACCGGTCAGCTTGCCCAGGTACCCGGCACCCAGCGATTCGATGAGCCCCAGCGCAATGCCGCCGACCACCGCACCCGCGAGGTTGCCGATGCCGCCCATGACGGCAGCCACGAAGGCCTTGAGGCCAGGCATGAAACCCATGGCGTGCTGTACCGTGCCGTAGTTCGATGCCCACATCACACCGGCAATGGCCGCCAGCATCGCGCCAATGATGAAGGTGGCAGAAATCACCACGTCGGGCCGGATCCCCATGAGCGCGGCCACGCGCGGGTTTTCAGCGGTGGCGCGCATGGCGCGGCCCAGGTTGGTTTTGTTGACCAGCCACATCAGGAACGCGAGGGTGATGGCGGTGGTGGCCAGAATGGTCACCTGCGTCACCGAAATCACCGCACCGCCGATCTCGAACGGCTCACGCGAGAGCATGGACGGGTAGGATTTGGGATTGGGTTTCCAGATGATCATGGCGATGGTCTGCAGCAGCAGCGACATACCGATGGCCGTGATCAAGGGGGCCAGGCGCGAGGAGTTGCGCAACGGCCGGTAAGCCAGTTTCTCGATCGTGAAGTTGAGGGCCGCACAAACCACCATCGCGATCAGCGTGGCCACCAGCAACACCAGCCAGAGCGGCATGCCAGGGGATGCCTCCCGCATCAGTCCGATGATGGTCCAACTGGTCAACGCGCCGACCATGAGCACATCGCCGTGGGCAAAGTTGATCAATCCAATGATGCCGTACACCATGGTGTAGCCCAAGGCCACCAGTGCATACATGCTGCCCAGCACCAGACCATTGATGATCTGCTGAAGCAATACGTCCATGAAGGTTCTCCGTGTGTTTGACTGCCGCCCGATTTGTGATCAGACGGTCCGCTTCAACCTAGCAAAAAACCCGCCAGACTCGACCTTGTGACAGGACAGACTGCGGGTTGGTGGGCGGATTGTAGCGACGCCGCAAAGGGGGCCAATTCGCGTAAGCCCTTAGCGCACACGGGTTTTCCCTAAATCGCGAATCTCTGCTGGAGCTGCATCAGCACGATTGGGTATTCATTAGGAATTTTGATCATTGCGCTTTTTGAGCTCGCGCAGCTTATCGGCGATGCGGATTTCCAACCCCCGCTCCACCGGGCGGTAAAAGCCCGGATCGGGCATGCCATCGGGCAGATAGCGTTCGCCAGCGGCGAAACCATCGACTTCGTCGTGAGCGTAGCGATAGCCTTTTCCGTAGTCCAGGTCTTTCATGAGCCGGGTCGGTGCGTTGCGCAGGTGCATGGGTACAGGGCGCGTGCCGTCCTTTTTAACGAACGCCTTGGCCTCATTGAAGGCCTTGTAAACCGCGTTGGACTTTGGCGCCACCGCCAGATACACCACGCATTCCGCCAGCGCCAGCTCACCCTCCGGCGTGCCCAGGCGTTCGTACACATCTGCTGCATCCAGCGCCATCCTGAGCGCGCGCGGGTCGGCCAGCCCGATGTCTTCGCTGGCCATGCGGATGAAGCGCCGCGCCATGTAGCGGGGATCCGCGCCGCCGTCCAGCATGCGGACAAACCAGTACAGCGCGGCATCGGGGTCTGAGCCGCGCACGCTCTTGTGCAATGCGCTGATGGTGTCGTAGAACTGCTCACCGCCCTTGTCGTAGCGGCGCATGCGCTCGCCCAGCACGCGCAGCAGCCAGTCGTCTGTCACGGTCGCCAGCTGTTCCCGGGCCGCTGCCACAGCCAGGGTTTCCAGGGTATTGAGCAGCCGGCGAGCATCACCGTCGGCGTACACAATCAGGCGCTCCGCTGCGCCATCTTCCATGGGCGGCACCGCGTTGATGCCCTGCGCCCGTTCGATGATCTGGCGCAAGTCGCCCTCTGAGAGCGGCTGAAGCACATAGACCGCCGCGCGCGAAAGCAGCGCCGAATTGACTTCAAACGACGGGTTCTCGGTGGTGGCACCAATGAAGGTGAACAGACCCGACTCCACATGAGGCAGAAAAGCGTCTTGCTGGCTCTTGTTGAAGCGATGCACCTCGTCCACGAACACGATGGTCCGCTGGGACTCCAGACCGGTGCGGGCACTTTCAGCACGTTCCACGGCTTCCCTGATGTCCTTGACGCCACCCAGAACCGCACTGATGGTGATGAACTGCGCATCAAAGGCGTCTGCCATCAGCCTTGCGATGGTCGTCTTGCCCACGCCGGGCGGCCCCCACAGAATGCAGCTGTGCGGCTGACCCGACTCAAAGGCAAGCCGCAACGCCATCCCTTCGCCCAAAAGGTGCTGCTGACCGATCACCTCGCCCAGCACCCTCGGGCGCAAGCGCTCCGCCAGTGGAGCGTGGGCGAACTTCGGCGCGGCGCCAGATGCGGGTTGAAAGCTCACAAAATGGCGTGCGTCAGGGACGGATCACGTCCGCGCCGGGGGGTGGCTGAAAACGGAACTGTTCTGGCGTCAGCTTTGCATTGCCTTGCCAGTTGGTGAAAGTGAGCACCGACCGCTGCCCCAGGCTGTCCTCAATGTCCAGCACAGCCAACTGACCTTGCCTGAATCCCACCCGGACCATCTGGAGCTGACCGTCGCGGGCCAAGGGGCGCGCTTCCAGCCACTCCATGCCGTCTCGCGCCGCTGCGGCCTTGAGTTCGAACACTTCGCCCAGGGTCCGCAGGTCGGTGCCCGCAGCAATCAAGGCGGCGGGTGTGCTGCCCAGCACCTCCTGCTGCTTGCGCGCGGTCACCTGATTGAGATCCACATCGAAGAGCCACAAGGTTTCGCCATCAGCGACGATGGTTTGTTCGAAGGGTTTGGTGTATTCGAAGCGGAATCGGTTCGGCCGCAGGAATTCGAAGCTGCCGCTGGATGTCTTGCTGCGCGCCACGGCTTCGCCCGATCGTTTGGGTGAGGTCACCACCTGGGTGAAGCCGGAACGGGCGCTGCCCACTTCCTTGAGAAAACGCTCCAGGTCCTGAAGGCCATCGGCCTGAGCGGCCAGTGAAGCCAGCGCGAAAGCACAGCCCGCCACAAAATTTTTGATCATCTGCTTCAGATCGGTTCGCACCGACAAGGTTTCATACCCCATTCATTCAGACCGGGATGGCACCAGGATGTCACGTTGTCCACTGGAGGTCAGCGCGCTGACCAGCCCGGCGTTCTCCATATCTTCCAGCAAACGCGCGGCGCGGTTGTAACCAATCTTGAGCTTGCGTTGCACATACGAAATGCTGGCCTTGCGATCCTTGAGCACGATTTCCACCGCCTGGTCGTACAGGGCGTCCTTTTCACCGCTGGAGCCGCCGCCTTCGCCAAACATGTCGCCACCCTCACCATCGCCGACGCTGGACTCAAGCACGCCATCGACGTAGTTGGGCTCGCCCCCCTGCTCTTTCAGGTAGGCCACCACCCGGTGCACCTCATCGTCGCTCACAAACGCACCATGCACCCGGATCGGGAATCCCGTGCCGGACGGCATGTAAAGCATGTCACCCATGCCCAGCAAACTTTCGGCTCCCATCTGGTCGAGGATGGTGCGGCTGTCGATCTTGCTGCTCACCTGAAACGACAGCCGGGTGGGAATGTTGGCCTTGATCAAGCCGGTGATCACGTCCACGCTGGGGCGCTGGGTGGCCAGGATCAAATGGATGCCGGCCGCACGGGCTTTCTGGGCCAGGCGCGCGATCAGTTCCTCGATCTTCTTGCCCACCACCATCATCAGGTCGGCCAGTTCGTCGATCACCACCACGATGTAGGGCAGGCGTTCCAGCGGTTCAGGCTGCTCGGGCGTCAGGCTGAAGGGGTTACCGATGATTTCGCCGCGCGCGTTGGCCTCGTCGATCTTCATGTTGAAGCCGGCGAGGTTGCGCACACCCATCTTGCTCATGAGCTTGTAGCGCTTCTCCATTTCGGCCACACACCAGTTCAATCCGTTGGCAGCGTGTTTCATGTCGGTGACCACGGGCGCCAGCAGGTGCGGAATGCCTTCGTAGACGCTCATTTCCAACATCTTGGGATCGATCAGCAGGAGGCGCACGTCCTTGGCGTCGGCTTTGTAGAGCAGCGACAGGATCATGGCATTGATACCCACCGACTTGCCCGAGCCCGTGGTACCGGCCACCAGGCAGTGCGGCATCTTGGCCAGATCGGCCACGATCGGCTGACCCCCGATGTCCTTGCCCAGTCCCATGGTCAACAGTGACTTGGCATCGTTGTAGACCTGCGAGCCCAGGATCTCACTGAGCTTGATCATCTGCCGCTTGGCATTCGGCAGTTCGAGGGCCATCAGGTTCTTGCCCGGAATGGTCTCGATCACACGGATGGAGACCAGCGACAGGGAACGCGCCAGATCGCGGCCCAGATTCACGATCTGCGAACCCTTCACACCCGTGGCTGGCTCGATTTCATATCGCGTGATCACAGGACCGGGCGCGGCCGCGACGACCCGAACCTCCACTCCAAAGTCCTTGAGCTTTTTCTCGATCAGGCGGCTGGTCATCTCCAGCGTCTGGCTGTCCACGCCCGCCTGATGCAATGGGGCGCTGTCCAGCAGATCCACCTGGGGCAGCTTGCTGTCGGGCATTTCGCTGAACAAGGGCTTCTGCCGCTCCTTGGCCACCCGCTCGCTTCTGGGCACGTCCACCAGCGTGGGCTCGATCACCATGGGCGTGGGATGGTGCTCTTCGATTTCCACCCGTTCAACAGCCACCACCACTTCGCGCTCGCGCGCGGCCTTCTCGCCGATACGTTGGTCTTCCACCGCCTCGCGCTTCTCGCGACGCGCTTCAAACCAGCCGTCCAGCGTGTTCCCCACCACCTCGGCCCAATGCCCCCAGGAGAAACGGAACACACGCGGCAGACAAAGCACCAGTAGCGCCAGCATCACAATGGCCGACCCGTTGAACCCCAGCCACTTCATGGCCACCGGGCCCAGGGCATGCCCCACCATGCCGCCAGCATGGCCGGGGAGCATGGCCTCAATGCGGTACAGCCGACTCCACTCCAGCACCGCGCTGGCCGACAGCAGCGCCAGCAATCCCAGCCAGAACAGCAGCTTGCGGGCCCATGGGCGGTGCCACGGCCGGGCGTTTGCAGCCTCTTGCTCGACATCACCCGTATCCAGACCTTGATGACCGCGAATCCATCTGGCCAGACCCGACAACCAGGCCCGCAGGCCAATGAAAAAGCACCACCACACCGAAAAGCCCAGCAGGAAATAGCTGCCATCGGCGAGCAGTGCGCCCAGGCGCCCTCCCCAGTTGCCCACATCGGCCCGGGTGCCCGTGGTGCTCCAGGCCGGATCTGCCAAGGAGTGGCTCAGCAAGGCGAGCAACCAGAAAGCCAGCGCCGCAGCGCCCAGCACCAGACCGATTTCCTGTGTAAAACGGGACACCCCGGGGGCCGATGCACTGGCGCGATCGGCGTTGAGGGTGTTGAGTGAATAAGTCATAAGCCTCGTCAAAATCCAGAGGCAAGCTTACCCCAAGGCAGAATGGTTATTGGCCCCGAAACGGTGGGATCTGACCAGGTCAATCCGCGCCGCGCCAAGCGCGTGCGCGCTCAGCCCAGCGAGTTCAAACGTTCCTTGATCACGGTGCTGCCGTCCTCGCGCACTTCAATGAAGCCACGCTCTTCCAGGTCCTTCATGACGCGACTGACCATTTCGCGGGAGGCACCAATCATCTTGGCCACGTCCTGGCGGGACACACGGTCGCGAATCGTCAGCAAACCGTCGCTGCCGGGGTGCGCAAACTCCAGCAGGGCCCGCGCCACGCGCCCGTACACGTCCATCAACGCCAACGACTCGATCTTGCGATCGGCATGGCGCAAGCGCTGCACCAGCCCCTTCATCACCGCGTAGGCCATGGAGGTGTTCTCGGGCAGGCAGCGGGCGAACTCCACCCGGCCCAGGATCAGCACATCGGTCTGCACCTCCGCGCGCACCGTGGCCGAGTGCGGCTGGTTGTCGATCAGACTCATTTCGCCGATGTAGTCACCCGGGTTCATGGTGGCCAGAATCACCTCCCGACCACGCGTGTCTGTCGTCACCACGCGCGCACGACCGGTGAGCACGATGGCCAGACAATTGGACTTCTTGCCCTGCTCGACAATGCACTCGCCCCGCCTGTAGCGGCGCTTGACCACCGAATCGGCGACGGCCTCGGCCTGGGCCTGGGTCAAGGTCGAGAACAGGGGAACCCTGCGAATCAGATCCAGATTGGACAGGATGGACATGCGTGTATTCCTTGTTGCGAACGGCGCGGAAGGCGCTCTTTCATACAATCCTGACACTGCCATCGCAACAAGGCGACGGCGCTCTATCGACAGCAATCCCCCCATACTCTAAACCACAGGCCCCGAACCCCATATGGGCCCGCACCAATGAAGCACTCTAAAGTACTGATCCTCGGCTCCGGGCCAGCCGGCTACACCGCCGCCGTTTACGCCGCCAGGGCCAACCTCAATCCCGTGCTGATCACGGGTATTGCTCAGGGTGGGCAACTCATGACCACCACCGACGTCGACAACTGGCCTGCCGACGTGGACGGTGTCCAGGGCCCCGACCTGATGCAGCGCTTCCTGGCCCATGCCGAGCGCTTCAATACCGAAATCGTGTTCGACCACATCAACACCGTCGACTTCTCCAAGCGGCCTTTCGTGCTCAAGGGCGACAGTGGTGAGTACAGCTGCGACGCCCTCATCATCGCCACGGGCGCGTCGGCCAAGTACCTGGGTCTGCCATCGGAAGAAGCGTTCATGGGCAAAGGCGTCTCGGGCTGCGCCACTTGCGACGGTTTTTTCTACCGCAACGAAATCTGCAGCGTGGTCGGCGGTGGCAACACCGCGGTGGAGGAGGCGCTCTACCTCTCCAACATCGCCAGCAAGGTCTACCTGGTGCATCGCCGCGACACGTTCAAGGCTGAACCGATCATGGTCGACAAATTGATGGAAAAGGTAGCCGCCGGCAAGATTGAACTCAAACTGCACAGCACACTGGAAGAGGTGCTGGGAGACAACACAGGCGTGACCGGGGTGCGCCTGAAGAACGTGAATTCGGGCGAAACAGAAGATGTCGCGGTCAAAGGCTGTTTCATCGCCATTGGCCACAGCCCGAACACCGAGCTCTTCAAGGGCCAGCTGGAAATGAAGGACGGCTACATCGTGACCCGATCCGGCCTGCAGGGCATGGCCACCATGACCAGCGTGCCCGGCATTTTTGCAGCGGGTGACGTTCAAGACCATGTGTACCGCCAGGCCATCACCAGCGCGGGCACCGGCTGCATGGCAGCGCTCGACGCCCAGCGTTTTCTGGAGAATTCGTAACCTCCCCCCGCCGCGCTGCGCGCGTCCCCCCTCCCCTGGCGCCTTCGGCTTGGAAGGGGGGCGGCACCTGCGGCCGGGCGAAGCCCGTTCCGCGGTGCCCCTTGAATGAGTCACCATGCTTCGGAGACCTAGCTGCTGCGGGCTAACTGGCGGTAGCCACATCTGCCGCATCGGGCTATAATGTGCGGCTTTGCTGCGATTTGGCCCATTCGGCCGTGCGTTGCAAATTCGGGTTACCGCCACCCTTTTTCTGGCGAGGTGAGGCCCCCATCGCTCGGGTGGCGGCCGTTTGACAATATCGGAGTGTCCTCATGGCACGCGTCTGCGACGTAACGGGCAAGAAGCCCATGGTCGGAAACAACGTTTCCCACGCCAACAACAAAACCAAGCGCCGGTTCCTGCCGAACCTGCAATACCGTCGTTTCTGGGTTGAGAGCGAAAACCGTTGGGTGCGTCTGCGCGTCTCCGGTGCCGCCCTGCGACTGATCGACAAAAACGGCATCGATGCCGTGCTCGCAGACCTGCGTGCACGCGGCCAGGCTTAAGGAGCACACACCATGGCAACCAAAGGCGGACGCGAAAAAATCAAGCTGGAATCCACTGCGGGTACCGGCCACTTCTACACCACCACCAAGAACAAGAAGACCACGCCTGAAAAGATGCTGATCAAGAAATTTGATCCCAAGGCACGCAAGCACGTGGACTACAAGGAAATCAAGCTGAAGTGATTCGGCACTGGTTCTCCTGAAAAAAGCCGCTGTTTTCACAGCGGCTTTTTTTCGTCCTTTGAAAAAGTGATCGATCAGGTCAGATCAGATGGGTCGCCGCCAGCCAACGGTGCCAGAACGGCGGACGGGCCTCTTCCCTGGCCCCACGTTCGAGTAACAAACGCATCAGCGCTGACCGCCCGTGTTTTTTTGCCGCCTGCAGTGGTGTCAGCCCGTCGAAATCCGAACGCAAGTGAGGATCTGCACCGTGATCCAGCAAAAGCTGCGCTACCGCGTCGTGGCCATGAATCAGGCTGGCCACCAGAGGCGTGCACATCACTTCAGGATGCTGGTAATTGGGATCCACGCCAGCAGCGAGGTGATATCGCACGCGGGCCAGATCGCCCTCCAGGGCGGCGCCATACAAGTCTTTCCAGTCGCCTGCCGACATCGTTTTCCCCTTTCAATGTGAACGCCTCTGTCTTGAGACCAGGCGCGTCAGTCAGCGGGCTTCCAACAATGCGCCGACTGCTGCAACCCGACTGAGCAAACCACGCCTCGCTCGGCGTGACGAAATATCGCATATCCGGCCATGTGCCCCAATGGGTCTGTGCGCGCACACGATGCCCATGCCCAACCCATGCAGACGCAAAAAAACCACCTCGCAAGGTGGTTTTTCTGGTTGGCAGGCAGGGCGCCTACGAAACTCGGACTCAGGCGCGCGCAGAGCGAAGCTGGATGGAGAAATCGCGCAAGGCAACGATGCCACTCTCTTCTGCCCTGCGGCACCAGGCCTGCAGATCAGCCGCCAGTTGCTCGCGGGTGGCGTTTGTGCTGGACCACAGGGCGCGAAGCTCTTCGCGCATGGTGATCATTTTGTCGAGCACCGGGTGCTCTGCACGGGCCTGGGCCAGTTGCGGTTTCACCGCGGCTGGCACCTTGTCTTCGTCGCGATGCAGCCAACGGCCAGCGACCTGCAGCGCCGAAGCATCGCCCCGACGGGATTGCAACGCGGCAATTTCGCGCTTGCAGGCCACACGCATTTCACGCGCATAGCCAGCCATCACCTCGTAGCGATTGGCGATGATGGCTTCGAGTGTTTTCTCGTCGGCCACCGGCTTCACGTCGCCAAATGCCATCTTGGGCGGCAGCTTCTTGACCGTGGCCAGTCCCACCGACTTCAGGATGGTGATGTACATCCAGCCGATGTCGAATTCGTAAGGCTTCACTGACAGCTTGGCTGAGGTGGGGTAGGTGTGGTGGTTGTTGTGCAACTCTTCACCGCCAATGAGGATGCCCCAGGGCGACACGTTGGTGCTGGCATCTGCTGCCTCGAAGTTGCGATAGCCCCACCAGTGCCCAATGCCGTTGATGATGCCGGCGGCCGTGACGGGGATCCAGATCATCTGAATGGCCCAGACCGTCAGGCCGAGTGCACCAAACAGCATGACGTTGATGATAAGCATCAGGCTGACGCCCAGCTTGGAACGACCGGTGTACAGGTTGCGTTCGATCCAGTCGTCTGGTGTGTTGTGGCCGTAGCGCTCCAGGGTTTCCTGGTTCTTGGCCTCGCTGCGGTACAGCTCGCTGCCCTCAAAAAACACTTTCTTGATGCCGAACACCACCGGGCTGTGGGGGTCGCCCTCGTGCTCGCACTTGGCGTGGTGCTTGCGGTGGATGGCCGTCCATTCCTTGGTGACCATGCCGGTGGTCAGCCAGAGCCAGAAACGAAAGAAGTGCGAAGCGATGGGATGCAAATCCAGGGAGCGATGGGCCGAGTGGCGGTGCAGGTAAATGGTGACGCTGGCAATGGTCACGTGCGCCAGAAGCAGCGCCACGAGAATGGCCTGCCACCAGCTCGCGCCGGTCAGGCCCTGATCCAGAAACTGGATCAAACCGGTCCACAAAGCAGGGATCGCGGTATCGAATGCATTCATTGAAATCCTTGAGAGTCGCCCTTAGGTGGCGATAGGCATCAGTTCACCCGCCCGACTGAATGGGCTTGATAACCTGCGATTTTACGAGGCCTGCCCCAAATCACCAACTACAGTTGGGCCAGAAAGCAGGGCCTGATGTGGAAATTACTGATCCAGATCAGGTGTTTTGACCGTTTTTCAAGCCTTTTTCTGCCAGACGGCAGCAAAAAAGCCGTCCGTTCCCTGGCGATGAGGCCACAGGCGCAACCACTGCCGCTGCTCGCCTGAACAAAGCGTGTCGGCGCCAGGCACGCGAAGGGCCTCCAGCAATCCGACCACTGGCATCGGTTCAAAGTCGGCATGGGATGCCCCAAACGCCTCACACACGGCTTCATTCTCTGCTTGAAGCAGGCTGCAAGTGGCGTACACCAGCCGACCACCCGGCTTGAGCAAACGCGCCGCGCTGTTCAGAATCGCCGTCTGCAACCGGGCTTGTGCGGCCACCGTCTCCGGGGTCTGGCGCCATTTCAGGTCCGGGTTGCGGCGCAGGGTGCCCAGGCCGGAGCACGGCGCGTCCACCAGCACCCGATCGATCTTGCCGGCCAGGCGCTTGATGCGGTCGTCTCGCTCGTGCGCGATGGCGAGCGGGTGCACGTTGGAGAGTCCGCTGCGGGCCAGGCGGGGTTTGAGGGCATCGAGCCGATGCCCCGAGGTATCCATGGCGTAGAGCCGGCCGCTGTTGCGCATGGCCGCACCGATCGCCAGCGTTTTGCCACCGGCGCCTGCACAGAAATCAACCACCATTTCGCCACGCTTGGCATCCAGCAACAAAGCCAGCAACTGCGAGCCTTCGTCCTGAACCTCCACCTCACCCTGGACAAACGCGGGCACCTTGCTGAGAGAAGGCTTGCCCTGCAGGCGAATGCCCAAAGGCGAAAAAGGCGTGGGTTCACACACCAGACCGGCCTGCCTGAGTTCGGCGAGCACAGCCTCGCGCTTCTTTTTCAACACATTGACACGCAAGTCCAAGGGCGCTGGCCGATTCAGACTCTGTGCCAGTTCGTCGAATTCAGCTCCCACCTGGTCACGCAAGGCCAGCGCCAGCCATTCGGGCAGGTTGTGGCGGTGGGGCGCCAGCAGGTCGGCATCGGTCACGGCCAGGGAGGCGTCCAGCCAGGCCTTTTCTGCGTCGGTGAGCGCGCTCTTGAGGAAATCCCGATCGCCGGGGAAGGCCAGGATCGCCAGTCTGCGCCACTTGGAGCCGCTGCCCGAGCGCGCCAGCCACTCCAACTTCAGGCGCTCACGCAGGATGGCAAACACCGTATCGGACAGTGTGGCCCGCTCGCGGGGGCCCAGCGACCGGTGCTCGCGGAAGTGGCGGGAAACCACCGCATCGGCGGGGTGTTCGAACTTGAAGACCTGCTCAATCAGGGTCGCGGACTCGTCTATCAGGGCTTTGGGGTGCATACAGTATTGTCGCCCCCCTGCGCCGCTTCGCGTCTTCCCCCCCAGGGGGACGATGCCAGTGGCCGAGCGAAGCCAGTTCCACGGCATCCCTGGAATGCGACATCGCGCTCCGGTCGCTGCCTGGGCATTCCGCCGCTTCGGGTGGCGCAGGATAATAGAAGGCTATGTCCGATATTTCCACCCAGGTGAAGCGTCGCCGCACGTTCGCCATCATTTCCCACCCCGACGCGGGCAAGACCACCCTCACCGAGAAACTGCTGCTGTTCTCGGGCGCCATCAACATCGCTGGCTCGGTCAAGGCGCGCAAGGCTGCGCGCCATGCCACGTCTGACTGGATGGAGATTGAAAAGCAGCGCGGCATCTCGGTGGCTTCATCGGTGATGCAGATGGAGTACCGCGACTGCGTGATCAACCTGCTCGACACGCCCGGCCACCAGGACTTCTCTGAAGACACCTACCGCGTGCTCACGGCCGTGGACGCGGCGCTGATGGTGATTGACGCGGGCAACGGCGTGGAGCCGCAGACCCGGCGCCTGCTGCAGGTCTGCCGCGCGCGCAACACGCCCATCCTGACTTTCGTGAACAAGATGGACCGCGAGGTACAGGCACCGCTGGACCTGATGGACGAGATCGAGCGCGAACTCGGCATGACGGTGGTGCCCTTCACCTGGCCGGTGGGCATGGGCAAGACGTTTCGCGGCGTGTACGACCGCCGGGCCGACCAGATGCGCGTGTTCGCCGCAGGTGAGGATCGCCGGGGGGGCGACGAGGAAGTCATGCCGGGCCTGGACAACCCCGATAGCCGAAAGCGGTTTGGCGCCGAGTTTGAACAGGCTCGCGAAGAACTGGAGCTGGTGGCGGGTGCGTCACCTGCGTTCGACGAAGCCGAATTTCTGGCCGGAAAGCAGACCCCCATGTTGTTCGGCTCGGCGGTGAACAACTTCGGCGTGCGCGAAGTGCTGGATGCGCTGGTGGATCTGGCACCACCGCCCGGCGAGCGGCCTGCCCTGCAGCGCGTGGTCAAGCCAGAGGAACCAAAGTTCACCGGCGTGGTGTTCAAGATCCAGGCCAACATGGACCCGGCGCATCGCGACCGCATCGCCTTCGTGCGATTGGCCAGCGGCCATTTTGAACGCGGCATGAAGCTCAAGGTGGTGCGCAGCGGCAAGGACCTGCGGCCCAACACGGTGGTGAGTTTTCTGTCACAACGGCGCGAGCTGCTGGATGAGGCCTTTGCCGGCGACATCATCGGTATTCCCAACCACGGCGTGCTGCAACTCGGCGACACGCTGACCGAAGGCGAGAACCTGCAGTTCACCGGCCTGCCCTTCTTCGCCCCGGAGATCATCCGCAGCGTCGAGGTGGCGGACCCGCTGCGCACCAAGCAACTGCGCGCCGGTCTGACGCAGCTCGGTGAAGAAGGCGCGATCCAGGTGTTCCGCCCGGTCGCGGGCTCCGTGCTGCTGCTGGGCGCCGTGGGTCAGTTGCAGTTTGAAGTCGTGGCACACCGGCTGGAGCACGAATACGGCGTGAAAGCCCGCATCATGAGCAGCCCTTACCAGGTGGCCCGCTGGGTGACCTGCGCACCGGAAGACGGGGGCGAGATCGAGCTCAAGAAGTTCATCGATGCCAACAGCCACCGCGTGGCGCTCGACGCGGTGGATGCCCCCACCCTGCTGGTGGATCATGCCGCCACACTGCGTGCGGTGGAGGCAAACTGGCCCAAGATCAAGTTCCACGCCATGCGGGAGCACGCGGGCCTGGTGTTCGCCAAGGGCGTTTGATCAGGGCCTGATCAAACCGTTTTCTTCAAGTGCGAATGGGTTGAGCACAGCGCCCATCTGGTGTGCTGTCCCGGAAATAGTTGCATGAAATGAAACCGATGGATTCGCGCCCAGGGCAAGGCGCAAACCGCAGCGATAGCCGGTGCTATCGTGAGGATTTGTAACGCAGCCATGGGTGTGAAGGCACGGTTTCATATGCAAGTTATTTGCGGGACAGCACACTAGGCAACCAGCAGCCGCTCCACCGCTCGCGGATACATGATGTGTTCCTGCGTCAGCACCCGCGCGGCCAGCACCTCTGCCGTGTCACCCGGCAGCACGGGCACCACGGCCTGGTCGAGGATGGCGCCATGATCGAGTTCGCTGGTGACGCGGTGCACGGTGGCGCCTGCGAAACGGCAACCCATGTCGATGGCGCGCTGGTGGGTGTTCAACCCCGTGAAGGCCGGCAGCAGGCTGGGGTGGATGTTGATCAGCCGATTTTCATAGTGCTGAACGAACCCAGGCGTCAGAATGCGCATGAACCCCGCAAGCACCACCAGCGTCGGGGTGTGCGCGTCAATCTGGCCCATCAGGGCTGCGTCAAACGCCTCGCGCTGCGCAAACTGGCGATGATCGACGACCCCCGTTGGAATGCCTTCGCCGGCGGCCCAGACCAATCCCTGGGCGGTGGTTTTGTTGCTGAACACCGCCGCCACCTTGGCGCCAAAGCGTGCCTGCCATTGCCGCTCACGGGACGCCTGCACGATGGCGGCCATGTTGGAGCCGCCGCCAGAGATCAGAATCACAATGTTTTTATTCACGCCAGACATGGCCGGGAAGTGTAATGACCTCAGACCCCAACACCCTCAATACAACGTCTCGCCCCAGGGGACACGACTTTCGACAGCGCCCCTTGTCTGCCGCAGAAGCGCGGACCCTGGGCACCTTGATGGAAAAAGCCCGCACGGTGCCCGACAGCTACCCGCTGACGCTCAACACCTTGGTCACGGGCTGCAACCAGAAGTCGAGCCGGGACCCGGTGATGCAATTGGCCGAAGCGCACGTGCTGGAGGCCCTGGACGGACTGCGTGCCGTTCACCTGGTGCTGGAAAGCAGTGGCAGCCGCGTCACCCGCTTTGAACACAACTTCATGCGCGCGGTCGCCGTGCCGGAGCAGTCTGCCGTGCTGCTGGGCATGCTGATGTTGCGTGGGCCTCAGACGGCGGGCGAATTGCGGCTGAACACCGAGCGTTGGTACAAATTCCTGGACATTGCTTCGGTGGACGGATTCCTCGAAGAGATGCAGGACCGCACAGACGAAAAAGGTGGCCCTCTGGTCGTGAAGTTGCCTAGAGCCCCAGGTGCCCGGGAACAGCGTTGGGCCCACCTGCTCTGTGGTCCGGTGGACCCAGCGCTGCTCACGCCGGGCCCATTCGCCGGTTCGGGGGCATCGGCCACGGAGGACGACGTGATCGCGCTCACGCGAAGGCTGGCCCAGCTGGAAGACACGGTGGCGACACTGCAAGACCAGATGAAGAACCTGCACGAACAACTGGGCTTGTCACAGCCCGGACAGGAATAAAACGAACGGTCGTGCCAAACTGCAGGGTGTTGTTCAATATGTCGCTACCTGCACGTAGCGGCCACCAGGAGACATCCCATGGATTTGGCATTCACGCCGGAAGAACAGGCGTTTCGCGAAGAGATCCGCGGCTGGGTCAAGGCCAACCTGCCAGCCGAGACCGCCCACAAGGTCCACAACGCGCTGCGCCTGACGCGCGACGACTTGCAGGGTTGGGCGAAGATTCTGGGCAAGAAGGGCTGGCTGGGTTGGGGCTGGCCCAAGGAATTCGGTGGCCCGGGCTGGAACGCGGTGCAGAAGCACCTGTTCGAGGAAGAATGCGCCCTCGCCGGTGCGCCGCGCGTGGTGCCTTTTGGCCCCGTGATGGTGGCGCCCGTCATCATGGCCTTTGGCAACAAGGAACAACAGGAGCGCTTCCTGCCCGGCATCGCCAGCGGTGAAGTCTGGTGGAGCCAAGGTTACAGCGAACCCGGCTCGGGTTCCGACCTCGCTTCGGTGAAATGCCGCGCCGAGCGCCAGGGCGACAAATACATCGTCAACGGCCAGAAAACCTGGACCACACTGGGCCAGTACGGGGAGTGGATCTTCTGCCTGGTGCGCACCAGCACCGAAGGCAAACCACAGACCGGCATTTCCTTTCTGCTGATCGACATGAAGTCGCCCGGCGTCTCGGTGCGCCCCATCAAGCTGCTGGATGGCGAGTGCGAGGTCAACGAGGTGTGGTTCGACAACGTGGAAGTGCCCGCCGAGAACCTGATTGGCGAAGAGAACAAGGGCTGGACCTACGCCAAGCACCTGCTCAGCCACGAGCGCACCAACATTGCCGACGTGAACCGGGCCAAACGCGAGCTGGAGCGGCTCAAGCGCATTGCCAAGACCGAAGGCGTGTGGGACGACGTTCGCTTCCGGGACCAGATCGCATTGCTCGAGGTGGACGTGGTGGCGCTGGAGATGCTGGTGCTGCGTGTGCTGTCGGCCGAAAAATCGGGCAAGAACTCGCTCGACATCGCCGGCCTGCTCAAGATCAAGGGCAGCGAAATCCAGCAGCGCTACAGCGAACTCATGATGCTCGCCGCCGGCCCATACAGCCTGCCCTTCATTGAAGAGGCCATGGAGGCCGGCTGGCAAGGCGACTTTCCTGGCGGCGAAGTGGCCAACGCGCCGCTCGCGTCCACCTACTTCAACATGCGCAAGACCACCATCTACGGCGGCAGCAACGAAGTGCAGCGCAACATCGTCGCTCAGACGGTGCTCGGATAAATCCCGGCTAGCGTTCGGAACTCAGGAGATACAAATGGACTTCGATTTCAGTGAAGATCAAGGCGCGCTGCGCGATGCCGTGCAGAAATGGGTGGAAAAGGGCTACGACTTCGAACGCCGCCGCGCCATCGTCGCCGCGGGCGGCTTTGACCGCGCCGCCTATGGCGAGTTGGCCGATCTGGGTCTGGCAGGCCTCTATGTGAGCGAAGAAGACGGTGGCCTCGGCATGGGGCCTGTGGAAGGCATGGTGGTCATGGAAGAGCTGGGTCGGGGCATCGTGCTCGAACCACTGGCCCAGACGCTCATCACCACGGGCCTGCTAGGGGGCTATGCCCCGGCAGAACTCAAGACGGCCTGGCTGCCGCGCATGGCCTCCGGCGAAGCACTGGTGGTGCTGGCGCACCAGGAGCGCAAGGCCCGCTACAAGCTTGACGTGTGCGCCACCACCGCCACCCAGGCGGGCAGTGGCTGGACCCTTTCGGGCACCAAGAACCTCGTGCCTGCCGCCGACCAGGCCGACGCCTTTGTGGTGCCGGCCATGGCCGCGGGCAAGCTGGCGCTGTTCCTGGTGGAGCGCACCGCATCGGGCGTGGGCTCGACCGGCCACCTGACACAGGACGGCAGCCGGGCGGGTGAATTGACGCTCAAGGACACACCGGCCCAACTGATCACCACCGATGGCCTGACCGCGCTGGAGCATGGCGTGGACATCGGCATCGCCGCCGCTTGCGCCGAAGCGGTGGGTGTGATGGACAAGACGGTGTCCATCACCGTCGAGTACATGAACACGCGCAAACAGTTCGGCGTGGCCATTGCCAGCTTCCAGGCCCTGCGACACCGCGTGGCCGACATGAAGATGCAGCTGGAACTGGCACGCTCCATGAGCTACTACGCCAGCCTCAAACTCAACGCGCCCGCCCCCGAGCGTCGCGCGGCCATGGCAAGGGCCAAGGTGCAGCTGGGGCAATCCATGCGCTTCGTCGGCCAGCAGGCGGTGCAGTTGCACGGGGGCATTGGTGTGACCGACGAATACATCGTCAGCCACTACTTCAAGAAACTCACCCAGCTTGAAATGACCTACGGCGACACCCTGCACCACCTGAGCGAAGTGTCAAACCGCATGCAGGACACAGCGGGCGTTTTCGCCTGACCGCCAGCACCACGGCCCGCCACTCGCGGGCCGTTTCGTTTCAGCGTTCCGAAACGCAACCCAGGATCACACCCATGTCCACATGCCGTACGCTGTTGACGCTCGCTGCCAGTAGCCTGTTGCTCGTCGCCTGTGCCACCTCGCCACAAGGTGCTGCACCTGCGCCCATCGTCTTCGTGCACGGCAACGGCGATTCCGCTTCGATCTGGCAGACCACGGTCTGGCGCTTCGAATCCAATGGCTGGCCCAGCGATCAGCTGCATGCGATCGACCTGCCCTACCCGCTCGCGCGCGATGAAGACGGAAAGCCCCAGCCCGGGCGCACCTCCACCGCCGAGCACATGGCCTACCTGAAAAGCGAGGTGGAAAAGGTGCTGAAGACCACCGGCGCCAAGCAAGTGGTACTCGTTGGCAATTCGCGTGGTGGCTACGCCATTCGCAACTACATCCAGAACGGTGGCGGCGACAAAACGGTGAGCCATGCCGTGCTGGGTGGCACGCCCAACCACGGCGTGTGGGCCGTGAAGGGGTTTCGCGAGACGAATGAATTCTCGGGCACGGGTCCCTTCCTGACCGCGCTCAATGCGCCCAAGAATAGCGCTGGCGACGAAGTGACCGGGCCCGTTAAGTGGATGACGATCCGCTCGGACAACAACGACAAGTTCGCCCAGCCGGACGGCCTGTGGATCGGTGCCAAGGGCAAGCCCACCAACGTGAGCTTTGAAGGCCCCGCGCTCAAGGGTGCGAGCAACGTGGTGCTGCCACGCGTCGACCACCGCGAAACCTCGTTCTCGCCGGCGGCATTCGAGGCCACCTACCGTTTCATCACCGGAAAAGATGCGGCCACATCCCTCGTTCAGCCCCAGACACCGATCGTGCTGAACGGCAAGATCACCGGGCTCGGCCTGGTGCCCACCGACCCGTCCACCGGCAACTTCAGCAACAACCTGCCATTGCCTGGCGCTCAACTTGCCGTCTACGCCACCCAACCCGGCACCGGTGAGCGATTGGGTGAAGCCGTGCACAGCAGGACCGTCGGTGCAGACGGCCAGTGGGGACCTTTCACGGCAAAGGCTGGTGTGCCCTACGAGTTCGTGGTCAGCGCACCGGGCTATGCCACGACCCACATCTACCGCAGCCCATTCCCGCGTTCCAGCGATCTGATTCACTTGCGGGCAGAGCGCCCGATGGCCGCAGACAAGGACGCCAAAGCCACCGTCATCCTGACCCGTCCGCGTGGCTACTTCGATGCCCAACGCGACACGATGTCTTTTGATGGCAAGGCCTTGCCAGGTGTGCCGCCCTCTGGCGCCGGGGTGTCCAGCTCCAAGCTCAGCGTGAGCGACGCAAGTGTGCGTCCGATCACCGCCGTTTTCAACGAAGAGAAAATCACGGGGCGGACGTGGCCCACCGCCGAAAACCGCGTGGTGTTGCTTGAGTTGACCTACTGATGACCCCCCGCCGGGCCAGCCCTTGAATGGGTCGACCCGCCGACGTCTGCCTCAGGCGTGCAGACGCGACGTCTTTGGCAAATGCGACATCAGGAACTCCATCTGGTCGGCCAGGATGCGGCGGTTGCGCAGAATGAAGTCTTCCCACAAGCTGGGCACGTAGGGTGCATACAGCAGCGGCATGTGCGCCTGCTCGGGCGTGCGGTTGCCCTTGCGGTGGTTGCACGACTTGCACGCCGTGACCACGTTCATCCAGAGATCCCGCCCGTTCTGCCCGAGCGGCTGAATGTGCTCCCGCGTCAGGTCTTCTTCATGGAAATGGTTGCCGCAGTAAGCACACACGTTGCGGTCGCGGGAGAACAGCTTGCTGTTGGTCAGCGTGGGGCGCAGGTCAAAAGGATTGATGCGGGGCACCCCCTGGGTGCCAATGATGGAGTTGATGGTGATGATCGACTGCTGCCCGGTGACCGCGTTGTGACCGCCGTGGAACACGGCAATCTCGGCACCCATTTCCCAGCGCACTTCATCCGCAGCGTAATGCAGCACCGCTTCTTCCAGGCTGATCCAGGACTGCGGGAGCCCCTGAGCAGACAGCTTCAGAACCTTCAAGACCCACCTCCATGTTGAAACACAACCGGACAATCTGTCTTCGGCACACCACGCATCCGCCACGATGCTGCTTGAGCCGCGTGTGTCAATATACAGTCGTTTTGTGACGCGCTATTGACTTCTCTAACCTATCCCTAAGCGGTCCCGGTGGCTCCGCTTCGGCTGCTGCAACGGCAGTCCAGTAAATCGGATCAGCTCCGATTTCCATAGCAATATTTCCAGCAAGCGTAGGGCTCAAACGGCCCCTTTTCTTCGCTACTGCTAGCGTTGCCCTCCCCACGTTCATCGCCCTGCACCAAGCTGCAGCGCTCTGCTTTTCCAGTGCTCTGTTTAGCAATTCAATGGTGTGCGGCATTTCTTTGGCCTCCTGTCAAGTGCTCCGCATTGTCTTACAGACTGTAAACAAATAGGGTTTCACCCTGTAAGCTCCGAACCAGATTACAGCCTGTAACCGGAGCCGCCATGCCACACCTGCTAGTTCAACGATCAGCGCGAATCGGTGGCAGCTTCCCGCCTTCTGCCTCTGTGCGTTCTGCCGCTCGTACCTGTGCTTTCCAAGTGTCTCCGAGTCGCGATTCGTTTATCCCGTCACGGATCGCTGCTTTCAGCACCAGGTACAGCACGAACATGCCGATCACGAATGTGACGACCTCCCACGCGATCATCTGCATCGTCAGTTTGGTCATTTCGACTTCAAACGCCTTCAGGTCGAGCATCGTTCCTCCTCGTTTCACGGTTGGAGTTCGATGATGCCATCGAGCTCTAAGGCCCTCAATTTCGTCCGCCCTGAGCCTCCAAAGGGGGGCACACGCGCTGTGGCGGCTCCTGGGGCCCCCAAGGTCAGGGCGGGCACCCCAAAGCGCACCAGCAACCGCCTGGAGTGGCTGCAAATCTCTTTGCACCTTGAGCAGACGAGGTCACGGAGATGAACCGCGTCCACATCGAGCGTTATCGCTATCGCACCTGCGTTGCGATGCTCCGCGCCCATCTTCTCGGGTCTGAGCCCTTGTCGGACTGGATGCTCACTGTCGTGGCGTCCGCAGTCATCGGGCATCACGCATGAAGGTCGCTCTCGCCGCGTTTTCGTTCGTGTGGGCGGCCATCGTGACCGTTGCCCTCATCGAGCAGGCCGACGCAATCAGATTCGTCCAGGACCAAGCTCAGATCTGCATGGACGTTCTCCGAAGCAATGAGGTTTTGAAATGAGACAAGGTCAGTCCGGCCCCGGGATGATGGATGGTTTTGGGGCGCCTGCGGTGCGCGGGAGCCTGCGACGCGCGCCGCAGGCGCCCTCCCCCCGTGCTGTAACACGGGGGGAAAGGGTCGGAGAGGGGCAAGAGGCCAAAGCAAAGGTCGATTGGCTCAATGCGACCTTCGACCATCCCTCGATGAGCATTGCTGGGCTGATCGGTTTTCTCGGTTCTGTCATGGGCGGCAAGCCCATCACCGGCGAACTGGATGGCGGTTTGTTCGGTTTCACCGAACGTCATCGGCTCCGGGTCTATGTCGGCGGCGTGATGGTCGAAGTCGGAGCCCTCGCCATGGGCGGGGAGGCTCAGCGGGGCCGCTGGATGCTCCAGCTAACAGGTAAGGGCTGTTCCATGGTCGAGGATTGGCCCAGCCTTCGAGAGCTGCTCGAAGGGTTCAATGCCAAGCTCACCCGGGTGGATTTGGCAGTGGACTTTCTCAACGGCGAGCACACCGTGGACGATGCAGTCCAGATGGTCGACGAAGACCAGTTCACAAGCTGCGGCCGTAGGCCATCCACCAGCGTTGCAGGCGACTGGCTGGACCAAGTCCACGGCCGCACCCTCTATGTCGGCAAGGCCGCAAACGGCAAGATGTTGCGCGTGTACGAGAAGGGCAAACAACTCGGCGACCTCGGTTCTGATTGGGTCCGTTTCGAGGTCCAGTTCGGCAACCGTGACCGCGTCATTCCCTATGACGCTTTGACCGACTGCGACAAGTTCTTCGCGGGTGCTTACCCCGCCTTGGAAAAGCTCCTGCAGGCCGCTGCCGAGAGCATCCCAACCACTCAAACAGAGACGGCGACCAACCTCGGCCACCTGCTCTATCACCTCAAACGCTGCTACGGCAAAGCGCTGCACCAGGCGCAAGAAATTGCCAGCGTCAACGACACCGACTTAGTCGAGGAAATGCGAGTCATCGGCATTCCGAAACGGGTCAAACCCTCCGGCGTGGTGGCCGGGCTTTCTTGGTCCGAGCTTCAGGACCAAATCAGGAGTTACACATGAGATTCAAGGCGCAAGAAGTGGTCCGGGGCATCAGCAACGAGACCTACAACATCGACGGTCAGAGCATCCTTGTCCAGGTCGCACACGTTGACGTTGCCCTGTCCACTGACATCGGTGGCAAGGGCTTCAGGACCAATCCGATGCGGGTCGAGTCCGGCGATGTGCTCAAAGCCATCGAGCACAACACCTTCCCCATGCTGGCCGAGCTGGACATTGAAGAGAAGGCCAGCAAGGGCAAAACCTACCTTGCTATCCAAGGTATCAAACCGCTGCGTACAGCTGCGGAGAAGGCAGCGGCCTGAGCATGAGTGATCCCGATCAAGACTTTGAAGACGTCCAGGACGGCGACGCTAAAACCTGCCAAGAGTGCGGGTTCGTCGGTGAGTTCCTCGATGAGGAGCTACCCGAACACCTCTGGGGGCCGCTGGGGCAAGTGATAGCCCAGTGCCCCGAGTGCGGAGCGTATGAAGACTTGCTCGGGTGATTCCAGCCCATGGCCCGCGCCACGGGGGCCATGAGATGCAATCCCGCATCACTTTGAAAGGAAAAGTTCATGTTGAAAAACATCCGTCAAAAGTTCGCGGCTCTGGTCGCTCTGGTGGCCGGTCTCGTCGCTGCACCCGCAGTGTTCGCCCAGGCCGCTCTGCCTGCTGGCGTCGATGCAGCCATCACCGAGTCCGGGGAAATTCTCGTGCTCGGTGCAACGGCGGTGATCATCGCCATGGTGTCGTTCTGGGCCCTGAAAAAGCTCGGCACGAAAATGGGCTGGTGGTAAGCCCTCAGGACGCACCAGATGGGCTACCTGCACGGCAACGTGTGTTTCCCAAGCGTCGAGGCCGCAAGGCAATCGGCATGCTCTGGTGCGTCCACCAGCTGGGGCTCCGGCTCCAGCATCTTTTCCGCGTCATGCACAACAACCGACTTCACCGGCTCAAGCATGACGCTCTGCGTCCAGCAAGACGGCGCCAGCTGCACGAACTACGTGCAGGCCTACCCTCCCTTCCCTGAATGCGATTTCGACGGCGGAACGGCCCTTGCGTCCGCTTGGTTCGGTGCTGCTCTGCTCCTGGCCGTGACCCTCTACGGACTTAAAAACCTGCTGGGCCTTTTTGATGGGCGTCACGAAAAATGACCTTTTCCGCGTTTACTGACTTCAACACCTTCATGACAGCCGCTGTCCTTGTGGGGGCCGTGTGGTACTTGTTCAGATAGCCAGGCGCGCCGCTTTTTTGCTCTTGCTCTGTTCAGGGCTTGCCCACGCGCAGGTCTACGAATACGAGACTCCAGGTTGCAACAATCCCAATGGCGGCGGATATATGACCTTGGCCGATTGGGCTGCTGCAAGGTTGGCCGCTTGGCAAGAAGCTCGCGCAGGGCAACCTGGGACTGTTACGCCAGAAGATTCGGGTTCAATCATTTGGGGAAGCCAAATGTGCTATGCCTCCGCGCGGTATATCGAGGAGCCCTTCACCAACCTATACATGGATGCTTCGGCTTCCATAACCTGCCCGCCCACGTACTCGGTCATTTATGCTGAGCAAACTTGTCGCCGTGTCTACGTGCCCTTGGAATGTCCTGAGGGTCAGGAGGAATTTAACGGCGAGTGCGTTCCTGTTTGCCCCGCCGGTTCGACGCGAATCAATGGCGTGTGTACCTCTAACGGCTGTCCAGCAGCTGGGACGTCTGCTGGCCCTTACACGACTGACAGTGATTCAACCGCTTACACGTGTGAGACGTACAACGGGCGCGCTTGCACCATAAAGATCGAGCCAACTATTTGCGTTCGGTACGAGCAGGACGGACGCACTTATAGCAGTTGCCATGGCGACGGCAAATTTACCGGCGGTAGTTGTTGGGGCGGGGGCGACGGTGGTGGAACTACACCCGGAGGCAGTCCCGGTGATCCTGATCCCACTCCTGACCCGAATCCCTATCCTGACCCAAGTCCATCAAACCCTGGCGGTCCAGGCGCACCGGATCAAGGGACTGGCACACCTACTCCCTCCCCTGGTCCTGCACCTCCTCCACCGCAGCCGCAGCCCGAGGAGCCAGACGGTTCTTGTCCAGCCGGTACAAGCAGGATCAACGGGGAGTGCATCAAGAATCCAGAATCACCTGGGCCAACTGGATCTTGCCCTTCAGGTTCTGTGAGGGTTGGGGAACAGTGCGTGTACACGTCTTCACCGGGCGACGGCAGCAGTTCAGGCGGAACCCCCGGCGGTGGCGGTGATGGAGACGCTGATGGCGATTGTGAGCCGGGAAGCACGTTGTTGAAGTGTTCAACTATGGGAGGTTTGCCGGGCGGTGATGGCATTAACCGAAGCACTCGCAACATGACCTTCGCGCCAGACAACGCGATGGCCACAACTGGTGCGTGTCCTGCAAGCGTCACGATCCCGCTGCTGGGCACCACACTGACCGTCGTTGACATGGTCGAGGCCTGCGACCTCATCTCCACCTACGTGCGCCCCATCGCTATTTTGCTCAGTGCCTTCATGGCCCTCGGCATCGCTGCAGGCGTGCTCAAAACGGAGACCTGACATGCCATTAGCACCGTTCATTCTCGCGCTCGTCGGAGGCATCGTTGGGCGCGTGCTCGCCAGCCTCGGCATGGGAGTCATCACCATCATTGGCGTGGACATCGCCATTGATCAGCTCAAGGATGCAGTTACCGGTGCCGCTGCGTCTCTGCCCGCAGACGTGCTTGCTCTGTTCCTCCTGGCCGGGGGCGGCATCGGCATAAACATGGTGTTCGGGGCGATCACTTTTCGGCTCACCTACTGGACGATCACCAAGAGCGTCCGATTGATCGGCATCAGCTCATGATCACACTTCTGACAGGCGCACCTCGCAGCGGCAAAACCCTTTACACGGTAGACAAGCTCATCACGCCCGAGATAGGTCGTTCATTGGAGATCGACGATGACAAGAAGGGCAAACACGCTGTCGTTCGTCGGGTTCTGTCCAACATCAACCAGCTGCAGCTGGAGCACGAGCTCATCGACCATGACTGGCTTGTTGGCCTCAAAGACAATGTGAAGCCTGCCGATTTCATCGTGTTCGATGAGGTGCAGCGCGTATGGCCCAACCGACCCACTGGCGCCAAGATTCCGCCGTCCGTGGAGTACTTGCAAACGCACGGCCACGATGCGGTCGACCTGGTCATCATGACCCAGTCTCCAATGCTCATTGATCCCGGTGTGCGTGCTTTGGTCGGTCGCCATCTTCACGTGCGCAAGGTCGGCGGCTTCGGTGCTGCGATCATCTACGAATGGGACGGATGTTCTAACTCGCTGAACTTCAAAAACGCCTTCAAGAAAACCGGGTACAAGTACAGCAGCAAGGCCCGACATCTTTACAAAAGCGCCAAGGGTCACACCGGCTCTCGCGCTTCCTTGCCGGTCGCCCTTTGGTTCGTCTTGGCCGGCCTGGTCGGTTCTGCGTTTGCTTGGCCTCACCTGGTCAAAAAAATCACTGGCGGTGTCGATGTGGTCAGTTCAGCGACTGCAAAGCCTGGCGCAAATTCTTTGATCTCTCCGGCCAATGCTTCGCCTTCTCTGCCTGGCACAGTTGCTGCAGCTCCGGTGCGTACATTTCGCGATCTGATGCGTGAGCGCGATGAGTATTTTTTGCAGTCCAGGCCGCGGGACTTGGCTCACCCTCACACAGCTCCAAAGTACGACGCGCTGACGCAGCCTGTCGTCGTGCCCTACGCTGCGATCTGCGTCGCATCGACGAAAGAATGCCGTTGCTACACCACTCAGGTGACTCGCCTCGATGTTCCCGACGAGGTGTGCAGGTCCAACGTTGATCGCGGCTACTTCGTGGATTTCATCCAGCCCAAGCAAGAGCCCGCGCATGCACCCAAGGCCCCTACCGCCGAGCCTGTCGAGCCTCGCAGCGTCGCGCCGATCCAGCTCACAACGCAGCCGCGTGACGTGGATGTCCTCGCCTGGATGAAGTCCCGCTAGTTCATCGCCAAGCCCGCAGAACGCTACAACCCCTTTTCCTTTTGGTCGGCAGAACAGCGGGTGCCCGTGGGTCCGTTCAGGACACACAGGGGGCGCAGCCCGGGGGTTGAGGGGGCAGCAGGCCCCCCACTTGGGAGCGCCCCTTAGGCGCGGCGCGGAGCGCTCCAACCCATCTGATCTGTTGGCCAAAGAGTTGAAAAACAACCGGCTTTTCTGCGCTTTAAACTCACTTGAGCCGCCTAGACTTTTCCCCAAAAACAAGGGAAGGAATTACGAGTGCTAGTCGGATATGCCCGAGTTTCAACGTTTGAACAAGACACTGCCTTGCAGCTTGACGCGCTTCGCAATGCGGGGGTCCGCAAGATCTACCAGGACAAGGCAAGCGGTGTCGGCGACCGCGTTCAGCTTCAGCTCGCGATTGACGATCTAACGGACGGCAATATTCTGGTTGTCTGGAAGCTCGATAGGATCGCCCGCAGTCTCTCCGACCTCCTCGGCATCATCGCCCGCGTAAAAAGTGCTGGAGCGTCGATTAAGAGCCTCACGGAGCCCATAGACACTTCCAACCCAATCGGCAACTTCACAGTTCAAGTGCTGGGCGCTGTGGCCGAGCTGGAGCGCTCAATCATCATTCAGCGCAGTGTTGCTGGTATCGCAGCCGCTCGCGCTCGCGGCGTTCAATGGGGAAGGCGTCCGCTGCTGTCGATCGAGGAGCAAAACGAGGTCGTTCGCCTGGCTGAGCTCGGCATGCCCATTGCTGACATAGCACGCGCCTACGGAATCTCTCGGCCGCTGGTTTATAAGCTGATGCAATCAAGCAACAAAAAACCCACTTGCTAGGTGGGTTATCGTGTCGTTTTCTCTGTCTTAATACGGTGCTTCTGTGACAAAAATACCGACCGCCATGCAAAGCCCGTGCCGGATGCGACATCTCCCATGAAAATCATTCGAGGACTCTGGAACCTGCAGCAGGCTGCCCCTGTCCTGGCGCCTGCAGGCCGCGCGCTGACCATCGGCAATTTTGATGGTGTGCATCGTGGCCACCAGGCCATGCTGGCGCTGCTCAACAGCGAGGCACGCCACCGCAAGGTGCCGAGTTGCGTCATGACGTTCGAGCCGCACCCCAGAGACTATTTCGCCGCACTGCATCGCAAACCCGAACTGGCACCGGCCCGCATCGCCACGCTGCGCGACAAGCTCCAGGAGCTGGCGCGATGCGGCGTCGACGAATGCGTGGTCTTGCCCTTCAACGCAGCCCTGGCCACACAAACAGCACAATCCTTCATCGAGGACACCCTGGTTAGGGCTTTGGGGGTGCGCTACATCCTGGTCGGCGACGACTTCTGTTTTGGCGCCCAGCGAAAAGGCGACTACGCCATGCTGGACGCAGCAGGCGGCCGGCTGGGTTTTGATGTTGCGCGCATGCAGAGCTACGAGGTACACGGGTTGCGGGTGTCGAGCTCGGCGGTGCGGGATGCCCTGTCCGCCGGTCACATGGAAGATGTGGCCGCCCTGCTCGGTCGGCCTTACAGCATCAGCGGGCATGTGGTCCACGGACGCAAACTGGGCCGCGAACTGGGTGCCAGCGCGGCGGGCAAGGGGGACGGCTTTCGCACCCTCAACCTGCGTTTTTCCCACTGGAAGCCCGCTGCCAGCGGCATTTTTGCCGTGCATGTACACGGTCTTGGCCCCGAGCCCGATTCAGCGCCTCTGCCGGGTGTGGCCAACCTCGGGGTGCGGCCGTCGCTCGACCCGAGCGACGTCAACGGCGGGCGCGTTCTGCTGGAAACCCATTGCCTGGAGTGGCCGCAGGCCATGGCAAGCGCGCTGAGCGGCGCAGAGGCCTACGGTAAAATCATCCGCGTGGAACTGCTGCACAAACTGCACGACGAGTTGAAGTACGACAGTCTGGACGCCCTCACCCGAGGCATCGCCCAAGACTGCGACGACGCACGTGCATTCTTTGCCACGCTGCCGCCTCAGGCCTACGTGCAGACCCACCGCCAGACCACCCGCGACCGAATTTAACGCCCGCGCAAGGGCTGAACGCCCTTTGCTGCACGCCCGTATTTCAGGCTCGGGGCTGGCGGCTGGATTCCACATTCCCCAGACACCCCTGTTCGGGCTGAGCCTGTCGAAGTCCCCATCGAAACCATCATGGCTGAGAAAACTGCTGCTCCCCCTGCCAAGCCAGACACCGGCGCTGGCGCCTATCGCGCCACACTGAACATGCCCGACACGCCGTTTCCCATGCGCGGCGACCTGCCCAAGCGCGAGCCGGGCTGGGTCCAGGCATGGAGCGACGAAGGCCTCTACCAGCGCCTGCGGGTGGCGCGCCGGGGCGCCCCCCTGTTCGTGTTGCACGACGGCCCGCCCTACGCCAACGGCAAACTGCACATTGGGCACGCGCTGAACAAGATCCTCAAGGACATGATCGTCAAGAGCCGACAGCTGGCCGGTTTTGACGCACAGTACATCCCCGGCTGGGACTGCCACGGCCTGCCGATCGAAAACGCGATCGAGAAGCTGCACGGGCGCAAGCTCTCGCGCGACGACATGCAGGCCAAAAGCCGCGCATTTGCCACCGAACAGATCGACCAGCAACGCGAAGATTTCAAGCGCCTGGGTGTGCTCGGCGACTGGGAACGCCCTTACCGCACCATGGACCCGGCCAACGAGGCGGGCGAGATCCGCGCGTTCAAGCGCGTGATCGAGCGCGGCTTTGTCTACCGCGGCCTCAAGCCGGTGTACTGGTGCTTCGACTGCGGCTCCTCTTTGGCGGAGTTCGAGATCGAGTACGCCGACAAGAAAAGTGAAACGCTGGATGTGGCTTTCGAGACCGACGACGCAGCCAAGCTCTCCGCTGCCTTCGGCCTGTCCGCACTGCCCGCTGGCAAGTCGGCCTTCGTGGTCATCTGGACCACCACCGCGTGGACCATCCCGGCCAACCAGGCGCTCAACGCCCATCCTGAACTCACCTACGCCCTCGTGGACACGCCCAAGGGCTGTCTGGTGCTGGCCGAAACGCTGGTGGAAAAGTGCCTGGAACGCTTCGGCCTCACCGGTACCGTGCTCGCGACCACCCAGGGCGACAAGCTCGGCGGCCTGAACTTCCGCCATCCGCTGTTTGACGTGGACGCCGGCTACCGGCGCCTCTCGCCGGTGTACGTGGCCGACTATGTGAGCGATGCCGACGGTACCGGCATCGTGCATTCGTCCCCCGCCTACGGCCTGGACGACTTCAACTCCTGCGTGGCCAACGGTCTGGCGTACGACGACATCCTGAACCCGGTGCAGGGCAACGGCACCTACGCGGCGGACTTTCCCCTGTTTGGTGGTCTGCACATCTGGAAGGCCGTGCCCGTGATCCTGGAGGCGTTGAAGAACGCCGGGCGGCTCATGGCCACGCAGACCATCACCCACAGCTACCCCCACTGCTGGCGCCACAAGACGCCCGTGATCTACCGCGCGGCGGCCCAGTGGTTCGTTCGCATGGACGAAGGCGAAGGCGTGTTCACCAGCGACAAGGCACCCAAGACCCTGCGTCAGCTGGCGCTGGACGCCATCGAGCACACCAGCTTCTACCCGGAAAACGGCAAGGTCCGCCTGCGCGACATGATCGCCAACCGGCCCGACTGGTGCATCAGCCGCCAGCGCAGCTGGGGCGTGCCAGTGCCGTTTTTCCTGCACAAGGATTCGGGCGAACTGCACCCCCGCACCATGGAAATCCTCGATCAGGCGGCCGATATCGTTGAAAAAGGCGGCATTGAAGCCTGGAGCCGCGTCACGGCTGAAGAGATCCTGGGCGCCGCCGATGCGCCGAACTACACCAAGAGCACCGACATTCTGGAAGTCTGGTTCGATTCGGGTTCCACCTTCCAGCATGTGCTGCGGGGCAGCCACGCCCAGGCCTACGACCGCCTGCCGTACCACGAACAGGGCCCCGAGGCCGACCTGTACCTGGAAGGTCACGACCAGCATCGCGGCTGGTTCCACAGCTCATTGCTGCTGGGCTGCGCCTTGTACGACCGCGCGCCCTACCGTGGCATTCTCACGCACGGTTTCAACGTCGACGGCCAGGGCCGAAAGATGAGCAAGTCGCTCGGCAACGTGATCGAGATCGAGACCTTTGCCAAAGACCCGGGCGCCGAGATCGCGCGGCTCTGGGTCGCATCCACCGACTATTCGGGCGACCCGCCCATGGACAAGAAGGTGATCGCCCGCGTGACCGACGCCTACCGCCGTATCCGCAACACACTGCGTTTCCTGCTGGCGAACGTGAGCGACTTCGACCCAGCCACCGACGCCGTGCCGGTCGACCAGATGCTGGAGATCGACCGTTACGCCCTGGCCCGCGCGGCGCAACTACAGGCCGAAGTGCTCGCCCACTTTGAGGCCTACGAGTTCCACCCGGTGGTGTCCAAGCTGCAGGTTTATTGCTCGGAGGACCTGGGCGCGTTCTACCTCGACGTGCTCAAGGACCGGCTCTACACCACCGCGCCCAAGAGCCTGGCGCGGCGCAGCGCACAGACCGCCCTGCACCAGATCACCCACGCCATGCTGCGCTGGATGGCGCCCTTCCTGAGCTTCACCGCCGAAGAGGCCTGGCCGGTGCTGGCTGGAGCCCAAAACCAGGGCTCGATCTTCTTCGAGATCTTTGCCAGCATGCCCCCTGTGGATACCGCGCTTGTAGCCCGGTGGGAGCGCGTTTGCGAACTGCGCAATGCGGTGAACAAGGAGATCGAGACTGTTCGCGAAGCCGGCCAGGTGGGTTCGTCATTGCAGGCCACCGTGCGCATCACCGTTCCTGCCGTCGATCACGCCCTGCTGTCCTCGCTGGGGGACGATCTGAGGTTCGTGTTCATTGTTTCCCAGGTGACCCTGCTCCAGGGGGAAACGCAGGTGATCGAGGTGGTGCCTGCCACCGCCGCCAAGTGCGAACGCTGCTGGCACTACCGCGAAGACGTGGGCAGCCACACCGAGCACCCGACCCTCTGCGGCCGGTGCGTCAGCAACCTGGCTGAAGCCGCTGGCACAGGGACGGGCGAAATCCGCAAGGTCGCTTGATGGACAACGCCCGCGCGCCCATCTGGCCCTGGCTGGGTCTGGCGGCACTCATCGTGCTGCTGGACCAGCTGACCAAGGTGTTGATACTGGCCAACTACCAGTTGGGCGACAGCACCTATGTGACCAGCTTCTTCAACATCGTGCGGGCACACAACACCGGCGCGGCCTTTTCCTTCCTGGCTTCGGCGGGCGGCTGGCAGCGCTGGTTCTTCACCGGCATCGGTGTGGCGGCCACGGTGTTCATCGTGTGGATGCTGCGCGCGCACCGGGGGCAGCGGCTGTTTTCCTTTGCGCTGGCCTGCATTCTGGGTGGGGCCATCGGCAACAACCTGGTCGACCGGCCGTTGCACGGCTATGTGGTGGACTTCCTCGATTTCCACTGGGACTTTCTCTCAGGCATCTTTCCTGGTGGTCATTTCCCGGCCTTCAACATCGCCGATGCCGGCATCAGCATTGGCGCCATCTGCCTGATCCTGGACGAAATCCTGCGCATCCGGCGAGGTCGCTGAGCGGCGCGTCCCGGCGCATCTGCACGCGGGGCGTATAGTTTCCCTGCACATGAAACATCTGCTGGATCTTCTCGCGGCAATCGCTCTGTTGGTCTGGGGCACGCACCTGGTGCGCACAGGTGTGCTGCGTGTTTTTGGCAGCAACCTGCGCCAGATTCTGGCGCGCAGCATGGGCAACCGTTTCAAGGCGGCCCTGTCCGGCCTGGGGGTCACGGCACTGGTGCAGTCGAGCACCGCCACCGCCCTGATCACCGCCTCTTTCGTGGGCAGAGGCCTGATCGCGCTGCCTGCCGCGCTGGCCGTAATGCTGGGGGCCGACATCGGCACCAGCGTCATGGCGGTGGTGTTTTCTTTCGATCTCTCCTGGCTTTCGCCGCTGTTCATCTTCCTGGGCGTGACGCTGTTCATCTCGCGCCAGGGCAGTTCGGTGGGCGACGTTGGCCGCGTGCTGATCGGCCTGGGATTGATGCTGCTGGCGCTGCGGCTGGTGACGGGGTCAACCAACGTGCTGACGCAGAACCCCGCCGTGCAGCTGATGCTGGAATCGCTCAGCAGCGACCGCATGCTCGAAATTCTGGTGGGCGCCACCCTGGCGGTGCTGGCCTATTCCAGTCTGGCGGTGGTGTTGTTGTCGGCCACGCTGGCGTTGCAGGTGGTGGGGCTTGACGTGGCACTGGGCCTGGTGCTGGGTGCCAACCTGGGCAGCGGCCTGCTCGCGGTGCTGACCACGGCGAAGTCCGGCATCACCACCCGCCAGGTGCCACTTGGCAACCTGTTGTTCAAGGTGCTGGGTGTGACCATTGCGCCCTGGCTCATTCCGCTCTGGCTGGGCGTGGCCCAACGCTGGGTCCAGGACCCCGCCACCCTCACCGTGCTGTTCCACCTCAGCTTCAACCTCATGGTGGGCGCGGTGTTCATCGGCTTGACCCATCCCATCGCCCGGATGGTGGAGCGCATCCTTCCCCAGCAGGATGGCAGCGCCGCACTGAACCGCCCCAACCACCTGGACCCCTCTGCCCTGGCCACGCCGTCACTCGCCATCTCGTGCGCGGCTCGCGAAGCGATGCATCAGGCCGACGTGGTGGAGACCATGTTGCGGGGCGTGATGACCGTGCTCAAAAACAACGACAAAAAACTGTCGCAAGAGCTGCGCAAACTCGACGACACCGTCGACCAGTTGTATTCCTCGATCAAGTACTACCTCACCAAGATCTCCCGCCAGCAGTTGAGCGAAGAAGAAAGCCGACGCTGGACCGACATCATCAGCTTCACCATCAACATGGAACAGATCGGCGACACCGTGGAACGCGTGCTGCTCGATATCGAGGACAAGAAGATCCGCAAGAACCGCACGTTTTCCGACGCGGGCATGGCCGAAATTGTCGAACTGCACGCCCGCCTGCTGGACAACCTGCGCCTGGGCATGAGCGTGTTCCTCAACGGCAATGTGCGCGACGCACAGCGATTGCTTGAAGAAAAGGTGCGGTTCCGCGACATGGAGCGCGAATACGCCGCCACCCACCTGGAGCGGCTGTCCGACCAGAGCTTGCAGAGCATGGAGACAAGTTCGCTGCACATCGATCTCATCAGCGATCTCAAGCGCATCAATTCCCACATCTGTTCGATCGCCTACCCCATCCTGGATTCGGCTGGCGTGCTCGCTCCAAGCCGGCTGCGCCAGCCGTTGTCTGACGCCGCGCGCGACTGATGCAAATCGCCAGCGCCTGCACGCCAGCAGGGGCTGTGCTAATCTGACCGGCTGATTTTTCGACCTTCCCAGGAGACACCCATGCCCGGACTGCTGCCCCACGTCGACCCCGACGGTCTGTACGAGTTTTCGGTGGTCTACACCGACCGTGCGCTGAACCACATGTCCAAGCGCTTCCAGGGCGTGATGACCGACATTTCGGCCATGCTCAAGCGCGTGTACGGGGCACATTCGGCGGTTCTGGTGCCCGGCAGCGGCACCTTCGGCATGGAGTCGGTGGCACGGCAGTTTGCGCACGGCAAGCACGTGATGGTGATCCGCAATGGCTGGTTCAGCTTCCGCTGGACCCAGATCTTCGACATGGGCAGCATCCCCGCCAGCCACACCGTGATGAAGGCGCGCCGCGCAGAGACCGGGTCGCAGGCCCCCTGGTCGCCCGCACCCATCGACGAGGTGGTGGCCGCGATTGCCCGCGAAAAACCGGCCCTGGTGTTTGCACCCCATGTGGAGACCGCTGCCGGCATGATCCTGCCCGATGACTACCTGCGCGCGGTGGCCGATGCGGTGCACGCGGTGGGTGGCCTGTTCGTGCTGGACTGCATTGCTTCGGGCGCCATGTGGGTGGACATGGAGGCCACCGGCGTGGACATCCTGATCTCCGCACCGCAAAAGGGCTGGAGCAGCTCGCCTTGCTGCGCCATGGTGATGCTCAGCGCGCGCGCGCGCACCGCCATCGACAACACACAAAGCACCACGTTCGCGATGGACCTGCGCAAGTGGTTGCAGATCATGGAGACCTACGAGGGTGGCGGACATGCCTATCACACCACGCTGCCCACCGATGCCCTGCTTCGAATGCGCGACACCATGAAAGAGACCGAGGCCTACGGCTATGCCCGCGTTCGCGACGAACAGGTCCAGCTGGGTCGCCAGGTGCGCGACCTGCTGGAGCGGCACGGGTTTGCCAGTGTGGCCGCCGAGGGCTTTCAGGCGCCCGGCGTGGTGGTGAGCTACACCACCGATCCCGACATCCAGTCGAGCAAGAAGTTCCTGGCCGCTGGCCTGCAGGCCGCCGCCGGTGTACCGCTGCAATGCGACGAACCGGCCGATTTCCGCAGCTTCCGCATCGGCCTGTTCGGGCTCGACAAGTGGCACGACGTGCCCGCCACCCTGCAGCGCCTGGAACAGGCACTGCAGGCCATGGGCGTGTCCGAGATGGCTTCCTCGGCCTGAGGGGCGGGGCGTCTTTCGCTCGTGCCCTCACGCTTACCGAATGAGACAAACGTAGCCCCTGCTTTCCCTCTGGGCAGGAACGAAGTGCACAGCCAGGTAGTCCACTGAAGTGTTGCCCCTTCTGAGGGCGGCATTCTTCACACTCTCTATCGGAGGACCCCTCGCATGAAACATCTCGGCAAAATCGTCGCCATTTCCGCTGTGGCACTGACCGCAGCCACCGCACAGGCCCAGGGCATGTACGGCGAACTTGGTTACAGCCACCTCAACTTCGAAGAAACCGACACCGCGTTCTCGGCCAAGGTCAACCCTTCGATGGTGCGCGGCATCATTGGCTACGAACTCAACCCGAACCTCGCCGTCGAGGGCCTGGTGGGTCTGGGCCTGCAATCGGACGACGTGCGGGTGGGCAGCGCCAGCCTCAAGGGCAAGGTCGACAACATCGCCGGCGTTTTCGTCAAGCCCAAGGTCATGCTGGGCGACACGGTGGAATTGTTTGGTCGCGCCGGCGTGGCCACCACCAAGGTCAGTGCCAGCGCAGGCAGCCTGAGCATCTCTGACCGGGGCACCAGCTTTGCCTACGGCGGTGGCGCCAGCTTCGCGCTGACCCCTGCGATGTCGATCAACGCCGACTACATGCGCTACTACGACCGCAAGGGCATCAAGGTCGACGGTATCAACGTCGGTGTGGGTGTGAAGTTCTGAGCGAACCCCACTGCTTCTGAAAGCCACCTTCGGGTGGCTTTTTAGTTGGTGGTGGAACCCTGAATGCTGTGCCGCTGCCATCTTCACTCGCACCTGGGTAATGTTTCCTTAAACATTCTTCAAGCAAAACATCACTCGGTTTAACTTATACTTTCGTACTGCATTTCCGTGTCACGGTCATGCAGCAATCACCCCGGGTGGCTGGGCGATGGCGGTCAGGCTCTTGATCGGCAACGCTCAACCACGCGGGGTTTTTCACGACATTTGAAATCAGGGAGTTTTATGAAAAAGAATGTGCTGCTCATCGCGGCCATGGCCATGGGTTTGTCCACATTGAGCGCCCAGGCGCAGGTGGTGAAAGAGAAGGCCGCCGCCGGTGCAGCCAAGGCAGAGAGCCTGCTGGACAAGGGGCTGAGCTCACAAGGTCTGCAAAGCCAGGGGCTTTATGGCGAAGTGGGCGTGGGGTTCCTGAGTTACAAGATTTCCCACATCGGTTTCTCCAGCAAACCCGTGATCCTGCGCGGTATTGTCGGCTACGACCTGTATCCGAACCTTGCGATTGAAGGCATGCTGGGCACCGGACTCAGCGGTGGCACGGGCACCGGCTGGTACGGCACCACCTACCGCGCCAGCACCGGCGCCATGTTCGGCGCCTACGCCAAACCCCGGGTTCAACTGGGTGCGCTACAGATTTTCGGGCGCCTGGGACTGGCCAGCACCAGTGCCAGCGTGGGTGGTTACGCCGGCACTTCGGACGGCGCAGGCCTCTCCTACGGCGCAGGCCTGAACTACGAAACCAACTGGCAGTCGTTCGGCAGCCGCCCCATTTCACTGAACGCCGATTACATGACCTACTACAGCGGCAGCGGCGTGAAATACAACGGCTTCACCCTCGGCGCAGGCATGCGCTTCTGACAATTTCGCCCGGGACCCGTTGCACACGCCACGGGTCCCGGGCGCGTCACCCTGCTCAGGGCAAGATCACGGTGCAGCCCGTGGTCGCCCTGGCTTCCAGGCTTCGGTGGGCCTGCTGCACTTCGGTCAGTGCAAAGCGCTGATCGATGCGAATCTTCACCTGGCCAGCTTCCACCACCGCAAACAGATCGTCGGCCATGGCCTGGGTGCGCTCCCGGCTGGTGATGTGGCTGAATAAGGTCTGCCGCGTCACGTACAGCGATCCTTTGGCGCCCAGAATGCCAGGCGCAAACGGCGCGACAGGGCCGCTGGCGTTGCCAAAACTCACCATCAGGCCAAACGGCATCAGACAGTCCAGCGACTTGTCGAACGTGTCCTTGCCCACCGAGTCGTAGACCACCTTCACGCCCTGACCACCGGTGATTTCTTTCACCCGTGCTGCAAAGTCTTCCTGTCGGTAGTTGATGGTGAACTCGGCACCATGCGCCTTCGCCAACGCGCACTTTTCATCGGACCCGGCCGTGCCGATCAGGCGCAGCCCCAGGGCCTTGGCCCATTGGCAGGCGATCAGGCCCACACCGCCCGCAGCCGCATGGAACAGCACAAAATCGCCCGCATTCAAGCCTTCCACCGGGGGGCAACGCTTGAGCAAGTACTGCGCGGTCAGGCCCTTGAGCATCATGGCCGCACCGGTTTCGAAGTCGATGGCATCGGGCAACTCGCACACGTTCATGGCGGGCATCACCCGCACATCGCAATAGCTGCCAGGCGGATTGGCTGCGTAGGCGGCGCGGTCGCCCGCCTTGAGATGCGTCACACCGGCACCCACGGCCTCAATCACGCCAGCGCCTTCCATGCCCAGCGACAACGGCATGGCGTTGGGGTACAGGCCGGTGCGCTGGTACACGTCGATGAAATTCAGCCCCACCGCGTGATGGCGGATGCGAACCTCGCCCGGGCCCGGGTCGCCCACTTCGACGTTTTCCACCACGAGTTGCTCGGGGCCACCATGGGCATGGATGCGCACGGCGCGGCTGGTCTGGGTCATGTGTCTCTCCTCGGATGGGAATGGGATGGATCGAGCGAAGGGCGCCGCTCACAGTTACAAAGGCAGATGCTGCCACGAAAACCGCTTCCGCTCAGTCTACACAGGCGTCAGCCCCGCTTCAGCGCAGGGCATGCAGCGGTGGTTACAGTGGCGCCATGCCCACCAACCCGTCCGCTCGCCTCACGCCCACCACGCTCGTGCTGCTGATACTGCCGCCCCTGATGTGGGCAGGCAATGCCGTGGTCGGTCGCATGATGCAGGGCGTGGTGCCCCCTTTGACCTTGAACTTTCTTCGCTGGGCACTGGCGCTGCTCATATTGCTGCCCATCGCGGGCTGGGTGCTTCGCCCCGGCAGCCCATTGTGGCCGCACTGGCGGCGCTTTGCGCTACTCGGGTTGCTGGGCGTGGGTCTGTACAACTCGCTGCAGTACCTGGCGCTCAAGACATCCTCACCCATGAACGTGACACTGGTGGCATCGAGCACCCCGGTGTGGATGTTGCTGCTGGGGCGCTTGTTTTTCAATGCGCCGGTTTCCAGGCGGGCCGTCCTGGGTGCCTTGCTGGCGCTCACCGGCGTGGCGGTGGTGCTGTCGCGAGGCGACTGGGCGCAGTTGCTCGCTGTGCAACTGGTACCGGGTGATGCGTGGATGCTGCTGGCTTCGCTGTTGTGGGCCTGGTACAGCTGGCTGCTGGCCAGACCCAGATCAGAGCCTGCGGTCATCAAGGCAGACTGGGCGGCTTTTCTGCTGGCCCAGATCGCCATGGGGCTTTGCTGGTCCGGCGCGATGACGGCGGGCGAATGGTGGCTGCTGCCCGCAGCCCAGGCCGGTTCCCCGCATCTGGCGTGGGGCTGGCCGCTGGCGGCGGGCCTGCTTTTTGTGGCGGTGGGTCCGTCGCTGCTGGCCTACCGCTGCTGGGGGGCGGCCGTTTCCCGGGTGGGACCTGCCATGGCCAGCGTGTTCTCCAACCTCACACCCCTGTTTGCAGCGCTCATGTCGGCCACACTGCTGAACGAACCACCCAGGGCCTACCACGCGCTGGGTTTCTTGCTGATCGTGGGCGGGATTCTGGTGAGCTCACGAAGCTGATGGTGGCGCCACGCCCGGTTCAGAACGTGCCCGGATACGCCCCACCATCGGCCAGCACGTTCTGCCCCGTCATGTAGGCGGCGTGCACGCTGCACAGGAACGCGCAGATGGCACCAAATTCCTGCGGAGTGCCATAACGCCCGGCCGGGATCTGGGCCTGCTGGGTGCGGCGAATTTCTTCCATGCTCTTGCCGGTCTTGTCGGCAGCGGCCTTGAGCGTGGCGGCGATGCGGTCGGTGTCGAACTTGCCCGGCAACAGGTTGTTGATGGTCACACCCTGCGCGGCCAGCGGGCTGCGCGCCACACCCGCCACGAAGCCCGTGAGGCCACTGCGCGCGCCATTGGACAGTCCCAGGATGTCGATCGGCGCCTTCACGGCGCTGGAAGTGATGTTGACAATGCGCCCGAAACCGCGCTCGGCCATGCCATCGACCGTGGCCTTGATGAGTTCGATGGGGGTGAGCATGTTGGCATCCACCGCCTTGATCCAGGCTTCGCGGTCCCAGCTGCGGAAGTCGCCAGGTGGCGGGCCGCCTGCGTTGTTGACCACGATGTCGAAGGCCGTGCCAGGCCCGCCCGCCACGGAAAGGGCTGCGGCCCGGCCTTCCGGTGTGGTGATGTCGGCGGCCACGGTCAGCACCTTCACGGCGGGTGATGCCTGCGCAATGGCGGCAGCGGCGGCCTCAAGGACCGGCGCGCCACGCGCCACCATCACCACGTTCACGCCTTCGGCCGCCAGCGCCTGCGCGCAACCCAGCCCCAATCCTTTGCTCGCGCCACACACCAGCGCCCATTTGCCTGCAATACCCAGATCCATGTTGTTTTCTCCTTGTCAGAATGTCATTTTTTGACCGAGGTGGACGATCCGAAGCGGGTCACCAGAAACACGCCTGCGACCACCAGCACCGTACCCGCCACGATCCAGCGGTTGAAGGGCTCGTCCAGAATCAGCACGCCCATGGCGATGGTCGACATGGGGCCGATCATGCCGGTCTGTGCCGCCAACCCGGCACCGATGCGCTCGATGGCCATCATCACCATGATCACCGGTGCAAAGGTGCACAGGGTGGCGTTGAGCAGCGACAGCCAGATCACCTCGGGCGCCACCACCGCCGCGCTCATGGGCCGCAACAGCACAAACTGCAGCAGGCACAGCACGCACGCCACACTGGTGGCCAGCCCCACCAGCCGCATCGATCCCAGTCGCTTGACCAGTTCCCCGCTGTACACGAGGTAGACGGCGTAGCTGGCGGCACTGGCAAACACCAGCACCGCGCCCAGCGCGGCATTGGGGCCGGCGAAGTCGGCTTCATGGCCAAACACCAGCAGCACGCCTGCATAGCTCACGAACATGGCAAGCGCCTGCAGCCCGGTGATGCGTCGCTTGTAGATGACCCAGCCCAACAACAGCACCAGCGTGGGGTTGAGGTACAGGATGAGCCGCTCGAGGCTGGCACTGATGTATTCCAGCCCCCAGAAATCCAGAAAGCTCGCCAGGTAGTAGCCAGTGACACCCAGTCCCAGTACGCCCAGCGCATCGCGGGTGGTCAGGGGCACGCGTTCGCTGCGACCCTGGCGCACCGTGGCCCACCAGGCCAGCGCCACAAACAGCGGCAAGGCAAACAGCATGCGGTACATGATCAGCGTGACCGCGTCCACGCCGTAGCGGTACGCCAGCTTCACGATGATGGCTTTGCCACTGAAGGCAATGGAGCCGGCGCCTGCCAGCAGCAATCCGGTGGCGAGGTGTGGCGAAGGCACTGTGGTCACGGCAGGCATGCAGGATTATGGGCAGATGGGCGCAGGCAGGTGTTCGAAGGGACACTGCGCGTGCCCCCGAGGCGCGGGGTTCGGCAAGAGGAAAACAGGGTGACAGCGGGTGCTTGACGACTGGGCCCTGCTCCCTGCTTCGCCGGTGTCAGCTCACCGGCGGTGTGCTGGCGAGCACCTCGTCCAGCGTGGTCTTGCCTTCTGCCACTCGCATGGCGCCCGCGAGCCGCAAGGGGCGCATGCCGTCGGCCACGGCCTGCTTGCGCATCACTTCCAGCCGCGGCTCCCGGCTGACGCGGTCCTTGAAGGCCTCGGTGACTTCCAGCAGTTCGTACAGACCGGTGCGGCCGCGGTAACCCGTCATGCGGCAGTCGACGCATCCCACCGGCTGGTAGGGGCGGTAACGGCCACTCACCTTCCAGGGCTTGACCAAATCGGCCAGCGCGGCGCTGGAGGCTTCGGCCGCAGACTCGTCTTCACGCTTTCGACATGCCGGACACAGCGTGCGCACCAGGCGCTGCGCGAGCACGCCGAGCACTGTGGCGTTGATGAGGTAGGGCGGAATGCCCAGCTCCATCAGGCGCATGATGGCCGATGGCGCATCGTTGGTGTGCAACGTGGTGAAGACCAGATGGCCGGTAAGCGCTGCCTGCACCGCCATTTCTGCCGTGGGCAGGTCACGCACTTCGCCGACCATGATGATGTCCGGATCCTGACGCATCAAGGCACGCAGGCCCTGCGCGAAATCCAGGTCCAGATGCGGCTGCACCTGGGTCTGGTTGAAAGCCGGTTCGATCATCTCGATCGGGTCTTCCACCGTGCTCACGTTCACCTCTTCGGTGGCCAGGCGCTTGAGCGTTGCGTAGAGCGTGGTGGTCTTGCCCGAACCGGTGGGGCCCGTCACCAGCACGATGCCATGTGGTCGGCGCGTGAGCGCCTCCCAGCGGGACGCATCGTGTGTGGAAAAGCCCAATGCACTCAGGTCCTTGACCGTCGCCTCGGGGTCGAAGATGCGCATCACCAGCTTCTCGCCAAAGGCGGTCGGCAGCGTGGACAAGCGCATCTCCACCTCGTCGCCTCGCACCGCGCCCACGCCGGGGCGCAAGGTCTTGATGCGGCCATCCTGCGGGCGGCGTTTTTCCACCACGTCCATGCGGCCCAGCAGCTTGATGCGCGCGATCATGGCGTTCATCACGCCGATGGGCATCTGGTAGACCGGATGCAGCACCCCGTCAATGCGAAAGCGGATCACACCTTGCTCGCGCCGCGGCTCCAGGTGGATGTCGCTGGCACGCTGGTCAAAGGCGTATTGCCAGAGCCAGTCGACCACCTGCACCACGCCCTGGTCGTTGGCGTCGAGCTGCTTGTTGGCCTTGCCCAGCTCCACCAGCTGTTCAAAGCTGCCAAAACCGCCTTGCCCGCCGCTCTTGCTAGCGGCCCGCACCGATTTCGCCAGTGCAAAAAATTCAGCGGTGTAGCGCGTGATCTCGGTGGGACTGGCCACCACCATGCGCACCGTCTTGCGTGTCTGGCGCTCCACTTCTGAAACCCAGTCGCGCACGAAGGGTTCGGCTGTGGCCACGACCACCTCGGCAGGGCCGACCTGCACCGGCAGCACCTTGTGGCGCTCGGCATAGGCCGCACTCATCACGTCGGCCACCTTGCCCACGTCCACCTTGAGGGGGTCGATGCGCATGTAGCTCAGGCCACTGCGCTCGGCCAGCCACTGGGTGAGCGCCTCGGCGTCCAGCACATGGCCGTCGGACTTGCGCGCCATGCCCACCACGGCCAGGCGCTGCAGCGGATGCTGGGCACTGTGGGCAGAGGCGCAGCGGGTGATGGTGCGTTCGGCTTCGTCGGACGAAATGACGCCGTCTTCACGCAACCAATCCACCAGCGAGCGCCAGTCGAGCGGGCCCAGCAGGGAATCGGCAACAGGGGTCTGGACGGTGGATTTCATGGGGTCTGAATATGCGGTTCAGGATACCGGCTTGAAAATGCGCAGCCACTTCACGGCCGGCAACTGCCAGCGCGACTGCACCGCTTCAGCCCGCGCAAGCAGCGCCATGCGGGTGGGGCGGTCTGCGGTGCGCTGTGCCAGCACGATGGTGTTGCCCTCGCGCGTGGGCCTGAAGGCCCAGACCGCGTCTTCGCCAAACGCCGCGCAAATGCTTTGCAGTGAACGCTCGTAGCTCGCATCACGCCCAAACAGGTTGACGGTCATGATGCCATCGTCGCTGAGCACCGAGCGGCAGTCGGCGTAAAAGTCCGGGCTGTCGAGCACCGGGGCGGCGGCCTCGTGGTCGTACAGGTCCACCTGCAAGGCATCATATTGACCGGTGTGCGCCGGGTTGCGGATTTCCTGTCCGGCGTCGGCCAGCAACACGCGCAGGCGCGGCCCGTCTGCCGGCAGCTTGAACCAGCCCCGGCAGGCGGCGAGCACCTGCGGGTTGATTTCAATGGCGGTGGTGTCCATGCGCAGCGTCTTGAAGCAGAACTTGGTGAGCGCCGCCGATCCCAGCCCGAGTTGCAGTGCGCGCCGTTTGGGCACCGAATCGGGCTCCACGAAGAGCAGCCAGGCCATCATGCGCTGCACGTAGTCCAGCTCGATGGTGAAAGGCGCGTCGATCAGCATGCTCCCCTGGATCCACTCGGTGCCCAGGTGCAGGAAACGCACCTCGCCATCTTCGGACAGGGTCACCTCGGGCAGGGTCTGTGGCCCTGTGCGCTTGCGGGCAGCGGCGTTGGCGCCGGCCCTCATGGACGGGCTCCGTGAAAGGGGGTACGTGAGACGGGGCAAAAAAGAAGCATGGTGCGAGGGTGGACTGATCAGACGCCCCATTATGGGTTCATGGCCGCCGGCCCCAGGGTGGCGATACCGTGGCGGCGCAGCACGGCCTCCCAGGCCTGGCGTTTGCGTTCGAAAGACCAGCTGGCGTTGGCCGGGCTGGTGGAAGGCAGGCGGTGGATCAGCACCGGCCTAGCGTGTGTGTCTCGTTCATTCAAATCCAATGGTTCAGTAGCCAGTCGCCCTCCCAGCGCGGCCGCCACATGGCGCGCATGCCGGTGGCTCTCGCCTCCGTTGTGGGCCACGGCCTCCAGCAAGGGGCAGGTGCGCAGCACCACCTGAAAGTCATTGAGCTCGCCCTGGCGGATGTCGGCGTCCAGACTGCCTTCACGCTGACACGCCTGGTACACATCCCACACGCCGAGCCCGTGCGCACGCAGGGCGGCGATGCGTTCAGGGTAAGGCGCGGTGGCCAGGGGCAAACCCCACAGCGCACCCAGAATCTTCCAGAAATGGTTCTGCGGATGGCCGTAATACTGCTGCGCCCGCAGCGACGCCACACCCGGAAAACTGCCCAGCACCAGCAAGCGGGTGTGGGCGTCGATCACCGGCGGCAGGCCCTGCAGGCGGCTCATGTGTTGGGCAGTGGTGAGGCCAGCAGGTTCGCCAAGCCAGGCAGCGCGACGCAGGCGTTGGCGCAGGTGGCTTCGGCCAGCGCCTCTGCGGCAAGGCCGCGCAAGTCTGCCACCACGCGGCCAATGCGCGGCAACTCGGCCGGGGTGTTGACGCCCTGCGACTGGCCGCTGGCCCGTTCAGCGGCGGTGGTGTACAGCCATTGGGGCGGGATGTCGGGCGAATCGGTCTCCAGCACCAGCGCGGAAAGAGGCACCGAAGCCGCCAGTCGGCGGATCTTCTGCGCGGCTTCAAAGGTGGCGGTGCCGCCAAAACCCAGCTTGAAGCCCAGGTCCAGAAACGCCTGCGCCTGCTGTTCACTGCCACTGAAGGCGTGCGCAATGCCGCCGCCAGTGGGCAGTTCGCGCAGAGGCTTGAGCAGAGCGTCGGCGCTGCGCCGCACATGCAGGATCACCGGCAGGTGGTGCTTGCGCGCCAGCTTGAGCTGCTCGCGGTAGAACCACGTCTGCCGCTCGCGCATGGCGGGTTCACACAAGGCCGGCACAAAAAAATCCAGCCCGATTTCGCCCACCGCCACCAGGCGCGGGTCCGCGCGGTGTGCGGTAAGGGCGTCGTCAAGCGCCTGCAGATCGGTTTCCAGTGCCTGGGGCACAAACAGCGGGTGAATGCCCAAGGCATAGGCGTCGCCCAGCCGGTGGGCGAGCACGCGCACGGTGTCGAAATTGGCACGCATCACGGCAGGGATCACGCACAGGCGCACGCCCAGCGATGCTGCGCACAGACGTGCCGATTCGGCCAACGCATGGTCGGGGCCGAATTCGGGTGCATCCAGATGGCAATGGGTGTCAATCCACATGGCGGTAAGGCGGTATAACCACATTGTGATGGCTGGCGCCACTGGCGTCGGCCCATCGTCCCTTTACCCTCAGTGGAGCACATCATGAACATGCCTTCCCTGCGTACGCGCGGCTTTCTGCACCCCCTGATCTGGCTGCTGCCCGCCGTGCTGTCCATGCTGACAGCCTGTGCAGGCGCAACCTCGGCACCTGGCGGTGCGGTGGCGCTGGTGGGCACCGAATGGCAGCTTCAAAGCATCAATGGCCAGCCGGTGATGGACCGTTCCCGGGCCAGCCTGCAGTTTCCGGAATCCGGCCGGGTGGCCGGCAACGGTTCATGCAACACGTTCGTGGGTGCGGTGGCCATCGACAACGAAAGCATCATCTTTCGCCAGATGGCCAGCACCAAGATGGCCTGCATGGGCGGTGCCAGCGAGCAGGAGTCCCGGTACATGGAGGCGCTTCGCCAGGCCCAGCGCTACCAGGTCATTGATGGGCAACTGCTGATCCACGTGCAAGGCATGGAGCAACCGCTTCGGTTCAAAAAGAAATAGGCCGCCCGCGGCGCCTCAGGTCAGCAAGCCTGTGGTCAGGCGCAAGGTGCGGGCGCAGCGCGCGGCCAGGGTTTCGTCGTGGGTGACCACGATGAAGGCCGTGCCCTGGTCCCGGGCCAGTTGCAGTATCAGTTCGAACACGCCTTCGGCGGTGCTGCGGTCGAGGTTGCCGGTGGGCTCGTCGGCCAGCACGCAGGCCGGCTGGGTCACCAGGGCGCGTGCAATGGCCACCCGCTGGCGCTCGCCACCGGAGAGCTCGGCCGGACGGTGGTGCAGCCGCTCGGCCAGGCCCACACGGGCCAGCATCTGTGCTGCTTGTTCGCCCGCTTGCGCGCGCGACATGCGGCGGATCCACAGCGGCATGGCCACGTTGTCGCGGGCGCTGAACTCGGGCAGCAGGTGGTGGAACTGGTAGACGAAGCCCAGGTGCTGGTTGCGCAAATGGCCTTGCTGTGATGCGCTCAGACCTGCGAGCCCCTGGCCCATGAGCTGGACCGTGCCGCTGCTTGGGGCATCCAGCCCGCCCAGCAAATGCAGCAAGGTGCTCTTTCCCGAGCCGGACGCACCCACGATGGCCACGGTCTCGCCGGCACGCACGGTCAGGTCCACACCTTTCAGAACCGTCACGTCGAGTCGGCCTTCGGTGAAGCGTTTGGTGAGGCCGGTGGCGCTGAGCACCACGTTCGTTCGGGCTGAGCCTGTCGAAGCCGGTGCCAGGGTCTGAACTTCACTCATAGCGCAATGCCTCCGCAGGGTTCACGCGGCTGGCACGCCAGCTGGGGTAAATGGTGGCCACAAACGACAGGGCCAAAGAGATCACGCCGATCGGCATGATGTCGCTCTGCTGAGGATCGCTGGGCATGCGGCTGATGAGGTAGATGTCCTTCGGCAGAAAGCTCGCGCCCAGCAGGCTTTCCAGCGCAGGCACGATGGAGTCGATGTTGAAGGCGATGCCCAGGCCCAGCAACAGGCCCAGACCCGTGCCGATGACCCCCACCATGGCCCCTTGCACCATGAACACGCCCATGATGCTGCCGGGACTCGCGCCCAGGGTGCGCAGGATGGCAATGTCGGCGCGCTTGTCGGTCACGGTCATCACCAGCGTGGACACCAGGTTGAACGCGGCCACCGCCACGATCAGCGTGAGGATGATGAACATCATGCGTTTTTCAAGCTGAACCGCTGCAAACCAGGTACGGTTCTGGCGCGTCCAGTCGCGCACCAGCAGGCCCTGGTCAAGTTGCGACACCAGGTCCATCGCCACTTCGCGCGCCTGGTGCAGATCCCTGATCTTCACCCGCACGCCCGTGGGTCCTTCCACGCGGAAAATGCGTGCCGCATCGTCCATGTGCAGCATGGCCAGGGCCGAGTCGTATTCAAAGTGACCCGAATCGAACACGCCCACCACCGTCATCTGACGGATGCGGGGCACCACACCTGCGGGCGTGACCTGGCCACTGGGTGCGATCAGGGTGACCGAATCACCAGTGAGCACCCCCAGGCTTCGAGCCAGTTCACCACCCAGCACGATGCCGAATTCGCCCGGCACCAGGCGCGGCAGCACCGTGTCGGCCAGGTCGGCGGCCAGATCGGTCACCCGGGGTTCCAGCGCGGGGTCGATGCCGCGCACCACCGCGCCCTTCATGTCTTCGCCCCGGGCAATCAAGGCCTGTGCGGCCACGAACGGCGCCACGCCTGTCACCTCCGGGTGGCCCTCGATGGTGGCCATGGTGCCGGCCAGGTCGGGAATGGCCTGGCCGCTGGCGTCGAAGACCTCGATGTGTGAGAGCACGCCCAGCATGCGATCGCGCACTTCCTTCTGGAAGCCGTTCATCACCGACAGCACGATGATGAGCGCAGCCACGCCCAGCGCAATGCCCAGCATGGACACGCCCGAAATGAAAGAAATGAAGCCGTTGCGCCGGGTGGCGCGGCCAGCGCGCGTGTAGCGCCAGCCCAGAATGAGTTCGTAGGGAGTTTGCATGTGTGGTTTCCAGGCGGGATTGTGGCATCCCCGACAATGCGGAGATGTCTGCCCCACCCATGGCTCTTGAGCCTTCCCTGCACCTGCTGGTTCCTTTTGCCAGCGCCAGCGCGCCCGAATGCCAGGCCATGTTGAAGACGCTGAGCCTGCCGCAGCTGGACGCCTTGCTGGCCGAACTGGTGCTGGAACACACCGACCCTGGTCACGACCACAGCCTCAGCGCGCCGCACGAACGGGCTCAGGCACAGGCCCTGGGCATCGTGCAGGCAGACGGCACGGCCTTCCCCGATGGTCAAATTCCCTGGGCAGCGGCTTTCAGCGAAACACCCACCACGCCACAGGCCTGGTTCACGCCCTGCCACTTTCAGGTGGGCATGGATCAGGTGACCCTGCTGCCCGCCGACCAGTTCGGCCTCGACGACGCTCACGCACAACCCCTCTTCGACGCGCTGGCTCCGTATTGCCTGGAGGACGGCATCACCCTGACCTACGAAAGCGCCACGCGCTGGCACGCCAGCGGTGATGTCTTGAAGGGTCTGGCCTGTGCCAGCCTGGATCGCGCCAGCGGGCGCTCGGTGGACGGCTGGCTGGCCGACAACCCGCTTCAACACGCGGGCAGTCAGTTGCTGAAGCGGCTGCAGAGCGAAGCCCAGATGCTGTTCTATACCCACCCGGTGAACGACGCGCGGGAGTCGGCCCGGCAGCACATCGTCAACGGTTTCTGGGTGAGTGGCGCCGGTGCGGCTGCGGGCCCCGCGCCCCACGCGTCTCCCGCCATGCCCGAGGCCTTGCGCCAGGCGGCCGTGCGCGGCGACTGGGCGGCCTGGCAATCGGCTTGGGCCGAACTGGACGCCACCGACCTTCGCGCCTTGCGCGATGCCGCCCGGCGCGGAGAACCCGTGGTACTAACGCTTTGTGGTGAACGCCATGCGCAGCGATGGAGCAGTGTGCGGCGCGGCGCAGTTGCCCGTCTGGGCCAACGTTTCAAGAATCTGCTGGGCACCGCACCGGCCTGGAAAGTGCTCGAATCCTTATGAAAATCATCACACGTGACGTGCCCCCCCGGGCTGTCTGGGCGCTGGAACAAGGTGGCGTGCACCCGCTGCTGGCCCGTCTGTTTGCCGCGCGCGGCATCACCAGCAAGGACGAGCTCGACGATGCGCTCGCCCGGCTGATTCCACCCACCCAGATGCTCGGTGCACAAGAAGCGGCCCGTGCGCTGGCCGATGCCATGGCGGCCCGGCAACGCATCTGCATCGTGGCCGACTACGACTGCGACGGCGCCACCGCCTGTGCCGTGGCGGTGCGCGGCCTGCGCCTGCTGGGTGCGCCCATGGGCTTCGACAGCGTGGAATACCTGGTCCCCGACCGCGTGACCGACGGCTACGGCCTCACGCCATCGATCGCCCGACGCGTGAAGGAACGCGGCGCCGACTGGCTGGTGACCGTGGACAACGGCATCGCCAGTGTGGCAGGGGTGAAAGCGGCGCGGGAACTGGGCCTGAATGTGCTGGTGACCGACCACCACCTGCCCGCGGTGCAGGACGGCGAAGTGGTGTTGCCGCAGGACTGCATCATCGTCAACCCGAACCAGCCCGGTTGCAGCTTCGAGAGCAAGTCCATCGCCGGTGTGGGCGTGATGTTTTATGTGCTGCTGGCGCTGCGGGCAGAACTGCGGGAACGCGGTGTGTTTTCTGTTCAGACACAACCGAAGATCGACGCCCTGTTGCCCCTGATCGCGCTGGGCACGGTCGCCGACGTGGTGAAACTCGACGCCAACAACCGCCGCCTGGTGGCGCAAGGCCTCAGGCGCGTGCGATCCGGTGCGCTGCCGCCCGGCATGGCAGCCTTGTTCCAGGTGGCTGCACGCCGGCCGGAGGTGGCCACCAGTTTCGACTTCGGTTTTGCGCTGGGCCCCCGCCTGAACGCCGCAGGCCGCCTGGCCGACATGACGCTGGGCATCGAATGCCTGATCACAGACGACGCCGGCCGCGCTGACGAACTGGCACGCACCTTGGACGGCATCAACCGCGAACGCAAAGCCATTGAAGGCGACATGCGCGAACAGGCGCTGATGTTGGCCGAAGAGATGTTTGACGAATCTGAAGAGCCGCCACCTGCGCTGGTGGTGTTCGACCCGGACTTCCACGAAGGCGTGGTGGGCATCGTCGCCTCCCGCCTGAAAGACAAACTGCACCGGCCCACCTTCGTGTTCGCCGCCAGCGCGGCCGAAGGCAAAGAAAACGAGCTCAAGGGTTCGGGGCGCTCCATTCCCGGTTTTCACCTGCGCGACGCACTCGACCTGGTGGCCAAGCGGCACCCCGGCGTGCTGCTGCGCTTTGGTGGACATGCCATGGCGGCGGGCTGCACCATCGAAGAAGAGCATCTGGACACCTTTGAGTCGGCCCTGCAACAGGTGGCCCACGAATGGCTGGACGCGGCCACCCTGCAGCGCCGCCTGGAAGCAGACGGACCGCTCGACACCCAGTACCGCCGCGCCGACCTGGTCGACACGCTGCACAAGGAGGTCTGGGGCCAAGGGTTTGCGCCGCCGGTGTTCTGCGAAGAGGTGCAGATCGTGTCGCAGCGCCTGGTCGGCGAAAAGCATCTGGCGCTCAAGCTCAAGCATCAGGGCGAGCCGGTCGACGGCATCTGGTTCGGTCACACCGAACCGTTGCCTGCGAGGGTGAAGCTGGCTTTCAGGCTCGACGCGGACGAATGGCAGGGACAGAGACGCGTCCGGTTCCTTGTGGAAGCCGCGGAGATTTGACCCCCCCGCGCCGCCTGCGGCGTCACCCCCCAGGGGGCAACAGCAGCGGCCCGGCAAAGCCGGTTCCACGCTGTTCTGGAATGGGTCACGCGCTCCGAAAGGTTGCTCACCCTGCGCCGCCTTTCGGGGTCACCCCCAAGGGGGCAACACCTGCGGCCTGGCAAAGCCAGTTCCGCGGTGTTTCTGGAATGGGTCACGCGCGCCGGAGTTGCCTGGATGCTCCGTTGGGTTTCAACGAAACGCTGAGTTGATGACCAGAAACGCCAGAAAAGTCTGCACCGGCACCGGCATGTCGTTGGGCAGGTCGATGCTCAGTTGCCGCTTCATGCTGAACCAGTGTGGCTCTTCAATGCTGCCGATCACCTGGCCGTCCGACTCCAGCAGGTAGCGAACCCGCGCCCACCGGTTGGCGCGAACCAGTCTGCCTGCCAGGGGGTGTCGCAGAAAAATCTCGTGGCGCTTGATGCCGTCTTTGGGAAACAGCACCTCTGCCATGGCCAGCACATCGTCCCCTTGCTGGAGCAGAAAGCGCACATCGTTGGCGTAGGCACGGGTGAGGAATTCAAACCCGATACGGTAAATGCCCTGCGGCATCTCGATCTTCAGATCACCATCGGGTGAGCCCGGCTTGTGCCATTTGAGGCGCGCGTTGCGGGCCTGTGCGTAGTTGGGCCAGGTCAGGTCGGCGAGTACGGTCCCGCTGTCGTTCACCACCTGGTAGTGAAAGCCGGAAAACACCGAGCGCTGGCGAATGGTCAGCAAGTCTGCTCAGCCCGATGCATGCGGATCAGGCAGCGGTCTTCGCGGCGGCTTTGCCGAACGCGATCAGCCCATCAGGGCTTCACGCACGGCCGCCAGCTGCCGGCGAGACACCGCCAGGCGCTCGTCCACCCCGTCGAGCCGCACCGTCCAGCCTTCGCCATCAACCGGGTCGTTGTGTTTTTCCACCGCGCGCACGGCGCGGCGCGCCACCAGTGCGTTGCGGTGCACGCGCACGAACAGATGGGCGTAGCGCTGTTCCAGATCGCTCAGGGCGCCGTCGTAGATGTGTTCCTTGTCGGCGGTGCGCACGGTGATGTACTTGAGTTCGGCCTTGAGGTAGATCACATCGGTCAGGGCCACGCGTTCGCTGCGGCCGCGTTCCTGGATGATCAGGCTCTCGCCCATGCCGCCGCCGTCATGGATGTTCTGTTCGGCGGCGCTGAGCTGGCGCAGCACTTTCTGCAGTGCCTGCTGAAGGCGTTCGCGGCGCACCGGCTTGGTCAGGTAGTCCACCGCCTCCAGCTCGAAGGCGTGCACGGCGTGCTCGGCATAGGCCGTGACGAACACCACCGCTGGCGGCGCTTCCATCTGGCGCAGGGCACCGGCCAGGGCCATGCCGTCCACCCCGGGCATGTGCACGTCCAGCAGCACCAGATCGCACTGGCCGCGCTGAATGTGTTCCATGGCCTGCACGGCGTTGCCGGCCTCGCCCACCACGTCGGCGCGCGGATCGGTGCATTCGGCCAGCAAGGTGCGCAATCGCGACCTCGCCAGCGCTTCATCGTCAACGATCAATACCTTCAATGTCATGTCGTGCTCCGTTACCCAGCCTGCCCAATGTCTTTAGAACCTGTTCAATGTCTTTTTGGCGTCGCGCAAACGCCTTTTCGGGATGGGCTGCAAGGCGCAAACCGCAGCCGGGCCGGTGGCCCGGCGAGGCTTTGCAACGCCGCAGAGCGCCCGAAAAGGCATTTGCCCCTTGGGTTGGGACGAAATCGGGCGATTGCCCCACCCAGCCGCTTGCATGGGCAACAAGCCCATGCCGCGCGCCGTGGGCGGGCCACTCATCCCGATTGCGTCCCAACGCGATCTCCAAAAAGACATTGAACAGGTTCTTATACCGGTATTTCCAGTCGCACTTGAAACACACCCTTGACCAGGGCACTCTGGAACCGGCCTTGCACATCATGCAGCAGCGTCAGGCGCTGCCGGACATTGTCCAGCGCCAGCCCGTGACCTCGCTTGCCGCTGCCGGCTGGTACCGTGTTGGTCACCTTGATGATCACCACCCCATCGCGCCGCTTGGTGCTGATGCGCACCACGGCGCCTTCGGGGCTGGGTTCCACCCCGTGCTTGACGGCGTTTTCCACCAGTGGCTGCAGGATCAGCGACGGCAGCTTGGCCTTGGACGCGGTCTCGTCGATGCTCCATTCCACCTTGAGGCGGTCGCCAAACCGCACCTGCTCGATGGCCAGGTAGTGTTCGGCCAGTTCCAGTTCCTGCCACAGTGGCACGGCTTCCTTGGTGTCTGCCAGCGCGTGGCGAAAGAGTTCGCTCAGGTCTTCCAGCAGGTTTTCAGCCTTGGCGGGTTCTTCACGCACCAGGGCAATGGCGCTGTTGAGCGTGTTGAACAGGAAGTGCGGGCGGATGCGCGCCTGAAGCTCCGCCAGCTGTGCCGTGGTGCCGGCCGGGGCGCGGGCCTTGGCCCGCCACACCAGCGCCGCCACCAGAATGGCGGCCACCAGCGCGCCAGCGGCCGCGCTGGCCAGCCAGGGCGCTTGGTCCAGCAAACCCATCCAGGCCAGCTGCCCGCAGCCGTACAAACCGGCCAGCGCGCCAGCGACCACGCCCACCGTCCACTGCGCCGGCATGGGCAACATGCTCAAGGGGCGCTTGGCCGCACAGGCCGCCAGCAGCCACACCAGCACGGCGGGCAAGGCCGCGCTGGTGAGCACGGCCACTTCGGTGAACCAGGCCATCCAGGTCTGCGCCTTGAACAGGGCGGCCACCACCACCACGGTCTGCACAAACAGCACTGCGCGCATCACCACGCCGACCTTGCAGGTGTCGAACACCATTTCGCGCTGGCGCGAGAGCTCGGGCATCTGCGACAGCGGCAAGGTGCCGCCGCCGTGGGCCAGATCCTGGAAGGTCGATAAAATTCGGGAATCTTTCATGGGTGCATCACAGGTCAGTGCCGTCAAAGGGGCGGCCGGAACCTTGCAGTCGAACCGTCTGCCGCAGCGAAGTTCAGCTTCCCGCCGCCGCCCATGCTTCAGGCGAAATCCGCCGTTCACCTCTCCATCAAGCCGCTGGCAACACCATGTCCACCAATCAACTCGACAAGAAATCCGAAGCCTGGTCTGCCCTATTCTCGGAGCCCATGAGCGAATTGGTCAAGCGATACACCGCCAGCGTCTTTTTTGACAAGCGGCTGTGGCTGGCCGACATCACCGGCAGCCTGGCCCACGCAGAGATGCTGGCCGCGCAAGGCATCATCGGGGCCGAGGACCGCGAATCGATCGAACGCGGCATGGCGCAGATCCGCAGTGAGATCGAAGACGGCAGCTTTGAATGGAAGCTCGACCTGGAAGATGTGCACCTGAACATCGAGGCCCGCCTGACGCAACTGGTGGGCGACGCCGGCAAGCGCCTGCACACCGGCCGCAGCCGCAACGACCAGGTGGCCACCGACGTGCGCCTGTGGCTGCGCGACGAGATCGACCTCATCGTGCCGCTGCTGAACGAGCTGCAGGCCGCGCTGGTGGACGTGGCGGAGAAGAACGTGGACGTGATCCTGCCCGGCTTCACCCACCTGCAGGTGGCACAGCCCGTGAGCTTTGCGCACCACCTGCTGGCTTATGTGGAAATGTTCAGCCGCGACGCCGAGCGCATGGCCGACGTGCGCCGCCGCACCAACCGACTGCCGCTGGGCAGTGCCGCGCTGGCCGGCACCACCTACCCGCTGGACCGCGAACGCGTGGCGCGCACTTTGGGCATGGTGGATGAAAAAGGCGAACCGCAGGTGTGCCAGAACAGCCTGGACGGCGTGAGCGACCGCGACTTCGCCATTGAGTTCACCGCCGCAGCCAGCCTGTGCATGGTGCACATCAGCCGCTTCAGCGAAGAACTGATTTTGTGGATGAGCCAGAACTTCGGCTTCGTGAAGATCGCCGACCGCTTCACCACCGGCTCATCCATCATGCCGCAGAAGAAGAACCCCGACGTGCCCGAACTCGCGCGCGGCAAGACCGGCCGCGTGGTGGGCCACCTCATGGGCCTGATCACGCTCATGAAGGGCCAGCCGCTGGCCTACAACAAGGACAACCAGGAAGACAAGGAACCCTTGTTCGACACCGTGGACACGCTGAAAGACACGCTGCGCATCTTCGTGGAAATGGTGGGCGGCCAGCCGAACGCCGCCACCGGTGTGAAAGAAGGCGGCATCACGGTCAACGCCCTGGCCATGGAAGAGGCAGCCAAAAAGGGCTACGCCACCGCCACCGACCTGGCCGACTACCTGGTGAAGAAGGGCCTTCCCTTCCGCGACGCGCACGAAACCGTGGCGCACGCGGTGAAGGCTGCCGTGTCACACAACTGCGACCTCTCTGAACTGCCGCTGACGGTGCTGCAAGGCTTCAATGCCAGCATTGAAAAAGACGTCTACGAGTGCCTGAGCCTGCGAGGCAGCCTGAACGCACGCAACACGCTGGGCGGCACGGCGCCGGTCCAGGTGCTGCACCAGATCGCCCGGCACCGCGCGCGACTGGGCTGAGCGTCCATTCCCCACACCTCAAGCGAGTTTTTTCGCTGCTGCGTTCAGTTCAAAGCTGTGCCGCCACGCATGAAGCAGCGCCATCCAAGGGCACCGAGGAACCTGCTCTGCCGGGCCTCTGGTGCCGCCCCCATCCAAGCCGAAGGCGCAAGAGGGGGGGGGTGACGCGAAGCGGCGCGGGGGTGTTTACTGTCCAGCTCCGTATTCGTTACTGCCGGACTGGCTGGGTTGCACCGCGAAGAACAGCAGCACCAGCCAACCCACCAGCGGAATCAGGTAGATCAACAGCCACCAGCCGCTCTTGCCAATGTCGTGCAGCCGGCGCGCGCCCACCGCCAGCGAGGGCAGCAGCACACCCAGCGAAAAAACACCACTGAGCATCTGCAGCTTCAGCGCGCCCAGCGCAATGGACACCAGCACGATGAACAGCACCCACCACCAGTACTCGGAACGCGTGGCGCGCCCCTCGAAACCCACGTACTTGGTGAAACAGACCTTGATCGCATCGCCGAAATTCATCTCGCCCTCCGGTTGTTGATGGGTGACCCTCGGCGCATCATAGTGGCAGAAACCCCGCCGGCAGGCACCGACTTCGCCAGGGCTTGACCCGCATCAAGGTCAAGGCCCCCTCCTGTGGTTAGAGTGGCGGCCATGAACACCGTTGCCACCGCACCTGAAGCGTCCTCCACCCTCGAATGGTCTGCTGCCCTCTGTGTGGGCGATGACCGCATGGACGACACCCACGCCGAATTCGTGGAACTGCTCAACCAGCTGCTGGCCACACCCGCCGACCAGCAACTGCCGCTTTACCAGGCCTTCCTGGCCCACACGGTGGAGCACTTCGCGCAGGAAGAACGCTGGATGCTGGCCACCGGCTTCTCGGCCGACAACTGCCACGCCGCCCACCACGCCACCATTCTGGAAACCATGCGGGCCGTGGAAACACACCACGAGCAAGGCGACACCGACATCATCACCCGCTTGGCCGAGGCGCTGGCCGAATGGTTTCCCCAGCACGCCGCCAGCATGGACGCCGGCCTGGCGCTGCACCTGCAGTCTGTGGGCTTCAACACCCAGACCGAAACCCTGGCCGACCCCAGCGTGGTGCGGCCAGCCAGCATGAGCGGCTGCGGGAGCGTGAGCTGCAGTTAAGACGCGAGCTGGACTGATCTGTCTTGACGCCTTCCCCTGGTGGGGGAAGGAGCCAGTCACAGCGTGCAACGTCACGAATCGCGCGAGGCGAGCCACAGCGCAGCGCCCGCGCCCTATATTCGCGGTATGTCCCACCGGGAGACCGCCCTGAGCATCACCACCGCCTTCACCATTGACCTCTCGCAGGCGGTGCATCTGCCAGCCGATCGAGACCACGGACGTGTCCAACGTCAACGCCCGGGTCAGCGCTTCGATGTGAGCATGGCCACCTGAACATGGACTCGCTGATCGCCGCCGCCGCCCGCGCCCTGGCCACTGGTGACCCGCTGGGCGCGCTCAAGCGGGTGGCCTTGCGCGATGATCCGCCGGCACTGGCCTTGCGAGGCATTGCCATGGCGCAACTGGGTGAGCACCCACGGGCGCGCGAGCTGTTGCGGCGCGCGGGCAAGGGCTTTGGTGAGCACGAAGATCTGGCACGGGCCCGCTGTGTGGTGGCCGAGGCCGAAGTGGCGCTGGCCATGCGCGACGTGGGCGAGTCACCGCGCGAGCTCAACGCCGCTGTGGCCACGCTGGAAGCGCGGAACGACCGCGTCAATGCCATGCAGGCGCGGTTGGTGGCGGCGCGCCGCAGCGTGCTGCTGGGCCGGCTGGACGAAGCGGCAGCGGCCCTGGCCCCACTGGATGCCCAAGGCTTGCCGCCGCTGGTGGTGGCCGCCGCCGAGCTGACCCGCGCCGAACTGGCGCTGCGCGCCCTGCACACCGGAACGGCCCATGCCGCGCTGGACCGCGCGCAGCAAGCCGCCGAACAGTCAGGGGTGCCGGCCCTGGTGGCTGAAGTGGCGCACACCCGCACGGCGCTGGAACAACCCGCCGCCCGCCTGCTGCAAAAAGAGGGCGAACGGCTGCTGCGCCTGGACGAAGTAGAAACACTGCTCGCGTCCGGCACCCTGGTGATCGACGCCTGCCGGCAAGGCCTGCACGCCAACGACCGGTGGCTGCCGCTGGCGGGCCGGTCCGTGCTGTTTGCCCTGGCGCGTGCGCTGGCTGAAGCCTGGCCGGGCGATGTGGACCGGCGCAGCCTGATCGAGCGCGTGTTCCGCACCCGCCGGCCCGACGACACCCACCGCGCCCGTCTGCGGGTGGAGATGGGCCGCCTGCGGGCACTGGTGGCCGGCATGGCGCATATTTCGGCCACGCCGCGTGGCTTTGCCTTGCAGCCCTTGGACCAGCGGCCCGTGGCGGTGCTGGCGCCGCCGGTGGACGGCGAAGAAGCCTCGCTGCTGGCGCTGCTGGCCGACGGCGCGGCGTGGTCCACCTCTGCGCTGGCACAGGCCCTGGGCGTGAGCCAGCGCACCGTGCAGCGCGCGCTGGCCGATCTGGAAGCCAGCGGGCGCGTGCGCAGCCTGGGCCAGGCCCGTGCGCGGCGCTGGCTGGCGCCGCCGCTCACGGGTTTCACGACGATCTTGTTACTCCCCGCTTCGCTGCCGTTTGAATAGAGTCACGTCAACACCCTACCAATGCACCACGCACTGGTGCCCACCAGGAGATCGACGATGACCACCCTCTCGCCCCAGAAAGCCACCGCCACCCGGCCCGCCGACGTCGTGCGCGAATACGGCCCCTTCCCCGGCGCCACCATGGTCGCCGGTGTGACCCACGACGGCCAGCACGTGTGGGCCGCCGTGGGCCCGCACCTGGTGGCCTTCGACCCCGCCAGCGGTGAGCCGGTGCGCACCATCGCACAGCCTGGCGACGCCGGCACCGCCTTCGACGGCACCCACCTCTACCAGATCGCCGAAGCGCGCATCGACAAGATCGACCCTGCCACCGGCGAGGTGGTGCACACCATTCCGGCGCCCGGCAAGGGCAACGACTCCGGCATGGCCTGGGCCGAGGGCAGCCTGTGGGTGGGCCAGCACCGCGACCGCAAGATCCACCAGATCGACCCCGCCACCGGCGCCATCCAGCGCACCATCGAATCCAACCGCTTCGTCACCGGCATCACCTGGGTGGACGGCGACCTGTGGCACGGCACCTGGGAAAACGACGAAAGCAGCCTGCGTCGCATCGACCCGGCCAGCGGCGCCGTGCTGGAACAACTGGACTTGCCACCGGGCACGGGCGTGAGCGGCCTGGAATCTGACGGGGCCGACCTGCTGTACTGCGGCGGCGGCATGAGCGGCAAGGTGCGCGCCGTGCGCCGCCCCCGGCGCGCCTGATTGCCCTTCTCACCCTCCCCTGAAACATCGCAACCGACCCACCTGCCTCACCGGCGGGCAGGCCCCGGTGCGCCCCTTTTCCCCCAACCCCCAACCCCCAACGGCTCAATGAGCCAAGGAGCCTGCCATGACTGCCACCCTCACCCAAGCTGCCCTCACCCACCACCCTGTGGTGCCCCGCGACCAGTGGATCGCCCAGCGCAAGGCGCTGCTGGCGCAAGAAAAAGCCCTGAGCCAGCAGACCGACGAACTCGCCCGCCAACGCCGCGCCCTGCCCTGGGTGCGCCTCGACAAAACCTATGTGTTCGACACACCACAAGGCCAACGCACGCTGGCCGATCTGTTCGACGGCCACAGCCAGCTGCTGGTGCAGCACTTCATGCTGGGCCCGGACTGGGAACAGGGTTGCCCCAGCTGTTCGTTCATGGCCGACCACCTCGATGGCATGCTGCCGCATCTGGTGCAGCGCGACCTGGCCGTCCGCGTGGTGTCAAGGGCGCCACTGGCCCAGATCGAGCGATTCAAACAGCGCATGGGCTGGCAGTTTCCCTGGGTATCGTCACACGGCAGCGACTTCAACTTTGACTTCTGCGTGAGCTTCACCCCGCAGGATGCTGCGCGGGGTGAAGTGCACTACAACTACAGCACGCAGCCCTACACGGAGTCAGAGTCACCCGGCCTGAGCGTCTTCGTCAAGGACGCCAGCGGCACCATCTTCCACACCTACTCCACCTATGGCCGCGGCGTCGAAGCCATGATGGGCACCTACCAACTGCTCGACCTCACCGCCAAAGGCCGGGACGAAGATGCCCTGCCCTTCACCATGGCCTGGGTGAAACACCACGACCGATACGATTCGGCGCCCAAAGCGACCACGGCCAACGCGTGCTGCGCTTCGCACGCCTGACGCCCGCGAGTCAGAGAGGCAGCGAGGCTCACAGTGCAAGCCGCAACAGAAGCCCTGTGGCCCTGGCTGGTGGTGGCCGGCATGGGCGCCCTGCACGGGCTGAACCCCGCATCGGGCTGGGCCATCGCCGCCGCCTGGGGACTGCACGCGCGCAGCCGGGCACAGGCCTGGTGGGCACTGCTGCCCATTGCATTGGGCCACGCCGCCTCAGTGGCCCTGGTGGCAGTGGCCGTGGTGTACGGGCTGTCGTTTAACCGAACAGCGATTCAGATCCTGGTCGCCACCTTGCTTTTCGTGGTTTTGGCCTTGCATCTGCGGCGGCGCAAGGCTTCACCACGCCGTGGGACCAGCGGCACCGCAGGCCTCGCGCTGGGTTCTTTTTTGATGGCTGGCGCACACGGTGCCGGGCTCATGCTTGTGCCCGCATTGGTGCCCCTGTGCCTGGACGCAGGCCCGGCCAGCGAGGCCGCCACTGTGGGGCCGCTCGCCCTGGCGCTGGCGGCCATCGGTGTTCACATGGCAGCCATGCTGCTGGTCACGGGGGCCGTGGCAGCCGGCGCATGTGCGGGCGCGGCCCGTCTCACGCACCTGACCGCAGTCGCGCTGAAGGCCTTACGTGAAGCTGGCGCCCAAAGGTGTGTGCCGCCTTCTTCGTTTTCAAACTTGTCGAAACCCATGATTCCTGTTCGTCGTGAGCAAGCAGCCACGGCTTCAGAAACCACTTCCCATCCCACCCAGACCACACCATGACCAACACCACCACACCGGCACCCACCCACACCGGCAGCTGCCACTGCGGCCGCATCGCCTTTGAAGTCCAGGGTGAGATCGACAGTGCCCTCGCCTGCAACTGCTCCATGTGCTTGCGAAGGAGTTCCCTGCTCTGGTTCGTTCCCAGATCCAGCCTGCATCTCAAAACGCCGGAAGACGCCGCCGCCACCTACACCTTCAACCAGCACCACATCCGCCACCGCTTCTGCCCGGTCTGCGGCATCCACCCCTATGGCGAAGCCACCGACCCGCAAGGCAACGCCGTGGCGGCGATCAATTTGCGCTGTGTGGACGGCATCGACCTGGCCGCCATTCCGGTACAGCAGTTCGATGGCAAGCGTGTTTGATGAGCGCTGCAGCGCACTGCCGCACCTTTCCTCACAAGCGCTGCTGCAGAAGCCTATGCAATTGAAGGCACGTCAGCCGCGCGCCAGATCCAGCAGCCCCTGCCCCGTGAGGCGGTAGCGAATCCACTCAGACTGAGCCCGCGCACCCAGGCTGTCGTAAAACTCGATGGCGGGCGTGTTCCAGTCCAGCACGCTCCATTCAAACCGCCCGCAGTCGTGCTCCACCGCAATCTGCGCCAGGTGCCGAAGCAATGCCTTGCCTGCGCCCAGGCCGCGGTGCTTCGGAGAGACGTACAGGTCTTCCAGGTAGAGACCGTGGCGCCCCTGCCAGGTGGAGTAGTTGAAGAAATACACCGCAAACCCCACCGGCGTGTCCCCGGCCAGGCAGATCAGGCCGAACACCTTGGGGCTGGGGCAGAACAGCGTGCGCTGCACATGCTCAGGTGTGGCCAGCACCTCGCTTTCAGCCTTCTCATAGATGGCCAGTTCACGCACAAACTGGAGGATGAGATCGGTGTCTGCGGGCGTGGCAGGGCGTATTTGAAGGGTGGTCATCGATGGCGTTTCGCAGATATTCAGATCGAAGAAGTATCTGGTCAAACGCATGTCCAGCGCTCCGCCCCGAGCGGCCCGTCACCCCAGATAGGGCATCAGACCAGGGTATTGACCTGCGTGCCCAACGAGCCGTCACTCGCCAGCGGTAGATCACCCGTCACGGCGTTCAACAGCGCCTGGGATGCCGATGCCTGCATGTCCATGGCCTTTTTCAGCAGGCCGATTTGTGCGTCGTGTGTGGTCTGGTTGTTGCGCGTCTGAAGCACGCGGTCGACGAGCAAGGCGGGGGAGATGGTTGCGTCCATGGTGAGTCCCTGATTGGTGTTCAGCTTTTCTATCGGCCTGCAGGGTGGTCCGCTTTAGTCGCTGGTACGGATCCGACGCTGCTTTCGCATCCCAGATCCGCCAGGGGCTGAAGAACAGCGCTTGCTCGACGAGCTTGTCACACTGGCAGCTGTTCACCCTGCTCGCCTGCGAACGGTGGAGATGCACAACTGACATACCACCGGCTGCCACTTGCCAAAGCCGTAACAGAACGTACACAATCAGCGCAAAAAACACCACCAAAGGGAGGATCGTGGACTACTTCACCCACCACACCTACAAGCACGGCCTGCCGCTCTGGCAGCATGCGCGCAGTGCCCGTGCTGTCACGCAACCTGAAGCATCGGCCTTCCTGTCGCCAACGGCTTGCGCCCCGTTGAAAGGCTTATGAGCGATCCATCTTGGGCCGTTCCGGCCGTAGCGGATATTCCGGCACTTACTCACGACCAACTCGCAGAACACTGGCGGCTGGCCCAAGTCAACCGCGCCCACTACGCACCAGTTGCACAGGCCCTGGAGGATGAACTGGCAGCGCGCTCACCTACCGCCCAATACTGCTGCATGAAGTGCGGCCATACCCACTTCCAGATCAACCAGATCCGCGCCACCCGCAGTTGGTTGAGCTCGTTTTTCGGCGTTGAGTCAGCGCAATACAAAGCGGTGATTTGTGCCCGCTGCAAGTTCACGGAGTTCTATCAGGAAACAGTGCCGCTGGGGCAGCAGGCACTGGACGCGGTGTTTGGCAGTTGAGTCCAGTCAGGCGATAAAAAAGACTAACTGCGGGGACCCTTCAAATGATTGCCGCTCATGCAATCATCGCCAGGCGACATCCAGATTTGAAATTATTTACAATGGAATGACAATCAAATTCTAAATCGAAGATTTATTTTTCTCCAGCTAATTAAAAAATTTATGGAAGGCGGGCGCCAGATGAAGATTCCAGAATTCGTCAGAAAAGAGGTTCACAATATGGCCGGCATAATTTCCGTAGTATCGTTATCAGGATTAACCGGCTATCTTTCCCACTACTTTTTCTATTCATCCGAGAGCTATCCATACGTGAATGCTGTGGGCCTTGCTGTGGCAGTATATTTGTCGCTACGGATTTCAAAATGGGCTCATCTTCGCACTCGCACGGAGCCCGATTCGTAACGATTATCCCGTGATAGCGATATGGACTCCAGTTCCGGCCTATGGCGCAGCACCCATGCGATAAAGCCATCCGAAAATACTGAAGCATACAATCGGATCTGGCTACTTGTACCCCAATCTCCGGGTTACACGTCAGAGCATCTACTAGAAGCGGGGCCATAAGGGTTTCGGATTGCAAGAAGCAATCGCGTTACCACGTACAAGCATTGTTTCTTGCTTGCAATTTGCAGCACTGTTCAAATAGGAACAACCACATGGATTCAAGAGCAAAGCTCTGGGTAGGTTATTTTTCGGCCTTGCTGGATGCTCTGGGGCCAAATCGGAACCAGTTGTCCATACCGCAGCGGCTCCTTTTTATCACTTGGCCGGCATTCTGGCTGTTACTACTTGGTACCCACGGCATCGCGAGAAAAGGGGAACTGATCGAACCCTTCCAATCTGTTTTTGAATCGCTGTGGTATGTCTCTTTGGTCGGTTCGGCCTGGCTGTGGCTTACGGCATGGGCATTCAAGGATCGCATTCGATCAAGCCAGATGCTCGGTCAACTGGGCGTGAGGCCACGGATTCTGGTGTACCTCTGCTTGACGTTGCTGGCTGCCGTTGGGTCCATGTATGTGAGACCTCCGAACCCTTGAGTAGGACACGATGAAACCTACGTGGCCAAGCTTCGGTACACGCTCAGCATAAACACATACCGAAGAACCAAGTCCCCCAATGATCTTCGCAAGCGAAAGCTATAGCCATGACAGACAAGAAAACCTTCTTTCCTCCAGAACAATATAAAGGAGAAATTCACCCTCTTTCTGTCACGCCTGTCTACCTGGAAATGTTTTTCAATGAAGTATCGCTAGCTTCGGCTACAGCATTCTTTGTAAAAAGCAGCAAAGGCCCCGTTTTAATCACTAATAGGCATAATGTTACCGGCAGGAATCAGAATACTGGCGCGCCCTTAGATACTACTCATTGCGGAATACCAAACCACGCAAGATTTCAGATTATTGGCTCACACGAGCCCGTCTGGTATGGGTTTGAGCTTAATAAGCAACCCCTCGAAACTCCAGTTTGGATTGAACACCCGGTCCTTGGAGACAAAGTAGATGTCGTTGGAATTCTTATATCTGAACTTGATAAAACAATTCACCAATACGCGAATATTCAGGAAAGCTGGAACAAACCCAGGGTAGCTGGCGTTGTTCATGTTATAGGATTTCCTTTTGGAATGAATGGCAATTTTGCAACGTGGTCAACAGGCCACATTGCTAGTGAGCCAGACAAGGAATTCAATGGGCTTCCCGCATTCCTGATTGATTGTAGAGCTCGGAAGGGTCAATCTGGTTCTTTAGTTATTGGTCGATTTTTGCCAGGCGACGTGGTTTCACACAAAGGTAAACTTTATTCCGCCAAGAAGGAAATGATCGACTATGTTGGCATTTACAGCGGAAGGATCAATAAAGAGTCAGACTTGGGCATCGTATGGAAGATGGTTGTAATCCGAGATATCGTTCGTACCATTGAACAGAGTGACGACGCCCATGACGCAAAATGTGCGTATCACCGTCTAAGGCAGGTAGAACATTCAATTAAATGAAGCAATTCCGCCAAAATTGGACTACTTGGAAGTAAGCTCACGCAGTGTCGTCAACCAACGTGAGAATCAAAATCTACTCATCGCCGGTCCCTAAAAGCGCTGCACCGATCAGATGGAGGCGCACGCCCTCAAGCCCAGCAGCCTGCTAACGACAGTTGACCGGTAAGTGAGCTTTGGCAATATCAGTCCTGTCAGCCCCCATCGCCGCCATCTTCTCAGGCGCCTTCGCATGGCCACAAACCCAGGTTACCGGCACCACGGGTTCATCTTCCACCACGGCGGGGCGCAGTGTCAGCGTCTTGCCCTGCAGGGCGCCGTTGGCGCGGTTGCCGAACAGGATGTGGATGGCACCCTTTTCCACCGTCATCGACTTCACCACGTTGTTGACCATCTTGTCGGCCGCCGGCAGACCCGCGCTTTCGTTGTCTTCAGGCAGGGTCTGGGTGGTGGCCCAGGCGGCGGCCACCGGGGCTTTAGCGATGTTCGCCAGCGGCATGGCTTCGACGATGTGTTCGCGGATGTATTTGCCTGACAGTCTGGGCACGGCCATCAGCGCGAGGATGGCAATGATGGCAACCACGACCATCAGTTCGATCAGTGAGAAGCCGCGGTGGAGGTTCTTGCTTGTTTTCACTTGCGTTCTGGCGATCAAGCGCCGGGAAAGGATGGTGGCATTCTCCGGCATTCGCCTGAACTGTCCAGGGGTGGCATGAAGTCCCTCAAAGAGCGATGCCAACGCCTTCGCAGTGATCCCAGAACACCTGCAACGGCATGGGGCGGAAATGCTCCGGCGCAACTTCAGCGCTCTCGATCCGGTCCAGGCGGAAGGTGCGCACCGCCTGGCGCTCCATGTCCCAGGTCAGCAGGTACCAGAACGGCCACGCCATGAGCAGCGCGTGCGCCTCCACTTGCCGCTGACTGCGGCGCCCATCACCGGCCGTGTAGGCCAGCTTCAGCCGCAGGTACCTCACCAGAGCGGTGTGCACAGCACGCCGCACGCGCGGGCGTTCAGGCAGACGGGTCTGCTGCACCTGGGCCGACACCGGGGTGCCGACGCGGATGCGCTGTCGCAGTGCGCCGATGCGCGTGCGGTCTGCCGGCGCAAAGGCCCGAGCCAGTTGCGCCCGCACACCGGCGAGTTCGCCCGTCAGCGACAAGCCCAGCGCCTCGCTGGCCGCCATCGCCAGCAGCAATTCAATGGCCTGCGACTCCCGCAGGCTCAGCGGTGCCAGGCTGGGTGACGCCCTTGAAAGTCTCACGCCACCGCCCGGACCGCTCTCGCTGTCGATCACGGCGCCGCGCTGGCGCAGCAATTGCAGGTCACGCGCGAGCGTGCGCGGGCTCACCCCCAGCCCGGCCGCAAGCTCTGCCACGGTGTGCGAGCCACCCGTGGCCAGCCGCGCAGCCAGCGCATCCAGGCGTTCAAGTTGAACCATGGCTGAAGCAGAAGACATGCTGGCATGGTACGCATGATTGCTGCCATCTTGTGTCATGGATGGGCCGAACATCCTCTGCGTGTTCAACCAACAGGAGTCAACATGACATCCACCATCGAATGGGCAGAATTCGCCCTCAAACCCGGCGTCAGTGAGCAGCAGATGCGTCAGGTTTCCGCCGAGATGCAAACCGCGTTCCTTGACCAGCGGCCCGGCTTCGTCTGGCGCCACACGGTGCGCCTGTCTGAAGGGCGCTATGCCGACGTGGTGATGTGGCAAAACCATGAGGCTGCCCAAACAGCGATGTCCCAGGCCGGTGCTTCGCCTGCCTGTGCCGCCTACTTCAACCTCATGGAGGTGGGAGCGGCTCCGCTGGTGGGCACCGTCCTTGACCGATACGGTGCCGACCCAATCTGAGAGGGTCCCCTATTCCACCGGCGGCTGAATCCACCCTGGCAGATTCGCCTCGTCCATGCGCGTCTTCTCCGCAGGAAAGTAGGCCGACGGCGGGCGCCCATAGCAGCGCGTCCACACCTTCGCAAAGTGGGCCGAATCGACGAACCCGGCCATCTGTGCCACTTCGGTGAGCGAATGGCCGCGGCCCATGTAGCGAGCGGCGTAGCGGATCTTGTTGGACAGGCTGTAGGTGCGCAGGCACACGCCCACGTGGCTGGTAAACAGACGCGAGGCGTGTTCGATGGACAGCGAGAGTTCTTCGGCCAGGTCGCACAAGCTGCGCGAGGGTTCCTGGTCGATGGCGTTCATCATCCAGCGCACTCGTTCGTCCATTTCGGGCGGTTGTGGGAAGGCCAGGGCCAGCTGGGTCACGGCTTCGCGCACGGCCTTGTCCAGTGCGCGGCCGGTGAGCCTAAGGTGCAAGAACTGGTTGCCGATGTCGCGCAGGGCGGTGAGTTGCAGATGGTCCAGGCACAGGGCGCCTGCCGGTGGTTCGGCGCTGCGGAAGCGGCGGTAGTGTGGGTGCGAGGGTTCCAGGTCCACCATCACGAAGGGCACATCACCGGCTCGCAGCACGCGGGGCACCAGCGGTGCCACCATCACCAACTGGCCGCGCGTGGTGCCTTGCTCGGTGGCCACTTCCAGCTCCATGGAAGCGTCAAGCGTGTGCAGCAGCGTGACCGCGTGTCTGCAGGACCGGCTTTCAAGGCCGGGACAAACGTAGGTGAAGCTGTCGCCTTGCAGGCGCGCGCGGGCGCCGTCAGACGCACCGTGTGCGGGGCCGCCCTGGATGGGCGGGACGTTCGAACTCGGCGGCATCGCTGTCATGCGGGCTCCCTTGTCGTGTCCGTGGGCCTCCCTTTCAACGCGCCGAATGGCCCACACCCTTCGGAACGGCGCTATCGCGTGAGCACGTTGTCTCCGGCTCCACCGCCTTCGCGTTCGGCATCGTAGCGCGCCTGAGCGCGCATGGCCTTGATTTCCATGGGCGCGTCGGGCACCGGGTCTTCCCGCATCAGTTCCAGCAGGCGCTTGGCCACCGCGTCTTCATCACCAAACATGCGCTGTGCCGCCTCGCGGCCAAAGTACGACTCGCGCAGGGCCTGCAAGCCTGCCAGTTCGGCCAGGCCTTCTTCAGGCACCAGCGGTGCCCGGCCCGGGGGGTAGGTGCTCCGCTGCGCGTCCACATAGCCCACGTACTGGTCCACGAACTGGCGCGCGGCGGCCGCGGCTTCCGGTGGCAGGCCTTTCACGTGGTCTTCCAGTGCGCTGTGCATCTGCTCGGGTGCCGTCAATGCCACCAGCGATTCCACGCCCAGGCGGGTGCGCTCGTCCAGCGCCAGTTGCCCGGCGGCATCGAGCTGGAACAGGCCGGGCTTGCCTGCCGGGGATGCCGGCGGGGCGGGTGCAGGCGCCTCTGCCACGGGTGGTTCCTCTGCCTTGGGGGCCTCGTGGGTTCCCAGGCTGGGATGGCTCCACCAGCGCAGCGCGTTCTTGTCGGCAGCAGCTGCGGAGGCCGTGTCACCGGCCGCCGGGGAGGCATCGTCGCGCAGCCACAGGGCCCCGTACGCGGCCGCCACGGCAACGACCACCGCCACGCCCCACCGCATGGGGCTGCGCCATGCAGACGGGCGCTGTTCAGACACTTTGTGCCCCTGCCCCAGCAGGGCCTTCAGGCGATGGTCGTCTGGTTGCATGGCGGCTCCCGGTCAATAGGCGCAGTTGTCTTCGTAGCGGTCGAACACCGTGCGGGTGGCGTAGCTGTCGTGCGGTGCGCCGCAAAGGAAGGGCGAGTAGCGGGTGTCGTTGTCCACGAAGCGCTTCATCCAGGTCACCGCATAGCGGCCAATGGGGGTGTTGGTGTAGTTGGGCGTGAAGTGGCTGGCATTGTTCAGCTCGCCATAGGCCTTGGACACATTGGACGACAGGCTGTTGTAGAACAGCCGCGAATGCGTGGAAACCGAGGCAATGGAGTCACCGTCGGCACCGATGATCATGGTGGGCACGCGCACCGAGCTGTAGTTCTTGGACACGCTCCAGGGCGTGAGTGGGTAGGCCGCCTTGAGGCTGGGATTGTTCTCAGCCGCAATCAGCGAGCCGCCACCGCCCATGGAATGCCCGGCCACGGCAAGCTTGCTCGCATCTACGCGGCTGCGCACGGTGGCATTGGCGTTGTTGACCACATGGTTCAGCGCGGCCATGAGCTGGGTGGCGCGGCTGGGGGGCTGGTCCAGCGTGGAATTGGTGTCGATGGTGATGACCACAAAGCCGTGCGTGGCCAGGCGGCGGCCCAGCCAGGCGATGCTGGACTGGCGGGCGGTGTAGCCGGGGCTGATGGCCACCACGCCGTAGCGGCCGGTGGCATTGGGGTAGTAGATGGTGCCGCCACCAAAGCCGCGCGCTGCCCAGGAAGACACCGACGACGTGCTCACCGAGAGCGGGCCTGCCGTGGCGTTGAGCGATGCGGAGGTGGGTGGGCTGGTCTGGGCCTGCGCGGCGCAGGCCAGGGCGGCCAGGGGCAGTGCGACGGCGAAGCTGCGGATGCGGGCGAACCGGCGAAGGGTCGGTGTGGTGTTCATGAGGCTTGTCTCCTGAGGGGTGGAAGGATGCCGACCGGTTGAGGCCTGTCTGCCGCTGCTTGGGCGGCAAATCGAATGGGGGGTGGGTCGGCGCGCCGATGGTAGGGAACAACGCCGCGCGGCGCTTGTACTGGTTTGACATGGGTGTCATGCAGGTTCACTGAGGCAAAAAACCTGTGCGACGGCGCCTGAGACAAAGGGATTTCCCGTGCTTTTGTGGGCGGACTGACACAAGTCATGCCCCTCCGGGCCCCGGCTCCCGTACAGTGCTCTGCATGCCTCCCACAAACGACCTGCCCCCACTGATCAACGCCCTGCTGGACCCGGCCCGCTTTCCGCACAAGGTGGAGGAAGTGGCGCTGATGGAAACGCACGGCGCCTGGGTGCTGCTGGCGGGCGAATTCGCCTACAAGATCAAGAAGCCGGTGCGGT